>JBDHTM010000052.1:0-27927 GCA_039808685.1 Allobosea sp. | reverse complement strand
CGCAGGCGGGCGAGGCTGCGCTTCACGAGCCTGCGGCGCCTGCGAGAGATCGTTCGGCCGGGCCGGCGGGCGGATCGGCTGCGCGGGCGCCTCCACGGCCGGGGCCGGGGCCGGCTCGGTACGGCGCTCGGCCGCGGCGCGCGGCGGCGAGACCGGGGTGGAATGCGAGAGGATCGGAGCCGGATGGCGCGCCTTCTGGAACATCAGCGCATTGGCGACTATAGCGAGAGAGACGATGCCGAAGGCAAGCAGCACGAGCGCCCGGCCCGGCCGCCTGCCGGCGACGCGGACGACCCGGCCGAGCCAGGAGGTCTTGCGGCGCGCCGGCTGGGCACGGCGCGCCGGGGCGGAGAGGGAAGCGCCGGAATGGGCGCGGGCGGCCATGGTCACGGACATCGGTCAGCTCGTCTTCAGGCAGTCAGGCGGAGAGGTTCTTTGGTATCGAGGCCCCGGCGCGGCGCCCGGGCGAAAGTGACGATCTTGGCAGGCTGCTCGACGCCGACAGCCCCGCCGACCGGGAGACGCACCGAGACGCGCGTGCCGACGCCCGGCGCACTCTCGACTGTCAGGCGGCCGCCATGCAGGCCGACGAGCCCGCGCACGACGGAGAGGCCGAGGCCGGTGCCCTCATGGGGCCGGTCATAGGAACCCTTGGCCTGGAAGAAGGGATCGCCCAGCCGCGGCAGATCGTCGGCGGCGATGCCGATGCCGGTATCGGAAACGGAGAGGTCGATCGTGTCGCCGTCGCGGACGACGGCCAATGTCACCCGCCCGCCGGCCGGCGTGAACTTGATGGCGTTCGAGAGCAGGTTGAGCAGGACCTGCTTCAGTGCACGCCGGTCGCCTTCCAGCGCCGGAAGGGCCGGGCCGACCACACGCTCCAGCGCGATGCCGCTAGTCTCGGCGCGCAACGCCATCAGCGTGCAGCAATCCTGCGTCATCGCCGCGAGGTCGAGCGGCTCGCGCTCGATGGTCATCGCGCCGCTCTCGATCTTCGAGATGTCGAGCAGCGTGTTGACGACATCGAGCAGGTGATGGCCGGACGCGTGGATGATGCGGGCGTATTCCAGGCGCTTCTCCGCGTCGAGCCAGCCATTGTCCTCGGCGCTCAGCATCTCGGAAAAACCGATGATCGCGTTCAACGGCGTGCGCAATTCATGGCTCACCGTCGCCAGGAACTGGCCCTTGATGTCGTTCGCGCGCAGCGCTTCGGCATGGCCGCGCTCGCGGGTTTCCTCGGCGGCCCGGCGCTCGGTGATATCGCGCATCACACAGACGACGGCGGTGCCGTCCACCGCAGCCGCACCCGCGACGCGGCAGGCCTGCATCTCCAGCCAGAGCGAGACCGGAAAGCGGGCTTCGCCCGCGCCTTCACGCGGCACGAAGAGCGTGCGGAAGGAGGCCGTCACGCCCTCCTCGCCATGGGCCGCATCGCTCAGCGCCTTCAGGAAGATCGGCCGGTCGGCAATATGGACGCGCTCGAACAGGCCGCGCCCGAGCAGTTCGCGCGGATCGGCGCCGGCCAGCGTGCGCGCCGCCGCATTGGCGAAGACGACCGCGCCGCTGGCATCATGCCAGGTGACGAGATCGCCGACATGATCGAGCAGCAGCTGCGAGCGCGCATCGGAAATGCGGTGCTCGCGCTCCTCCGCATGGCGACGGCGCAGCAGGACCGCCGTCACGACCAGGGCCTGGGCGAGCGCGGACATCGCGAGAAGCGGCATCGCCTCGCCGGTCCAGAGCGCCGCTTCAGCGAACAGGCCGAGCCATTGCAGCCCGATCGCGGCGAAGAGCGCGCCGACAGCGATCCAGCCGGCCCGCAGCATGAAGCCGCGCCAGCCGAAGAGGGCGGCCTCGACCGGCACGACAGCCAGCCAGAGCAGCAGGGGCGAGGACAGGCCGCCGGTCGCGCCAGCCAGCGCCACGATGAAAAGGGCCAGCGCCGCGGAGGACAGCGCATGCGCCACGTCGAGACGGCCCGTGCGGGAAACCAGCGCCACGGACAGAACGGCGAGCGCAGCAGCGACGATCATGGCCGCCTCGAAGGCGCCGGGCGCGCCGCGCCAGGCCAGATAGGCGGGAGCGAGGCCAAGCATGCCGCCGCCGACGAGCAGGCGCGACAGAACGAAACGTTCATGACGCTGCCTTTCCGTCGGGTCGGACTGCACCGATGCATGCACCAATGCCGCCGCCTGTGTCCTCAATGCTGTCATTACCATTCGGAACGCAACGCCTTACTCTCGCGGATAACCCCCATCCGCTCGGCGCATCTCGCCATGGCCGGTTTAAGCGGGGCTTAAGGCGAAGGGTTCCGAAAGCCGGCCCGGCCGGTGCGAGATCAGGATTTCAGACGTTTTTTCATGGAGTTATATCAAATGCGCCGGTTTTTCAGGTCCGTTTCGATGTTCGCGGCAAGGTGAACGGAACCTGAAGATCAGCAGCCGTATTCGACTCGCATTTGAGCGTTCGGAATGACGCGATTTTTCCGGATCCCGGCCTAGATTGGTCTCGCGGCGCATAGGAAGGCGCCGGCGACGGAGACCGACATGGCCTATCTGCTGCGCAAGATCGCGATCATCGGCCTGATCGCCGTGAATTCGCCGGTGCACAGCGGCAAGCCGGCCGAGGCGGATTTGCCGCAGGCCGTGCGACAGGTCACCGAGACCGTCCGGACGGAGACCCGCAATGTCGCGGGCAGCCTGACGGCGGCGCGTGAAGCGGCAGAGATCCTTGCGGGAATGGACCCGGTCCTGCGCGAGCGTATCCTGCACGCGGCGGCGGCGGCCGTGACGGCGAAGCCGGGCGCGCAGCGCTGAAAGCTTGACGCCTCCCCGCAATCGCGGGAAGACGCCCGGCATGACGACAAGCCTCGACGACATCGTCGCGAATTTCGAACTGCTCGACGAGTGGGACGATCGCTATCGCTACCTCATCGAACTCGGCAAGAGCCTCGAGCCCCTGCCGGAGGAAGACCATGTCGACGCCAACAAGGTGCGCGGCTGCGCCAGCCAGGTCTGGCTCGTCGCCCATCGCGAGGGCGGCAGCGGACCGCAGACCCGGCTTCGCTTCGTCGGCGACAGCGACGCCCATATCGTGCGCGGGCTGGTGGCACTGGCGCTTGCGATCTTCTCCGGGCGGGAAGCGGCGGAAATCCTCACGACCGACGCCTTCGCCATCTACGAACGCCTCGGGCTCGCCGCCCATCTCACGCCGCAGCGCTCGAACGGCGTGCGCGCCATGATCGACCGGATCAAGCGCGACGCCCAAGCTGCAGCCGCGGCCTGACCTGGCTCAGCCCGCTGCCGGGAACGCGCTCGGCCGAGCCCCGTCCGCCTGCCAGCTCCGCATCCCCGTCCGGCGACCGCGACGGTCCAGCCCGTAATGCGTCACGAGCGCGGCCAGCGCGACACGCAGCACGACCTTGGCCGAGCGGGGCGGCCAACGGCGCTCCTTCTCGACCAGATCGAGGCCCTTGAGAAAGCCGCAGATATCGATCGCCAGGCCCGAAAGCTCCGGCCCCAGCCGGTCGCAGGCGAGCCTGACGCGCTGGCGCGCCGCAAGGGCGGTATCGGACGAAGCGGCGACATCCCGCGGTCCCGCCCCGGCCTGCTCGGGCGTCAGCGCCGCATCCCAGTTCATCGTCGTGCGCGGTAGCATCCCCGCCAGGGTGATATCGGCGCGGAAGCGCTCGCCAGCTGCGAATTCCTCATCGCTGATCTGAGGCCTGCCACCCTTGCCAGCGCGCCGATGCAGCCAGAGCAGCGGGCTTTCGCGATCGTCCATGGAAGGAGCCTGCAGCTCGCCTGCCCCGGCTTGCGCCTTCTCCGCGACCGACGCTTTCCGCGCCGATGGAGTGAGGCCGAGCCGGGAAGCTTTTGTGTCTTTCGACCAGGCGACGAGTCCCTCGGCCTCCAATGCCTGAACCGTCTCGGACGCGACATAGCCGGCGCCCAGGCTCGTGCCGTTCACTGTCCGGTAGAGTGCAACCCTGCCGCAGCCCAGCGGTGACACGAGGCCGTAGCATCCCGCTTCGGCGAGGTGCTTCAGGAGGCGGCTGCGCTCGCTGCGTTCGGTCTCGGCGGTCATCGGCCGGCCTCCACAGGCTGGCTGCCCAGCTTCGCCATCGTGGCGAGGAGAGCGGTTTCCAAGGCGGTCAGACCGAATTCCAGTCCGGGATCGTCGCGGCGGTCCTCGATCAGGGCACAGGCGTGGCGGACGGTGGTGCGGTCCCGGCCGAAGCAGACGCCGACGCGGGTCAGGCTAAGGCCGAAGGCGATATGGGTCAGGTACATCGCGGTCTGACGCGCGAGCGCAACCGGCTTTCGGCCCCGGGACGCCCCGCGCAGGCCAGCCAGCGGGATGCGGGCCGCAGCGGCCGTGGTCACTTCCGCCAGCCGCGCGCCGGCGGTCGCACGCAGAGCGGCTTGAGATTGGTCACCCATCTTGTTCATGATATGTTCCTGTTTCCGACCACGCCGCCCCTCCGGCGAGACATGATGGATATAGGATTATATTCTTACTTTCCTCCTGGCAAGCCCGAAGCCGGCTTTATCCCCGCCCCTCCCTCCGGGGAGCGCGCACGAAAAAGCCGCCGAGGTCATCGGCGGCCTTGTCAGGGCCCGGCATCTGCCGAGTATTCCAGCGCTCTTCCAAGCGCCGGACAGGTCGATCAGCGACGCTTGCGGCGCTGCTGGCCGAGGCCCATCTTCTTCGCAAGCTGAGAGCGCGCCTCGGCATAGTTCGGCGCGACCATCGGATAGTCCGGCGGCAGGCCCCACTTCTCGCGATACTGCTCGGGCGACATGTTGTACTGCGTGCGCAGATGGCGCTTCAGCGACTTGAACTTCTTCCCGTCCTCGAGACAGATCAGATAGTCGGCCGTGATCGACTTCTTCACGGGGATGGCAGGCTTGGGAGCCTCGACCTGCACCACCGGCGCGGCGCCGCCGATCACGCGGCTCAGTGCCGAGTGAACTTCGCTGATCAGGGCCGGCAGATCGGAGGCCGGCACGGAATTGTTGGAGACATAGGCGGAAACGATATCCGCCGTCAGTTCGATGAAATCCGCTCCGTCGTTCTCGGTCATGGCGATGTCTCTCCTTATCGTTCTTGGTAGCGTTCTGCGCTGATCGTCCACCGCCTCGCATCCGATATCCTGAATAATACTACCAATAGTGGGTCAAGCACCATCGGCCCAGAATCGGACAATGCGGACTGATCGGGATAAGCGTTTATTCGATACTGTTTAGTTGTGCAAGCCAGCAATCTTCAACAATTGATACGTGCAAAGCTCAAGAATTCATCAGCAGGATGTTGCATTGCACTGAGCGGGAAAATCAAAGCTCCGGTGGTCCGGGTGTCTTGCAAGCTCATCTCCTCGCCTCTACCTGTCGGCCTCCCTCGCCGGAGATCGCCATGCGCAAGGATCAGGATCGCCACGCCCCAAGCGCCACGCCGCGCCGACGAAGCCGCGCCCCGGCGCCGCCGCACGCGGAGATCAGGACCACGGAGACCGAGGTTCACGGCGTCACGTTGCGCGACGATTACGCATGGCTGCGCGCCGATAACTGGAAGGAGGTTCTGCGCGAGCCCGATGTCCTGCCGGCCGATATCCGCAGCTATCTCGAAGCCGAGAATACCTATTGCAAGGCGCTGATGGCGCCGACCCGGGCCTTGCAGAAGGAACTCGTCAAGGAGATGCGCGGCCGGATCAAGGAGGACGATTCGAGCGTCCCACAGCCGGATGGGCCGTTCCTGTACTATTCGCGCTATCGCAAGGGTGCCGAACACCCGCTGATCTGCCGCAAGCCGCGTCATGCCGCCGGTCGGAAGGGCCGCGCGGGCGAAGAGATCATGCTCGACGCCGACGCGCTGGCCGAAGACAAGGATTTCTTCGATCTCGGCGATACCGCGCATAGTCCCGATCACCGCCTCCTCGCCTGGAGCGCCGACGAGGCCGGCTCGGAGCTCCATACGATTCATGTCCGGGACCTGGAGAGCGGCGCCGAACTGCCGGACCGCGTCAAGGACACCACCGGCGAGATCGTCTGGGCCAGCGATTCCCGCTCCTTCTTCTACGTTGCCCTCGACGACGACCATCGCCCGTCGCGGGTCAAGCGCCACCGCCTCGGCACGCCCGCCGAGACGGATGAATTGCTGCATGACGAGGCCGATGCCGGCATGTTCGTCGATATCGACAAGACCCAGTCGGGCCGCTTCCTGCTGATCACAATCGGCGATCACGAGACGTCCGAGACGCGCATCCTCGATCTGGATCGGCCCGACGCCGAGCCCGAGCTCGTCGCGGAGCGCGAGCCGGGCCGCCAGTACAGCCTCGAGCATCACGGCGACGTCTTCGCGATCCTGACCAATGCCGACGGTGCGGAGGATTTCAAGATCGTCACGGCGCCCGTCGAAGCCCCCGATCCGAAGAACTGGCACGACCTGATCGTTCATAAACCCGGGCGCCTGATCCTCGTTCATGTCTGCCTGAAAGGGCGCCTGATCCGGCTGGAGCGCGAGGATGGGCTGCCGCGCATCGTCATCCGCAGCCTTGCCGATGGTTCCGAGAGCAGCATCGCCTTCGACGAGGAGGCCTATGGGCTCGGCATGGATGCCGGCTATGAATTCGAGACCGATACGTTGCGCTTCATCTATGCCTCGATGGCGCGGCCGGCCGAAACCTACGATTATGACCTCGCCACCGGCGAGCGAACCTTGCTGAAGCGACAGGAAGTGCCCTCCGGTCACGATCCCGCGAACTATAAGGTGCGTCGGATCTTCGCCACAGCTTCCGACGGCGCGCGCGTGCCGATCTCGATCCTCCACCGGGCCGATCTCAAGCTCGACGGCAGCGCGCCCTGCCTGCTCTACGGCTACGGGTCCTATGGCTCGGCGATGTCGGCCTCGTTCCGGACGCGGCCGCTCAGCCTGGTGGATCGCGGCTTCGTCTATGCGATCGCACATGTCCGCGGCGGGACCGACAAGGGCTGGCGCTGGTATCTCGACGGCAAGCGCGAGAACAAGCGCAACACCTTCACCGATTTCATCGCCGCTGCCGGGGCGCTGGCCGACGCCGGCTTCACCCGGCGCGGACGCATCATTGCCGAAGGCGGCAGCGCCGGCGGCATGCTGATGGGCGCGGTCGCAAACATGGCGCCGGAACTTTTCGCCGGCATCGTCGCCGAGGTTCCCTTCGTCGACGTGCTCAACACGATCCTGGATGAGACCCTGCCGCTGACCCCGCCGGAATGGCCGGAATGGGGCGATCCGATCCGCGACGTGAAGGCCTTCGAGACCATCCGCAGCTATTCGCCCTATGACAATGTCACGGCACAGGCCTATCCGCCGATCCTCGCGATGGCCGGCTTGACCGATCCGCGCGTCACCTATTGGGAGCCGGCGAAATGGGTCGCGCGGTTGCGGGCGGCCATGACCGGCGGCGGGCCGATCATGCTGCACACCAATATGGAAGCGGGCCATGCCGGCTCGGCCGGGCGCTTCGATTCGCTGAAGGAGACGGCTTTGGCCTATGCCTTCGCCATCCATACCGTCGGCCAAGGCTGGGATATGGCGGAGGGCGTCTGATCAGACGCCCAGCCGGCTCTTCTCGCTGGCGAGGTAGACCTTGAGCTCGTCCATCGAGGCGAAGCTGTATTCGCCGTCGGGCGTGCGCGCACGGATCGAGCCGTCGGCAAAGATCGTGAAATGCGCATCTCCGACCTGATAGGCGCCGACGATGCCCTCCTCGGAAGCTGGACGGGCTTCCGGGGCCGCGGGCGCTGCTTCGGCCTGCGATTCGTTCGCCTCAGCATGCGCGACGACCGCCTCCTCCGGCTCCGGCTCCGGCTCCGGCTCCGGCTCCGGCTTGGCGGCATCCGCCTGCTCGTCGTGCGGCGTCAACTTGACCGCTTCGGAAACGCTCGGCGTCTCGACATCGCCGCCCGCAGGCTCCGCCGATTCGTCGAAAACATGGGCTTCCGTTCGCGGCGGCCAGGGAGGTGGCGCCTCCGCGGCAGGCTCCGGCTCCGCGACCGGGGGCGTATCGAGCCAGGGTTCCCGGCGCGGCGAGGCGCGATCCATCCAGGACTCGGCCACGGCGAACGGATCGGCCTCCTGCGAGAAAGAGGGCTCGATGCGGCCGGCTTCGCGCTCCGGCTCGTTGAGATGGCCGGCGAGGCTCTCGCGCAGGGCGCTGAACTCGTCGGGCTCGGCGGCAGCAGGCGCCTCGACCGGTTCGTCCGAAGCCTGCTCTTCATGGCGCGCCGGTCCGCCAAACCGCGGGAAGCCCCAGTCCCGATCGGCGGCATGCACCTTGGCAGCGACCAGCTCCGCAGGCTCATGCCCTTCCGCTTCCAATTCGACCGGCGACCCGACGGCCTCGACCGACGGCGCCGCCGACAAGGCCCCCTCGAACATGTCGGGCAGCGGCTCGGCTTCTTCGGACGAGGTCGGCTCGGTCCCGTGAGCCTCCCCGGGCTCGTCATCGCCGGCGGGGTCCGGCTCCGCAAGATGCTGCGTCACGAGCGCCCCGAACAGGTCCCTGTCGCCGGATGCATGCGGCTCTTCCGCGGGTGCCGGCGAGCTTTCACTTTCGGAGGCCGTCAGAGCATGGGCGACGGCGCCCGCTGCCGCAGCACCGGCAACAGCGCCGATCACGGCGGGAGCCGCGGAGCCCGAGAAGGACGAAGACTCGGGACGCAAAGGTATGACCGGCGGGAGCTCTGGCGTCACGGCCACGGGAGCCTGCCCGTCGGAACGAAGCTCAAGCGCCTCGGTCAATCTGCGCCGGGTCACCCGAACCTCTTTCAGGACCCAGGCGAGCGAGAGCATGATCAGGCCGGCACTGCTCGCGATCGAGCCGATGATGACCTGCGTGAAGCCGCGTTCCAGCACCAGATAGGGCCAGCCGTCATAGATGGCATAGGCGCCACCGCCGAACAGGAGCACACCCAAGACGGTAAAAATCGCGATCAATTCGGTATCCTTGGCAGGGCCGCACCGGCACCGGTCTCGAGCCGGCGTTTGCGTCACTATCTAACGTATTGAATAAGGGAGAGTTTCCAATCCGAACCGCTTAGAGCGAGAAATCTGGCGCGATTGTGGCGGCCTGTCGAGAAGACATATGCTTTTCGCGATGGCGGCGGTTGTGGACGGGCCCGGAGGCGCTTAACTATCGCAGGGAATGGCAGGGCCTCGACGGCTCCGCCTGCCCCGGGCAGGCCATTCTCATTTCAAGCGATTTCACAGCCCAAGGAGAGGCCTCATGTCCTTTACCCTTCCCGATCTTCCCTACGCCCATGATGCGCTCCAGCCCTTCATGTCGAAAGAGACGCTCGAGTACCATCACGACAAGCATCACCTCGCCTACGTGACCAATGGCAACAATGCCATCAAGGGCACGGAATTCGAGGGCAAGTCGCTCGAGGAGATCGTCAAGGGCTCCTACGGCAAGAACCCGGCCGTTTTCAACAATGCCGGCCAGCACTACAACCACCTCCATTTCTGGAAGTGGATGAAGCCGAATGGCGGCGGCAAGATCCCCGGCGCGCTGGAGAAGGCCATCGTCGACGCCTTCGGCTCGGTCGACAAGTTCAAGGAAGACTTCGTCGCCGCCGGCGTCGGCCAGTTCGGCTCGGGCTGGGCCTGGCTCGAGGTCAAGGACGGCAAGCTCGCCGTCAGCAAGACCCCGAACGGCGAAAGCCCGCTCGTCCATGGCGGCACGCCGATTCTCGGCGTCGACGTCTGGGAGCACTCCTACTACATCGACTACCGCAACCGCCGCCCGGACTATCTCAAGGCCTTCCTGGAAAGCCTGGTGAACTGGGACTACGTGGCCGAGCGCTTCGACGCCGCCAAGTAAGCCGGCAGTTGCCGAATACGAAAACGGGGCCCCGCGGCCCCGTTTTTGTTTGCGGGAGTTTTGATGCGCTCGTCAATTTAGGGCGCTGCCTTCCCGCATTGCGCAGCGGCATTGCATGCCGCAGCGCGTACGGGATGACCTGTGCCCAAAAAACGCGCCGCGACGCTCAGGCGGCGACGTTGCGCAGAAACTGGTCGACAGTTGAATCGAGGCGCCGGGCCTGGTCCGCGACCTCCCCGGCCGCACCGCGCACCTGCTCGGCCGAGCGACCGGTCTCCTCGACGCTGTCGGCGAGCACGCTGAGGTCGCTCGACACCGAGAGGGCCGAGGTGCTGGCCATGGCGACGCCGCTTGCGATCTCGCCGGTCGCGATGGCCTGCTGCTCGATCGAGGTCGCGACCGAGTTCGCGAATTTCTCGATGGCGTTCATGCGCTCGGCGATGTTCTGGATCGAGCCGACGACCTGGCCCGTCGCGCCCTGGATCGCCGCGACCTGCGCCACGATGCGGTCGGTCGCATCGGCCGTCTGTGCCGCCAGCGATTTGACTTCGCTGGCCACCACGGCAAAGCCGCGGCCCGCCTCGCCTGCGCGCGCCGCCTCGATCGTGGCGTTGAGCGCGAGCAGATTGGTCTGCGCGGCAATGTCGCGGATCAGATTGACGACCTCGCCGATGGCGCGGGCCGTCTCGTCGAGCGCCTGCACGGAACCGGCGGTATCGCGCGAGACCGAGGCCGCCTCGACGATCTCGGTGCGGACGCGGCGCACCTGGAACTCGACCTCGCGGATGGCGGCGCCCATCTCCTCGGCCGCCTGCGCGGCGTTCTCGACATTGCCGGAAGCGCCGTGAGCGTTGTCGGCAGCGCGCGCGGCGCGCTCGGAGGATTCGGCAGCGACGCGGGCGAGGCCGTCGGACGCCTCGCGCATCCGTTCGGCATTGCTCTTGAACGCTTCGAGCGCCAGACCGACCTCGGTGCGGAACGAGGTGATCGCCTGATCCACGCCCTGCTGGCGCGCGAGGCGCTCGACCTCGGCCGCGCTCTGCTTCTCCTCCAGCGTCGCCCGCTCGGCGAGGCGGATCTTGAGGACGCTGAGCGCGCGCGCGATCGCGCCGATCTCGTCGCGCCGCCCGATCGCGTCGATCTGCGTCGCGAGATTGCCGTCGGAAATGCTGACGATCGCCTTGGTCATGCTGCGCAACGGCCGCATCGCCCGCGAAAGCGAGAACCAGAGCAGCGGGCCGAGCACCAGCAGGATGAGCAGGCCGAGCCCCATGGTCACGAATTGCTCCCAGGCGGCGCGTGCCACAAGGCGCGTCTTGTCGAAGCGCAGGGCGACGTAGCCGATCTGAGAATTCTGGGTGCCGACGCGGACGGCGTGGATCTTCGTCAGATAGACGTCATCCTCGATGTCGATTTCGGTGCGCTGCTGCACCGCCTTCCAGGGTTCCTCGCCGATCGCCTTGGTCAGCCAGCGCGGCGTCAGCGACAGCCGCGCCTCCACGGTGCGGCCAGCAGAAGCGAGCCCCGCAACATCGTCCCCGACCATGCCGGCGTCGAAATCGGGATCGCGCTGCAGCGAGGCGAGGATGTAGCCGAGCGTACTGTTGTCGCGCGACAGGATCAGCGAGGGCGCGGCATTGACCACCATCAGGGTCAGTGCCGTGACCTTCTGATCGAGATCGGCGCGTGTGCGGGAATCGTTGTAGCGGGCGATCGCCATCACCACGAAGACGATGGCGACGGCGACGATCGCCACGGCCGCCGCTGCGATCTGCCGGCTGAGGGAGCCCAGGCCCTGCCCGCCCGGCTGCGCCGGCTCTCCCGCGCCGGCTGCGCGCCTGAACACCTTCATTGAGCCGATCATCTCCGAAACCGGCGCATGCTGCGCAAAGAGCGGCGCCTCCAACCCGTCGCCACAATGGCCGATCCCGGTAAACAAATCGCTTGCGGTGCCCGCGGCGATCAGCCTTCCAGGTCCCTGAAACGACGCATTGGCAGATCCGGCGGCGGCGTGAAGGCGGCGATGGCTGCATGCTCGACAGGTCGGGACGCGACGACCGGATCGAGGCCCGCCAGCTCGTCGTCGATGAACCCGGGATGGCACATCACGAGATGACACGGTCCTGGCTCGATCAGGAAGCTGGCCAGATCCGCGGCGAAATCCCGCGTGGGGTCGAAGGGCGCGACGCCGGAAAAACCACGGTTGACGCGCAAGCCGCGCTTCAGAGCCGCGGCACGAAAGCCAGAGGCGAGGCCAGCGATGACCAGTGCCTTCCCCACGGCGACGCCACGCGCGCGGATGGCAGCGAACCGATCCGCAGGATCACGGACATAGAGCGTTCCGGCCGGATAGCGCCGGGTCAACGTATCCAGCAGCGCCCGCCGCACGCCGGGCAGCACGTGCACATGCTGGTGCCCGTCGACGAAATCCGGCGGCCGGCCGAGAGCCTGCTCGAAAGCGTCGAGCTGGCGTGCGATCTCCGCCGCGATCTCGGCACGCACGGCCGGCGAGAGCACGGCGGCACGTGCGACGTCCTTCAAGCCCGGCAACGCGCCGCCCGGAGCGAGCCGCGGCATGACCGAGATCGGAGCCGCGCAGGTCAGGTTGAGATGCAAGCCGAGATCGGCCTGGCCGGCGAAGGCGGCAAGCTCCGGCGCGAGCCTGCGCCAATGCGGTCGATTGGTCATCGCGCCTGTCGCGGTCAGCTTGCCGCGCCCGAGAAGGTCGAGAATCGCGCGGCTGACGCCCGCCGTCATGGCGAAATCATCGGCGCACAGGATGAAGCCCTTCGCCATTGCGCGTGACGTCCCTCGTTGGCCGGGTTCGCGCTATAGCGCGATGCCTCCCTGATGGGAACGCACCCTCATCCCGGACAAGCCGCGTCGGCGGCACTGATCCGGGCTTCATGCGTTTCCATCGCAAGGCTGCGCATGAGGCAGGCCGTTTTGCCGCACCGGACTTGTCGACAGGCGAGCTTTACGGTTCTGTGCGTCGCGCCTCGCCCGCGAGGCCGTCTGTCTACGATTGAAAGGTCGTTCGTGTCGGATATCGGGTCCCAGCCGGTTCAACGTGCGCCTCGGGCCTCCCGCTGGCCGGAGCTCTCCATCGTGGTGCCCGTGCATAACGAGGCCGCCAATCTGCCTCTGCTCGTCGAACGCCTGCGCGGCGCCCTCGATGGCGAAGTCGCCTCCTGGGAAGTCGTCTTCGTCGACGACGGCAGCCGCGACGAAACGCTGGCCGTGATCCGCGCGCTCAATGCGGCCGATCCGCGAATCAGCGCCGTCTCGTTCAGCCGCAATTTCGGCAAGGAGATCGCGATCGCCGCGGGGCTCGACCATGCGCTGGGCGATGCCGTCGTCATCATGGATGCCGATCTCCAGCATCCTCCGGAAACCATTCCGGCCTTCCTCGCCAAGTGGCACGAGGGCTATCTCAACGTCTATGGCCAGCGCACCGACCGTGCGGGCGAGACGCCGATGAAGCGCGGCTTCGCCAAGCTGTTCTACCGCATCTTCGGCTATTTCGGCGAAACGCCGCTGCCGGAAGGCGCCGGGGATTTCCGCCTGCTCGACCGCAAGGCCGTCGATGCCCTGCGGGCGCTGCCGGAGCGCGCGCGCTTCTCGAAGGGTCTCTATGCCTGGGTCGGCTTCCGCTCGACCGGCGTGCCTTTCCACGTCGCCGAGCGCGAGCACGGCCAATCCAAATTCAGATACGGCAAGCTGTTCTCCTTCGCCTTCGACGGGCTCTCGTCCTTCTCGACGGTGCCGCTGAAGATCGCGACCTGGTCGGGAGCGATCATCGCGGTGATCGCGACGTTGTCGGCGCTGTATTTCATGCTGCGCACGCTGCTCTTCGGCACCGACCTGCCCGGCTTCCCGTCGCTGATCGTCTCGATCATGTTCTTCTCCGGCATCCAGCTCGTCTCGCTCGGCATGATCGGGGAATATGTCGGGCGCATCTTCGCCGAGGTGAAGCGTCGGCCGCTCTACCTGATCGGCGAGCGCGTCGGCTTCGACGCCCGCACCGTCGACCATCCGCGCGGCGACGCCCTGCCGCCGTTGATCCGCTAGGCGTCCATGCTCAGAAACATCCTGTCGGTCGGCGGCTACACGCTGATCTCGCGCGTCACCGGCTTCATGCGCGATATCGCGCTCGCCGCCGTGCTGGGCGCCGGCGCGACGATGGACGCCTTCTCGGTCGCGTTGCGCCTGCCCAACCATTTCCGTGCCATCTTCGGCGAAGGCGCCGTCAACCAGGCCTATGTGCCGACCTATGCCCAGATCGCCGAAAAGGAGGGGCAGGAGGCAGCCAATCTCTTTGCCGACCGGCTCTTCACCGTGCAGTTGATCGTGCAGGTCGTGCTGCTGGCGCTGGCGCTGCCGCTCATGCCCTGGCTGGTGAGGCTGCTGGCGCCGGGCTTCAGCGCGGATCCCGCGGTGTTCGAGCTCGCGGTCGCGCTGACGCGGATCACTTTCCCCTATCTGCTGTTCGTGACCATGGTCACCTTTCTCGGCGCCACGCTGAACGCCGTCGAGCGCTATGCCGCCTTCGCCGCCGCGCCGATCCTTCTCAATGTCTTCATCGTCGCCGCGCTGGCCGTGCCTTTCCTGTTTCCGAGCGCGGCCCATGCCGCCGCCTGGGGCGTCGCGATCTCCGGCGTGGCACAATGGGTCCTGCTCTACGTCGCGGCCAGGCGGGCAGGCGTATCGAGCAAGCTGGTGCGCCCGCGAGCGGATGCCGGCGTCCGGCGCTTCCTCAAGATGTTCGGACCGGCCGTGATCGGCTCGGCGGGCGTGCAGATCGCGATCTTCGCCGACACGATCATCGCCTCGCTGTTGCCGCGCGGCGGCTATGCCGCTCTCTACTACGCCGAACGGCTCTACCAACTCCCGCTCGGGCTGATCGCGATCGCGGTCGGCACGGTCGCGCTTTCGGCGATGAGCCGCGCCATCGCGCGGGGCGACGAGGCTGCCGCCAATCGTGCGCAGAACCGCGCCATCGCGATCTCGCTCGTTGCCAGCGCGCCATTCGTTGCTGCTTTCGTGGCCGTGCCGGAACTGATGGTGGCGGGGCTGTTCCAGCGCGGCGCCTTCGACGCGCAGGCGAGCGCGGCGGCAGGTGCGGTGCTTTTCGCCTATGCGCTCGGCCTGCCGGCGATCGTGATGATCCGCGCGCAGGTCTCGGCCTTCCAGGCGCGCGGCGATACCAAGACGCCGATGCTGGTCGCGCTCGCGGCCATCACCTGCAATCTCGCGGTGAAGCTCTTGCTATGGCGCGACTGGGGTGCGCCGGGCCTGGCTCTGGCGACCGCGGCCGGCGCCTGGATAAACCTCACGACGCTGTTCGTGCTGGCAAGGCGGCGCGGCTGGACCGAGCCGGACCGGCGCCTGCCGGGCTTCGCCGCCATCGTCTGCGGCGCGGCTGCGATCTGCGGCGCGCTGGCCTGGTGGAGCAAGCCATTGGCGCTGAAGCTTACCGCGACCCTGCCCTTCGAGCCGCTGCTGATGGCGGTGCTGCTGGTGTCCGGCGTGGCGGCCGTGCTCTACGCCGTGCTCGCCGGCGGGCTGCTGAAGGTGACCGGGCTGCTCAGGTTGCTGCGCTGAGGGAATTTTCAGGCTGAACCTTGTCGTTCCGGGGCTTTGCAAAGCGAAGAACCCGGCATGACAAAGGCTACGACAAAAAGCGATCAGGCCAGGAAACGTCCCGCCCCGCCAAGCAGGGCCACAGCCTCCGCGACCATGCGCTCGACGATCTCGCCGGCGCCGGGGATATCGGTGATCAGGCCGGCAGCCTCGCCAAAGATGACGGCGGCCTTGTCGGGATCGCCGGCCATGAAGGCTTCGCGATAGGCGGGCCCCACGACGGCGATGGCTTCCTTGAGTTCACTCTCCCGGCCGGTCCAGTCGGCGATGAAGGCGTTCTCGGAGACGCGAATATCGAAGGGCTTCGGCCAGTCGAGCTGGCGGGCGATATCAGGCAAGGAGGAGCGCACGGTCTGGTCGCCGGTAGCCGCCACGGCCGCGGCATGGTGGCGTTCATGTACCATCGCCTCGCGGCTCGCCCAAAAGCGCGTCCCGGCAAGCACGCCGTCAGCGCCAAGCATCAGCGCGGCGGCCAATCCACGGCCGTCCGCAATGCCTCCGGCAGCGACGAGCAGCGTATCGGGGCTTTCGCGGGCGATCAGGTCAGCCGCCTCAGGCACGAAGGGTAGCGTGGCGCGACTGGCGCCATGCCCGCCGGCTTCGGAGCCCTGCGCGACGATGATGGTGGCACCGGCCTCGATCGCCTGCCGGACATGGGCGAGCGACTGGCACTGGCAGATCAGGGGTACGCCCGCCGCTGCGATCTCCGCAGCGAAGGGGCGCGGATCGCCGAAGGAGAGCATCAGCGCGGCCGGCTTGTGCGCCAGCGCCTGCGTCAATAGTTCCGGCTTCTTCGTCATCGACCAGGTGATGAAGCCGCAGCCGACCTGGGTATTGCCCGCTGCGGCGAATTGCTGCTCGATCCAGGCGGCGTCGCCATAGCCCCCGCCGATCAGGCCGAGGCCGCCGGCGCGGGTGACGGCCGCAGCCAGCGCCCCGCCCCCTGCCAGCGCCATCGGCGCCGACAGGATCGGATGGGCGATGCCGAGACGTTCGGTCAATCGCGTGGCGAGGCGCGCCATGGACCCTGCCTTCCGGCTCAGGCCGCCTTCGGCTTGCTGTGGGCGTAGTCCATGTAGAGCTCGCGGGCGCGGCGGAAGAGCGGGCCGGGCTGGAGCGTGCGGTTGTCGATGCGGGTCACCGGCATGCACTTGGAATAGTTGCCCGACATGAAGATCTCGTCAGCCTGCTCGAAATCCTCGTAGCGCAGGCTGCATTCCTCGACCGGCACGCCGCTCTCGCGCAGCAGCTTGATGACGCGCTGGCGGGTGATGCCGTTCAGGAAGGTGCCGTTCGGGACCGGGGTCTTCACGACGCCGTCCTTGGCGAGGAAGATGTTCGAGGTCGCGGTCTCCGCGACATTGCCCTGCATGTCGAGCACCAGCGCGTTGTCGAACCCGGCGGCCTTCGCCGCCTTCAACACGCGGGCATTGTTCGGATAGAGGCAGCCCGCCTTGGCGTCGGTCGGAGCGTTCTCGTAACTCGGCCGGCGGAAGGCGCCCTTGGTCACGGAGAAGCCCGCCGTCGGCTGCGGCATCGCCGCCTCGAACAGGCAGAGCGCGAACTGGGTCGATTCCGGATCGGGCATGATGGTGGACGGGCCGTCCGCCTCGCCCCAGTACATCGGCTTGACGTAGATCGCGGTGCCGGGCGCGAATTTCTTGACGCCCTCGAACATCTTGCCGACGATGAAATCGGCATCGACGGTCGGGTTCAGGCCAAGCGCCGTCGCCGAGCGGTTGACGCGGGCCGCATGCAGATCGATGTCCGGCGCGACGCCGTCGAAATAGCGGCCGCCGTCGAAGACCGAGGACGCCTGCCAGAGCACATGGCTGCGCGGACCGACGATGCCGGGATTGCCCTCATGCCAGGCGCCATCGAACCAAGTCCACGTCTGAGAATACCATGCCATGACGGCGCTCCATTGTAGGCGGATTTGCTGTGCCCGCACCGTCCTCCCCCCGCCCTTCGCCGTCAACATGCGGCGATGCATATCGGGATGACGTGATGTGATGGAAGCAATCGGCCCGCGTGATGTGTCAGAAGCCGAGCGCGCGCAGGCCGGAGATCGCGGCCATGCCGACGAGTAGGGCCAGAAGCTCGCTGCGCCTCAGGATCATGGTGCCGACCGCAGCCAGCAGCGCGAGCGCCGCAGCCCAGCCCAGCCGCTCGACGAGGGGCAGAACCGTCGCCACCACGATCGAGCCCGGCAGAGCCGCGAGCCCGCGCCGGACATGAGGCGTCAGGGGGATGATGCTCATCAGTGCCACGCCGGAGATGCGGCACAGATAGGTCGCAATCGCCATCGCGGTGATGGCGATCAGCGCGCCCCAGCTACCGAGGTCAGGCAACGTCATCCGAGAACGCTCCCGTGACCGCGCCGGCGAGCGAACCGACGATGATGAAGGCGTAGCCGTCGACAAGCCTCGCCGTGACCAGCGCGACGAGCCCGGCGACCACCCAGGGCACCATGCCGCGCTTGCCGCGCCAGAGCGGCACGATCATCGCGGCGAAAAAGATCGGCATGACCAAATCGATGCCGTAGCGGCGCGGGTCCGAGACCAGCGCGCCGAGCACGTAGCCGCCGCCGGTCGCGACCACCCAGACCAGCCAGAGCGCCAGTCCTGCGCCAACCAGCACGCCGAGATCGCGCCCGCCCTCGGCCCGGTAGCGCGTGCCAATCAGCCAGTTGGCATCCGTGAAGAAGAAGAGGTGGAAGGCGTTGAGCGCCTTCGGATATTTCGCGAACCAAGGCTGCAGCGAGGCGCCCTGCAGCACCATGCGCGCGTTGACGGTCGCCGTGACCACGGCAATGCCGGCAATGGCGCCCCAGCTCCATTCGGGACGCCACAGTTCCAGCGAGACGAGTTGCGCGACACCGGCATAGACGAAGCCGCTCATCAACAGGGTCTCGAACAAGGAGAGTCCCTTGGCCGCGGCCGCCGCGCCGAAGGCGACCGCGAAGACGACGATGCCGGGCATCAGCACCGAGACCTTGCGCAGGCCGAGCATCATGCCGGCGCCGGTCATCGGCGCTTCCGGAGCGGCTGGCGGCATGTTCGGATCAGCTGACATCATCTTCCAAAAGCGGAAAGCCCCCGTGAAGGTCAACGCGCAGGAACGGCGCGGCTGCATGAATTCCGCGCAGGACGCTGCAGGCTTCGGCAGGAATTTTGGAACCTGCTCGCTTTCTGCAGAAACGTGTCGTCATTCCGGGCTTGACCCGGAATCCATCGTAGAGTGTCGGAGCCTTCGATGGTTTCCGGATCGGCGCGGCTTGTCCGGAATGACGGAGCGTTCCGGAGATAATGCCGATACCCTAGAAGTGAGCCCATGCACTGGTACGAGGACGCCGATGCCGTTGCCCCTGCCCTGCCCGCGACCTGGCTGGTCCGGACGAATGCCGCTCCGCGCAACCTGACGGAACGCTCCGCTCTGCGCCGCGGCATTGCGCGGGAGATCGTCGCGCGCCAGCTCGGCTGCCCAGCAGAGCAGGTCGCCATTGCGCATGATCCGGCCGGGCGGCCGCTGCTTGCCCTGACCGGGACGCCTCATCTCCATCTGTCGCTGGCGACACGCGCGGGCGTCGTCGCCGTCGGCCTGGCTCGACACCCGATCGGCGCGGATGTCGAGCGCGTCGATCGGAAGGTGCCGTCGCCGCTCGACCTGCTACACCCGGATGAACGAGGGTTTCTGGCGGCTGCTGCACCGGCGGACCGTCCGCTCGCCTTCGCCCGCCTCTGGGCCGCGAAGGAAGCCTATGTGAAGGCGCTCGGCACCGGCTTTGCCCGGCCACCCGAAAGCTTCTGCGTGACGCTGCTGTCCGAGACCCACTTCGGCGTCCGCGATCCGCAGCACGGCAAGGAACGCCAGGGCACGCTTCGCGTGATGAAAAACGGCGGCCAGGACATCCTGGCCGCCGCAGCGATCGTTCTCGACTGAGACGGGGCTTCAACCCGGCTGGTCGACCGGCTTCTTCTTCAGGATATAGCCGACGATGCAGACGAAGACCGCGCCGATCACCGCCGCCACGTAGTGCGACACATTGGCCGGGCCGATCCCGAGCGGGTTGACGTCTGCCGCGACCGGCATGACCCAGGTCGGCCAGTTCGCCTGCAGCCAGCGCAGCACCGCGATATCGCCGAGGATCATCTCGGCTGCGATCCAGCCGAGCAGCGCCGCGCCGAGCCAGACCAGGATCGGGAAGCGCTCGATGATCGAGGTCAGGAGCTGGGCGCCCATGATGATCAGGGGGATCGAGAGCAGCAGGCCGAAGATGAAGAGCTCGGCATGGCCACGCGAGGCGGCGGCGATGGCGATGACGTTGTCGAGGCTCATCACCGCGTCGGCGATGGCGATCGTCCGCACGGCCTTCCAGAGACTTTCGCTGGCCTCGATATTGCTGTGGGCTTCCTCCTCGCCGACCGCGAGCTTGATCGCGATCCAGAACAGCAGGATGCCGCCGATCACCTTAAGATAGGGCACGCCGAGCAGGTAGGTCACGACCAGCGCGAAGATGATGCGCAGACCGACCGCCGCGCTGGCGCCCAGCCAGATGCCGATCTTCTTGCGATTCTCCGGCAGCGACCGGCAGGCGAGCGCGATGACGATCGCGTTGTCGCCGGAGAGCAGCAGGTCGATCCAGATGATCTGCAGCAGCGAGATCCAGAAGGTGGAGGAGGAAAAATCCATCGATGGTCTGCCCCTTGTGCGTCAGAGAGCCGGATCGGGCCGGCGTGTTTTGATGAGGTAGCCGAGGCCGAGCACGAGCAGCGCGCCCAGGATCGCAGCCGGGTATTCCAGCTTGTGCAGCAATTCCTCGCCGAAGCGGGCGATCAGCCAGGGGTCGCTCTCGAACATTTCGCCGGCGACCCAGCCGAGCAGGGCTGCGCCGGCCCAGACCAGCACCGGAAAACGCGTCAGCAGGCTGGTGATCAGCGAGGCGCCGAGCACGATCAGCGGGATCGAGATGACGAGGCCGGCGACCAACAGGGGAAGCGAATCCTTGGCGACGGCAGCGATGGCCAGCACGTTGTCGAGGCTCATGACGATGTCGGCGATCGCGACCGTCTGCACCGCCTTCCAGAGCTTGCTGCTGGCCGTGATCGAATCCTCGTCCTGCCCCTCGTCCTCGATGATGAGCTTCACCGCGATCCAGATCAGCAGGCCGGCACCGACGATGCGCAGGAAGGGGGTGTTGAGCAGCGAAGCGATCAGCACCGTGAAAAGAACGCGCAGCACGACCGCGACGCCGGCGCCGAGCGCGATGCCCTTAGCGCGCTGTGCCGGCGCCAGCGCGCGGCAGGCCAGCGCGATGACGACGGCGTTGTCGCCGGAGAGCACGATGTTGAGCAGGATGATCTCGGCCAGCTTGCCCCAGACAAGCGGGTCGACGAAGGAGGCCGACGACAAATCCATTTCTTCAAATCCTTGCAGCCAAATTCCGACTCAAAGCGCCTGCTCAACCGCCTTGCCGGCGGCTTCCGTGCCGAGCGAGCCGCCCAGATCGCGCGTGCGTGTCCGGGCATCACCGAGCGCGCGCTCGATCGCCGCCTCGATGCCCTTGGCGGCCTCGTGCTCGCCGAGATGGTCGAGCATCATCGCGCCCGACCAGATCATGCCGACGGGATTGGCGATGCCCTGGCCAGCGATGTCCGGCGCCGAGCCATGGACCGGCTCGAACAGCGAGGGATGGTCGCCGGTCGGGTTGATGTTGCCGGACGGGGCGATGCCGATCGTGCCGGTGCAGGCCGGGCCGAGATCCGAAAGGATGTCGCCGAACAGGTTGGAGGCGACGACCACGTCGAAGCGATCGGGATTCAGCACGAAATGCGCGGTCAGGATGTCGATATGGTACTGATCGACGGCGACGCCGGGATAGTTCCTGGCCATCTCCTTCACCCGCTCGTCCCAATAGGGCATGGTGATCGAGATGCCGTTCGACTTGGTGGCCGAGGTCAGCTTCCTGCGTGGGCGGCGCTGCGCCAGTTCGAAGGCATATTTCAGCACGCGGTCGACGCCGACGCGGCTCATCACCGTCTCCTGGATGACGATCTCGCGCTCGGTGCCGGCATACATGCGTCCGCCGACCGAGGAATATTCGCCCTCGGTGTTCTCGCGCACGACGAAGAAGTCGATATCGCCGGGCTTGCGGTTGGCGAGCGGGCCGGGCACGCCCGGCATCAGGCGCACAGGACGCAGGTTGACGTATTGGTCGAACTCGCGCCGGAACAGCAGCAGCGAACCCCAGAGCGAGATATGGTCCGGCACCTGGGCGGGCATGCCGACGGCGCCGAAATAGATCGCATCATGGCCGCCGATCTTCTCCTTCCAGTCGTCAGGCAGCATCTTGCCGTGCTTGGCGTAGTAGTCGCAGGAGGAGAAATCGAACTCGTCGAGACGCAGCTCGAAGCCGTATTTCTTCGAAGCCGCCGCGAGCACGCGCAGGCCCTCGGGCATGACTTCCTTGCCGATGCCGTCGCCCGGGATGACGGCGATCTTATAGACGCGGTTGGTCCCGCTGGTGGTTGTCCCGCTCATGCGGCTTCTCCGAAAAAGGCTTCGAATTCCGCGGCAACGAGATCGGGGACCTCCTCCGCGAGGTAATGGCCGCCCGGCAGGGCGTGGCCGCGCACATCCTGCGCACGCTCGCGCCACAAGGCCAGAGGGTCGAAGCACTTGCCGACGACGCCCCGCTCGCCCCAGAGCGCCAGCAGCGGACAGGCGAGCTTCCGGCCACCGTCAGCATCGTCGTGAGCGATGTCGATCGTCGCGGCGGCGCGATAGTCCTCACAGCTGGCGTGGATCATCGCGGGATCGCGGAAGCAACGCAGATATTCGGCAAGCGCCTCCGGCTCGAACAGGCGCATGTCGGAGGCGCGCCGGCTCGTCCAGTAAAAATCCGGATCGCTTTCGATCATGCGCTCCGGCATCGGCGCCGGCTGGATCAGGAAGAACCAGTGCCAGTAGGCGCGGGCGAAGGCATCGGTCGTGTCGCGATACATCTCGCGCGTCGGCGCGATGTCGAGGGTGGCGAGCTTGAGCACGCGCTCGCCATGGTCGAGCGCCAGCCGGTGCGCGACACGGGCGCCGCGATCATGCGAGCCGACGAAGAAGCGCGCGTGGCCGAGCGCGCTCATCACCTCGGCCATGTCCCGCGCCATGGCGCGCTTCGCATAGGGCGCGTGCCCGGCCTCGCTCGGCGGCTTCCCGGAATCGCCGTAGCCACGCAGGTCCGGGCAGATCAGAGTAAAGCGCCGCGCCAGCCGGGGCGCGACCCGGCGCCACATCACATGAGTCTGCGGATAGCCGTGGAGCAGCAGCAGCGGCGGCCCTTCCCCGCCGGTGCGGACACGAATGCGCGGCCCCGACGTCTGGACGTCGAGCAGCCGAAAGTCAGGGAACAGATTGTCCGTGACGGGACGTTCGGTGAGGACCATAGGACCGCGGAGATGCAAGAATGCCTCAGCGCTTACCCTGAATGCGCAGGGATTTCGCGCACGGATTATTACATAATCTCGTTCAATGGTCGGGGATTACACCTCACCCCGTCATTCCGGACCAGCCGCGTCAGCGGCGCCGAGCCGGAATCCATCGAAGAGCGTCACGCTCCATGATGGATTCCGGGCGTCCGCTTCGCTGCGCCCGGAATGACGGCCCATGCCTGCTAGCGTCTCAGCCCCTCAGCGTCGCGCCGTAGCGCTTGCCGATCTCCGCCACGATCTTGCTGCCGACGGCCTCGATCTCGGCCTCGGTCAGCGTCTTCTCCGTCGGCTGCAACGTGACCGCCAGCGCGACCGATTTCTTGCCGGCCTCGACGCCCGCGCCTTCATAGAGATCGAAAACGCCGACATTGGCGATCAGCGCGCGGTCCGTGCCCTGCGCCGTCTTGACCATGTCGCCCGCCGCCACCGCCTTGTCGACGATGAAGGCGAAGTCGCGCGTCACCGGCTGGAAGTCGGAGAGCACGAGCTTCGGCTTGACCTTGGTCGGCTTGGCCTTGGGCAGCGGCAGCGCGTCGAGATGGATCTCGAAGGCGACCAGGGGCCCCTTCACGTCGAGCGCCTTCAGGATCTTGGGGTGGACCTCGCCGAAGGCGCCGATCACGCCTTTGGGACCGAACTGCAGCGTGGCCGAGCGGCCGGGATGGGCCCAGGCCGGACCGCCGGCGACGATCTGGAGACCGCCGGTCGGGATGCCGAGCCCCGAAAGCAGGCCGAGCACGTCGGCCTTGGCATCGAAGACGTCGACGGATTTGGCGCCACCGTCCCAGCGGCGGCCCACGCCGTCGAGACGAGCGGTGCCGCGGCGCAGGCCGGTCGCGGCGATAAGCTGGCCTTCCGGCTCGTCGCTCTTGAAGACCTGGCCGACCTCGAACAGTGCCACATCCGGGAAGCCGCGATCGGCATTGTTCTGCGCGGCACGGATCAGGCCCGGCAGCAGCGAGGGGCGCATGTCCGAGAGATCGGCAGCGATCGGGTTGGCCAGCGCGAGCTTGGGCGAGCCGCCGCCGAAGAGCTTGGCCTGATCCTGCGAGATGAAGGACCAGGTCACAGCCTCGACGAGGCCGCGCGCCGCGAGCGTGCGCTTGGCGGTGCGGGTGCGCTTCTGCAGCACGGTGAGCACCGGCTTGACGACTTCGCCCTTGATGCGCGGCAGCGGCGTCGAGGCGACGCGGTCGAGACCCGCGATGCGGACGATCTCCTCGACGAGATCGGCCTTGCCGCCGACATCGGCGCGCCAGGACGGCGGCACCACCGTGACGCGATCTCCTGTGCCCGAGACGTCGAAGCCGAGCGAGGTAAGGGCCTGCTTCATCTCCGCCTGCGGAAGGTCGAGCCCGGTCAGGCGCTTGGCCTCGGACCAGGGGAAGTCGATCGCGGCGGGGCTGGCGGGCAATTCGCCGACGAATTCCATCTCGGAGGCTTCGCCGCCGCAGAGCTCGATCACCAGCGCGGTGGCGAGATCGAGGCCGGGGCGCGCGAAATCGGGATCGACGCCGCGCTCGAAGCGATAGCGCGCATCCGAATTGATGCCGAGCGCACGGCCCGAACGGGCGACGTTCAGCGGGTCCCAGAGCGCGCTCTCGATCAGCACGTCGGTGGTCGTCTCGCTTGAGCCCGAAGCCTCGCCGCCCATGATGCCGGCGAGCGACTCGACGCCGTGCTCGTCGGCGATCACGACCTGCTCGTCGGTCAGCGTATAGGTCTTGCCGTCGAGCGCGAGGATGGTCTCGCCGGCCCTGGCGCGGCGGACGGTCAGGTTGCCCTTCACCTTGGCAGCGTCGAAGACGTGCAGCGGCCGGTTGCGGTCGAGCGTCATGAAATTGGTGATGTCGACCAGCGCGTTGATGGGCCTGAGGCCGACGGCACGCAGGCGCGCCTGCAGCCAGTCCGGCGAGGGGCCGTTCCTGACGCCGCGTACGAGGCGCAGCGCGAAGGCCGGGCAAAGTTTCTTGTCTTCGCCGGCGAAATCGAGCGTGACCTTGACCGGGCACGGGAAGGAACCACCCACCGGCTGGATGGCCTTCGACTTCAGCTTGCCGAGGCCAGCCGCGGCGAGGTCGCGGGCGATGCCGGCGACACCGAGCGCATCCGCCCGGTTCGGCGTCACCGCGATCTCGATCACGGCATCGTCGAGCCCGGCATAGGGAGCATAGGGCTGGCCGACAGGTGCATCGTCAGGCAGTTCGATAATGCCGTCATGATCGTCGGAGAGTTCGAGCTCGGCTTCGGAAACGAGCATGCCGTTCGATTCGACGCCGCGGATCACGCCCTTGCCGAGCGTCACCTTCTTGCCGGGGATGTAGCTGCCCGGCGGCGAGAACACGCCCTTCATGCCGGTGCGGGCGTTCGGTGCGCCGCAGACGACCTGCACAGGTTCGCCCGCGCCGGTATCGACCATGCAGACTCGTAGGCGGTCGGCGTTCGGATGCTGCTTCGCCTCGATGACATAGGCGATGGTGAAGGCCGAGAGCGCGGCGGCGCGATCCTCGATCGCCTCGACCTCCAGGCCGACGCGGGTCAGGGTCTCGGCGATCTCCGCAACGGAGGCGCCGGTGTCGAGATGCTCTTTGAGCCAGGAGATCGTGAATTTCATCGGGCTATCGGGTCGGTATCTTCGGATCAGTCGGAAATCTGGGTGCTGGCCGCCGACAATGCCGGAGCCGTATCGTTCAGCTTGTTCGCGCCATCCACGCGGATCTTCATGGCATTGCCGCGCCAGCTCACCTCGCCGCCGACGAAGGCATAGGCCCAGATGCCGGGGAAGGCGATATCGCGCGCCAGCATCGCGACTGGTGAGCGCCAGTTCACGAACCAGCCGACGCTGGCTGACAGCAGCATATCGCCGGCATACCAGACGAGCAGGACGAGAAGCGGCGCGAGCCAGGCCGGCAGGCCCAGAGCCGAGGCGCCGAAGGCGGCGAGCACGGCCGCGAGGAAGGGCGTGGAGAGGATTTCCAGCGCGAAGAAGGGCAGGAAGGTCACGCGCCGCAGGCGCGCCCAGCGGAACTGGCGCTGCACGACGTCCCTCAGTCGGCGCCGGCCAAGCGGCTGCTCGAAGGGCTGGCCGACGAGATGGACCTGCCGGCCGGTATTGCGCACCAGCTTGGTCGAGGCCGCATCTTCGGCGATCTCGGCGCCGAGCGCGGCGATGCCGCCGTTCGCGTCGAGGAAAGGCTTGTTCCAGAGCATCGACTTGCCCTGCGCGAAGCCGAGCCCCAGCGCCTCGCCGACATATTGCCAGCGCGCCTGGAAGGCGTTGAGGAAGGCGCATTCGACTTCGGCGCCAATGCACAGAGGCCGGGAACCGGCCGGCGTCGAGCAGACGAGCCCGGTCGTCGGCTGCCAGGCGGCCAGCATGCGCTGGATATAGTCCCTGGGCATCAGCACATTGGAATCGGCGAGGATGACCCAGTCGGTCGCAGCCGCCTCCCAGCCGCGCACGCAGTTGTTGAGCTTGGGATTGGCGCTGACCGGCACGTCGCCGACGATCAGGCGGACCTTCTCGGCGCCATAGATGCCGATCAGTTCCTCGATCAGCGGGATGATCGGGTCATGCGCGTCGGCGACGCAGAAGATCGTGCTGTAGCGGGGATAATCGAGCTCCAGCCCCGAGACCGCCGTCTCGCGGCTGAAGGCCTCGATGCCGCGCACCGGGCGGACGATGGTGACAGCAGGCAATTCGTCGAGCAGGGCCGAGCGCTGCAGGGGCCGGCGCAGCCGCCAGAGCGCGATGGCCTGGCTCGCCAGGTTCATCACGACCAGCAGCACGGCGATCACCGCCGCCCAGCCCGCAGGCGTCATCGCGCCCTCCCCTGCCCGGCCGATGCCGTCATGAGGAGAGGCCGCCGGTCAGGGTCGGCAGGTCGAGCGGGCGGAAGCCGTAATGCGCGAGCCAGCGCACATCCGCCTCGAAGAAGGGGCGCAGGTCCGGCATGCCGTATTTCAGCATGGCGATGCGGTCGATGCCCATGCCCCAGGCGAAGCCCTGATAGATTTCCGGGTCGAGCCCGCAATTGCGCAGCACGTTCGGATGAACCATGCCGCAGCCGAGGATCTCCAGCCAGTCGTCGCCCTCGCCGAAGCGGATTTCGCCGCCCTTGCGCGAACACTGGATGTCGACCTCCATCGAGGGCTCTGTGAAGGGGAAGAAGGAGGGGCGGAAGCGCATCTTCACGTCGTCGATCTCGAAGAAGGACTTGCAGAACTCTTCGAGGATCCACTTGAGGTGGCCGAGATTGGCCGACTTGTCGATGACTAGCCCCTCGACCTGATGGAACATCGGCGTGTGCGTCTGGTCGGAATCGTTGCGATAGGTCCGACCCGGGCAGATCACGCGGATCGGCGGCTGCTGCGCCAGCATGGTGCGGACCTGTACCGGCGAGGTATGGGTGCGCAGCAGCTTGCGCTCGCCATTCTCGTCCGGCGCGAAGAAGAAGGTGTCGTGCATCTCACGGGCGGGGTGGCCGACCGGGAAGTTCAGCTTGGTGAAGTTGAGGTCGTCGGTCTCGACATCAGGCCCTTCGGCAATGGCGAAGCCCATGTCGCCGAAGATCGCGGTGATCTCGTCGATGACCTGGCTGATCGGATGGATGCGGCCGCGCGCCTCCGGGCCGTCCTGCACCGGCAGAGACACGTCGACGCGCTCGGAAGCAAGCCGGGCTTCGAGCGCGGCCTCGCCCAGCGCTTCCTTGCGAGCCGCGATCGCGCTTTGAACCCGATCGCGCAGGCCGTTGATCTGCGGGCCCTTCTCCTTGCGCTCGTCCGGCGTCATGCCGCCGAGTGTCTTCAGCAGCGCCGAGATCGAGCCGGACTTGCCGAGGGCGCCGATGCGCACATCCTCGACGGCGGCTTCATCGGCGGCAGAATCGATCGCGGCGAGGACGTCGCGTTCCAGGGTGGCGATATCGGTCATGAATT
>JBDHTM010000051.1:0-28500 GCA_039808685.1 Allobosea sp. | reverse complement strand
GCGCTGGCCCGCGCCTTCCTGGCCGATGCGCCGATCCTGATCCTGGACGAGGCGACCTCCAGCCTCGATTCGGAATCGGAGGCGCTGATCCAGCAGGCGATCGAGCGCCTGATGGAAGGCCGCACGACGATCGTGATCGCGCATCGTCTCTCGACGGTCAGGGCCATGGACCGCATCCTGGTCTTCGATCGCGGCCGGGTGATCGAGGAAGGCCCGCACGAGGCCCTGCTGACCCGGCCGGACGGCGCCTATCGCGCGCTGTTCGAGAAGCAGGTCAGCGAGCTGGCCAAGGGGCTGGCGGCGTAACCGCCGCCAGCCGACCCGCCACGCCATGGTCGGGCTTGGCCCTATCTCGTCACGAGGTCAAGCCGGCTGGATGGGCGTCGAAACGTTCCGGCTCGACCGCTGATGCCCTGATTCGTAGGTGCGCGGCCGCGTCACGGCCCCGGAGCCTTCCGTTTCAACGCGGTCCGGAGCTGTCGTGCTTTATCGCTCCGACCGCTCGAACAGCGCCATCGTGGCGTCGAAGAGGGCTTTTGCATGCTTCTCTGCAGGCAGGCCGGCATTCGGCACCTCGACTGACAGCCTCGCGTCTGCAGGAACCACGCCGAGAAGGTCCTGCAATGGCAGAGCGCCCTGACCGGGCAACAGTCGCCCGCCGCGTGCCTCGGCGACGAGCGCAGCGTTGTCGGCGGGGCGTCCTGCAACCGCATCGCAGAGCTGAACACTCTGGATGAGGCCTTTGGGCACGCTCTCCACGTCGGCCGGAACGGCCCCGGAGCGCGACAGGTGAAGCGCGTCGATCAGGATGCCGACATTCGTGCGCTGCGTCGCCTCGGCCGCATCGATGGCCCCCGCCAGCGTGCCGATCCGGCGCCATGGCATGATTTCCAGATCGACACCCATGCCGAACTCTGCGGCCAATTCGGCAAGCGCAGTCAAATTCGCGGCAAAGCGGCCCTTGTCCGGATCATCCCCGCAGACGCTGAGACGGCGGGCGCCGAGTTCGCCCGCGCTCTCCAGAACAGGCCGAAGCCCGGTAGCCGAGAACGCTTCGTCGATGACGACGAATTCAATGTCGTATACGGCGATCCCCGCCTGTTGCAGGGCTTCCTTGACCGATCGCATGTCCGCACTGCCGGGACGCAGCGTGTAGAACGGCGCGCCCTGGAACGCCGGGTGAAGCCGCAAGCCCACGGCGGCATAGCCGATCTCGCCTGCAAGGCGCACGAATTCGAGCGGTGGCACGTCGATGCAAGAGAAATGCGCGATGCCCAGCGGTGGATTGATCCGTGTCATGGGGCGATCCTGTCCGCGAGGTGAGCGGCGAGATTGCTGCCGGTCCGGTGGATGTGCTCGCGCAGACGCGCGCAGGCGAAATCAGCGTCGCGCGCCGCAGCACCTTGCGCGATCTCGCTATGCTCCATGCCGACATTGCGGTCGCCGGAGGTGCGCACGAGAAAGCTGCGCCGATAGCGGTCGTTCAGATTCAGAAGCGTTCGGCAGAAGCCAAGCAGCAGAGGCATTCCGCAGCCGGCCAGCAGAGTGAGGTGGAAATCGCGGTGAAGCGCCTCCCAGCGCTCCAGCGTCGCCGGATCCGCTGCATTGCGCTCGGCCGTGTTGAGACGATGCAGCGCCCGTATCACGTCGCCTTCCCATGCGGGCGGGGCGCTTGCGATCGCCTGGCGCAAGGCGAGGGTCTCGAACTCCTCGCGCAATCGCGTGATCTCGCGAAGGTCCGACACCGAGACCGGCGCGACGCGATAGCCGCGATTATCTTCGAAGATGACGAGGCCATCCGGGATCAGCCGCGCCAAGGCCTCGCGCAGCGGGCTGAGCGAGACCGAAAAGATTTCTCGCGCCCGGAGGAGATTGATTTTGGCGCCGGCCTCGAGCTGTCCCGAGACGATCGCCTCGCGCAAACGCTCCACCAGCTGACTGGCTATGGTGTTCTTGCCGTTGTCGATGAGCGCCGCCTGCCACGAGCCCTGGGAGTTCCGGTCACTCTCCGACGCAAACTCCACAGGCCCCGCATTCTTCGGCGCGTCGACAAGACCCAATGTTCCAGCCCTTTCCCGTAGTCCGGTGTCTGTGTGAATAAACGATTATTTATCGTCTATCCACTCTTAAGTCACCGCTCTTCCGCCAGCTGACCTGGTTCCATCGGTGTTTCGTGGTGACGTGGTTGATCCTGGTCGAAGCCTCGATTGACAGTTTATCGATTATTTTTCATAAGCCGCCCATTCCCGTCGGTTTCGAGGAGAGGCGCGATCATGCTCATAGAACGGCAGGAGGACGTCACATCGGCGGCGCTGGAAGTCATGGCGCGGACGCGGGAACCGCGAATGCGGGAGATCATGATCTCGCTGGTGAAACACCTGCACGGCTTCGTCCGGGACGTACGTCTCACCGAAGCGGAATTCCGGGACGCGACCGCCATCCTGAACGAGATCGGCGCCCTCGCTTCGGACACGCACAACGAGTTCGTGCTGATGGCCGGGTCGCTCGGCGTTTCCTCGCTCGTCTGCCTGCTGAACAACGGCGATGGCGGCAACACCGAGACCTCGCAGTCGCTTCTAGGGCCGTTCTGGCGACTCAACTCGCCGCGCGTCGAGAACGGCGGCACCATCGTCCGCTCCGACACGCCCGGCGATCCGCTCTTCGTCCAGGCCCGCGTGGTGGACGGCACAGGAAAGCCGATCGCGGGGGCAGAAGTCGATGTCTGGCATGCCTCGCCGGTCGGTCTTTATGAAAACCAGGATCCCGACCAGGCCGAGATGAACCTGCGCGGCAAGTTCACGACCGATGCAGATGGCCGCTTCTGGTTCAGCTCGGTGATGATGGTGGGGTATCCGATCCCGACCGGCGGCGTGGTCGGCCGCCTGCTCAAGGCACAGGACCGCCATCCGATGCGCCCGGCGCATCTGCACGCCCTGATCTTCAAGCCCGGGTTTAAGGTGCTGATCTCGCAGGTCTATGATCCGAACGACCCGCATATCGAATCTGACGTCCAGTTCGGCGTGACGAAGGCGCTGATCGGCGATTTCGTTCGCCACGAGGAGCCGCATCCGACGCGGCCGGACGTCCGGGCACCCTGGTACGCGCTCGACTACACCTACGTCATGGAGCCGGGCGAGGCCGTGCTGCCGCGGCCGCCGATCAAGTAGCTCCACCCGATGGCCGGAAGGATGCCTCCACATGCTGACTGAAGAAGACCGCCGCAAGGCTGCGGAAGCCATCCTCAAGGCCGAGCACGAGCGTGTGCCTTGCGTCCAGCTCTCTCGAACATTCCCCGATATGGAGATCGCCGACGCCTACCGCGTTCAGGATCTCTGGGCGGAGGCGCGGATCGCCAACGGCGCCCGGCTTGCCGGCCACAAGATCGGGCTGACCTCACGCGCCATGCAGATGGCGTCGAAGATCACCGAGCCGGACTACGGGCGGATCCTTGACGATGCGCTCTACAATGACGGCGCGCAGATCAAGGCTGATCTCTTCATCAAGCCGAGGCTCGAAGTCGAGCTCGCCTTCATCATGGGCGAGGACCTCTCGGGGCCCGCCTGCCGCGTCCATGACGTGATGCGCGCGACCGAATTCGTCGTACCGGCGCTGGAGATCATCGACTATCGCACCGAGGTTCCTCGCGCGATCGTCGACACCATCGCGGACAACGCAGCCTTCGGCGCCATCGTCCTCGGAGGCCGTACGATCAGGCCCTTCGATGTCGATGTCCGCTGGATCGGAGCCACCCTCTCGCAGAACGGCATCATCGAGGAATCGGGCGTTTCCGCTGCGATCATGGGCCATCCGGCCGCCGGCATCGCCTGGCTGGTCAACAAGCTCCATGATGTCGGCGCGGGTCTGAAGAAGGGGCAAGTGGTCCTCGGCGGCTCTTTCACCCGTCCGGTCGACATCAAGAAGGGCGACGTGATCCATGCCGATTACGGCCCACTTGGCGCGATCGGCGTTTCCTTCATCTAGCGGCGCATTATGATCGGCGCGTGCGCGCCGAACTCCGGGATACGGGAGGAGATCATAGCCTTGCGGGCCGAAAGGCTCGCTCGGGCTGAGTCCCTCTCAGAATGTGCGGAACTTCTCATGCAATCGCGGTAGCGCCACGCCTCGGTTCCCAGTCAGAAAACGATTCAGCCCGGCGATGTAAGTCTCTGGCAGGCCGTGATATTTCGCGCCGGCAATGACCGTCTCCATATAGCCTGGCTTCGGCAGTCCCGGATCTCCGGAGCGGCCGACATAGATCAGCGCGCGCCTGGCGCCGCCGGGCACGATCACCGGCTGATTGATCTTCACATAGAGCCCGCTGGCCAGCTCCTCGAACTTGTCGAGGACACGCATGTCGCTGAGCGAGCAGTCCCAGAGCACGCCATGGACCTCCTCGCGCGGATCGCGGATCACCGAGGCGTAGCCGTCGCGCGTGATGATGAAGCGATGCCGCGGCAGGCGGGCCGGGCCGAGCGGCTGCGCCTTCGGGCAACGCTCGGCCATCCCGACCGGGTCCATGTTGAGGCCGTAGGCGAAATAGAGGGGCATCGTTTCGACTGCGCGCTTTCCGTCATGGTCGGGCTTGTCCCGACCATCCACGTCTTTGCCTTTCGAGGGCTGCGGTCAAGACGTAGATGGTCGCCACAGGGGCGAGCATGACGCCGTGGCGCCCGTCACTTCGTCTTGTTGAACAGCTCCCGGCCGATCAGCATGCGGCGGATTTCGCTGGTGCCGGCGCCGATCTCGTAGAGCTTGGCGTCGCGGAGCAGGCGGCCGGTCGGATAGTCGTTGATATAGCCGTTGCCGCCGAGGAGCTGGATGGCGTCGAGGGCGACCTGCGTCGCCTTCTCGGCCGCGATCAGGATCGCGCCGGCGGCATCCTCGCGGGTGGTCTCGCCGCGGTCGCAGGCCTTGGCTACGGCATAGACATAGGCGCGGCAGGAATTCAGCGCGACATACATGTCGGCGACCTTGCCCTGGACGAGCTGGAACTCGCCGATCGACTGGCCGAACTGCTTGCGCTCGTGGACATAGGGCATGACCACGTCGAGCGCCGCCTGCATGATGCCGAGCGGGCCCGCCGCCAGCACGACGCGCTCGTAGTCGAGGCCGGACATCAGCACGTTGACGCCGCGCCCGACGGTGCCCAGCACGTTCTCTTCCGGCACCTCGCAATCCTGAAAGACGAGCTCGCAGGTGTCGGAGCCGCGCATGCCGAGCTTGTCGAGCTTCTGGTGGGTCGAGAAACCCTTCATGCCCTTCTCGATCAGGAAGGCGGTGATGCCGCGCGGGCCGGCTTCCGGGTCCGTCTTGGCGTAGACGACCAGAGTCTCGGCGATCGGGCCGTTGGTGATCCACATCTTGTTGCCGTTGAGGACATAAGCGTCGCCCTTCTTGTCGGCGCGGGTGCGCATCGAGACGACGTCCGAGCCGGAACCCGGCTCGGACATGGCGAGCGCGCCGACATGCTCGCCGGAGATCAGCTTCGGCAGGTATTTGCGCTTCTGCGCCTCGTTGCCGTTGCGGCGGATCTGGTTGACGCAGAGATTCGAGTGGGCGCCGTAGGAGAGGCCGACCGAAGCCGAGGCGCGCGAGACCTCCTCGACCGCGATGCAATGCTCGAGATAGCCGAGGCCGGTGCCGCCATATTCCTCCTCGACCGTCATGCCGTGCAGGCCGAGCGCGCCCATCTCCGGCCAGAGGTCGCGCGGGAACTGATTGGTCTTGTCGATCTCCTCGGCGCGCGGGGCGATCTTCTCCTGCGCGAAGGCGTGGACGGTGTCGCGGATCGCGTCGGCGGTTTCGCCGAGGTCGAAATTGAAGGGGCGCGGCGCGTTGACAAGCATGGCTGATCCTCCCGGGGCGAACGGCTTTATGCAGCCCTGACCGGGCCGCTTTGCTGTGAGCTTATAGATCGGGAATGCCGGTGTCAGGCCGAGCGGAGCAGCGGGCTGTGTGGGCGCTTTCGCACCGGCTGGAGCCACTCGAAGAGCCGGCCCCCTATGCAGCGCCCGGGCTTTACCTGCCTTACCGGCCATCGTAGCCGCAGATTGGACCATGCCTGCCAGGAGTTTCCGAATGTCTCAGTCGTCGATCGCATCGCCCATCTCGAACCGGGCGCTCGTTCTGCGCTATTTCGCTTTCCTTGTTGGCGGAGTGATCCTCCTCAACCTCGCGATCATGGTGCTCGAGTCCTATTTCAAGCAGTCGCCGGGCAGCATGAGTGCGCTGGGCCTGATCCTGATCTGGGGCGCGGCCTCATGGACCGGGCAGATTTGGTTCAAGCGCGAGCAGGCCCGCCCGCCATCCGGCCGTGCATGGTCTGTCGCGCTCCTGTGTGCGCTTGCGACCTTCGTGCTGCAGGCTGCCTTCGTGCTCTTCATTGCCGTTTCCATGTCCGGCGGCCTCGCGAGCGTCGGACATTATCGCAGCAGCGATCAGATGCTCATTGCCGGGGCGTTTTCTGCGATTCTGGTGCTGGAATTCCTGCTGATCCGCGCTGCGATCTCCTGGGGTGCAAAGGCCGAGGAGAAGCGGGCGCAGCAGCGGGCCGCCAAGGCTCAAGCCTGATCGCCATATGCCCTCGGGGCGGCGAGGCCGCGATGTAGCCCTTCGCTTCAGCCCGGCCACCCGGTTCTCAGTTCAGCTGAAATCGCCACTGCCTCCCGAAGGCAGCGGCTTGCCGTCGTAGGGTGCCAGTCGATCGAAATCTGTTGCATATCCTATCCAGGGGGATAGGATATGCTATGAGCCACACCATGGACCCCGACATCGTCAACCGCCTGCGCCGGGCGCAGGGCCATCTCGGCACGGTCGTCGGGATGGTCGAGGCGGGCAGGAGCGTCCCTGATGTCGTGCAGCAGCTCCAGGCGGTCGAGAAGGCGCTGGAGAAAGTGAAGTCGCTGCTGATCTTCGACCATATCGAGCATCACCTGTTCGACCATGCGCAGGCGACGACGCCGGAGGCGCGCCGCTCGATCGAGGAGCTCAAGGCCCTCACCAAATATCTCTGACGACCCGGAGCGAACCGATGTCGGCCGCCAACGGCTTCCCCGCCCAGCACCACCACGTCTTTCTCGGCAGCGAGCATGATCGCCACGAACGGCGCTCCTGGCTTGTCGTCGGACTGACGACCGTGATGATGGTGGCGGAGATCGCCGCCGGAACCGTCTTCGGCTCGATGGCGCTGGTGGCCGATGGCTGGCACATGTCGACCCATGCGGCGGCGCTTGGGATCGCGGCTTTCGCCTATCGTTTCGCGCGGCAGCATGCGCGTGATCGCCGCTTCAGCTTCGGCACGGGCAAGCTCGGGGATCTCGCCGCCTTCGCCAGCGCGCTGCTGCTGATGTTCGTCGCGCTCGCGGTGGCGGGCGAGTCGGCTCTGCGGCTCTATTCGCCGATCGCGATCGACTTCACCCAGGCGACGGCGATCGCGGTGCTCGGACTCGCGGTCAACCTGGCGAGTGCCTGGCTGCTCAGGGACGACCATCACCATGGCCATAGCCATGGCGGCACCGGGCATCACGGCCACGGGCACGCTCATGGGCACCATGACCATGACGATCACCACCATCACCACCATCATTCCCATGGCGGGCACGAAGCGGACACCAATCTGCGCGCGGCCTACATGCATGTCATCGCGGACGCCTTCACCTCGGTCCTGGCGATCGCGGCGCTGCTCGGCGGGAGGTTCTACGGCTGGGTCTGGCTCGATCCGGTGATGGGCATCGTCGGTGCCGGCGTGATCGCGCATTGGTCGATCGGCCTCCTGCGCAGCTCGGGCGCCGTGCTGCTCGACACCGTGCCGGACGAAAAGCTGGCGGAGCGGATCGGCGAACGGCTGGCCGCCGAAGGGGCGGAGGTCGCCGATCTCCATCTCTGGCAAGTCGGGCCGGGCCATCGCAGCGCCATCGTCTCGATCGTGACCGGCGCGCCCAAGCCGCCCGCAGCCTACAAGGCGCTGCTGGCCGACCTGCCGACGCTGTCCCATGTCACCGTCGAGGTGAATGCGCGGCCGACGGCAGCCTGAGCGGTTTCGGGCAATACAGGACATTGCAGCCCGCTCTCGAGCGGGTAGGCTGGCGCTCCCATATCGCCAGGCGGGAGCGCGCCATGCTCGGTCGGAATATTCTCGCAGTCGGTCTCCTCATCGCGCTCGGAGGCGGGGCGCTGGCGCAATTCAAACCGGAGAGCGCCTATCGCGAGAGCCCCGCCGTGGCGGAGCGCTATCCCGATCCGCAGGTCGCCTTCGCGACACCGGCTTTCACGCCCGGCAAGACCGACTTCACCAGCCAGGCCGAGATGATGGCCTTCCTGACGGCGCTCAAGGACCGCGCGCCGCAGATGACGCTATCGATCATCGCCAAGAGCCAGGAAGAGCGCGACATGCCCGCCCTGGTGTTCACGCGGCATGGGCTCGACACGGTCGGCAAGGGGCAGCGGCCGGTGGTGATGCTGATCGGCCAGCAGCATGGCAACGAGCCGGCCGGCGGCGAGGCCATGCTCGTGCTGGCGGAAAGGCTCGGCGCCGGCAATCTCGCGCCGCTGCTCGATGCGATCGATGTCGTCATCATCCCGCGCGGCAATCCGGACGGGGCGGACCGCTTCCGGCGAGCACTCGCCAACGGGATCGACGCCAATCGCGACCATACGCAATTGCGCACGCCGGAAATCCGGGCGATTGCCGAGCTGTTCACGCGCTACCGCCCGGACATCCTGCTCGATTGCCATGAATTCACCGTCGCCGGGCGCTGGGTCGAGAAGACCGGCGGGCTCGTGCGGATCGACGGGATGATCCAGGCCGCGACGGTGCCGAATCTGGCGCCGGCCCTGAAACAGGTTCAGGACGATGTCGTGCTGCCTGCGCTGCGAGCAGCCTTCAAGGCGGCAGGTGTCACCTATGACTGGTATCACACGACCGACGGCGCGAACCCGGCCTCGCCGGTGGCGATGGGCAGCATCGGCGCCGATACCGGGCGCAATATCGCGGGCCTGCGCAATGCGGTCAGCCTGCTCCTGGAGACGCGCGGCGTCGGAATCGGCCGGGCGCATCTCGGCCGGCGCGTCGAGGCTCATGTCGTCGCTTCCGAGGCGGTGATGAAGCTCGCGGCGCAACGCCCCGGCGATATCCTCGCTGCGACGCGCAAGGCGGAGGCCGAGGTCGCGGCGGTCAAGCCGGGCACCCCCTTTATCGTCACGGCACGGCAGAAGCCGGAGCAGCGCACGCTGACCTTCGTCGACCCCGCGACGGGGAAGGACAAGCCGGTCGCGGTGAAATGGCTGTCCTCGCTCGATATCGAGCCCACGCTGACGCGGCCGCGCCCGGCCGGCTATGTGCTGCCGGCAAAGGCTACGGCCGCGATCGAGGCGTTGCAGCGGCTGGGGCTGAAAACGGAGACGGTGACGAAGGCCGCGACGGTGCCGGGAGAGCGCTACCGGGTGGTCAAGGTCGAGATGGGTGCCAAGGAGGACGGGCGCGGCGATGATACCGGTGCGGGCCAGATCGTGAAGGGCAGTTATGCGGTCGAGCCGGCCTCCGTCGCGCTTGCGCCCGGCGATGTCTATATTGGCCTCGACCAGCCTCTGGCGGCCCTGCTGCCGGTGATGCTGGAGCCGGAAAGCCAGACCGGCCTCGCCGCCAACAAGGTACTACCGGTGGTCGAAGGCGGCGTGCTCGATGTGCTGCGCATCACCGAGCGACCGGCGGCGGCGCTGGTCGGGCCGTGAGGGCCTGATCGGTTGGGCTTGTTAAAGCGCCCCTGCGAGGAGCGTCCGGGGCGAAGCAATCCCAGGGCCGGGGACCAAACGTTTTAGCCCAGCCCCTTGGATTGCTTCGCTGCGCTCGCAATGACGGCTCGGTTGCCAGAAGGCGCCTCAATCCCGCCCGATCGAACCGGTCACGTCGACATTGCGATTCACGGCCGTCCGCGAACCCGGAATGCGGCCGGGCGGGGCGAATCTCAGCTTGGTGCCGCCGGCTTCCTTGGGCGCGCGCAGGCCGGCCGGCGTCGGGGGCGGCGTGCGGACCGCGACCTTCGGCTCGCCGCCATGCCATTTGCGCGAGCCGATATCGAAGCGGCCCTGGCGCCAGGCCTCGAACTCGCGCTCGCTGCCGAAGAAGGCGTTGCGGTCGACATCGCCTGAGATGCCGGGCACGCGGCCGGTGGTGGTGAACTGCCAGAACTCCCAGCGATCCCGCGCATAGCGCTTGGCGAGCGGGGCTGCGGTCGAGCGCAGCCAGAAGGGATAGTCGTTGAGCTCGCCTTCCAGCACGTCCTCGTGGAAATTGATGTCGGTGTAGATGATCGGCTTCTTGCCAGTGTGCTCGCGCAGGCCCTTCAGCATCTCCTCGATCTTGGCGAGTGCCAGCTCCTTCGAGATCCTGCGGGTGCATTGCGAGTCGTTCTGCCATTCGACGTCGAGCACGGGCGGCAAGGCGTCGGGGTCGCGCGGGATGTGCTTCTTGATCCAGCGCACCTGGTCCTTGGCCGAGCGGCACCACCAGACGAAGTGATAGGCGCCGCGGGCGACGCCGTGCTTCTTCGCCTCGGCCCAGTTGCGGCGGAAATTCGGATCGAGATGGTCGCCGCCCTCGGTCGCCTTGATGAAGGCGAACCGCGTGCCGGCATCCTTGACCCTCGCCCAGTCGATCTCGCCCTGCCAGCGGGAGACGTCGATGCCCTGGATCACCTTGCGCCGCGCGTCGCGGACGCCGTGATGAGGGGCGCTGTCGCCCTTTTTCGGATAGAGCGCCTGCGCGGGCTCGGCCAGGGAGGCCAAAAGCGCCGCAAAGGCGAGGGCTTTCAGCCCGATCCGTCCGCTGGTCAGCTTGCGCGCTGGCATGTGTTCCTCCCGCATCACAGGTCCAGATGCGGGAAGCGTGGTTAAGCGCCGGTTAGAATTGCGGCGCAGTCGAGCAATGAATTTCAGCCTTGGTTAACCGGGCGGGCCCGGCCGGCTGCTTCAGTCGAGCACGGTAGGGTCGACCTGATTGTCCATCGCCCGAAGAGACGAGGCGACGGCGGGCACGCTGCCGGGGACGCGCGCGACGGGTACGTCCTGCTGCGGCGCCAGCGGCTCCGGCGCGAAATCCGGGCTCGGAGCGGCAGGCATCGGCGCCTGCCGCGGCACCGGCGAGGCGGGCTGCGGGGCCGCCGGCGCGTCGCGACGCTCCCAGCGCCGCGTGCCGATATCGTATTCGCCGCGCAGCCAGCCGGCGAACTGGCTCTCGCTGCCAAAGAAGGCGTTGCGGTCGACATCGCCCTTGATGCCCGGCACGCGGCCGGTCGTGGTGAACTGCCAGAAGGCCCAGGGGCGGTTGCTGTAGCGGGTCTCGGGCAGGGCTGCGGTCGAGCGGATCCAGTAGGGGTAGTTGTTGAACTGCCCCTCCAGCACCTCGCGATGGAAGGTGATGTCGGTATAGATTACCGGCTTCTTGCCGGTGAGCTGCTCCAGCTCGGTCAGCATGAGCGCGATCTTCTCGCGGGCGAGCTCGCGGTCGATCTTCTGCGGGCAGGTCCGCGAATGGCCGTTCCATTCGACGTCGAGCACGGGGGGCAGGGCGTCGGGATCGTTCGGGATCTGCTGCTTGAACCAGGTCGCCTGCTCGTGAGCCGGACGGCACCAGTAGACGAAATGGTAGGCGCCGCGCGCGATCCCGGCGCGGCGCGCACCTTCCCAGTTGCGGCGGAAGGCGGGGTCGACATGGTCGCCGCCCTCGGTGGCCTTCATGTAGACGAAGCGGGTGCCGGCCGCCTTGACCGCGCTCCAGTCGATCTCGCCCTGCCAGCGCGAGATGTCGATGCCGTGGATCGGATAGCTATGGGCCGCCGCGACGCCGGGATGCGGCCGGGCATCGCCCTTCGACGGGTAGTTGTCGAGCGCCACGCAGCCGCCAAGGGCCGCGAAAGCGGCGGCAGCCAGAAAGGGCAGGGCGCGGAAGCGGGGCATGCGGCGGGTGGTCATATCGGGAAGAATTGCGGAGAATGCTTGACGGCCGGTTTACGTTATCAAAGTTCTGCCACCTGTCAGCCCGATCCGGGGCAGGAAGCGGCTTGACGACTAGAAGTCGCACGAATCGCACTGTCGCAGAGCGTCAAGATTCAGGCGGAAGCGCTTGAGATCGCCCGGAAACACGAAAGGCGACCCGCTGGGTCGCCTTTCGCTGGATTGTCATCCGAATTTGGTGCGGTCGAGAGGACTCGAACCTCCACGGGTCTCCCCGCTACCACCTCAAGGTAGTGCGTCTACCAATTCCGCCACGACCGCAGCTCGGTTCCGGTTGCGGGCGGTGCAACCAGGGAGCGGCGCCGATCTAGCAAATCGAATCCGCCGCCACAAGAGCGTCATCAAGGAAAAACGCAGATGCTCGATTTTTCCCCAGATCGGCCGGTTCAGGCGGCCTCGGCGACGCTCTCCAGGGTGTAGATCGTCGGCCGTTTCAGCATCTGGGTGATCTCGACGGAGATTCGCGCGCCGCTGACCACGACGATTCCCTTGGCGAAGGGGTGGTTGTTCGCGAGAATCTGGACCTCGTCGGTCTCGCTGGTGTTCAGCTCGATAATGGCGCCGCGGCCAAGGCGCAGCAGCTTGTAGATCGGCATCTGGGTCTGGCCGAGCACCACCGTCAGTTCAACCGGGACGAGATCGAGATCGGCCTTCAAGTCCTGCCTCCGGAACCCTACTTCGGAATTCGTCCACAGAAACTTGCCTGCCGGCCGGTTTTGGGCGCAAGAGGCGTTCCGCGGGGTGCGCCGGATCAGTGCGCCGGCCCGGAAACTTTGAACGGAACATGGTTAAGCCATGGTGAAGATGCGTGAGGAACTGGCTGTCTCCTTCCTGGCCGAAGGGGTATCCGAGCCGGTGGAGTGGGTCGTGGCCGAGGGGCTCACCGGCTATGACGAGGCCGTCGCCGAGATGGAGGCTCGCGCCGCGCTGATCGCGGACGGGCTGGCCCGGGAGCGCGTCTGGCTGGTCGAGCATCCGCCGCTCTATACCGCCGGAACCTCGGCCCGCGACGAGGACCTGATCGCGCCCGAGCGCTTCCCCGTGTTCCGCTCGGGGCGGGGCGGACAGTTCACCTATCACGGCCCCGGCCAGCGCGTCGCCTATGTCATGCTGGACCTGAAGCGGCGCCAGCCGGACCTGCGCCGCTTCGTCGCCGCGCTGGAAGGTTGGCTGATCGGTGCGCTCGACGGTTTCAATGTGCGTGGCGAGCGGCGCGAGGACCGGGTCGGCGTCTGGGTGCGCCGGCCGGACAAGGGCGTCGGCACCGAGGACAAGATCGCGGCGATAGGCATCCGCGTCCGGCGCTGGGTCTCGTTCCACGGTATTTCGCTGAATGTCGAGCCGGACCTCACCCATTTCGACGGGATTGTCCCCTGCGGTGTCAGCCAGCATGGCGTGACCTCGCTGGTCGATCTCGGGCTGCCGGTGACGATGCCGGAGGTCGATTCGGTGCTGCGCGAGGCGTTCGAGCGCGTGTTTGGACCGACCCTTCAGACCTGATTTACTGCCCGTTAGCCATGGCGCCGCCATTTTCGCTCCGGGGTTGGGGCTGAAGATGGGGACGACAATGCGGAGCTTTTTCCTGGCGGGCAGCCTCGCCATGTTGCTCGCAGCCTGCAACACCACGGACCAGCGGATCGCCGGCGCCGCGGCGGGGGCGGGAGCCGGGGCGATCGTGGGCGGGCCGATCGGGGCGATTGCCGGTGGCGCGATCGGAGCGGTTGCCGCGCCGTCCGTCACCGGCTCGATCAAGAAGATGCAGGAATGAGCCGCTCCAGCGGCGCGGATTTGCACGGCCGCGTCCGTGCGTCCGCGCCGGTTGGCGTTTTCGACGCGGCGCGCCATAAACTCGGCAGAGATTGTTACCGAGGAGCGCGCCTGTGCCTGTCATCGAGAGCAAGGTCGATCTGAATTCGGCCGAGACGCGCGCCAATGCCGAAGCCTGGGCCGGATTGCGCGACGAACTGCAGCGGCATCGCGCGACAGCCGCGCTCGGCGGCAATGCCAAGTCCCGCGAGCGCCATACGGCGCGCGGCAAGCTTCTGCCCCGTGAGCGCGTGCTGTGCCTGACCGATCCCGGCTCGCCCTTTCTCGAAATCGGCTCGCTCGCCGCCTTCGGCATGTATGAGGGCGATGTCCATGGCGCCGGCATGATCGCGGGCATCGGGCGTGTGGCGGGCCGCGAATGCATGATCGTCTGCAACGACGCGACGATCAAAGGCGGCACCTATTACCCGATGACGGTGAAGAAGCATCTGCGCGCGCAGGAGATCGCGCGCGAGAACCGTCTGCCCTGCATCTATCTCGTCGATTCCGGCGGCGCGAACCTGCCGCACCAGACCGAGGTCTTCCCCGATCGCGAGCATTTCGGCCGGATCTTCTACAACCAGGCGACGCTTTCGGCCGAGGGCATCCCGCAGGTCGCGGTGGTGATGGGCTCCTGCACCGCCGGCGGCGCCTATGTGCCGGCAATGTCGGACGAGACGGTGATCGTCCGGAAGCAGGGCACGATCTTCCTCGGCGGCCCGCCGCTGGTGAAGGCCGCGACCGGCGAGGTCGTCTCGGCCGAGGATCTCGGCGGCGCCGATGTCCATGCCCGCCTTTCGGGCGTCGCCGACCACTACGCCGGCGACGATACCCATGCGCTGGCGATCGCCCGGCGCATCGCGGGCAACCTCAACAGCGTCAAGCGCCCGGATATCGACATCGCCGAGCCGGTCGAGCCGCTCTACGACCCGGCCGAACTGGAAGCCGTCGTCCCGACCGACCTCAAGAAGCAGTACGATATTCGCGAGGTGATCGTGCGCCTCGTCGACGGCTCGGAGTTCGACGAGTTCAAGAAGCTCTACGGCACGACGCTGGTGACGGGCTTCGCCCGCATCCATGGCATCCCGGTCGGCATCATCGCCAATAACGGTATCCTGTTCTCGGAAAGCGCGCTGAAAGGCGCGCATTTCATCGAACTCTGCTGCCAGCGTCGCATCCCCTTGCTCTTCCTGCAGAACATCACCGGCTTCATGGTCGGGCGCGATGTCGAGACGCGCGGCATCGCCAAGGACGGCGCCAAGCTCGTCACGGCGGTCGCCTCGGCTCGCGTGCCGAAGATCACGGTGCTGGTCGGCGGCTCGTTCGGCGCCGGTAATTACGGCATGTGCGGCCGGGCCTATTCGCCGCGCTTCCTGTTCACCTGGCCGAACTCGCGGATCTCGGTGATGGGCGGCGAGCAGGCGGCGAGCGTGCTCGCGACCGTGCGCCGCGACAATATCGAGGCCGAGGGCAAGAGCTGGTCGGCGGCCGACGAGGAGGCCTTCAAGGCACCGATCCGCAGCAAATACGAGGAAGAGGGCTCGCCCTATTTCGCCACCGCGCGGCTCTGGGACGACGGCATCATCCTGCCCTCGGAGACGCGGCGCGTGCTGGCGCTCGCGTTCTCGGCGACGCTCAACGCGGAGGTGCCCGAGACGAAGTTCGGCGTGTTCCGGATGTGAGAGACTGCGCGCTTTCGCGATCGTTCTCGGACGACCGCAGGGCGGCCCGAGAATCTCCTGACAAGGAAGGTGCCGGTTTTCGAGATGCCTGGGGCTCAAGCCGGGGCATGACGGCACGTCGCAAGCGCCGATGCGATGGGCGGCAAGCGCATGAAATGCGGACAGTCCCATGGTTCCCCTGGGCGGTTTCGCCCGTTATGGTCGGCGCCATCTCAAACGATTTAGATTCAAGGAAACACGGGGAAACGCATGGCTGGGCATAATAAGGTCGCGATCATCACCGGCGCCGGCTCGGGCGTGGGGCGCTCGGTCGCCATCGCCTTCCTGAAGGACGGCTATCGCACCGTGCTGGCGGGCCGCCGCGCGGATGCGCTGGAGGAGACGATCCAGCTCTCCGGCGTCGACAAAGCGCGGGCGCTGGCGGTGCCGACCGACGTCACCGACAAGGCCTCGGTCGAGAACCTGTTCGCGAAAACGAAGGCGGCGTTCGGCCGCGTCGACGTGCTCTTCAACAATGCCGGCGTCAATGCACCGGGCGGCGTGCTGCTGGAGGACCTCTCGCTGGAGGACTGGCAGAAGGTGGTCGACACCAACCTGACCGGGCCGTTCCTCTGCACCCAGGCCGCCTTCAAGGCGATGAAGGACCAGCAGCCGCAGGGCGGGCGCATCATCAATAACGGCTCGATCTCGGCCCATGCGCCGCGGCCGAACTCCGTCGCCTATACCGCTACGAAGCACGCGATCTCGGGCCTGACCAAGACGGCCGCGCTCGACGGGCGCAAATACGACATCGCAGTCGGCCAGGTCGATATCGGCAATGCGCTGACCGAGATGGCCCGCAAGATGACGACGGGCGTGCCGCAGGCGGACGGCTCAGTGAAGGTCGAGCCGGTGATGGATGTCGAGCATGTCGCCTCGACCGTGCTGCACATGGCCGGCCTGCCGCCCGAGGCGAATGTGCTGTTCGTCACGGTGATGGCGACCAAGGCCCCGCTCGTCGGGCGGGGGTGAGGCCCTCCGAACCAACGCCGTCACTCCGGACGCAGCGAAGCGGAGATCCGGAATCCATCGTAGAGTGACCACCCTATGATGGCTTCCGGATCGGCGCGGCTTCGCGGCTTGTCCGGAATGACGGAGTGAGGATGGCTGAGGCGGTGCCAAATCGAGATGGACAGGACGAGCCCGGCCATAAGGCGACCGGCGGGGCTTCGGTCCCCGACTCCGCCATTGCCCGCGCCTACACGCTCACCATCTGGGGGATCGCGCTCGGTATCCTGATCCAGGCGGTGGCGACCGTCGTCTGGGCGCTCGCCATCGGCAACGCCCAGCTCTTCAAGGACGGCGTCGACTGGGCCTATGACGTCGCTCTCTACGGTATTGCGGCGATCGTCTTCGGCCGCGATGCGCGGATCGAGCGGCTCGCGGCGATTGCGATCGGGGTGGTGATGGTCGTGGCCGGGCTGCACACGCTCTACGATCTCTGGGACAAGATCGTCCGGCCGCGACCGATCGAGATCTGGACGCTCGGTTTCGCGGCGGCGAGCGCGATCGTCATCGCCTTCCTCGTCGTCGCCGCGCTCTGGCGCTTCCGGCACGAGCAGAACCCGGTGATCAAGGCGACCTGGCTGTCGAGCCGCAACGACACGATCTCGACCACCGGCTTCGCGCTGGTCGGACTTGCCGCTCGCGTCGCGCCGGTGCGCTGGCCGGAATATCTGTTCGATCTCGTCGTCGCCGGGCTTGCCTTCCAGGCGACATGGGCGATCTGGCGCTCGCTGCGGCGGGGCAAGGAAACGGAAGCGTCGCAGACCAGTTTGCGCAACAAGGCGCAGACAGACGCCACGGGCGGGCTATAAAGGCGGCACGTCTCCTGAGGATGTTGCCGCCATGACGATCGCCGCCAAGCTGCCCTCCATCCTGATCGCCAATCGCGGCGAGATCGCCTGCCGCGTGATCCGCACCGCCCGGCGGCTCGGCCTGCGCACCATCGCCGTCTATTCGGATGCCGATGCCGAGGCACTGTTCGTGCAGATGGCCGACGAGGCCTACCCTATCGGCCCGGCCCCGGCCCGCGAGAGCTATCTCGACGCCAGCAAGATCCTGACCGTCGCCAAGGAAGCGGGCGCGGCCTGCATCCATCCGGGCTACGGCTTCCTCTCCGAGAATGCCGAGTTCGCCGATGCCTGCGCCGCGGCCGGCATCATCTTCATCGGCCCGCCGGCCTCCGCCATCCGGGCGATGGGACTGAAGGATGCCGCCAAGGCGCTGGTCGAGAAGGCCAGCGTGCCGGTGGTGCCGGGCTATCACGGCGCCGAGCAAGGCGCCGATTTCCTCCGAGCCGAAGCGCGACGCATCGGCTACCCTGTTCTGATCAAGGCGGTCGCGGGCGGCGGCGGCAAGGGCATGAAGAAGGTCGACCGGCCCGAGGATTTCGACGATGCGCTGACCAGCGCCCAGCGCGAGGCCCAGAACGCCTTCGGCGATGCGCGGGTGCTGGTCGAGAAATACGTGCTCTCGCCGCGCCATGTCGAAATCCAGGTCTTCGGCGACAGCCACGGCAACGTCGTGCATCTCTACGAGCGCGACTGCTCGCTGCAGCGGCGCCACCAGAAGGTGATCGAGGAGGCGCCGGCGCCGGGCATGACGCCGGAGGTGCGCGCCGCGATGGGCAAGGCCGCGACCGAGGCCGCCAGGGCCGTCGGCTATGTCGGGGCCGGCACGGTCGAGTTCATCGCCGACGGGCGCGACGGGCTGAAGGCCGACGGCTTCTGGTTCATGGAGATGAACACCCGTCTCCAGGTCGAGCATCCCGTGACCGAGGCGATCACCGGGCTCGATCTCGTCGAATTGCAGTTGAAGGTCGCGGCCGGCGAGCCGCTCGGCTTCACGCAGGCCGATGTCTCGGCCACGGGCCATGCCGTCGAGGCGCGGCTCTATGCCGAGGACCCCGAGAAGGGCTTCCTGCCGTCGACCGGCAAGCTTTGGGCGCTGCAATTCCCCGAAGGCGAGGGCATCCGCATCGATACCGGCGTCGAGGCCGGCGATACGGTGACGCCGTTCTACGATCCGATGATCGCCAAGGTGATCGCCCATGGTGCCACGCGCGACGAGGCGCTCGATCGGCTGGGTGCCGCGCTCGGCGAGACCATCGTCGCCGGCCCGCGCACCAATCTCGCTTTCCTGAAGAAGCTGACCGAGGCCGAGGGCTTCCGGGCCGGGCCGTTCGACACCGGCTTCATCGACCGCAACATCAGCGCGCTCGGCGCCGAGCCGCAGCCGCTCGACGCGGCGGCCGTGGCGGCGGCTGCCCTGCAGCTCGAGGAGGAGCGGCAGGCGGCGGGCATGATCGCGGCGGCCGGTCGGGCGGAGGGCGAGGCGCGCTCGCCCTGGCTCGATCCGGACGCCTTCTCGCTGATGCCGCGCCAGCCCTTGGGCCTGCCGCTGATGGTCGATGGCGAGCGCATCGAGGCACGGATCGAGTGGCATGGTGAGGACGCGCGGGTCAGCCTGCCCGGCCACGAGATCGATGAGGGTGAGCACGAGATCGCGCTTGCCGAAGGCGAGGGCGGCACTTGGTTCGCGCTGCATCGCGGCCGGCAGACGGCGGTCTCGCTGTTCGATCCGTTCAGCGTCGATCTCGACGCGGCAGCGGGTTCGGGCGGCGTCGTCAAGGCGCCGATGCATGGCAAGCTCGTCGCGCTGTTCGTGGCGCCGGGCGAGACCGTGACCAAGGGCCAGCGGCTCGCCATCGTCGAGGCGATGAAGATGGAGCATGTGCTGACCGCCCCGCGCGACGGTGTCGTCAGCGAGATCGCGGGCGAGCCGGGGGCTCAGGTGGCCGAGGGCGCGAAGGTGGTTGTGCTCGGGGAATAAGCCAGGCGGTGGAATCGCTTGCGGGCGATTGCTGCGACGATGATTCAGGGCGGTAGGCTTCGATTGGACATGCGCGCCGTCATTCCGGGGCGGGCCTAAAGGCCCGAGCCCGGAATCCATGAACACGGCGCCTACTCTCGTCATGGTCGGGCTCGTCCCGACCATCCACGTCTTCCTTTAGGCTACGCGGTGGTCAAGGCGTGGATGCTCGCCACAAGGGCGAGCATGACGAACTGGAACAGAGCCGTGTTCATGGGTTCCGGGCTCATCGCTGCGCGATGCCCCGGAATGACGGTGTGGTTCCGGGGAGGGAATTGGCGCCCGCTCACCCTCGCCCGATCACCGGGAACTGCTCGGCCTCGTAGATCTGGCCGGAGACCGGCGCGCTGTCATCCGAGAGCCAGAAGGCGGTGTGGGCGGCGATCTCCTCCGGCTGCATGATCCGGCCGGTCGGGGCGTGGCGGAGCGGGACATGGTTCTGCCAGCCCGGCTTCTGGCCTTCGCGTTGTTGGGTCGCGTCCTCGTTGGCGGTCCAGGTCCAGCCCACATTGAGCTGGTTGGCACGGATGCGCTCGGGGCCGAGCGTGTTGGCGAGGTTGCGCGTCATCGTCATCAGCGCGCCCTTCGACATCGAGTACACCGTGAGGTTCGAGAGGCCGCAATAGGCATTGATCGAGCCGACCGTGACGATGGCGCCGGGCGATTTCTGGGCGCGGAAGGCACGGATAGCGGCTTCGGCGCAGAGCAGGGGCGCGCGGGTATTGATCGCGAACATATGGTCGAAAAAGGCGGCGGTGGTTTCGCCGAGGATGCCGCGCGGATAGATGCCGGCATTGTTGACGAGACCGTCGATGCGGCCGAAGGCGGCGATCGTGGCATCGACGATGGCTTGTGCCGTTGAGGGCTCGGCCAGATCGCCTGTCGCGCCGGCCGTTGCCGTGCCGAGCTTCGCCACGGCTGCCTCGACCTCGGCCGCGTCCCGCCCGTGGATCAGCACCTTGGCGCCCTCGGCGATGAGGCGCTCGGCCATCGCAAAGCCGATGCCTGTCGAGGAACCCGTGACGAGTATGACCTTGCCTGAAAGTCCGCGCATGGTGGTCGTCCGTAGCCTCGCGAGGAAATGAACATGACGGTGAAGCGTATCGTGGCGACATGCTAACCGCGGAGCCGGGGCTGGCCAAACCCTTCTATGGCGGCAGTTTTGATATGCACCCCGTCATGGATCACGGCTGAAACCGGAAGCTGCCGATTTTGCGCGGAATCACGCCGTCATCCCGGGCTTGACCCGGGATCTATGCCGGAGCGCTTCCTATGAAGCTTCAAGCATGGGATCCCGGCTCTTCGGTCGGAATGACCCACGCTTCTTCCTGCGCGATCCGCGCGGGCGATCTGTGGAGAAGGGCTGGGGAGGCTGGCCGGACGCGGCGCCGAGGCCTATTTTGCGGCCATGGCCCTTCACCTGCTCAAGCTCTGCGTCGGCGCGGAATCGATCGTCGATCTCGAGGAATGGATCGCCGAGCGTCAGGCGCAGCGGCGTGCCCGCGGCGAACCGGCCGAGCAACTGCATACCACGCGCATGGTGCCGAAGAAGATCGAGGAGATCCTCGACGGCGGCTCGCTCTATTGGGTGATCAAGGGCCAGATATCGGCGCGCCAGCGCCTGACCGATATCCGCCCCTTCACCGATGGCGAGGGCATCGGCCGCTGCCATCTGGTGATGGAGCCGGTCGTGGTGCCGGTCGAGCCGCGTCCGTTCCGACCCTTCCAGGGCTGGCGCTATCTGCAGGCGAAGGATGCCCCGCGCGACCTCTCCGAGCATGGCGGCGATCTCGGCGAGATGCCGGAGGAGCTGCGGCGCGAGCTGGCTGGACTCGGGTTGCTGTAGGCTGCTTAGACCGGAATGTTGTCGAGCAATCGCGTGCTGCCGATGCGCGCTGCGAGCAGCAGGCGGATCGGACCGTCCGCCAGCCCGGTGACCGGCGCGAGCGTCTCGGCATGCCGCGCTTCCAGATAGTCGAGCTCGAAACCGGCGGTGATGATCTTGTTCTGGGCGTCGGCCACCGCCTTGAACAGGTCGTCGCGATTGCGGATGCGGGCGGCGAGGCCCTGCATCACGCGGTGGAGCAAGGGCGCCAGCGCCCGGTGCTCGGCCGAGAGATAGCGATTGCGCGAGGACATGGCGAGGCCGTCCGCCTCGCGGATCGTCGCCAGCGGGATGATCCCGATTCCGAGGTCGAGATCGGCGGCCATGCGGGTCACGACCTTGAGCTGCTGGTAGTCCTTCTCGCCGAAGATCGCGCAATCGGCGCGCGACTGCGTGAAAAGCTTGCAGCAGACCGTCGCGACGCCTTCGAAATGCGTCGGCCGGAAGCGATCCTCCAGTCCGACCGCGGCAGGACCCAGCAAGAGCACGCGCGTGGCGAAGCCGGCCGGATACATCGCCGCGACCGACGGAAAGAAGACGGCATCCGCGCCGGCGGCGACGAGCTTGGCGCAATCGTCGTCGAAAGTGCGCGGGTATTTCTTGAAATCCTCATGCGGCGCGAACTGCGTCGGATTGACGAAGATCGAGACGACGACGCGTTTCGCATGGCGCTGGCCTTCGCGGACCAGGGCGATATGGCCTTCGTGCAGCGCGCCCATGGTCGGCACCAGCGCGACCTTCTCGCCGGCGGCATGCCAGCCGGCGACGGCCTCGCGCATCGCGGCCACCGTCTCGAAAACCGTGATCCCGGCCACTGGCGAGCCCTCCGTTCGGCGCACGGGTAGCAAATGCCGAAGCCATGGCCAATATCAGGAGACAAAGAGATGATTCAGGTGGATCGAAGAGGTCGATGAACGACAGGAAGGACCGGGCTGTCGGCAAGGCGGGGGCGACTGCGCCGGCAACGCAGTCGCAGCCGGGCGAGATCGACCGCTTTCTCGGCGCGGCTAAGCAGCTTGCGCCCTTGGCGACAGGGCAGGCGGGACGGCTGGTCTTTGCGCTCGACGCCACGATGAGCCGCCAGCCGACCTGGGATCTGGCCTGCTCGCTGCAGGCCCGAATGTTCGACGTGACCTCGCAAAGCGGCGGGCTCGCGGTGCAGCTCGTCTATTTCCGTGGAATCGGCGAATGCCGCGCCTCGGGCTGGGTCGGCGAGCCCGCGCGCCTGACCGGCTTGATGCGCAAGATCGCCTGCGAGGGCGGACAGACCCAGATCGCCCGCGTGCTGCGCCATGTCCGCGACGAGGCGAGGGCGGTGCCGGTGCGCGCCTTCGTTTATGTCGGCGATGCCATGGAGGAGGATGTCGACGCATTGGCGAGCCTCGCCGGGGAACTCGGCCTGCGCGGCATCCGCGGCTTCGTGTTCCAGGAGGGGGATGATCCGGCGGCGAGCAGCGCCTTCGCGACGATCGCGCGCCTGACCGGCGGCGCCCATGCCAGCTTCGACGTGAATGCGCCGGCCTCGCTGCTCGACCTGCTGCGTGGCGCGGCCGCCTATGCCGCCGGCGGACGCGAGGCGATGCTGCGGCTGGCGGGCTCGACCCCCGCGGTGAGGGGACTGATCGCCGCCATGGACGGAGGCCGCCGGTGAGCCTGCTCTACGGCATTGCCGTGCTGATCCTGGTCTGGTGGCTGGCGAAGCTCTTCGCCGGGGCCAATCCGAAGGTTCTGGCGCGCCTGGCGAAGACGGTCGGTGGCGTCGGCTCGCTCGGCGTCGCCGCTCTGCTGATGCTGCGCGGCCGCATGGACATGGCCGTCTTTCTCGGCGGCCTCGGCGCCTGGCTGCTCGGCTGGAGCGCGACCGGGCCGGGCGGCATACGCTTTCCCTGGGCCGACCGCAGCGGCCCGACGCCGGGTGCGACCTCCAGCGTGCAGTCGGTCCTGCTGGAGATGGAGCTCGACCACGACAGCGGCGCGATGCGCGGCAAGGTGAGGGGCGGTGCCTATGCCGGGCGCGATCTCGACAGCCTGGGGCCGGCCGAGCTCAGCGCGCTGATGCGGGACTGCCTGGCGCGGGATCCGGACGGGGCCCGTCTGCTAGAGGCATATCTCGACCGCCGGTCGCCCGGCTGGCGTGAAGACGCTCAGCGTGATGACGACGCGGGGCAGCGCGGCGCGGCGGGCGCGGGCGCGATGACGCAGCAGGAGGCCTACGATATCCTGGGGCTTCAGCCGGGGGCGGGCGAGGACGCGGTCCGCGAAGCCCACCGGGCCCTGATGAAGCGCATCCACCCGGATGCCGGGGGCACCAGCGGCCTTGCCGCTCGCGTCAACCAGGCCAAGGACGTCCTTCTGAAGCAGCGATAGCGAGGGGCTCGGGGAGTGGGTTTGCGACATGTCGTGAACTCCTTTCCCTGGACCGTGTTCAACTGCGCGTGGCGAAGCAGGAGAAGCCGCCGCGCTTCAACTGGGTGCAGGCGTTCTGCGCGTCCTTCGAGTCGTCGAAGCCGACGAAACGGGCCCGGAAGAGGGTGGAGCCGCCCTTCGCGACCTTCTCGGTGAAGGGCGAGGCGCTGGCGAGCGTGCTGGAGGCCTTGGCCCGGGCGCGGGCCAGGATTTCCTTGGCTTTGTCTTCGTCATCGGTGGCGCCGAGCTGGATCACCCATTTGCCGGAGGCAATGACCGCGGCCTGATGAGACATGGCCGGGGCCGGCTCGGGAGCCTGCACCTTGGCAGGGGCGGGCTCGGCCTTGCGGGCGACCGGGGCGGCGGGGATTTCGGCCTTGGCCTCGGCGACCTTCACCGGCTCGGCGACCGGCTCGGGCGCCTTGGCGATCGAGGAGGTGACGTCGACATTCGCCGGCGGGCGCAGGACCTTGGCATCGGCCGGCTGGGCGCCGATCGACCAGCGCATGGCCGAGGGCGTCGTCGTCGCGGTGACAGGGCGCATGCCGGAGATCTGGAGCGGCTGGCCGCCGGCGACGGCGACCGGGCGCGGCGGCGCGATCGGCGTGGTGGTTGGCATCGGGGCATAGGCGCGGGCGGCGGCCGGAAGCGGCTGCTCCTCAGCCTGCTGTTGATGGCGCGGACGCGGCACCGGGATTGGCGCCGGCTCGGCGGCAGCCTGCTGGACCGAGAGCGAACGCGGGCGCTCCTCCGGCTCCGGGGCCTCGGCGACCATCACTGAGGCGCGGCCGCTGGTCGAGGCGCGCGGCAGGTTGGCCAGCACGAGATCGGTCATGATCTTGTCGCGCGAGGCGCCGGAACGGCCACCGAGCACCACGGAGACAACATGCCGGCCTTCCGAGCGGGCCGAGGTCATCAGGTTGAAGCCGGAGGCGCGGGTGTAGCCGGTCTTGATGCCGTCTACGCCCTCGACCTTGCCGAGCAGGCGGTTATGGCCGCGGATGGTGCGGCTGCCGTACTGGAAGGCTCGGGTCGAGAACAGCGGGTAGTATTTCGGGAAGCGCTCCTGGATGGCGCGGGCGAGGATGGTGAGGTCGCGCGCGGTCGTCAGGTTCGGCGGCGAATGCGGCAGGCCGTGCGGGTTGTAGAAGCGGGTCGAGCTCATGCCGAGCGAGCGCGCCTTGCGCGTCATCTGCTCGGCGAAAGCCTCCTCGGAGCCGGCGATGTTCTCGGCGACGACGACCGAGGAATCATTGGCCGAAAGCGTGATCATGCTCTTGATCGCGTCCTCGACCGCAATGGTCGAGCCGGCGCGCAGGCCAAGCTTGGTCGGCGGCTGCGAGGCCGCGTAGGACGAGACCTTAAGCTCGGAATCCATGGTGAAGCGGCCGCGCTCCATCTGCTCGAACAGCATGTAGAGCGTCATCACCTTGGTCAGGGAGGCCGGGATGCGGGCGGCATCCTCGTTGACCGCATGCAGCGTGCGGCCTGTCTTCGCGTCGACGACCATGGCGGCGTAAGGGGGCGTATAGCCTCCGCCGCCGGCGTGGTGCCGGCGCTTGCGCGCCTCGGCAGGGGAGGAGGCGATCGTGGCCGCAACGGCGACGACACCGATCAGACCCGCAACGGTCCGCAGACGCGACCGCCGCAACCCAACGCAACCAGACAACATGAACCTGCCTCGAACTCTTTAACCTGGGCCGATCCCGCGCCTGGCTCATCGTGGCGCAGGGGACACAGTCGGGGAGGTTAGGCGGTTGCGGTTACGGAGCCGTTAAAACTTGAACGGTTGCCAGTGGAACGATCTGCATTTGGTGCATTGCAGCGTTCTCTTGACATTCATGTTGCAATGCACAATATGCGGTCAGTCCCCGGTGGTGATCACGATCATACAGCCTTGGGGCGACACGTCGGGCCGATCCGGCCCATTCACCTTGAGGTGGCACCGCAGAGTGCCTAGGAGACGACCCATGATCCAGCAGTTCGAGACCATCCAGAAGGCTTCCAAAGAGAACGTCGACGCCGCCCTGAAGGCTTTCGGCGCCGCCTCCAAGGGCGTGCAGACCATCGCCGTCGAGGCCACCGACTATGCCAAGAAGTCCTTCGAGGCCGGCACCGCCACGCTTGAGAAGCTCGCTGGCGTGAAGACCTTCGACAAGGCCCTGGAGATCCAGGCCGATTTCATCAAGACCTCGTTCGAGGGCGCCGTCGCCCAGGTCACCAAGATGGGCGAGCTCTACACCGCTCTCGCCAAGGACGCCTACAAGCCGTTCGAAGGCATTGTCTCGAAGGCCGTCCCGGCCGCTCCGAAGGCGTGATTTCGGCCGGCGGCCGCAAGGCCGCCAAGGCTTTGTGAGTTCAGTTGCGTTTTGAGAACCCCGGCCGCGAGGCCGGGGTTTTTCGTTGGGCGGGGAGGGAGCCTGGAGAAAGAGGCAGGAAATCGGAACCAATGCCGTCATTCCAGGGCGTCCCGCAGGGACGAGCCCGGAATCCATGAACACGGCATTGTTCCAGCTCGTCACGCTCGCCTCGTGGCGAGCGTGACGAGCTGGAACGCCGCATGCCACGAAGGAAAACGTGGATGATCGAGACAAGCCCGACCATGAAGCGAGAAACGTCGTGTTCATGGATTCCAGGCTCGCGCCTGACGGCGCGCCCCGGAATGACGGTGTGGTTCGTCAAAACATTTTCGGCCCGATGCCTCAGGCCGGCAGGACGACGACTTTCGTCTTGACCGGGGTCTGATCGTAGAGGTCGATCATATCCTGCGTCAGCAGGCCGACACAGCCGCTGGTGATGCCTGAGCCGATCGATTCCTCGTCGCTCGAGGCATAGATCGTGTAGAGTGTGTATTTGCCGTTCTGATAGAGATGCAGCGTGCGGGCGCCGAGCGGATTGTCGAGGCCGCCCGGCATGCCGCGCGCGTATTTGGCGGCCTCGGGCTGGCGCTTGATCATTTCCGGCGGCGGCGTCCAGGTCGCCCATTCCGACTTGCGCCCGACATAGGCATCGCCGCTCCAGCGGAAGCCGTCACGGCCGACATTGGCGCCGTAGCGGGTGGCGTTGCCGCCGCCCTCGATGCGGTAGACGTAGTAATTGGCGGGATCGACGATGATCGTGCCCGGCTCTTCCTTGCTCTCGTAGCGGACGGTGCGGCGCCAGTATTTCCGGTCGACCTTCGCGATGTCGGCGGCGGGAATTGCGAATTTCTTGTCGGGCACGGGCCCGTAGACCTGCTGCGCCTCGGCAAGGCTCATGCCGTCCGTCGCGGCGCAGCCCGCGAGGCCCAGCGCGCCGACGCTGACGGCCGAGCCGACCAGAAACGACCGGCGGTCGACAAGGCCCGACCGACGGGCGTCGGCATTCCTACTATCGATAATCATGATCCTGGACTTCCCGTGTCCTGCTGCCCGACGAGGCCTTGCTCCGGCATGCATTGCTGAATTGATTTAGCCGAGCGGAGATTGCCGCCAGATGGCCCGGCTGGCAAGCGCGCCTGTCTATCAGAAAAAGAGCGACGGTTGCCCGCCGCTCAGGGAATCACCACCAGCCGGGAGGCGGCGGGGGCGGAGCGTAATAGCGTGGCGGCGGCGGCCCCCAGCCCGGGCGGGGACCATAGCCGTAACCGCGCGGCGGACCGTAACCACGCGGCGGGCCGTAGCCTCGACCGTAGCGCTGCTGGCGCATGGTCTCTTCCATGATCATGTGACGCCGCTCCGCCGCAGCAGACCAGGAATAGGCGGCCTGCGCCTTGTCGAGGCGCGCGGCCAGGTCCTTCGGCAGGGCCTCGGAGGCCATGACCGGCGCGGCCAGCGCGCTCCCGACTGCGATCGTGGCGAAAATCAACAGCTTGCGCATGGCAAACTCCTTTCGATGCTGATCAAATCACGGGGAGGCTCAACCGAAGGTGAACCGCCCCGTTGTCTGCCGTTCATCCGATCGGCGGTCACACGGGCAGCACCGTCACGGGGGTGCCGAGCGAGACGCGCGCATAGAGATGCGCGATGTCCTGGTTGATCATCCGGATGCAGCCCGAGGAAACATTCGTGCCGACCGTATAGGGCTCGAAGGTGCCATGGATGCGATAGCCGAGATCCCGTCCTTCGCCGAAGAGATACATCGTGCGCGCGCCGAGCGGGCTTTTCGAGCCGCCGCGCACGCCGAGCCCGCGCGGCGTCTGTTCGAGCTGGGCCCTGATCTCGGGGTCGCGCGCGATCATTTCCGGAGGCGGGACCCAGTCGGCCCAGTCGCGCTTCATGTTGATCCGGGCGGCGCCCGACCAGCCGAAGCCCTCGCGCCCGACACCGACGCCGTATTGCGTCGCGACGCGCGGCGATTCGATAAAATAGAGGTGATAGCCGGCGGGATCGACCACGATGGAACCCGGCTTGTCGTCGCGCGGAAACGCGACCGTCTGCCGAAGGAAGCGGGGATCGATGCGCTGGTAGTCGATGGCCGATATCGGAAAGCGCTCGCCGGGATAATCGGCATAGATATCGGCATAGTTCGGCCGGGCGAGCGTGCGCGTGACGAGGCCCTGCGGTTTCGGGGCGACCGGGCTCGTATTGAGCTCGGGCAGCGCGACGATGCTTCGCGATCCGCAGCCGGCCAGGCTTGCCGCCGTGAGGGATAAGGCGGGAAATGTAAACGAGCGGCGCGTCAGCATCGGGTCTCTCTCGGACAGTCCTGAGGAGATACATCCGCTTAGGTGGTTACTGTTGGGTGAACCGCGGGCTCGGGTGCTGGTCACCGGGCGTTAAGGCGGGCGGGAGGTTCTATTCCAATGTCCGCAACGGGTCG
>JBDHTM010000050.1:0-30039 GCA_039808685.1 Allobosea sp. | reverse complement strand
GAGCCCATCGGCAACATCCCGCCGGCCGAAGCCGAGGAACGCTACTACGCCATACTGGATGAGCCAGCCATGGCGGCGTAACTCAAACCAAATGGCCTCCGGGAAACCCGGGGCGGTTCAGATCGCCATTCCGCTGCGCGACTAGGTCGGGCCGGTCATGGAGCTGCGGGGCGATGTGCAGAACGACGCCGACAACGTCAACGAACGGCTAGACCGCGTGATCGAGACGCGCCTGCGCCCGCCGCCACGGCGGGACTTCAAATCTGCTTCCTGACAAAATCGCGAGGCTGACCGCCACATGATCGCAGCGGGCCGACGGTGGTGGTGACGCTCGGGGAGCGAGATGGAGATGGTCAGGGTCTGATCTGGAAGCGGTTGCCCTGGGCATTAATCAGATAGTAGCTGCCTGCATCCTTGACGACCTTGTCACACCGCGCCTGACCGTTGTCGAAGTCGACGCAGATCCGCCCGTTGTCGACGCGGTATTTTCCAGGGTTGCTGCCGTTGAAAGTATAGCGTCCGTCGTGGCCGTAAGAGGCCGATGCCGTCCCGATGCTGATCGATTTGCCGACGATCAACTTCTGGAGTTCAGCTTTCGATACAGGCTTGTCCTCGGCGTTGGCGCTCCCGAGAACGCTGATGAGGGCGGTCAAGGCCAGCATGATCATGCGCATTGAAGGTCTCCTGCTTCATGACGCTTCGTCATGTGCGGCACCTTATTGCGACGGAGCCAGACGTCAAAGGCTTTTCGGTGATCATCGAATCGGGCGGAACCGCTTGCACAGCGTCACCCGGACGAGGCGCTCTTGGACGGGATGATGAGCGGGCGTTCACGCCGCTTTGATCGAGATTGCGTTGCTGGCGCGTGTGTAGCGGCCGACAGCCCCGGCGGACGTACCGCAGTGGTTTCCGTGATCGGCTGGAGCTCGCTAGCTACCCAGCGACGGGAAGGAACGAAAATCATCTCTTCCGTCTGGTCGTAAGGAAACGGACCGGGAAGCGCCCGAATTGACGCTTGTGCCATTGTTGATTGTTCGGCCGCTTCGCGAGCCGATTAGCCGAAATAGCCTGCCGCAGGGTCGGATTGCGCGACCCCTACCAGGCCGGACTCCGAGGGCGTCAGGCCGATACTTGTCCGCGCGGCGGAAATATAGGCGTGCTGGCTGGTTTCGTCGAACGCTGCGAAGCCGAGCATCTGGCCAATGACGGCGCCCTTCGCCAACAGGCTGGCGGTCGAAGCAGCCATGCCAGCCTCACCATAGATGCGTTCGAAATACGCGACTTGCGACTGGAAATGCCCCTGTTGGCCGGGCGTCGCCGGGCGCTCGAAGACCTCCTTGTAGGCCCGCTCGACAAGCGCCGCGCTGGTGAGGGAGCCGTAGTTGTTCTGAAAGTCGATCGTTTCGGCGAAGGCGCGGCCGAGCGCTTCATAGGGGCCGAGCTCGGGACGCGCGACGCCCGTTTGCTTGTAGGCGAGGAACTGTCCGAATGAGAAATCGGAAAGCGCCGCGCTTTTCTCGGCATTCGGGGATGCACCCTGATTGAAAAAGCGATGGACGACAGCGGAGGGCAGAGTCGAGAAGGCGGGAGCGCGGATGACAGGTGTCGCTGTGCCGACCGCGTCGTTTTCGATGACGAACAGCCCCTGTCCCTGATCTTCGAGTGCATAGCGCACCGACACGAAATTGAGAACGTTCGACTGCGAGTCGGTGACGGCCGTCACCATGCCGGGGATCGTGTCGTTCAGCCGTTGGAAGTTGCCGAAGCCGTCATTCAGAAAAATGCGCGTTTCCATCCAGGGAGAAGCGTTCAGGGCCCAGGATGTCACGAGGTCGACGAAGCCGTCATGATTGACGTCCGCGTGCTGGACGAATTTGATCCAACCCACGCCCGGTGCCGTCGATTGCGGAAGCCTCTCCGCCGTCTCGTCACGGAAATGTCCGCTGCCGTCATTCACGAGAAACTGGAGATAGGGAACGCTGTAATAACCGGTTGTGCCCGGAACGGCGCTGGTGAGCGACAGAACAAGGTCGGTGTGGCCGTCCCGGTTGAGGTCGACCGGCTCGATTTGCAGGGCGTGGGGCATGGCGATGGCCGTCGACGGAAGTGCGATCGGCTTGGCGCCGGAAAAATCGCCGTGGCCGTTGTTGAGATAGACCTGCGCCGGCATCTTGCCATCGGGGCCGGGGCCAAGGATCAGGTCCACCGACCCGTCATGGTTGACGTCGCTTAGCGCTCCCCAGGTATTGCCTATGTTCCAGCCTGTGTTTTGAAAGGATAGCGGCGCCAGCTTGTCGTTTTCGACAAACCCGCCTGAGCCATCCCCTATCAGGATCTCAATGGAATCCCCGCGCTGGGCGTTGAGGTTGATCAGGATCGCATCGGGATTGCCGTCGTTGTTGATATCCCCGACAGCTGCGCCATGCGTCTGATTGAGCTTGTGCGGCAAATTGTCCGTTGCAAGCGTCAGCGTGCCTCGGGCGTTCGATAGAATGACTTCGCTTTCTCCGCCCGGAAAGGGCGGGCGATCGACGCCGAAATCCGGCACGAGAACATCGGTCCGGCCGTCCCGGTTGAAGTCCGCTCCGAATATGCGGGCGGCATAGATGGGATAGGGCTTGGCTCCCGCGAACAGGCTCTGCGTTGCTTCTGTGTATGAGCCGCGTCCGTCGCCAAGGTAGAAGCGGATCGGATCGCCATTCCCGCCCGAGCCGACGATGAAGGGAACCGCCAAATCGGTGATGCCGTCGCCATTGAAATCACCGGTGAGAATCTGTTGCGCCGACGTGTTGGGCGTCCGCTCGTTCGCGCTGACATGGGCCAAGATTTTCTGGAACATCGTCTCCCTCCCCGTCGAAGCGAATTGTTCGCGTTTATGTCAATTCGATCGCGTGCATGCGTCAAAAGCCTGACCGGAATGGAAAGCTCTGCACATCACGCAGGCTCTCCCGTGAATAGAGCCCGCGCGCGTCCCGCCTGGTTCTGTCACCCCGCAATCTACAGTTGTTCCAATCTTACGCTAGGGTAGTCAGGCTGTCACAACCCGTTTGGAGGGTACAGATACGATCCCGCATGCCTTCGCGGCCAACCGTCACACCCTCGATCATCAACCGGTGGACCCTGGCTAACTTTGTCCATCTCCGGTTTGGACGACGGAGCGTGAATCATCATCCTGCGTCCTCTCAGGCTGCGCGGCGGGCATTGGGCTCGGTCTTTTCGCCAAGCGCCTGATAGCTGTTGGTGGCTGCGTCGAAACGGCGGGTCGCGGTCATGAACCAGAACTTGACCGCGCCGGGATGTCCGCAAATCGGCTGGCGTCGGATCTTGCGGGAAATGACCATCGTGCATCGCTCCTCGTAGTCGCGATAAACGACCAGGCCGGCGTCAGCCTCATTGCGCCAATGCGCCGAGCCGGCGATGTCGTAGAGCCCGGGAATGGGCTCCTTGCCGCCGGCAGGATTGGAAATCTTGGTCGGGTGCGCGACCATGAACACGGTCACGCCATGGACCTTGGCGAAGCGCTTGCACTTGCTGATGAGCTGCGAGACAAACTCGGTTTCCGTCATCCGCTCGGGACGGCCGGCTTCCAGTTCGTTGTAGGGGTCGACGATCAGGGCGTTGATGCCGTGGCGCAGCACCGCGGCTCGCCGCCTTCTCCAGCACCCAATCAATCGAAGGCGTGTGCTCGCCGGAGTCGATGAAGACGAAGCGCTCCCGAACCCACTGCATGGCGGTGTGAAGCTGCTCTTCGTCCATGCGTATCGTCGGACCGTCGTGGAAGGGCAGCCCGGTCTTGATCTCGCACAAGTCGATGATGTGATTTTCGCTGCCGGTCTCCGGGGAGAACACGGCCCAGCGCCAACCATGAAGCTCGGCCATGGACACCGCCGCCTGATCGAGCCAGCGGCTTTTGCCATCGTTCGGAATCCCGGTAACGACGACGAACTGGCCGGGCAGCACCATGAAGGCCTGATCCATGTCGCGGCCCATTCCGACCGTAAGGGGCTTCGGGCCTTCGCCGCGATAGGTCGCCAGAACGGCGTCGGAAAATTCGTCCACACCGTAGAGCCCATCAATCGGCCAGGGCTGGGCATTCTCGACGCGAGCTCGAAGCACGTCTTTCCCGAACTGCATCAGGCACTCGTTGGCGTCTTTGGTCGTGGCTGCGTCATCCGCCGGGAAGGTAACGCGCCAGCATCGATCCTTGCCGAGGCGGCGCGCCAGTTCCTGCGCCAGCAGTTCACCCGGACCATCCATGTCGGTGGCAATCAGGATGCGGCCTGCGGCCTCCAGAGCCTCAGCGTGCGTCGCCAGCGGCTCATAGCGGCGATCCGATTGCTCGGGGCGGTCGGGGGCGCCGTTGGGCAGGCTGACCACATTGGACAGTCCCGCCTCGATGAAGGCGAGCACGTCCATCTCGCCCTCGACAAAAATCAGATCCTCGCCCGGCTTGATCGCGTCGGCGTTGTAGAGCACGGGCTCGGGGTTCTTCTTCTGGCGAAAGTTCTTGTCGTTGTCGCGGTACTTCACATTGCGAAGTGTGCCGGCCCACTCATACGGGAAGGCGATGCAATTCGTCTCGGCTTCGACCTGGGGGAACCACTGGCGGGTGAGGTAGATGCCCATGTGCTCGACGGTGGCAGCGGAGATACCGCGGCCGACCCTCATGATCGTTTCAGCCCTTTGGCCTCCAGTGCCACAGCAGCGTCATCGTACGCCGGCTTTACTTGTTCGAAAGCAAAAACAAGACTTTTCGGCGATGCCGGTTTGCCGATAAACCGGGATCGATGCGGATGACCCACGCTCAGAAGGTGGTCGCATCTGGGGGAGGGGCATTTTGACTAATCTGGCGGACCGCTATGGCGATGCTCCCGAAGCAGCCAAGGTGCGGGGTGTTGTCGCCGGGACAGCCGTCAGCAAGGTCACCGAGCGCAACCTCCACTTGCACTATTTGAGGGGACTCGCTGCGGTCTTCGTGGTCCTCTACCATTGCTCCGAATACCTGCGAGCTTACAGGGGCGATGACCGCTTTCTGTCGATTTTTGGCGGCTTCTTCGGCGCTTTCGGTGTCGCGGTCTTCTTTGCGATCTCGGGATATCTGATCGCCGAGGTTCTGCGACGGGATGACCCGGCGCGCTTCGTCATGAGCCGCATCGCGCGGATCTACCCGCTGATGCTGATCATGGTCGGCATCTTCGCGTTGGCACTGATGCTGGTCGGCACACCCCGCGGGATCAACCTGATATCCCTCTCGCTCGTGCCCTCAGGGCCGCGCGGCTATTTCCTCGGCGTCGAATGGACCCTGCTTTATGAGATGTCCTATTACGTCGCGCTCGGCCTGCTCGGCTTCGTCGCGCTCGCTGCGTACCGGACACGGATCGTCCTCGCTTGGCTCGGCCTGCTCTGCTTTGCCTATAGCCTAGGTGGCGGGGAGCACGTCGAGGGCATGCCGATCCTGAGCGCAATTCCGCTCAGCATCGTGACATTGCCGTTCCTGCTCGGCTATCTGGCTTCCGAGGCGCAGAAGCGCGGGTGGCTGCATCCGATGCTCGCCTGTCTCGCCTTGCCGTTCGCCGTCGCGAGCGTGCTCTCGCAGGAGACGCATTTCCGGCTGTTCATCGGGATTTCTGCCGGCCTTCTCGTTGCTGGGCTGATCTGTGCGCCGGCACCTGCAAGCCAGGGCAAGCCCGGCCGTGTGGCCACGAGGCTCGGCGATGCGAGTTATGCGCTCTACCTCTGCCATGTGCCGGTGATCACGGTCCTCGGCACGCTGCTCAGCGCTGCCGCTCCGGCGCCGCTCGTATGGCTCTCTTGGCTCGCAGGCTCGATCGCAGTCGCCCTGCTGCTGGGCCCGCTCGACGTCGTCCTGTATCGCCGGCTGAAGCGCGCGATTGATGCGGCGCCCCTGGCGCGACTGCGAACCGTGGCTCTCGCCTTCATTGCGGCCTTCCTGGCGATCGCCTTCGTCACCGGACGCGAGACGCGCCAAGCTGAGGCCCAATTGGAGCAGGCGCGCCGCATCTTGATGACGCCTGCGCTTTCGGAGGGAGGTGCCGTCCGGGCGGACGCCGATGAGGTGGAGCGCCTACCCAACGGTACTTGGGTGATCCGCGGCTACGCCATTGATCTCGCCGCGCCGGATCTGGTCGCGCATTTCGCAGTCCGCCAGAAGGCCGACATCCTCGGGATCGTCGGCACCCGCCGGGTCCGACCCGACAAGGTGACGGCGTTCCAGAGACCCGACCTGAAAGGCAAGCGCTTCGGCTTCATGCTGCTGCTGGACGGCATCGATTGTGCTAAGGGTCCGCTGGAAGGGGTCATCGCAATCGAGGACGGGCGCGCCATCAAGCTGCCCGCCGATCGCCTGTCGATGCTCTGCTCGCCATAAACGTCACCTCATCGGATACCAATTGATCCGGTCTACCGACGCGGGCGGCCATTTTGCTTTTAGGGCAGTCGCTTGGCGGCGCGCTCCCCCACTATACCGCAGCTGTGCTTGGCGCTGCGGCGTGGGTCGTCGGGGCGTGCTCGTCTGGATGGTGCTGCGCAGCCGGTAGGATCGCACAGGCGCTTGCGCCGCGCTTACCAGCGATCCTCATAATGACGGCGGTAGCCATGAGCCGGAGCCCACGGGGGCGGCCCGCCATACCGGTGACCGTAGCCATACCCGCGGTCATAGCCATAGCGGCGATTGTAATAGCGCTGACGGGCCATGTTCTCCTCGATGATCATCAGCCGCTCGCGCTTGGCTTCGCTCATCGTGAATTCGATGGCCTGCTTATCTAGGCGTTGGCTGATGAGACCGGGCAGCGCTTCGCTGGCGTGGGCTGACGACAGCGAAGCAACGAAACTGAGGCCGATCGCAGCCGCGATTGAAAGTCGACGCATGGGAACCTCCTCTTGCTCTCGCTAGCAGAGCGGTCGACAAAGGAACGCAGCCTGAACGGGAATGTTCGCTTCCGTTCATCCGGGGAGGCCATCGCCAAGCCCATGTTAGCCACCCATAGATACCGACCGGCAAGCTGAAGGGAGGGATAGGGCATCAGAACGGGATCGGCGTCGAACTGATGAGGTCGAGCGCCTCAGAGTATTTCTTCCGCAGGCGGGAGCGGTCAGGCTCAGGCAACTTCTCCAGGCGATCCTTGTGGAGATTGTCCATCAGATCGGCTCGCTTCACCCAGCGCGCCAGCGGATGCTTCGCCGCCCGCTCGACATAGGTGAGGTAGGATTCGCGCTTGTCGCGGGTCAGGACACCAACCGCTTCGACGACCTCGGTGGGAAAGCCATCCTCCAGCAAGCCATCCAGGGTCCAGTCAGAATCCTCGACGACATCGTGAAGCGCGGCGATGATCGCGTAGGTCTCGTGCTTCTCGCGCAGGAAGCAGGCCATGATCCGCATCGGATGGGCAATATAGGGCGCGCCGGTCTTGTCGAGATGGCCAGCATGTGCCTCCGCGGCGATTTCGATAGCGCGATCCAGCGTTCCCATCTCACCCCTCCAGGGGCCGCAGCAAGGCGACTTCTCCTAGCCGCTACAGTGACCGCAGCCGAATAATCGTCGAAATTGGAACGCCCAAGCACCAAAGTATGATCCAGCGCATCTGATACCTCATCTAGCAGTCCCGATGAGGCAACGTTGGACAAATGGCCCGGTTCCAGCTTCGCGACGTCCTCGTCGCTCATGGCTGGCCTCGTCAGCGTGCGTCCTCTCCGGCCCCAGGACGGGCATTTGGCTCGGTCTTTTCGCCTACGGGCTGATCCCGCTTCGTTGGCCGCCGCCTCCGCAGGCGCTTCACTCCGACTTATCGGAGGCGAATCGTCATGGATGCACGCCGTCTGCAGGAATTTCGCGACCCACTTGCGGTGTTGCGACTACACGGATCGCCGGAGTGCCTTCGCGCTGCCGAGGCCCGCGAGACGTGCCTCTGGAGGGCTGGGGTCATCTCGGTTTCCAGCTTCGCTTCGAATCCGATGTAACAGTGCGGCAGGACCTAAAGGCAGGAAAGTCGCAATGCTGCTTTCCTTCGGTTATCACTCTCGTACGATTTGACATTCGAGGTATGTACGCATGCCAGTTCCCGTATCGGACTACCGTGCTCTCATCTCGGGTTTCAATTGGAACGGGAGCCGGATTGTCGGGCAAGCCGTTGTTCTGACTTATTCTTTTTGGCCGAGCTTGCCCTATTATACCCAGGCTGAGGGCCCGGCCTTTGTCAGCACTTTCGCGCCACTGAATGAGCTTGAGAAATCCGCGGTCCGGGGCGCCTTGGCGCAATGGTCGAGCGTGGCAGGCGTCACATTCGTTGAATCGCCGAACCGGATAGGCGATTTGAATTTTGGCGTCGTGGATATGGATGCGGCCGGATATGACAGCCGAAACGTGGCCGGCCTGGGGTATTACCCCTCGTCGAGCGACTATGTTGATTCCAGCGGGATTCTGCACGGCACGACCGATTACAAGACCGGGGGGGATATCTGGTTCGGGAGCGATTTCCGTTCGGATCCCTGGTATCAGAAGGGATTGCTCAATCTCGCGCTCCACGAGATCGGGCATGCGCTGGGCTTTAAGCATCCTCACGATGTCGAGACCGGTCACGAGGAGGTGCTTTCTCCCGATCCTGTCGGATCGACGGTTATGAGCTACCAGTATAACCCCGACGTGCTCGGTCCGATCGATATTGCGGCTGCCCAATACCTTTACGGTCCCCCTGGTGGCACCGCCGATTGGACATTGGATCGCAAGAACGAGCGCTTTACCTTTACCGGAACGACCGCGGGCGAAACGATACGCGGAACGGCTTGGGACGACATCGTCTATGCCAATGGGGGGCGTGACATCGTCTCGACCTCAATGGGAAATGATCGCATTCATGTCGGCGTCGGAGAGGTCTTCGTCGCGGGCGGCGACGGCGTCGATGTCGTCTACAGCGCTGCCCGATCGGGGGGGGCGGCTAATATCGCGGGAGACGCGAACTCGAGCTATATTCGTACAAACGGAGTCTTCCAGACTTTTTACGGCGTGGAATACATCGTTGCTGCCGACGGCGTATTCGATACGACAAGCAAAAGCTTCGTCACGCGCGACGTTTATGATCGCTTCGACAAGGCCTATTCCATCGCTGTCGGCGTCGAGCCGCGGCATGCGTTCCTCGAGCAAGCCGCGACAAGCAAGAAGGATATAAAGGCCTTTGTTGCCGAGTTGCTCGGCGGCGAGGCGAAAGACGCCAGTATTCCTGCGCTGGTCGTCTATCATTCGATGCTGGGCGGCGTGCCGGGCGCTGAGCAGTTGCATATGCTGTCCGGCTTCGTTCACGATCAGATTTTCTCGGCCGGATATCAGGCCACCTTAAATCCGCGCATCGGCGGATACGAGGCGATGGGGTTGGCGCTGGCCGAAACCTCGTCCGCGATTTCAGGAGCGCGCGCCGGAAGCGATGCCGATTTCGTTGCCAAGGCCTATCGCGACATATTTGGGCGCAATGCCACGGCTGCTCAAGCCACCCATTTTGTCGGGCAGGTCGATTATTTCGAGGCGCTGTATCGCAGCGTCGGGATGAGCGAGGCATCCGCTGCGACAAAGGCGCGTGGCGCGATCTATGGGCAGATGCTGGGACACGCGGCGGACGAACCGGGGAATTCGCTTGTCGGCGAGGCGGAGCAGACTCTGCTGGGGTATCTCAAGGGGGCGGGCGTCGGGGACTGGCTCGTGTGACCACGGCCTGTGCCCGTCGTTCGTAAGGAACGAAGTTCAAGTGTCCCGGGGCACGACCGGTGAGGTTTGCGTTGTCGAGGTAGGAGCCCCGTGTGGAGCACCGGTCCGCAACGAAATTGAGAGCGCCTTCGTAGCCCCTCTCGCCGCGCTCCGAGACGCGCCGAACGGCGCCCCTGCGCATGGCGGGTAACCTGGCCGCCAGTACCAGCGTTTTCCATCCGGACCGGGGCTGGTCTCCGAAAGGGAGGCGGCTCTCCTTGCGTTCGGAGGCAACCTTATCCCCCATTTGGGGGGTGATTGCGCTGGGGAACGCTCGCTAAGATAGGCCAAATTCTAGGCGATGCCTTGGGGGCATTCGAAAATGACAGCGCTTGTCCGAGTTCAGTCGTTTGATGCAGCCGACATGACTCTAGGTCAGTGTTTGGCTGATGGATTGGTCTCCAGAGCAGAGATCGAGTCCGCGCTCACAGAATTCCTGGAAAAGGCAAACCCAGTCGAGGCCGCCCCCGGAATTTATGCGATCCTGCCGCAGTTCGCCGAGTTGCCTCCTCGGTTGCGTGTGGCCTTGATCGAGATTGCGCTCTTAGCTCGCGTGTAGCGCCGCCGGAATTCAGTCCTCTTGGCACAGGCGTCGTCGCGCCACCCATTGGGAGCGCCGCGCTGCGCATGGACCGGAATAGACAGCGTCCCTTCCGGACGCCATTTCGCTTTCGCCGCGTCTGTCGCCATGGGGGACTTCCCAAAATCGATGGCCACCGGCGCGCCCCATGCTCTAAGCACGGAGCATGGAGACCGTCTCGCCTCACGAACTCTTCACCCATGTCCGCATCGTGCTGGGCATGGTCATCGGCCTCGGCATCACCCGGATGCTGACCGGCATCGCCGGTTTCATCCAGCATCCCGGCCGCCATCGCGTCTCGCTGCTGCATATGCTCTGGGTCGGCTCGATCCTGCTCGAACTCGTGCTGTTCTGGTGGTGGGAGTTCGGGCTGTCGCGCATCCCGGCCTGGAGCTTCGGCGCCTATCTCTTCCTGATCGGCTATGCCGTCGTGCTCTACCTGATCTCGGCGCTGCTCTTCCCGGACAATATCGCGGAATATGCCGGCTACGAGGATTTCTTCATCCGGCGGAGACGCTGGTTCTTCGGCCTGCTGGCGGGGGCCTTCCTGCTCGATATCGTTGATACCCTGATCAAGGGCAGGGAGCACTGGACCCAGCTCAGCGGCGACTATCTCGTCCAGGTTCCGATCGGGCTAACGCTCTGCCTGATCGCCTGTCTTTCGGCGCGGCGCGGCGTCCATATCGCGCTCGCCGGCGTGCATCTCCTCTATCAGTTCTACTGGGTCGGCCGGGTCGTTTATACGATGGGCTGAGGTGCTCAGCCTTTCTTGACGGCTGCGCTCGCGAAGGGCGCGAAATACCCGACAACCTGCCGGTAGACATCCCGTTTGAAGGGGATGATCAGGTCCGGCGTCTCCTCGAGCCTTGCCCAGCGCCAGGCGTCGAACTCGGCCTTGTGGCCGCCGGCCGGGGTGTGAATGTTGATCTCGTCCTCCGAGCCCGTCAGGCGTAACGCGAACCATTTCTGCGCCTGGCCGCGCCAGCGGCCCTTCCAGGCTTCCTTGCGGATATCGACCGGCAGGTCGTAGGTGAGCCAGCCCGGGGCCTCCGCGAGGAGTTCGACTGACATCACGTTGGTTTCCTCGGCAAGCTCGCGGCGGGCTGCTTCCAATGGGGTCTCGCCCTCGTCGATGCCGCCCTGCGGCATCTGCCAGGCATGGCCGGGCGAGACGTGCTCGCGCTTGGTCTTGTCGGCGCGGCGGCCGACGAAGACGAGGCCCTCGGCATTGAACAGGGCCAAGCCCACGCAGGGGCGATAGCCTTCCGGAGCCTTGTCGGTCATTGCAGCGATCCCGTGGGCTTGATCGATCCGGTGTTCTGGGGCGAGCGGAAGCTGCGGGCGGCGCTCACCGGCACGATCACGATCTTCTTGGCTTCCAGCGACTGTGCCCAGCGGTTGATCCGTTCGATCGAGACCGGCAGCGCGCTCGCGGCCGCGGTCACGACGCCCTGCTCGCGGGCCAGGTTTTCGAGCGCCGCCAGCTCCTTGTCGATGGCGTCGGCGCGGGTGACGCCGTCGATGACGCGGTCGATCTTCAGGGCCGGAATGCGCGCGCGCTCTGCTGCCCCGGCGAGCAGGCTGCGTGCCGAGGAGCCGTCGTCGATCACCATCAGGCCGCGGCCGGCGAGCTCGCGCAGGACCGGGGAGAGAGCGCTCTCGTCCGCCGTGAAGCGCCCGCCGAGGAAATTGACAATGCCGACATAGCCGGTGAAGCGGCCGAGCGCCCAATGCAGCTTGTCGATATTGTCCGGCGCTTTCGGGCCGGTCAGCAATGTATGCGGGCCGGGGTCGTTGTCGGGATAGTCGAAGGGCTCCATCGGCAGTTGCAGAAAGACCTCGTGGCCTTCGCCGCGGGCGCGCTGGACTGTGCGTTCGAGCTCGGTGCCATAGGGCGCGAAGGCGAGCGAGACCGGCGCCGGCAATTTCGCGATTGCATCGGCCGTGCCGCTCTGGCTGATGCCGAGACCGCCGACGAGCAGCGCGATGCGGCCTGCCGGCTTTGGCGAGGGCTCGGTGCCGAGCGGGCGGGCATAGATCCTGGCGGGCGTCGCGCCGTCCGGAGCGGTCTTCGGCAGCAGCCCGTAGCGCGAGCGCTCGACGAGGCGGTTGTCGGGCGCCGTCGCCAGCTTGATGGCGCGGGACTCGTCGGGAATGGTGATGATGATAGCCTCCGGCGCATCCTCGCCGGCACGCGTCACGGTCACGCCTGCGCTGTTCTCGAGCTGGGCGGCGCTGGCGGGGCCGCGCGGGGTGGCAGCGGCCGGATCGGCGATGGCGGGCACGGCGGAGGTGGGACCGGCGCGTTTCTCGATCGAGGCCACAGCCATCGGCTCGCCGCCATCGGGATCGCGGCGCAAGGCAACGGTCAGCACCAGGCCCAGAACGGCTGCGCTGACGCAGCCGGCAGCCGCCGTCGCAAGCCAGCGTCCCCAGGGCCTGCCAGAGGCCGCCGGGCGATCCTGGCCGAGCGGTCGATTGAGCTCCGTCAGCGGCGTACCGGCCGAGAGAGGCCGTCCTCGAGGTTGCGACGCGAGCCCGAATCAGCAGCCCGCGCGCTAGTCTTGGCGCCTAAGGAGCCCGGCGTCGAGCCCGCAGGCTCAGTTCGGCTGCTTGGGCGCTTCGCTCGCGGCGGAGGCCGCCGGGGCGGCCGGCTTGTCCGCGGGCGCCGCGGCACCCGTCTTGACGCCGCGGAGCTGGTTCAGGGCGGCGATGAGCTGGGTGTCCTTGGCCGGATCGGAGGGGACATAGGAGCTCGAGCCGGACTGCTCCTCGCCTTCGCCGGCCTTGAGATGGCCCTTCAGCGCGGCCTCGCCCTTGTTCTCGACGAGCTTGTCCTTGATTTCCTGCGGGATGTCCTGCTGGACCTCGATATCCGGCGTGATGCCCTTGGCCTGGATCGAGTTACCCGACGGCGTGTAGTAGCGCGCCGTGGTCAGGCGCAGGCCGCCGTTCGAGCCGAGCGGGATCACGGTCTGGACCGAGCCCTTGCCGAAGGAGCGCGTGCCCATCACGGTCGCGCGCTTGTGGTCCTGCAGGGCGCCGGCGACGATCTCCGCGGCCGAGGCCGAGGAGCCGTTGATCAGCACCACGACCGGCTTGCCCTTGGTCAGGTCGCCCGACTTGGCGTTGAAGACCTGGGTCTCCTCGGCATTGCGGCCACGGGTCGAGACAATCTTGCCGCGCTCCAGGAAGGCGTCGGAGACCAGCACGGACTGATCGAGGCGCCCGCCGCGATTGTTGCGGAGGTCGATGATGAAGCCCTTGAGCTTGTCGGCGCCGATCTCGCTCGTGGTCTTCTCGATCGCCTTGCGCAGGCCGTCATAGGTCTGCTCGGAGAAGGTGCCGATGCGGATATAGCCGATATCGCCCTCGACGCGCTCCTCGACGGCCGGCACGACAATGGTCGAGCGGGTCAGGGTGAACTCCAGCGGCTCGGTCTTGCCGGGCCGGTCGATCTTGAGCGTGACCTGGGTGTTGATCAGCCCGCGCATCTTCTCGACAGCCTGGGTCAGGGACAGGCCCTTCACCTCCTGGCCGTCGATCTGGCGGATGATGTCGTTGGCGAGGATGCCGGCCTTGGAGGCGGGCGTATCCTTGATGGGCTTCGCGACCTTGAGGACACCGTCCTCCATCGTCACCTCGATGCCGAGACCGCCGAACTGGCCGCGCATGTCGGTGTCCATGTCGCGGAAGGACTTGGCGTCGAGATAGGAGGAATGCGGGTCGAGCGAGGAGACCATGCCGTTGATGGCGGCCTCGATCAGCTTCTGCTCGTCCGGCTTGTCGACATAATCGGTGCGGATCTTCTCGAAGATGTCACCGAACAGGTTCAGGCTGCGATAGACCTCCGCCGAGGCGGCCACTGCACTGGTCGAGGAGAGCAGCCTGGTCTGAGTGGCCAGTCCGGTCAGGCCCGCGCCCATGATGGCGCCGGCGAGAACGAGGGAAACCTTGCGCATCATCCGCGAACCTTTTCGCCTTGCGATTTCGTCCACCACGGCGTCGGATCGATCGAGACGCCGTCTTTCCTGAATTCGATATACAGAACCGGTTGCCCGGTTCCCACCCCTACGGTCGTCGCGGCAGCTTCCGACGTTTCGCCCATCGCCGCAACCGGCTCCCCCGCCAGCACGAACTGATTGAGCGCGACATCGATCCGCTGCATGCCGGCCAGCAGGATGTAGTAGCCCCCGCCAGCGTTCAGGATCAAGAGTTGCCCGAACGAACGGAACGGCCCCGCATAGACGACCCAAGCATCGGAAGGCGCCGAAACTAGGGCGTTCGGTCGGGTTTCCAGCGATATCCCGCGAATCGTGCCGCCCGCGCCGTCGGAATCGCCGAAGCCACGCAATCGTGATCCCGAGACGGGCAGGGAGAGCAGCCCCTTGGCCTCGGCGAAGGCGATCTTGGGGGCAAGCCGCGCCGGGTCCTTGAAGGCCAAGGCGGTCATGCGCTCGCGCTGCTCCCGCGTCTCCTGCTCGATCGCCTGGCGGGCGGCGTCGGCCGCCTTGTTGGCGACGGAGATCTCCTTCTCGATCTTCTCGACGAAATCCCGCATCGAGCGGGCCTGGCCGGCAAGTTCCTTGCCGAGCGCCGCCTGCTGCTCGACATCCTTGGCAGCGCTGGCCTCGCGCTCGCGCCGCGCCTCGATCAGGGAGGCCAGGCGCTGGCGCTCGGCCGCGATCTGCTCCATTTCGGCGCCGATCTTGCCTTTTTCGGCGGCGATTCCGTCGCGCAGGCGGACGAGCTCGGCGAGGTCGGTGCCGAGAATCTCGACCTCCTGCCTGAGATCGGGCACCACGGCGCCAAGCAGCATCGAGGCGCGCACGGCTTCCAGGATATCCTCGGGACGAACCAGCACGGCCGGAGGGGGGCGGCGGCCGATGCGCTGCAGCGCCGCCAGCACCTCGGCGATCAGGTTGCGCCGGCCGTCGAGCGAGCGGCGAATCGCGGTTTCGCTGGATTGGAGCAGGGCGAGCCGCGCCTCCAGCCCGCCCAGGCGCTCTTCGGCGGCCTGGGTTTTCGCGGTGGTGTCGAGGAGCGCCTTGTTGAGGGCGGCTCGGTCGGCCCGGATCGCGGCCATCTCCTTCTCAAGCGCGGCGCGGGCCTCGGTATTGCCGGCGAGGCGCTGCTCGATCGCCTTGAGTTCGCTTTCGCGCGCCTGCTTCTCGACGAGCTTCTGCATCGCCTCGCGCTGGAGGGCTTCCGGATCGGGCTGGGGCGTCTGGGCGGGTGCGCCAACTGATGTCACCAACAGAGCGGCAAGGCACAGGCCGCGCAGTCCGGGGCGAATCAGCAAGGTCATACGCGATGATAGGGGTGGCCGGAGATGATCGTCATCGCGCGATAGAGCTGTTCGAGCACGAGTGCACGCACGATCTGGTGCGGAATGGTGAGGGCGCCGAAGGCGAGGGTGATGTCGGCCCTGTCGCGGATCTCCTCGCTCAAGCCGTCGGCGCCGCCGATGATCAGGCTGGCATGGCCGGTGCCGGAATCGCGGGCGATGGCGAGGCGGGCAGCGAAAGCCTCGCTGCCGAGCTGGCGGCCGCGCTCGTCGAGGGCGATGATCAGGCCCGGCTGCGTCTTGGCGAGGATGGCCTGCGCCTCCTCACGCTTGCGCTCGTCGGGGCGGCGGCCCCGGCTCTCGGCGATCTCGACGATGTCGGGACCGCTGAGGCCGATGCCGCGGCCAAGCGCGACGCCCCGCTCGCGATAGCGCTCGCAGAGCTCGCGTTCCGGCCCGTCCTTGAGCCGGCCGACGGCAATGACCGCGAGCCGCATCGGATAACGATATCAGCTATCGAGGCGTTCGTTCGGCCGGTCGGTGCCCCACATCTTCTCGAGATTGTAGAACTGGCGCACTTCGGGCCGGAAGACATGGATGATGATGTCGCCGGTATCGAGCAGCACCCAGTCGCAAGCCGGCATGCCCTCGACCTGAGGCGACGGCTTCCCGGCATTCTTGAGAGCTTCGATCAGGGCCTCGCTGATGGCGGCGACGTGGCGGTTGACGTTGCCGGACGCGATGATCATCGCGTCGGCCAGCGATGTCTTGCCGACGAGGTCGATCACCGTGATGTCCTCGGCCTTCATGTCTTCGAGGACACGCTTGGCAAGGGCGATGCTATCGGCAGAGGGATTGTCCGCGATAGCGGCCTGGGGAAGCGGCTTCGGCTCGGCTTCACCAAGGTTTTGACGGGTCAGTGACGTATCCTCTCGATCCTGATGCGCGGTTGCGCGATGCGACCAAAATAAGCCGGGTAGCCCCGGAGTTCAATCGCGGCCGGCCTGTTTGCGCAGCATCGTGGAGGATAATGTCGAGCGCTTGCCGTGCAGGAAAACCCAGGCCGGAGGCTTCATGCGCGGCAGGCTCGTGGCCCGGCTTTCGGGCAGGCGCCAGCGCGACAGCCAGTTGGCGGCGGGCGAGGCCATGGCGCTGTGGGTCGAGCCCGGCCGGTCGATGATCGCGATCGGCATCATCCGGGCGATGGCGCGCCATTCGTTCCAGCGGTGGAAGCCGGCGAGATTGTCGGAGCCCATGATCCAGACGAAATTCACGCCCGGACAGCGCCGCTTCAGGGCGCGCAATGTGTCGGCGGTGTAGCGGGTGCGCAGCATCGCCTCGACGCCGGTGACGTCGATCCGGGCATGGCCGGCGACGCTTTCGGCCTGGCGGATGCGCTCGGCGAGGGAAGGGAGCCTGGCATTGTCCTTGAGGGGATTGCCGGGCGTGACCAGCCACCAGACGCGATCCAGCTGGAGGCGGCGCAAGGCGGTGAGGCTCGCCAGCCGGTGCCCGTCATGGGCCGGGTTGAAGCTGCCGCCGAACAGGCCGACGCGCAGGCCGGGCACGAAGGGCGGCAGCCGGGACGGCAGGCGCGGAAGCTCGCTCGTCATGCGCCGGGTTTCGCCTCAGGGCCGGGTCTGGCCCGCGCCGTGGACGCGGTATTTGAAGGAGCAGAGCTGCTCGACGCCCACGGGGCCGCGCGCATGCATGCGGCCGGTGGCGATGCCGATCTCGGCACCGAAGCCGAACTCGCCGCCATCGGCGAACTGGGTCGAGGCGTTGTGGACGACGATCGCCGAATCGACCTCGGCGAGGAAGCGGGCGGCGGCGGCCTCGTCGGCGGTGACGATCGCATCGGTGTGATGCGAGCCATAGCGCTCGATATGGTCGATCGCGCCATCGAGGCCGGGCACGGTCCTCACAGCGATGATCCGGTCGAGATATTCGGTCGCCCAGTCCTCTTCGGTCGCGGCGGTGACGCGGGCATCGACGGCGCGAGCGGCTTCATCGCCACGCACGGCGCAGCCTGCATCGAGCAAGGCGGTGACGAGCGCGGCGAGATGGGTTGTGGCACAGGCTTCGTCGACCAGCAGGGTCTCGGCCGCGCCGCAGATGCCGGTGCGGCGCAATTTGGCATTGAGCAGGATGTCGCGGGCCATGGCGAGATCTGCCTTCGCGTGGACATAGATATGACAGTTGCCGTCGAGATGGGCGAAGACCGGCACGCGCGCTTCGCTCTGGACGCGGGCGACGAGGCTTTTCCCCCCGCGCGGTACCACCACATCGATATTGCCGTTCAGCCCCGAGAGGATTGCGCCGACGGCGGCGCGGTCGCGTGTCGGCACGAGCTGGATCGCGTCGGCGGGCAGGCCGGCGGCTTCCAGCCCCTCGCGCATCGCGGCGGCGATTTCGGTCGAGGAGCGGAAGGAATCCGAGCCCGCGCGCAGGATCGCGGCATTGCCGCTCTTCAGGCAGAGCGCGCCGGCATCGGCGGTCACGTTCGGGCGGCTCTCGAAGATCACGGCGATGACACCGAGCGGGGTCGCGACGCGCTCGAAGCGCAGGCCGTTCGGCCGGGTCCACTCCGCCAGCACGCGGCCGAGCGGATCAGGCAAGTCGGCGACCTCCGCGACGGCGTCCGCGATGGCGGCGAGGCGCGTCTCATCGAGGGCGAGGCGATCGATGAAGGAGCCGCTCAGACCCGCGGCTTGGCCGTCGGCGAGGTCGTGCGCGTTGGCGGCGAGGATCCTGGCGCTGCGGGCGCGTAGTGCTTCAGCCATGGCGAGGAGGGCGGCGTTGCGCTGCGTGGCGGGGCTCAGCGCGACCTTCCGCGCGGCGGCGCGGGCACGGCGGCCGACATCCTGCATGACACCGCCGATATCGGCGGCTTCGTTCGTCGCGATGATGCGCAATGCGCTGTCGCCGGTCATCTCGTTCAGCCTGGTGGTCGCCGGCAAAGCCGGCTCGTGAGGAAGCTTAGCCCAGCCCGAGCGCCATGTCGTCCCGGTGGATCATCTCGGCGCGGCCGGGATAGCCCAGCACCGTTTCGATATCGCGCGAGGCCTTGCCGAGGACCAGGGCGGCCTCGGAGGCGTCGTAGGCGACGAGGCCGCGGCCGAGGAGTTGCCCCTCGGGATCGCGGATCAGCACGGCGTCGCCACGCGCGAACTCGCCTTCGATCCGGGTGACGCCGACTGGCAGCAGGCTCGCGCCGCCGCGCAAGGCGCGGGCCGCGCCGGCGTCGAGATGCAGCGTGCCGCGCGGCTCCAGCGAGCCCGCGATCCAGGTCTTGCGGGCGGTGGCGGGCGTCGAGGCGGTGAGGAACCAGGTGCAGCGCCCGCCATCGGCGACGCTGGCGAGCGGGTTCTTGGCGCGCCCGTCGGCGATCAGCATATGGGTGCCGCCGGCCGCCGCGATCTTGCCGGCCTCGATCTTGGTGCGCATGCCGCCGCGCGAGAGTTCGGAAGCCGCGCCGCCGGCCATGGCGTCGATCTCGGGCGTGATCTTCTCGACGACGGGGATGTGCCGGGCGGACGGGTCCTTGGCGGGCGGGGCGGTATAGAGCCCGTCGATATCGGAGAACAGCACCAGGAGGTCGGCGCCGGCCATGGTCGCGACGCGGGCCGCGAGCCTGTCATTGTCGCCGTAGCGGATCTCGGTGGTGGCGACGGTGTCGTTCTCGTTGATGACGGGGACGGCGCGCAGGTCGAGCAGGCGGCCGAGCGTCGCGCGCGCGTTGAGATAACGGCGGCGCTGCTCCGTATCGGCGAGCGTCAGCAGCACCTGGCCGGCGGTGAGGCCGTGAGCACCGAGCGCCTCGGCCCAGTTGCGGGCAAGCGCGATCTGGCCGACGGCGGCGGCGGCCTGGCTTTCTTCCAGGCGCAGCGGGCCGGAGGGCAGGCCGAGCACGGTGCGCCCCAACGCGATCGCGCCCGAGGAGACGACCAGCACGTCGGCGCCGCGCTGATGCAGGTCGGCGAGATCTTCGGCCAGTGCCGCGAGCCAGGCGTGGCGCAGGCGGCCGCGGTCGCGGTCGACCAGCAGGCTGGAGCCGACTTTGACGACGATGCGGCGGAAATCGGAGAGCTGGGGCGTCTTCACGGAGTACGACGTTGTTGCGGCAGTTCCTTGCCTGTTGTGGAAAATGCCGCGCTTGTAAAGCACGGAGGTGTTTTTCGGGCTGCCGCAGGTGCCGCAAAGAGTTGTTTGCATTGACAGGCCACGGGGCGCTGCCCATATGCATGGGCCGGCCCGCGCGCCAGATCGGGTGCCGCTCCTGCCGCTCTCATGCGTTTTTGGCGTGCAGCATGCAGGATCTGCCGCCCGATAAGCGTTGGAAGCGGGGCTGCCGCGCGTCGATTTCGATACCAATCCAACGCGATCTGGATTATCTCGCCCGCGCGGGCCGATGAATGTCCGTAACAACCCGAGAGAAGATCACCCTTGAAGAACCCGAACGACCGCAGCTTTACCGACCGTCAGTCCAATTCCGCCAATGCCAAGAAGGCGCTGCTCGAGCGTTTCAAGGCCCGGCCGAAGGCCGACGACCCGGTGATGGTGCAGCGACGCGCGGAGCGGGAAGCCATCGCCGCGGCGCGCGCCGAGCGCGAAGCCGAGAAGGCGAAGATCCGGGCCGAGAAGGAGCGCCTGGAAGCGATCGAGCGCGAGCGTATCGCCGAAGAGAAGCGCCAGGAAGAGCTCGCCCGCGAGGCCGCCCGCAAGGCCGAGCAGGCCAAGCGCGATGCCGAGCGTCCGCGCAAGGTGCTGCTTGAGGCCGTGCAGTACATGCAGATGCGCTCGGCCGGCAAGCGCCGCTGACGCCAGGAATTTCCGCATATCCTTGAATGCGATTTGGGGCGCCGCGAGCGCCCCTTTTCATATCCGCTTGACCGCGATGAAAGCGGCTGCCCCGGCTAAGAGCTGATCCTCGGGCAAAAAACACCTCCCTGTTCTTCATCGAGCTATCGGCAAAACCGGATGTGCAGATTAATGTGCGCGGCGGATTGAACCTTTTCCCCGCTCGCCGCGACAACAGGATGCGAGCCGGGATGCCTGGCCTTCGAGGGGCAATGCATACGGAATCGGACGAGGATCTCGTCAAACGGATCGCCTCTGGTGATCGGCTCGCGATGAAGGTGCTGTTTTCGCGGCATCAGGTGCGGGTCTACCGTTTCGTGCTGCGGCTCGTCCGCGACGAGACGCTTGCCGAGGATGTGATCAGTGACGTGTTCATGGATCTGTGGCGACAGGCTGATCGGTTCGAGGCGCGCGCCTCGGTCTCGACCTGGCTGCTCGCCATTGCCCGGAACAAGGCCTGGTCTCTCCTGCGCAAGCGCCGCGATGCCGAGCTGGACGAGGATTATGCCGAAAGCATCGAGGACGAGGCCGACGGCCCCGAGACCGTGCTGCAGAAGCAGGACAAGAGTCTCGCCATCCGCGCCTGCCTCAAGCGCCTCTCGGCCGAGCATCGCGAGGTCATCGACCTCGTCTATTACCACGAGACTTCCGTCGAGGAGGTCGCGCGGATCGTCGGTATCCCCGAGAACACCGTCAAGACCCGCCTTTTCCACGCCCGCAAGAAGCTGGGCGACATGCTCAAGGCCGCCGGCATCGACCGTGGCTGGCCCTGAGATTTTGAGGCTTTCCATTGCCGCATTTTCTTCACGCGAACCGGTATCCACTTCGCTTGAAAATGCTTCCGTTTCGATGAGGCGCGGCCCGGCCGCGCAGGGAGTGGCGTGATGAACGACAGCATCGCCAGCGATCCGAAGCGCCGCGAGCTCGAGGAGCTGCTGCCCTTCTATGCCAATGGCCGGATCTCGGACGCCGACAAGCGCCGTGTGGAGGCCGCGCTCGCCGGCGATGCCGAGCTCGCCGCCCGGCTCGACCTCATCCGCGACGACATGGCCGAGACGGTCCTGCTCAACGAGAGCCTCGGCGCCCCATCTCCCAAGGCGCTCGAAAAGCTGATGGCCGGGATCGAGGCCGAAGGCCGTCCTGTGCCTCTTCTAGCCCGCGCTCAGGAAAACGGCCGCGGCCTGCTCGGCTGGCTGGGCGGGCTCCTGGCCGGCCAGCCGCCGCGTCGCCTCGCCTATGCCAGCGCCGCCGCGATCGCGCTGATCGTGCTGCAGGGCGTCGCGATTACCGGCCTGGCGCTGCGCGATGGCGGCCCCGGTTATCAGACGGCCTCGGCGCCGGGGACGCGCGCTTCGGAAAGCTATGTGTTGCTGAGCTTCGCGCCGGAAGCCAAGGCCGGCGAGATCGCCTCCTTCTTCAAGCGCTTCGATGCCTCGGTAGTCGATGGTCCCCGCGCCAACGGCTTCTTCAAGGTCCGCGTCGGCGATGCCTCGCTCTCCGCCGCCCAGGTCGATGCGATCGCGGCGCGGATGAAGGGCGAGAGCGCCATCGTCAGCTTCGTCGCGCCCGCGCCGTGATCCCCGCTGGCGCGCTCGCTGGGCGCCGTGGCATGATGTCGTCGTCGCAGGAGGGTGAGGCCATGTCGCCGTCGCCGTTCGCTCGTCGGAAATCGTCGGTTCGGTGCCTCGTCGGTGCCGGCCTTCTCGCTTGTGCGCTCGCGCTCGCGCCGGGGCAAGCCTCCGCTCAGCCCGCAGGCGGCACCGGCGACGGCCGCGACAAGCGTGCCGCGCCGACGACGAGCCCGCAGCAGCCCTCCGCCGGCGGAACCAACCGTTCGATGCGCGTGCCGCCCGGCTCCTGGCTGCAACCGCGGACCCAGCGCAGCATCATTCCGGCCCTCGATGAAAACCGCTTCGTTCCCGACGAGGTGCTGTTCGAGCTCGCGCCGAATGTCGAGGCGGAGACGGTGCTGCGCCGGTATGGCGCGACGCTGATCGCGCGCCAGCGCTTCGATCTGGCGGGCGTCACCATCATTCGGGCCAAGCTCGAGGCGGGGCGCGATCTGCGCGCCGTGCTGACCGAAATGGCCGACGACACCAATATCGCAGGGGCGCAGCCGAATTTCCTCTTCGAATTGCAGCAGGATTCGCAATCCCGCGCCGATGCGCCGGTGGGGGCGGCTACCGCCTCCTCCGAGGCGACCGTCCCGGCAACGCAGCCAAGCCTGCGGCTGGCCGATCCCGCGACCGCGGCGCGCGGCACGGCTGCGGTGCGGCGCGTGCTGCCGCCGCAATATGTCGTCGACAAGCTGCGCCTCGGCGAAGCGCGCAAGCTGGCACAGGGCCGTGGCGTCCGGGTCGGCCTGGTTGATTCCGGTGTCGACATGGACCATCCCGAGATCCAGGGCTCGGTCCTCGGCTATCTCGATGCGATCGACGGGCTGGCGACGCCGCATGCCCATGGCACTTCGATGGCGACGGCGATCGTCGCGCATGGCGAATTGCAGGGCATTGCGCCCGCGGCCCGGCTTATCGTCGCGCGTGCCTTCGGCGGTCCGCAGGCGGTCTCCGCCAATGGCAAGTCGTTCCAGATCCTGACCGCGCTCGAATGGGTCGTCCAGCAGCGCGCCAAGGTGATCAACCTCAGCTTCGCCGGCCCACAGGACCGCCTGCTTTCCAAGGCGCTGGCCGGCGCGAAGGAGCGCGGCGTCATCACGGTCGCGGCCGCCGGCAATGGCGGCGCCCGGTCCGCCCCTCTCTATCCCGGCGCCGATCCGAGCGTGATCGCGGTGACCGCGACCGATGCCGAGGACAAGGCCTTCTCCGAGGCCAATCGCGGCAGCTATATCGCGGTCGCGGCGCCGGGCGTCGACGTGCTGACGGCCGAGCCCGGCGGGCGCTATGCCTTCACCTCGGGCACCTCGATCGCCGCGGCCCATGTCACCGCGCTGGTCGCGCTCCTGCTTGAAAAGCAGCCGGAGCTCGATTCCGAGAGCGCGCGCCGGGTGCTCAGCGACAGCGCGATCGATATCGGCTCGCGCGGACGCGATCCGATCTATGGCGCTGGCAGGATCGATCCGCCGACGGCGCTCGCCCGCGTGCTGCCGGTCGCCACGGCGAGGCCCTGAGGCGCAAGCGGGCTTGACCTTCGCCCGCGCATCGGCCTGATGACGGCATGCCGCGCCCGAAACTTCTCTTCGTCGCCACCGAGGACTGGTTCTTCGCCTCGCATTTCCTGCCAATGGCGCGGGCCGCGCGCGAGCTCGGCTTCGACGTCGCGGTGATCGCGCGTGAGCGCAACCACCGGCGCGTGATCGAGGCGACGGGCGCCAGGCTGATCGGGCTGGAGGCGGAGCGCGGCAGCCTCGATCCGCGGGCGCTGTTCAGGCAGGGCGCCGCGCTGAAGCGCCTGATCGCGGCAGAGAAGCCTGACATTCTGCATTGCATTGCGCTGAAGCCGATCGCGCTGGCCGGACTGGCCGGCAAGCTGGCGGGTGTCGAGCGGCGGGTCTATGCGCTGACCGGGCTTGGCTTCCTCGGCGCGAAGCAGGGCGCGCTCGCCGCGGCTGCGCGCTTCGCGGCGATCACCTGGCTGCGCGGCGCCATCGATGGATCGCAGGTCCGCTTCCTGTTCGAGAATCCCGATGACCCCGTGACGCTCGGGCTCGATCCGCAGGACGCAAGCAAGGTCGCGATCGTCGGCGGGGCTGGTGTCGATCCGCTGATCCTGATGCCCTCGCCTATGCCGCCGGCGCCGCCGCTCAAGGTCGCGCTGGTCGCGCGCATGCTCTGGTCCAAGGGCGTCGATCTCGCCGTCGAGGCAGTGAGGCTCGCGCGGGCCGAGGGCGCCAGGGTCATGCTGACCATCCATGGCGCGCCGGACCCGTCCAACCCCAAGGCGATCCCGGAGGCGACGCTGAAGGAATGGGCGGCGCGGCCGGGCGTCACCTGGGCCGGTCCGACGCGCGATATCGAGGGCGTCTGGAAGGCGCATCATCTCTGCATCCTGCCGTCGCGCGGCGGCGAGGGCCTGCCGCGCACGATCCTGGAAGCGGCGGCTTGCGGCCGCGCGATCCTGACCACGGATGTGCCGGGCTGCCGCAGCTTCGTGCGCGACGGGCGGGACGGAATGGTGGTGCCGCCCGACGATGTCGCGGCACTGGCCAGGGCGCTTGTCGCCCTTGCCGGTACGCCCCGCCTCGCGGCGCGCATGGGCGAGAATGCCCGCGCTCGCCTGCTGGACGGCCATACCGAACGCGACGTGATGAATGGCGTGAAGGCGCTCTATCTCGGCCTGCTCGGGCGCGCCGCGCCGGAGGCTGCGGCATGAGCGGGGAGGCCATTCTCGATCGCGAAGCCTTCATCCGCGCCCATACGCGTTTGCTGCCGGTTCCGCATGCGCCGGAGATCGCACTGCATGTCGCCGAGGAAGCGACGGAGCTCTGGCAGAAGACCGAGGACGAACTCGCAGTGATCGGCCTGCCGCCGCCGTTCTGGGCCTTCGCCTGGGCCGGCGGACAGGCTCTGGCGCGCTATCTGCTGGACAATCCGCAGAGTGTCGCCAGGCGGCGGGTGCTGGATTTCGCCTCGGGCTCGGGCCTCGTCGCGATCGCGGCAGCCAAGGCAGGAGCCGGGCCGATCGAGGCCTGCGATATCGATGCCTTCGCGGCGGCGGCGATCGGTATCAATGCTGCGGCCAATGGCGTCGTGGTGACACCGCGTTGCGAGGATCTGATCGGCCGCGACGAAGGCTGGGACGTCATCTGCGCCGGGGACGTCTGCTACGAGCGCGAGATGGCCGAGCGCGTCATCGATTGGCTGTCCGGACTGTCGGCGCGGGGCGCGACGGTGCTGATCGGCGACCCCGGCCGCAGCTATCTGCCGCGCCGCAAGCTGGAGGAAGTCGCGACCTACGAGGTGCCAGTGACGCGCGCGCTGGAGGATGCGGAGATCAAGCGCAGCTCGGTCTGGCGGCTCGCCGGGTAGGCGCTCCGCCGGAACGGGAAGCTTAAGCTGCGCGGCGCCGAACCGCGCTTATGCTGCCGGTCGCACCGCCCTGCTCGGTCCGGAAGGCTGCGACCAGCCGGTTGAGCTGATCGATCTGATCGATCAGGACCCGTGCTGAAGCCGCGCTTTCCTCAGCCAGCGCGGCGTTCTGCTGGGTGATCTCGTCCATGTGGCTGACGGTCTGGCTCATCTCGTCGATGCCGTTGGCCTGCTCGCTGGAAGCCGAGGCGATCTCCTCGACGGTGCTGGAGACCTTGGCGGAGGCCGCGACGATGCGGTCCAGCGTCTCGCCGGCCTGACGGACGAGCTTGACGCCCTCGGCGACCTCCGCGTCCGAGGAGGAGATCAGGCCGGTTATGTCCTTGGCGGCGCCGGCCGAGCGCTGGGCCAGCGCCCGGACCTCGGCGGCGACGACGGCGAAGCCGCGCCCGGCATCGCCGGCACGGGCGGCTTCGACCGCCGCATTCAGCGCCAGCAAGTTGGTCTGGAAGGCGATGCCGTCGATCACGTCGGTGATCTCCGAGATGCGCTTCGAGGCGCCCTCGATCCGCGCCATCGCCTCGACGGCCTCGCGGACGATATCGCCGCCGGTGCGTGCGACATTGGCAGCTTCGTCGGCAAGCGATACGGATTCGCGCGAGGCCTGGGTCGAGGTCTTGACGGAGGCTGCGAGCTGCTCGGTGGTCGCGGCGCTCTCCTCGAGCGCCGAGGCCTGCTGCTCGGTGCGCATCGAGAGGTCCTGGGCGCCGGTGCTGATCTCCTGAGACGAGGAGGCGATTGCCGCCGAGGTCGCCTTGATCGTGCCGACCATCTCCTGAAGGCGCGCCATCGCGCCGTTGAAATGGTCGCGGATCTCGGAATATTCGGCCGGGATATCGGCGCTCATGCGGTAGGTCAGGTCGCCTTCGGCGAGCGCCGCCATGCTCTGGCTGACGCAGGCGATGGCCTGTTCGCGCTCGGTCGCCTTCGCTTGTTCGAGGGCGCGAGCCTCGGCCTCGACCTTCAAACGTGCCTCCTCGGAGGCTTCGAGATAGACCGTGATGGCATAGTCCATGTCGAGCATCGCCGCCTTGACGATGGCGGCGATCTCGGCCGAGCGCTCGGCGGCGCCGGGCATGCGCTTGCCCAGTGCGTTCTTTGGCCAGCGGGCCTCCAGCACGCCGGCGAGCAGCTTCTCCAGGATCAGCGCATAGCCGCCGATATACCAGCGTGGCTCCAGGCCGATCCGGGCATGGACTTTGCCGACCTGGGTGACCGCGCCGATGTAGTTCTCGTCGAATTGGCCGGTGGCGATGCCGCTCCAGTGCCTGGCCTGGCGCTGCTTGGCGCTTTCGATATGCTGCTCGTTGCTGAAGAACGCCTTGGTTTCCGGGAAGGCGCGCAACTGCGCGTAGAAGGCGTCCAGCGCGCCCGGAACAGACGAACCCAGGGCATCACCGACATCGCGGATGCGCGCCTGCGCCTCCGGGCCGAGCTGCATGAAGGCGAGCCGCTTGCCGAGATGATCCATTGCCGACATCAGGAGGTCCCCAGCCTCTGACGGAAACCGCTTCCGCCGGAGACCCACCATGGGCCAACAAGGTTAACAACCTATGAGAGCATGTGTTGATCTGGGTCAATTTCTACAGGGGCAGCGCGTACTATATGTCAGGTCTGCCGTTTCCGGTTTGCCCCAGTAAGAAAAATCCTTGCAATTCCAAAGCAATAGATTGCCATCATTTGCCTTCGTAGCGCTCCAGAAAATCTTCGACCGAGAGATTGCGGAAATCGTCCAGCGCGGCGCGCAGTCGCGCATGCTCCCAGTCCCACCAGGCGAGGTTCTGCAACCTGTCCGCGATCTCCTCGGAGAAACGGCGGCGCACCGGCCGGGCCGGATTGCCGGCGACGATGGTGTAGGGCGCGACATCCTTGGTGACGACGGCGCCGCCCGCGACCACCGCGCCGGTGCCGATATTGCGTCCGGCGAGCACGATCGCGCCATGGCCGATCCAGACATCGTGGCCGATCGTCACCGCATGGGCGCGGCGCCAGTCGAAGAAGGCCGCGTCATCCTCGGCATCGTCGAAATAAGCGGCGGCGCGATAGGTGAAATGCGACTGACTGGCGCGGTGCATCGGGTGGTTGCCGGGATTGATCCGGGTCATCGCCGCGATCGAGCAAAACTTGCCGATCGTCGTGTAAATGACATTCGCGTCGTTCACGACATAGGAGTAGTCACCCATCGTCGACTCGGCGAAGATGGTGCGCGCACCGATGGCGGTGTAGCGGCCGAGCGTCGCCTGCCTCACCTGGGCGGTCGGGTCGATCAGCGGTTCGAGTCCAAGCTTCTTCGCGGCCATGTCCTCATCCTCTTCCGATATCGCGATCCCCGCCGCGCAGACGGGCGTGCTCGTTCTCGTGGTCGGTCCCTCCGGAGCGGGGAAGGACACGTTGATGGAGGCGGCGCGAGCGGGCCTTGCGGGCGATCCGCGTTATCGTTTCGCCCGCCGCCTGATTACGCGCCCGGCCATGGCCGGCGCCGAGGATCACGATTCCTGCGACGAGGCGGAGTTCCATGCGATCGCGGCCGAGGGCGGACTGGCGCTGAGCTGGCAGGCGCATGGGTTGAGCTACGGCATTCCGGCGGCAGAGCTTTCCGGCATCGGTGCGGGCGCCGTAGTGATCGTCAATGTCTCGCGCGCTGCCATCGCGTTGGCGGAGCGGTTGGCGGAGCGCGTCGTGGTCCTCAACATTACCGCTCCGGTCGCGGTGCTGGCGCAGCGGCTGGCGGCGCGCGGGCGCGAGACCGAAGCCGATATCGCGGCCCGACTGAAGCGCGAAGCGCCGCTGACGGCCGAACGCGCGGAGATCGTCACCATCCTGAACGATCGCAGCGTCGCCGAGGCGGCGGCGGAGCTGCTGGCGGTATTGCGTGGGCTGGGCCGATAATCGGGGCAGCATTCGAACCGGAACCCAGAACCGAGCCGGCTGTTCGGTAAAGCGCGGGAAATACGATGCCTTCTTCGCAGAAGGCATCGGTTCTGGATTCCGGGCTCGGGCCTTTGGCCCGCCCGGGAATGACGGCGGAGTTCCGTCAGAAGACCGCATGCCTAGCCGAAAGCGTAGGAATCGAGCAGGCGGAAGCGGCCGGCGCGGTTGTCCTGGCGAAACAGCGCGAAGCGATCGATCCTGACCGGACCGGCTGGCACGGCTGTGGCGTAGGCGGCTTCAAGGGCCTGCCTGACCGGTGCCGCATGCTCGCCCGGCAGGGAACCGGTCAGCGTCATGTGGAAGCGGAAGGCGTCGCCGACATAAGGGTAGCCATAGGCTTCGAGATAGGCGTGCTGTGCCGGGGTCAATGGGCTTTTGAGGCGCCGCGCCTTGTCCGCTTCCGAGAGCGGCGCGCGGAAGAGCTCGAAGGCCTGCACGGCCGCAAAGGCGAAGCGCTGCAAAGCGTCGCTTGGTTTGGACGGTGTCAGCGCCACGAAGGAGCCGAGCGCGGTGACGCTGAGGCCGGCGAGTTCGACAACATCGAGGCCACCGGCATGATTGCGGGCGAAGGCGCGCAACTGTTCCTCGCTGCGGCCGTCGGCGAGCTCGAAGGGGGCTTTCAGCGTGGCATGGAAACCGTAGCGGCGCGGCTCCTCTGTGAAGGCGGGCCACAGCGCCGGATCGCATCCGGGCGGAACGGCGAAGGGCAGGTCCTCGCCGGTCAAAGCGTCATAGCCGAGCACCGCCGAACCGAAGCGCCAGAGGGCGCTGTCGGCGGCAGGGGCGTAATAGACGGCGTAGCGCGGCTTGCTCAAAATGCGCGCTCGCCCTTCGACCAGACCGCGCCGATCACCGGCGTCGCGCCCCGCACCTTGAAGCGCACGAGATCGGCGCGCAGGCCGGTCTTGAGATGGCCGCGGTCCTTGAGGCCGAGAATGTCGGCGACTTTCCATGTCACCATGCCCATCGCTTCGGACAGGACGATGCCATGGTCGGCATTGAGCTTGACCACGGCCTGCAACAGGCTCGCCGGGACGTAATCCGAGGACAAGCCGTCGAGCAGCCCCTTCTCGGCCAGCTCCGAGACCGAGACGCCGCCGGAATGCGAGCCGCCGCGCACGACGTTCGGCGCACCGGCGACGGTGGCGAGGCCGTGCTTCTTGGCGGCCGCGGCCGCCTCGACCGTGGTCGGGAACTCGGAGATCACCGCGCCGGAGGCGATGCCGTCGGCGACATGCTCCTCCGTGGTGTCGTCATGGGTGGCGAGCGGGATGCCGCGCGCGCGGAAGATGTCGACCACGGACTGCCAGTTCTTCGCGACATTGGCGGCGCCCTCGCGCTGGCGCATCTCGACATCCTGCTCGAACTCGGCCTGGGTCTTGCCGTTGCCGAGCGCGTAGGTCTGGAGATGCCGGAGATCACGCCACTGGCGCTGGCCGGGGGTGTGGTCCATCAGCGAGACGAGCTGGACGAGTTCGTCGTCCTGATAGGGCGCGATATCGTCGAGCAGGCCCGGGCTCGTCAGCTCGCAGCGCATGTGGATGCGGTGGTCGATGCGGAAGACGTTCTCGCGCTTGCCATAGGC
>JBDHTM010000049.1:0-30553 GCA_039808685.1 Allobosea sp. | reverse complement strand
TGACCGAGATCACCTGCAAGCTCCTCGTCATCGGCGCCGGCCCCGGCGGCTATGTCTGCGCCATCCGCGCCGGCCAGCTCGGCATCGACACCGTCATCGTCGAGAGCACCAAGCTCGGCGGCTCCTGCCTCAATGTCGGCTGCATCCCCTCCAAGGCGATGATCCACGTCGCCGAGGAGTTCGAGAAGGCCGCCGAGGCTGCCGCCGGCAAGACGCCCTTCGGCCTGACCGCGGCCGAGCCGAAGCTCGACCTCAAACAGGCTGTGGCCTGGAAGGACGGCATCGTCCAGCGCCTCAACAACGGCGTCGCCGGCCTGCTGCGCAAGGCCAAGGTCAAGATCGTCCATGGCAAGGCCCGTTTCCGCGACGGCAAGACCGTTGTGGTCGAGACCGAGACCGGCCCGAAGACGATCCAGGCCGAGGCCATCGTCATCGCGACCGGCTCGGCTCCGGTCGAGCTGCCCTTCCTGCCGTTCGACGGAAACGTGATCTCCTCGACTGGCGCGCTGGCTCTGACCGAGGTTCCCAAGCGCCTCGTCGTGGTCGGCGGCGGCTATATCGGGCTGGAACTCGGCACGGCCTTCGCGAAGCTCGGAGCCAAGGTCACGGTCGTCGAGGCGCAGGACAAGATCCTGCCGCTCTACGATGCGGAACTGACCGGCCCGATCTCGAAACGCCTGACCGCGCTCGGTGTCGATGTGCTGACCGGCGCCAAGGCGCTCGGCCCGACGGCCAGGGGCGACGGCCTGCGCATCGAGGCCTCCGACGGCAAGGAGCGCAGCCTCCCGGCCGACAGGATCCTGGTCACGGTCGGCCGCAAGCCGGTTACCGATGGCCTCGGCCTCGAGAACCTCGTGCTGGACATGGATGGCCGTTTCATCCGCATCGGCGAGCGCTGCGAGACCGCGATGCGCGGCATCTACGCCATCGGCGACATCACCGGCGAGCCGATGCTGGCGCATCGCGCCATGGCGCAGGGCGAGATGGTCGCGGAGATCGTCGCCGGCCTGCCCCGCGCCTGGGACAAGCGCGGCATGGCGGCGATCTGCTTCACCGATCCCGAGATCGTCTCGGTCGGCCTCTCGCCGGACGAGGCCAAGCGCGCCGGCCACGAGCTGAAGATCGGCCAGTTCCCCTTCGCCGCCAATGGCCGCGCGATGACCCGCCATGCTGAGGCGGGTTTCGTGCGCGTCGTCGCGCAGGCCGGCAGCGAGCTGGTTCTGGGCATCCAGGCGGTCGGGCAGAGCGTCTCGGAACTCTCGGCCGCCTTCGGGCTCGCGATCGAGATGGGCGCGACCTTGCAGGACATCGCCGGCACGATCCACGCCCATCCGACATTGGGCGAGGCCTTCCCGGAAGCCGCGATGAAGGCGCTCGGTCACGCGCTGCATATTTGAGCGGGCTCGGCTCTCCGCTCCAGAAAAAGGCGCGGGTCATCCCGGCCGTAGCGCAGCGAAGAGCCGGGATCCATTCTGGAGCGCTTCCGACAGAGGTTCCGGCATGGATCCCGGGTCTCCCTTCGGTCGCCCGGAATGACTCGCGTTTGGTTCTGGCAGGTAGCTGCACCCCGCGACCGATCCGCGCAGGCAGTCAGCTAAGATGCATACAATCTTGACATTGTCTGCATCGAGAGCGATCTGAAGGGCGACGCCGAACGAACGGCGCCGTCCCGAGGAGACATTCCATGTCCGGCGAGCACTGGCCGCCACTCTCTCCGCTCAAGACCGGCCTGCGCGGCCGCTGCCCGCGCTGCGGGCAGGGCAAGATGTTCGAGGGCTTCCTGAAGCTGAAGCCGAAATGCGAGAATTGCGGCCTGGATTATTCCTTCGCCGATCCTGCCGACGGCCCGGCCTTCTTCGTGATGATGTTCGTCTGCATCCCCGCCGCGGCTTTCCCGCTCTGGCTGGAGCTGAACTACAACCCGCCGACCTGGGTGCATCTGGTCACGACGCTGCCGCTGATCCTGCTGACCTGCATCCCGCCCTTGCAGCCCCTCAAGGGCTGGCTGATCGCGTCGCAATATTTCCACAAGGCCGAGGAAGGCCGGCTCGCGCGCCCGGTGCCACAGGAGAAGCCGGTTGCCTCGAGCTGAGCCGGTCGGGCGCGCTCAGCCCCCGTCGCGGATCAATCCGGCGAGCAGACCGAGCGCTTCCGCCAGTCGCGCTCGCTCAGGGATCGCGCCGAGCGCGATCCGGAGCGCATCCGGCGCCGCGCCGCCCGTGCTGAACGCATCGGCCGCCATCACGCCGAGCCCCGCTTCGCGAGCGCGCTCGATCAGCTGGTCACGCGCCCAATGCGGGGGGAGAGGCTGCCAGACATGCAGCGCATAAGGATGGCTCTGCATGGTCGCAGGCAAAATCTCTCGCGCCAGCAATTGTCTCTCGGCCGCCTCGCGCCGCACGCCTTCCAATAAATCTCTCGCGACGCCGATCTTGATCCAATGCGCTGCCAGCGCCGTCATCAGCGGCGCGGGCATGAGCGCTGTCGCGCGCAAGGCGGCGAGGAAGGGAGTATTGTCGATTCCCTCAGGCGCGACGACGAAAGCAGTCCGCAGGCCGGGCGTCAGCACCTTCGACAGGGTCGCGACATGCCATGTCCGCTCCGGCGCCAGCGCGCAGAGCGGTAAGGGCGCATCGCCAGCGAGCAGGCTGTAGGGATCGTCCTCGATCAGGACGAGGTCGCGTCGCCGGGCGACGTCGACGAGATCCTGCCGGCGCTGTTCCGGAATGGTGATGCAGGTCGGGTTTTGCAGCGTCGGCGTCAGGGCGAACAGCTTCGCCCCCGAGCGTCCGGCAGCCTCGTCGAGCGCGTCGGGCAAGGGACCGTCGGCATCGCTTGTGACGGGCAAGGCGGTAAGCCCGCGCTGCCGTGCCGCACCGATCAGGCCGGGATAGGTCAGCGGCTCCATCAGGATCGTGTCGCCGGGCCGGGCCAGCAGCGAGAGCAGCGCATTGAGTCCGGTCTGGGCGCCCGGCACCACGGCGATGCGCTGCGGCGGAACTGGGCCCATCAGAGGCGCCAGCCAGGCGGAGCCGGCCGCGCGCTCGGCCAGCGAGCCAGCGCCGCCGTGATAGTTCATGAGCTGGTCGGCATCGCTGCGTGCCAGGATTTCGGCGATGCCGCGCTGCATCAGCTCGCCCAGCCGCAGGCCCTTGGGTGCCGGCGGGATGGTCATGCTGAGATCGAGCGGCGGGCCTTCCTGCTCCTGCCGCGCCGAGATGAAGGAGCCGCGCCCGGTCACCGCGTCGATCAGCCCACGCTCGCGGGCCTCGCCGAAGGCGCGGGTCACCGTGGTGAGGTCGACCGCCAGGTGCTCAGCGAGCCGGCGCTGTGGCGGCAGGCGATCGCCGGGTCGCAATAGCCCGGTTGCGACGGCCCGTTCGAGCTGCGCGACGATCTGCAGATAGCGCGGCCCCGCCGCCGGATCGAGCCGGCTGGTCCAGTGGAGCGCGTCGTCGCTTTCGGCCATCGCCAAGCCTGGTTCCCATACATTCGCAGGATTGTAGGTTCCGCTTAGCGCGACCTTGCTTCCCGCGCCAGTGCCATGCCGTCGCCGCGCTTTCACGGAGATGCCGGTGGTGGTGGGCTTCTTCTCCTGTCATAGAGCGAATTCAGCCGGGACCGGAGACAGGGCATGGCACGCCTGCGCCTCGATGCGCTCGACCGCAAAATCATTGCGGAATTGCAGATCAATTCGCGCCTCTCGGTGCAGGATCTGGCCGAGCGGGTAGGGCTGTCAGCCTCGCCCTGCGCTCGCCGTATCCGTATTCTGGAGGAGGCGGGCGTCATCACCGGCTATGCCGCGATCATCGACCAAACCAAGGTCGGCCTGCCGATCAGCGTCTTCGTCTCGATCAAGCTGGAGCGCCAGCGCGAGGACGAGCTCGACCGCTTCTCGCAGGCCGTGGCGCGCTGGCCCGAGGTGGTCGACTGCTACCTGATGACCGGCCAGCGCGACTACCTCATGCGCATCGTCGTGCGCGACCTGCCAGCCTATGAGCGCTTCCTCAAGGACAAGCTTACCCGCCTCGATGGCGTCGCTTCGATCGAGTCGAGCTTCGCGCTTGGCCAGGTGAAGCGCTCCAGCGCGCTGCCGATCGCGGCGGCGCCGGAGGAGGAATAGCGGCCACTGGCTGCTGTGAAGCCGACCCGTCATTCCGGGGCATCGCGCAGCGATGAGCCCGGAACCCATGAACACCCGTCCCGTCTCGTCAAGTGGTCTCGGGCATTGCTTCGTTCTGCAGAGGTTCCGGGCTCGGGCCTGACGGCCCGCCCCGGAATGACGGTGTTGTGTCGTCTCAGGCCGCGGCGTAGCCGACCGTGCCCTTGATCTCCAGGAACTCCTCGAGGCCGAAATCGGCATATTCGCGGCCGTTGCCGGACTGCTTGTAGCCGCCGAAGGGCGCGCCCGCGTCCCAGGCCGGGTAGTTGATGTAGACGTTGCCCGAGCGCATCTGTGCCGCGACCTTGCGGGCACGCTCCAGCGAGCCGGACTGGACGTAGGAGGCAAGGCCATAGGGCGTGTCGTTGGCGCGCGCGACCACCTCCTCCTCGCTCCTGTAGGGCAGGATCGAGAGCACGGGGCCGAAGATCTCCTCGCGGGCGATCGTCATATCGTCGGTGACGCCGCCGAACACGGTCGGGCGGACATAGTAGCCGCGGTTGAGACCTTCCGGACGGCCCGTGCCGCCGGTGACCAGCGTCGCGCCTTCCTTGATGCCGGCCTCGATGAGGCGCTGCACCTTCTCGAACTGCGCCTCGCTGACGACCGGGCCGAGGAACACGCCGTCCGCCGAGGGGGCGCCGACCTTGAGCGGCTCGGCCACCTGCTTGGCGATGGCGAGCGCCTCCTCATGCAGCGTCTCCGGCACGAACATCCGCGTCGGCGCGTTGCAGGACTGGCCGGAATTGCGCATCACGCTCTCGACGCCGAGCTTCACCGATTTCTTCAGGTCGGCATCGTCGAGGATGATGTTGGCCGACTTGCCGCCGAGCTCCTGATGCACGCGCTTGACGGTATCCGCCGCCGCCTTGGCGACGAGGATGCCGGCCCGGGTCGAGCCGGTGAACGAGACCATGTCGACGCCCGGATGGCGCGAGATCGCTTCGCCGACCGTCGGGCCGTCGCCGTTGACGAGGTTGAACACGCCCTTCGGCACGCCGGCCTCGTCCATCGCCTCGGCGAAGATGATAGCGTTGAGCGGCGCGATCTCGGAGGGCTTCAGCACCATGGTGCAGCCGGCGGCGAGCGCGGGCGCGACCTTGCACATGATCTGGTTGAGCGGCCAGTTCCATGGCGTGATCATGCCGACGACACCGATCGGCTCCTTGGCGATCAGGGTGGTGCCGCGCAGTTCCTCGAACTCGAAGTTTTCGAGGGTCTCGATCATCTTGGCGAGATGGGCTGTGCCCATCGCGGCCTGGGCCCGGTGCGCCAGTTCCTTCGGCGCGCCCATCTCGCGTGAGAGGACATTGGCGATATCGTCGTAGCGCTTCTTATAGGCCTCGGCGAGACGGCGCATCAGCGCGAGGCGTTCGGCCTTGGTGGTCGCGGCGAAGGCCGGGAAGGCGGCGCGGGCCGCGGCGACGGCCTTGTCGACATCGGCTTGCTCGCCGAGCGCGATCGTGGCGAAGACCTCTTCGTTCGACGGATCGACCACGCCGAGCGTGCGATTGCCCGACGGCTTCACCCACTGGCCATCGATATAGAATTCGAGCTCATGCGCCATGGTCTGGTCTCCTGCCTCGTCTTGGCTCAGAGCGCGGACAGCCTGCCGGAAAACGGCCGGATATCGATGCCCCGAGCGGGATCTGTGGGTGTCCGACGCGAACGGGCGGCCTTGCGCGATCATGCATCGCCGGCCGCCACCAACGCTGTATCTGACGGGGGATAACGTTAGGCGGCGGATGCGCGCCTGTCACCGGGCGGCGCGCCGCGTTTGCGGATGGCCGCCATGCAGCGGCGCTCCTTGTCGGGCACGTAGTGGGGGGCGACTTTCGCCTGATCCTCGGCGTCATCCCGGACAAGCCGCGTTAGCGGCGCCGATCCGGGATCCATACCGGAACCCCATTTGGAAAGGCTCCGGAATGGATCCCGGGTCTACGCTTCGCTACGCCCGGGATGACGATGGAGGTTGAGCCCGCTCACAGCCGCGCCTTGACGCTGCGCGGGGTCGCCAGAAGCAGGCTGGTCTCGCTGTTGGTGACGCCCGGGATCATGCGGATGCGGCGCAGCACCTGGTCGAAGGCGATCAGGTCGGAGGTGCCGAGCTCGACCACGAGGTCCCAGTTGCCGTTGGTCGTGTGGATGCTGGAAACCTCGGTGAAGCCGGACAACGCGTCGATCACCGAATCCGCCGCTTGGCCGGCGATCTCGATCATGGTGATGCCGCGCACGGGCAGATCGATCGCATCGGAGCGCAGGATTACGGTGAAGCCGATGATCTCGCCGGATTGCTCCAGCTTCTCCAAGCGCGCCCGCACCGTCGCCCGCGTCAGGCCGAGATCGGCGGCGAGATCCGAGATGCTGCGGCGCCCGTCATGGCGCAGCAGGGTGATGAGCTTGCGGTCGAGATCGTCCATCATCCGAAATGGATAGATCGCTTTGCCGTTTCGATCAATCTTGCTCCCAATCTGGTCATTTTGGCTTCTTTCGCCTGCCGCCGAAAACAGCGAGAATGGGTCTTTCGAAGGAAACAGTGCAGGGGCCCATGATTCAGCAGCTTAACGTCGTGCCTTTCGTCAGCGTCGACCACATGATGAAGCTGGTCCACGCCATCGGCATCGAGCGGATGCTGTCCGAGATCGCGGGCTATATCGAGGACGATTTCCGGCGCTGGGAGATTTTCGACAAGACGCCGCGCATTGCCTCGCACAGCCTGGAAGGCGTGATCGAGCTGATGCCGACCAGCGACGGCAAGCTCTACGGCTTCAAATATGTCAACGGCCACCCGAAGAACATGAAAGCCGGCCTGCAGACGGTCACCGCCTTCGGCCTGCTTTCGGATGTCGCGACCGGCTATCCCGTCCTGCTTTCCGAGATGACCATCCTGACCGCGCTGCGTACGGCTGCAATGTCGGCGGTGGCGGCGAAGCACCTCGCGCGGAAGAACGCCGCGACCATGGCAATCATCGGCAATGGCGCGCAGTCCGAGTTCCAGGCCTTCGCCTTCCGCGCGATCCTCGGTATCGAGAACCTGCGCCTTTACGACGTCGATCCGGCCGCGACCGAGAAATGCGCCCGCAACCTCGCGCGCCACGGCTTCAGGATCACCCGCTGCGCCACCGCGATGGAAGCGGTCGAGGGCGCCGAGATCGTCACCACCGTCACGGCCGACAAGCAGTATGCGACGATCCTGACCGACAACATGGTCGGCGCCGGCATCCATATCAACGCGGTCGGCGGCGATTGCCCCGGCAAGACCGAGATCCATCGCGACGTGCTGCTGCGCTCCTCGATCTTCGTCGAGTACCCGCCGCAGACCCGCATCGAGGGCGATATCCAGCAGCTCGACGCCGATCATCCGGTCGAGGAGCTCTGGAAGGTCATCACCGGGGCGGCACAGGGGCGGACCGATAACAGCCAGATCACGCTGTTCGACTCGGTCGGCTTCGCGATCGAGGATTTTTCGGCCTTGCGCTATGTCTACGAGCGCATCCGCGAGGCCGGCACCTACGTTGATCTCGACCTGATCGCCGACCCCGACGATTCCCGCGATCTCTTCGGCATGCTGATGCGCGCCGCGCCGGGTTCCGCCGCCGCGGCCTGAGCTTCAGCCAGTCTGACAAAGCGCGAGGAACGCTGCTGCCGCCTTGGCGAGGTAGCGCTCCTTGTGGCGCAAGGCGAGGAAGCGGCGCTTCGGCAGCGGCAGAGCCACGGTGGCGAGCCGCCCGGCCGCGATGGCATTGGCGGCGACGAGCCGCGAGATCGCGGTCGCGCCCGCGCCGGACGCAACGGCAGCGCAGATCGCTTCATTGGACGGTAGTTCCAGCGCCACGATGAGGTCGTCCGCCACGAGGCCGAGCCCCGGCAGCGCTGCCTCGAACATCGCACGCGTCCCCGAGCCCGCTTCGCGCAGGACCCAGGCACCCCGCGAGAGTTCTTCGGCAGAGGGAGGAGACTTCGTCCAGGGATGGCCTGTTGGTACGATGATGACGAGTTCGTCCTCGTCGACCTCGGTCATGTCGAGGGCCGGGTCGTCGACCTCGCCCTCGATGAAGCCGAGATCGGCCGCACCGTCGCGGATGGCGGAGCTTACCGTCTCCGTGTTTCCGATCGCGAGCGATACGACGACGCCGGGATGCTCGCGGCGGAAGCGCTGGATCAGCGGCGGCAGCCAGTAATTCGCCACGGTCTGGCTCGCCATCAGCGCAAGCGAGCCGCGCGCCAGCCCCGAGAGATCGGAGAGCACCGCTTCGGCGGCCGCGGCCCGCGCCAGTACGGCACGGGCCTCGATCAGGAAGAGCTTGCCAGCCTCGGTCAGTGCGATCCGCCGGCCGATCCGGTCGAACAGCTTGGTCGCATAGCGCGCCTCCAGCGTCGTGATCGCGGAGCTGACGGCCGATTGCGTGAGGTTGAGGACGCGCGCGCCTTGCGTCAGGTGTTCGCGTTCGGCGACGGCGACGAAGATGCGAAGCTGTTCGAGCGTCATCCGCCGATCCTATCTCGCTTTTCGATGAAAGCGCGCCGTCATTCCGGGCAAGCGAAGCGCAGACCCGGAATCCATCGGAGGGCTCCGGCGCCCTTCGATGGATTCCGGATCGGCGCCGCTTTGCGGCTTGTCCGGAATGACGGGGAGGGGCACGGAGCCCGGCACGAGGCTGGCTCACACAGCGCCCGGCATCTCCGCCAGGAACGAGAGATAGGCCGGATTGTCGCTTTCGCTCCAATAGGGATAGCCGAGCGCGTCTAGGCGCTTCGTGAGCTGGCCGCGCTGCGCCGGCGGGATCTGGATGCCGGCGAGGATGCGGCCGTAATCGGCGCCGTGGTTGCGATAGTGGAAGAGAGAGATGTTCCAGTCGGCCGAGAGGCTGTTGAGGAACTTCAGCAGCGCGCCCGGCCGCTCCGGGAACTGGAAGCGGAAGATCAGCTCGTCGCCGAGCCCGGGCGCCTTGCCGCCGACCATGTAGCGGATATGCAGCTTGGCGAGCTCGTTCTCGCTCATGTCGAGCACGGGATAGCCGTGCTCGGACAGCATCGCGATGATCTGGCGCTTCTCGGCATCGCCCTCCGAAAGCTGCACGCCGACGAAGATGCGGGCCGCCTTCGGATCGGAATAGCGATAGTTGAATTCGGTGATCGCGCGCCGGCCGAGCAGTTCGATGAAGGCGCGGTAGGCGCCGGGCTTCTCGGGGATCGTCACCGCCAGCAGCGCCTCGCGATGCTCGCCGATCTCGGCCCGCTCGGCGATATGGCGCAGGCGGTCGAAATTCATGTTGGCGCCGCTGTTGATCGCGATCAGCGCGCCGGTCCGCTTGGCCTCGCGCGCCGCATAGGCCTTGAGGCCCGCGAGGCTGACCGCGCCCGAAGGCTCGGCGATGGCACGGGTGTCCTCGAAGATGTCCTTCACCGCCGCGCAGATCTCGTCGGTCGAGACGGTGACGACCTCGTCGAGCAATTCACGGCAGAGCCTGAAGGTCTCCTCGCCAGCCTGCCGCACCGCGACGCCGTCTGCGAAGAGCCCGACCTGGGCGAGGACGACGCGTTCGCCCGCCGCGATCGCGCCGGCCATCGAGGCGGCATCCTCCGGCTCGACGCCCATCACCTTGATGTCGGGCCGCAGGAACTTGGCGTAGATTGCGACGCCGGCCGCGAGCCCGCCGCCGCCGATCGGCACGAAGATCGCCTCGATCGGCTCGGAATGCTGGCGCAGGATCTCCATACCGACCGTGCCCTGGCCGGCGATGACGTCCGGGTCGTCATAGGGGTGGACGAAGGTCAGGCCCTTCTCCGCTTCCAGCTTGCGGGCGTGGCCATAGGCTTCGTCGAAATTCTCGCCATGCAGCACGACGCGCCCGCCAAGGCTGCGCACCGCCTGCACCTTGATGTCCGGCGTCGTGCGCGGCATCACGATGGTCGCCTTGATGCCGAGCTTCTTCGCCGCCAGCGCCACGCCCTGCGCATGGTTGCCGGCCGAGGCGCAGATCACGCCGCGCTCGGCCTCGACCGTGGAGAGACCGGCGATCTTGTTGTAGGCACCGCGCAGCTTGAACGAGAAGACGGGCTGCAAATCCTCGCGCTTCAACAGGGCGCTGCCGCCGATCCGGGCGGACAATCGCGGCAGCGGGTCGAGCGGGCTTTCGATCGCGACGTCGTAGACGCGCGCCCCGATGATCTTGCGGATGTAGTCTTGCATGGCCGGCCCGTCCTTCGAGGCGGCGATAGTCCGATGTGCTGGGATGTCAATCGCGATCGTTGCGTGCGGTGAGGGGCGGGCGATGCCGGCCATGCGCCGGGCGGGATTGCCAAGCCCCCGGCCGGCGCGCCAAAGCGTTGGGCGAAACAAGGCGCCGCGCAGCGATGGCGCCGCAGAGGTGGAGACGAGCATGAGCTGGGGCGTTCGCGATTTCATGGTGCCGGGCCGCCCGGTTGCGGTCGGCGATCGCGGCATGGCGGCGACCTCGCATCCGGCCTCGACGCTGGCTGCGGTCGAGATCCTGCGCAACGGCGGCAACGCGATCGACGCGGCCATCGCGGCTGTCGCCGTACAGGCCGTGGTCGATCCGCACATGACCGGCATCGGCGGCGACTGCTTCGCGATCTATGCCCCGGCCAATGGCAGGATGGTCGCGATCAACGGCTCGGGCCGTTCGGCCGCCAAGGCCGAGCTCGGCTGGTTTCTTGGCCAGGGCATGACCGCCATCGCGGCGGATTCGCCCCATGCCGTCACGGTGCCCGGCGCGATCGACGCCTGGTGCCGCCTCGTCGCCGACCATGGCAGCAAGAGCCTGGACGAGATTTTCGCGCCCGCGATCCGCGCTGCCGAGGAGGGCTTCGTGGTGACGCCGCGCGTCGCGCTCGACTGGGCCAAGGCACGCGGCCGGATCGAGAGGCACGGGCTCGGCAATGCCGTCTACCTGCCGGGCGGGAATCCGCCGGCCGTCGGCGACAAGATGGTCCACCCCGCGCTCGGCAACATGCTGCGCCGCATCGCCCGCGAGGGCCGCTCGGCCTTCTACGAGGGCGAGCTCGCCGAAGACATGGTCGCCGTGCTGAACGCGGCCGGCAGCCTGATCAGCCTCGAGGATTTCGCCGCGTCGAAGCCGGATTATGTCGATCCGATCGGTGCCGATTATCGCGGCCACCGCCTCTGGGAATGCCCCCCGAACGGCCAGGGCATCGCGGCGCTGCTGATCGCACGCATCCTCGAAGGCTTCGACATGAAGGACGAGAAGTTGAGCGAGGCCGATCGCATCCATCTCCTCGCCGAGGCCAGCAAGGCGGCCTATCGCCAGCGCGATGCGCTGGTCGCCGATCCCGCGGTCAGCCCCTTCGACACCGAGGCCTTCCTGTCGGACCAGTTCGTCGGCCGCATTCGCAAGGAGATCAGCCTGGAGAAGGCGGCGAAGCCCGAAGCCTTCGATATGCCGCTGCACAAGGACACGATCTATCTCTGCGTCGTCGACGGCCAGGGCAACATGGTTTCCTTCATCAACTCGCTGTTCTCCGCCTTCGGCAGCGGCATCTATGCGGGCAAGGCGGGCGTCATGCTGCAGAATCGCGGCTCGGGCTTCCGCCTCATCGAGGGACATCCCAACGCCATCGCGCCGCGCAAGCGTCCGTTCCACACGATCATTCCGGGCATGCTCGCCAAGGACGGCAAGCCGATCATGCCATTCGGTGTGATGGGCGGCCAGTACCAGTCGACCGGCCATGTCCATTTCCTCTCCGGCATCCTCGACCGCGGTTTCGACCCGCAGCAGGCTTCGGATGCGCCGCGCAGCTTCGCCTATGACGGCAAGCTCTCGCTGGAGACGACGATCCCGGCGACCGTCGCCGCCGATCTCAAGGCGCGCGGCCATGACGTGGTCTGGGCCGAGGAGCCGCTCGGCGGCTGCCAGGCGATCTGGGTGGATCACAAGCGCGGCGTGATGTTCGGCGCCTCCGACCACCGCAAGGACGGTTTCGCGCTCGCGGTCTGATCGTATCCGGTCTCTTCGGAACGTCTCCGTCATTCCGGGTCAGCGCCGCCATGCGATCCGGAATGACGGGCGAGCCTCCACAGGCGCTTCGACGCTCGCCCGTATCGCGGTCACGCGACGGGGGGAACGAAACGGAATGGCGCGAGAGGGAGATTCAACCGGGAGGCAGCGCGCTGGCTCGGCTGTCGGGCTTCCGGCGGCTGCGTCAGTGCCGCGTGCCGCAGGTGAAGGCGCCGCAGCGCACCTTGTCGGCCAGCGTCTCGGCGAAGGTCGCGGTCGCGGCCTCGCCATAGGTCTCGACCAGCGTGCGCAGCGCCGCGAACAGCGCGGCATGGGCCATTGCGTCCGGATCGAGCCCGTCCTGCTGCGCCTCGTTGAAGGCGTCCTCGACATAGCCATAGGCAACGCGGCGGACGTCGCCATGGTCCTCGGCGAGATTCGGGTCGAGCATCGTGTCGTCTGGCTGGATCGGCATCGAAACGGGACTCTTGAGCCTTCTGTCTGACGCGAATCGCGGCGGTTTTGCACCGGATCGCGACGGCTGGGCGATGCTCCAGACATAAGCCGTGCCAGAGCGGCACGCTACCGTGCAGTTTAAGAAAGGTTAACGCGACCGGCAAAATCCGGTGGAAGAAGCGTTACGGCAACAGCTGTTGCCTATCCGCCATAGCGACCGGCGAGCGCCCGCGACAATTGCTCGCCCTCGGCTGCGAGCCGGGAGGACGCTTCCTGGCTGGCCTCGGTACAGGAACGATGCGTCAGGGAATAGGCCTTGAAGCCGCGGTTGAAGGCTGCGGTCAGCCGGTCGCGGCGCTGCGGCGTCCGGCCCTCGGCATCGATCAGCGCGGCCATCCGCGCGCGCCAGTCCTGCGCTTCCCGGCCGCCGCAGAGGGTCCTGAGATAGGCAAGCGACCCCATGATCTCTGAGAGCTGCAGGAGCTGCGGCTCATAGGGCGGGCCGGCGGGTTCCGGTGTGGGCTGCTCGACGGGCTTGGTCGCGGGAGGCTTCGCCGCCGGTTGCTGAGTCCGCTGCTGCGCTTCCCCCGTGATCGGCAGCAGGAGCAGGGCGATCAGAACCGCCGGATAGCGAAGCCGGGCGGTCATGACGAGGAGACGGCCGTGAAGAGCTGGTGGGCCCGGCGCAGCACGTCGCCGAGCTCGCGCGTGGTGGCCAGCCCGCCGAGCCTCAACGGGTCGGCCCACATCACCGCGCCGGCCTCCGGCCCCGTCCGCGGCTCGCCGGAGAGCCATTCCCCGACGAAGGAAGCGACGACGAAATGATGGGTCACGGCGCCCTTGGCGTCGCGGCCGAAGATCTCGACATGGCGGTTGAAGCCGAGGATGCGGGCGCTGACGCCGACCTCTTCCTCCAGCTCGCGCAGGCCGGCCTGTTCCAGCGTCTCGCCGGCCTCGACCTTGCCGCCCGGCAGCGACCAGAGCTGGTCGGCGGGCGGCCTGGTGCGTGTCGCCAGCAGGACCTTGCCGTCGCGGAACACCGCGACGGAGGCGGCCAGCACAGGCCGTGCGGCCGCTCGGCCGGGCGTGGGGAAGCGGATGACCTGGCCCCCATCCTCGCTCATGGCGTGCTGACCGGCATCAAACGTGCTGCCCGCCATTGATGTGTAGCTCCGAGCCGGTGACGTAGCTCGAGGCGTCCGTGCACAGGAAATAGATCGCCTTGGCGACCTCGTCGGGCTTGCCGAGGCGCTGCATCGGCAAGGTCGCGACGATCTTCTCGGTACCGGGCGACAGGATCGAGGTGTCGATCTCGCCGGGCGAGATCGCGTTGACGCGCACGCCGAGCGGGCCGAAATCGGCCGCCATCTCGCGGGTCAGACTGGCGAGCGCCGCCTTGGAGGTCGCATAGGCCGCCCCGGCGAAGGGATGGACGCGCGAGCCGGCGATCGAGGAGACGTTGACGATCGCGCCCTTGGCGGCTGTCAGCTCGTCGAGCAGGCCGCGCGCCAGCATGATCGGCGCGAAGAAATTGACCTGGAAGACCTTGTGCCAGTCGTTGAAGGAGGTGGTGGCCGCGCCGAGCCGCTCGCCATTGCGTCCCTTCGGCGAAATGCCGGCATTGTTGACCAATGCGTGCAGCTTGCCGCCTTCGATCGCGAGCCGCTTCTTGATCTCGGCGATGCCGCGCATCGTGTCCTCGGGGTCGCCGAGGTCGATCTGGACATGGTCGTCGGCGCCCGACGGCCAGGGGCACTTGTCGGAAAAGGCCTGGCGCGAGCAGGACAGGATGCGCCAGCCCGCCATGGCGAACTGCATCACCGTGGCATGGCCGATGCCGCGGCTCGCCCCGGTCAGCAGCATCACCGGGCGCTTGCCGGCCTCGGTCTTCGGGAAGTCGAATTTGGGCATCGCCATGGGGCAGGTGTCCTCAGGGGTAGAAGCGCGTCTTCGTCCAGGGAGCGTCGGATGCGTCGCGGCGGAAGACGATGCGGTCATGCAGACGGAAGGCGCCGTCGCGCCAGAACTCGATATAAGTCGGGGTGATGCGGAAGCCGCGCCAGTAGGGTGGACGCGGAATCTCGCCGATGCCGAACTTCAACGTGTAGCTCGCCACCGCCTTCTCCAGCGCGAAGCGGCTCTCCAGCGGGCGCGATTGCTGCGAGGCCCAGGCGCCGATCCGGCTGTCGCGCGGGCGGGACTGGAAATAAGCGTCCGATTCGGCGTCGCTGACGAGCGCGACCGTGCCGCGGATGCGGACCTGCCGGCGCAGGCTCTTCCAGTGGAACAGGGCGGCGGCCTTGGGTTGACCCAGCAGCTCCTGGCCCTTCTGGCTCTCGGTATTGGTGTAGAACACGAAACCGTCCGGTCCGTGGCCCTTCAGCAGCACCATGCGGCTGTTCGGCAGGCCATCGGCGTCGACGGTCGAGAGCGCCATGCCGTTCGGGTCGTTCGGCTCGGATTTCGCAGCCTCGTCCAACCACTTCTGGAACAAGGCGAAAGGCTCGTTCTCCTCGGTGAAGTCACCGCTCGTTAACGGTTGCACGTTCTAATCCTCTGGTCGTTGAAGTGGGCGTCGGGCGAGCGCAGAAGTGATCCGGGTTCGGGCGGTTGGTCTATATAGGGCAGGGGCGGGGGCGTTCCAAAGCCTCAACCGTTGCGCGGCGCCCATGCGTCCGCTGGCTGCCGCCGTGCTGCTGGCCGTGTTCAGCGCAGGTTGTTCGGTTTCCTTCCCGATTCTCGGCCTCTCCAGCAAGAGCGAGGACGAGGTCGCCGCGACCTCAGCGATGACGACATCCTCGGTCCTGCCGGTGCGGGGTGGCGATCGCTCCGGTCCGTTCCACGGTCTGGCATCCGAGCTCGGGCCTGAAGACATGCGCCGTGCCGACGGGGCCATGGGCGTGGCGCTCGACCCCCAGGGCAACGGCGCCGCGGTCTCCTGGGACAATCCCCAGAGCGGCATCAAGGGCTCCTTCGTCCCGGTCGGCGGCCCGTTCCTGCGTTCCGACGAGATCTGCCGCGCCTTCATTGCCAGCGTCCAGACGCAGACCCAGCCGATCAAGCTGCAGGGCACGGCTTGTCGCCCCTCGGGCGGCGACTGGGTGGTCAAGGATATGGGCCCCTGGAAGGGCTTGAGCTAGGGCTTTTGACGCCGCTTGCCTTGCCGTGAAGCCGGGTTCAGAACGGTCCGAAATGGGTGTTGCGCACGCGCCACACCGCCCCCACATAGGGCGAGACGAGCGGCTGGCGGCTTCGGCGCTGGCCGTTCGATTTTGCGTGAAAGAGGTTTTGGATGCGCGATCCCTATCAGGTTCTGGGCGTCGCCCGCGGCGCGAGCGATGCGGACATTAAGAAGGCCTTCCGCCGCCGCGCCAAGGAGCTGCACCCGGACCGCAACCGGGACGATCCGAAGGCGCAGGACAAGTTCGCCGAGCTCAACACGGCCTATGAGATCGTCGGTGACGCGGCCAAGCGCAAGCAGTTCGATCGCGGCGAGATCGATGCCGAGGGCAAGCCCCGCTTCCAGGGTTTCGAGGGCATGGGGGCCGGCCGGGGCGGGCGCAGCGGCGGCTTCGAGTTCAATTTCGGCCAGGGCGGCAATCCCTTCGGAGCGCGCGGCGGCGCGGGCGAGGCCGGATTCGACGCCTCCGACATCTTCTCCTCGCTCTTCGGCGAGGCCGGCCGGCGTGCCCGTGGCAGGCCCGAGCCGCAGAAGCCGCCGGAGCAGAGTTTCACGCTCGAGGTCACGCTGGCGCAGGCCGCGACCGGCGGCACGCGCCGGGTCAAGCTGCCGGGCGGGCGCGAGGTCGAGATCACCATTCCCGAAGGCGTCACCGACGGCAAGGTCATGCGCCTGCGCGGGCTCGGCCAGGCCGATCCGTTCACCGGCGAAACCAGCGATGTGATGATGACCATCAAGGTCAGGCCGGATTCCCGCTTCACGGTCGACGGCAACGACCTGCGCACCCGCGTCGCGGTGCCGCTCGCCAAGGCGGTGCTCGGCGGGCCGCTGCATGTGCCGACCCTGACCGGCGCGGTCGAGATGAACATCCCGCCGATGACCGGCACGGCCCGGCAGTTCCGCCTGCGCGGCAAGGGGCTCAAGGGGGAGAAGGGCGCGGTCGGCGATCTCTTCGTCGCCATCGATATCGAGATGCCGGCGAGCGATGCCGAGCTGACGGCGCTGATGAAGGCGCGGAACGAGGCGAATTAAGCCAGCTCAAGCGCTCGCACGGCCGAAAACCGGCCGCACGGGCTCCGGAACGCGCTCCCATGCGTGATTCAGCCGTGGAGGCGGGCATCAAAGCGGTTCCCGTTTCCCTGCGACTGTTCTAAGAGACCTGCTCGTCATTCATCTGCGGGTCTCCCATGCCTGATTCCAACGCCGTTTCGCCGACCGCCAATCTCCTCAAGGGCAAGCGCGGGCTCGTGATGGGCGTCGCGAACAACCGGTCCATCGCCTGGGGCATCGCCAAGGCGGCGGCGGATGCCGGCGCGGAACTCGCCTTCACCTATCAGGGCGACGCGCTGAAGAAGCGGGTCGAGCCGCTCGCCAGGGAGCTCGGCGGCCATGTCGTCGGCCATTGCGACGTCACCGACGGTGCCACGATCGACGCGGTCTTCGCCGAGATCGAGAAGCTCTGGGGCAAGCTCGACTTCGTCGTCCACTGCATCGCCTTCTCCGACAAGGACGAGCTGACCGGCCGCTATGTCGAGACCAGCGAGGCGAATTTCACCAAGTCGCTGCTGATCTCCTGTTATTCCTTCACGGCGATCACCCAGCGCGCCGAGAAGCTGATGCCGGATGGCGGCTCGCTGCTGACCCTGACCTATTACGGTGCCGAGAAATGGATGCCGCATTACAACGTCATGGGCGTCGCCAAGGCCGCGCTGGAATCGAGCGTGCAATATCTCGCCGCTGATCTCGGCCCCTCGAAGATCCGCGTCAACGCGATCTCGGCCGGCCCGATCAAGACGCTCGCGGCCTCCGGCATTGGCGATTTCCGCTACATCCTGCGCTGGAACGAGTACAACTCGCCGCTGCGCCGCACGGTCACGATCGAGGAGGTCGGCGAGACCGCGGTCTTCCTCGTTTCCGACATGTCGCGCGGCATCACGGGCGAGATCATGCATGTCGACGCCGGTTACCATGTCGTCGGCATGAAGGTGCCGACCGCGCCGGATATCTCCCTCGACAAGGGCGAGTGAGACCGCTTCTGGTTATAACATTGTTGTAACCAGCCCGAGCTGTGTCTATATTGGCTTCCTGGAGGAAGCCATGCGCAGCGCGGTCAAGAAGATCGGCAACTCGGCGGGCATCGTCATTCCGAAGCCCCTTCTGGCCGAGATCGGAGCCAAGGCTGGTGACGGTGTCGAACTGACCGTCGAGCAAGGCCGCATCATCATCGAGCCGGTGCAGATGCGCGCTCGCGCAGGCTGGGCCGAGGATGCAAGGCGCCTCGCCGAGACAGGAGATGATGCGCTGGTCTGGCCGGAATTCGGTAATGCCGAGGATGCCGAGCTGACATGGTGAAGCGCGGCGACATCTGGCTCGCCACATTGGACCCGACGGTCGGCAGCGAAATCCAGAAGACGCGACCCTGTCTCGTCATCTCGCCACCGGAAATCCACGACCACCTGCGCACGGTCATCGTCGCGCCCATGACCTCCAAAAGCCGCCCGGCCGGCTTCAGGATTCCGATTTCCTTTCAGGGCACCGATGGGTTGGTCCTGCTGGAGCAGAGCCGCGCCCTCGACAAGACGCGACTGATCAAGCGCCTGGGATCGGCGGCCCCCGCAACGCTCAGCCGTGTTCTGGCTGTTCTGCGCGAGCTCTACGAGAACTAGCCCGCTCGGCGGCTCACGCCGCCAGCAGATCCTTCAACCGATCCGTCGCGGCCTCGTCGCGGCGGATCGTTTCGTCTGTGGCGGCGGCCAGCAGGTCGGCCACGCTGCGCCCGCCGATCAGGCGCTGCGGCAGGATCTCGGCGAGCGGCGTCAGCACGAAGGCGCGCTCCGGGATGCGCGGATGCGGGATCTGCAGGCGCGCCTGGTCGATGATCGCGTCGCCATAGGTCAGGATGTCGATATCGAGCGTGCGCGGCCCCCAGCGTTCGCGGCGCTCGCGGCCGCCGGCGCGCTCCAGCTCGAGGCAGAAGGCGAGCAGGTCCGCCGGTCGCAGCGAGGTCTCGATCAGCGCGGCCATGTTGAGGAATTCCGGCTGGTCGGTCTTGCCCCAGGGCGGCGTGCGGTAGATCGAGGACAATCGGCCAAGCGCAATGTCCGGATGCGCGCGCAGGCCCTGCAGCGCCGCGGCGAAGGCCGCGACGGGGTCGCCGATATTGCCGCCGAAGGCGAGTGCGGCTTCAACTTTCACGCTGGAACCTCAACTGGATGCCGACCGAGCCGAGCGTTGCGGGGATTGGCGGCGCGGGCTTGCGCAGCGTGACCTCGACGCTCTCGACCGTCGGGAAGGCGTCGAAGATCGCGAGCGCCACGGCGCGCGCCGCGCCTTCCAGCAGATGGTAGCGCCGGGCCGTGAAAGCTTCGGCGACGATGGCGACGGCGCGGCCATAATCGACGGTGTCGGCGAGGCGGTCGCTGGCGGCGGCGGCGCGCAGGTCGGCATCGAGCACGAGGTCGAGCACGAAGCGCTGGCCGAGCCGCTCCTCCTCCGAGAAGAAGCCGTGATACGCGTAGATATCGAGTTTCTCAATCAGGATGCGGCCGGTTTCGCTCACAGGTCTGCTTTCATGCTGTCTTCGATGGCCGCCCAGGTCTTGAGCGCGTCGATATGCGGGGCGACGTCATGGGCGCGGATGATGGCGGCGCCCCGGCTCGCGCCATAGAGATGCGCGGCGATGCTGGCGGCGAGCCGCTCGGCCGGGACTGCCCGGCCGGTGATGCGCCCGAGCGTCGACTTGCGGGAGGCGCCGAGCAGGATCGGGCAGCCGAGTGCGCTGAGTCGGTCGAGATGGCGGATCAGGTCGAGATTCTGCCGGACCGTCTTGCCGAAGCCGATGCCGGGATCGACCACGATCTGGCTGCGCGCCACACCGGCCTGCGTCGCGATCGCGATCGAGCGTTCGAGAAAGCGTAGGACGTCGTCGAAGATGTCGATGGAGGCGTCGATGCTCTCGCGGTTATGCATCAGGAGCATCGGCGCGCCGGCCCGCGCGGCGACCGCCGCGATGCGGGGATCGCGCTGGGCGCCCCAGACGTCGTTGACGATCGACGCGCCGGCCGCGAGCGCCGCTTCCGCCACCTCGGCCTTGTAGCTGTCGATCGAGATCGGCGTGTCGATCCGCGCTTTCAGCCCGGCGATGACCGGCAGCACGCGGCCCATCTCGGTCGCCGCATCGACGGCTTCATGGCCGGGCCGCGTCGATTCGCCGCCGATGTCGACGATGGCCGCGCCCTCGGCCGCGAGACGTTCGCCGTGCGCAACGGCCGCCTCGGCATTGGCCAGCAGCCCGCCATCCGAGAACGAATCGGGCGTGATGTTGACGATGCCCATGACGAGCGGCGTCGCGGGAAGCGCGAGGCTGCGGCCGTCTGGCAAGGTGAGGGCAGGGGGCATGGGGTTCCGTCGTTGATCGAGCAAGGGCGCTATACACAGCCCGTGTGGAATCGGCCACAGAAAGCGGCCGATTGTCGCCATCGGCGGAAAGGGCGGGCAAGAGCTTTGACCCTGCCGGTGCCAGCGTGCAGAAGCCCCGCATGGTCCCGCTCTCGCTGCCTCATCGCCTCATCCTCGTCCGCCATGGCGAAACCGACTGGAATCGGGAGGGCAGGCTGCAGGGCGGGCAGGATATCCCGCTGAACGAACTGGGCCGCCGTCAGGCCGCAGAGGCTGCAGGCCGCCTGAAGGCGCTGGAGCCGGCTTACGCCGATCTCGATTATCTCTGCTCGCCGATGCTGCGGGCGCGCGAGACCATGGACATTCTCAGGCGCGAGCTCGCTCTACCGGAGGACGCCTATGTCGTCGACGACCGCCTGCGCGAACTCACCTTCGGCGAGTGGGAAGGCTTCACCTGGCGCGACATCCGCAAGGCCGAGCGCGAGCAGGCGCATCTGCGCGAGCGCGACAAATGGGGCTTCGTGCCGCCGGGCGGCGAGAGCTACCGCATGCTGGCCGAACGCGTCAGGCCGGTTCTCGAAGGGCTGCAGCGCGAGACCGTGATCGTAAGCCATGGCGGCGTGGCGCGTGCCGTTCTGGCGCTGATCGGCGCGGTGGCGCCGCGCGAGGCCTCGATGGTCGAGATCTGGCAGGGCAAGCTGCTCGTCGTCAGCGGGAACAAGGCGGACTGGCTTTGAGTTTGCCGGCGAGCGACCGGCATTCATCGCGGGTTCACGGGTGATCTTGCAGGGAGAATATGCTAGCGACTGAGCGTGATGCGGCGGCCTGCCGGGCCGGGCGGCTATGCGGATGTCGCGCATTTGGAGCGGCTATTCCGGTTTTATTCACAAGGTGCGTGCTAAGGCGCCACATGGCCGCAGGCAGGCTCTGCCGCGGTGTCAGCGACGGGCCTTTCAGCGCAGCGGGGCGCGATGAACGATATGACGAAGCTGCCGGCGGCGGCTGACGCGGCTGCCGCCAATCCCCTCGCCATGCTGGCCGGCGAGAAGCGTCCCGATTTGATTCGCGACGAGGTCCTGGCCGAGATTTTCGCGGCGACCGTCGCGCTGCGCCCCGATCATCCGGCGCTCATCGATCCCGAACATCGCCTGAGCTATGCCGAGGTCTGGGCGAGGGCCGGGCGTCAGGCGCGCGGCCTCCACCTCGCCGGCATCGGCCCGGGCGACATGGTCGGCCTGTGGATGCCGCGCGGCATCGACCTGCTCGTCGCGCAGATCGCCATCACCCGTGCCGGCGCCGCCTGGATCCCCTTCGATGCGGAAGCGCCGGTCGAGCGTATCGCGACCTGCCTCGACGATGCGCAGGCCAAGGGCCTGGTCACTTGCACCGGCTGGGTCGCGCGTGCCGAGGATACCGGCCGCAAGGTCTGGACGCCGGATACGCTTGCCGCCGGTTCGGACGAGACGGAGCCGCCGGCGCGTGCCGCCGGGCTGACCAAGGATCACCCGGCCTATCTGATCTACACCTCCGGCTCGACGGGCACGCCGAAGGCGATCGTCATCAGCCATCGCAACATCTGCCATTTCCTGCGCTCGGGGAACGCGCTCTATGGCTTCGGGCCGGATGATATCGTCTTCCAGGGCGCCTCCGTCGCCTTCGATCTGTCGATGGAGGAAATCTGGACGCCCTATCTGGTCGGCGCGACGCTCTTCGTCGCCTCGCCGGAGATGATGGGCGATGCCGAGAAGCTGCCGGCGATCCTGAACGGCGCCGGCGTCACCATCATCGACACCGTGCCGACGCTGCTCGGCATCCTGCCGGCCGACGTGCCGTCCCTGAAGCTGATCCTGCTCGGTGGCGAGGCCTTGCCGCCCGCGATCGTGCAGAAGTGGTCGAAGCCCGGCCGGCGCATCCTCAATACCTATGGCCCGACCGAGGCCACGGTGGTCGCAACCGCCGCCGAGGTCGTGCCCGGCGAGGCCGTGACCATCGGTAGGCCGATCCCGAACTATACGGCTTACGTCGTCAGCGAGGACCTGCATCTCGTCCATCCGGGCGAGCAGGGCGAATTGCTGATCGGCGGGCCGGGCGTCGCCAAGGGCTATCATGGCCGGCCGGAGCTGACGGCCGAGAAATTTATCACCAATCCCTTCGCCGGGGTGTCGGGCGAGGACGACCCGATCCTCTACCGCTCGGGCGATGCCGTCAGCCTCGATGCCAACGGCAATATCGTCTTCCACGGCCGCATCGACGACCAGATCAAGATCCGCGGTTTCCGCGTCGAGCTCGGCGAGATCGAATCGAAGCTCGCAGACGAACCGGGCGTCGCCCAGGCTGCGGTCGTGCTGCGCACCGATGATGGCATCGAGCGCCTCGTCGCCTTCGTCGTGCCGGAGCCCGGCGTCGCCGTCGACGGCCCGGCTCTGAGGGCTGCGCTGCGCGAGAAGCTGCCGCCCTATATGGTGCCGGCCCATTTCGAGGCTGTGGGCTCGCTGCCGCGCATGGTTTCCGGCAAGGTCGACCGCAAGATGCTCAAGGCGGCGCCGCTGACGGCGCCCAGTGCCGAAGGCGAGCAGGAGCCGCCGCGAAACGCGACCGAAGCCGTGCTGCTCGAAGCGGCCAAGCGCGTGCTCGGCACGGCGAGCCTCCCGCTGGAGGCCGATTTCTTCGTCGACCTCGGTGGCCATTCCTTGCTGGCGGCCCGTTTCATCTCGATCGTGCGCGAGACTCCGGCCTATGCCGGGATCACGCTGCAGGATGTCTACGGCGCCCGCACGCTGCGGGCGATGGCCGAACTCCTCGATGACCGCGGCGCTGCCGTGGCCGAGGATCTGTCCTTCACGCCGCCGCCCTTGTTGCGCCGCTTCCTCTGCGGCCTCGCCCAGGCGGTGGCGCTGCCGGTCATCATCGGCTTGGCGACGGCGCAATGGCTCGGCGTCTTCGTCACCTACATGATCCTCTCGGGAGAGGACCTCTCGCTGCCAGGCCAGATCGCGGCGCTGCTCGGCGTCTATGTCGCGATCATCGTCGTCACCGGCCTGATCGGCATCGCGCTAAAGTGGATCGTGCTCGGCCGGACGAAACCCGGCGTCTATCCGCTCTGGGGCGTCTATTACTTCCGCTGGTGGTTCGCCGCCCGCGTCGCCGGCCTCGTCCATATCAAATGGCTGCAGGGCACGCCGGTGATGCGCTTCTACTGGCGCCTGCTGGGCGCCAAGGTCGGACGCGATGTCATCATCTCCGATTACGAGGCCGGCGCCATCGACCTGATCGAAATCGGCGACTTCAGCACCTTCGGCTCGAAGACCACCTTCGCCAATGGCGAGGCGATCGGCGACAAGCTCGTCATCGGCCGTATCAAGATCGGCAAGGACGTTTCAGCCGGCGCCTCCGTGGTCTTCGGCCATGGCTCGGTGACCGGCGACCATGCCGAGATCGGCGACCTCACCTCGATCCCGCCCGGCGCCCATGTCGGGGAAGCCGAGATCTGGGACGGCACGCCCGGCCGCAAGATCGGCACGGTGGATCTCGCGGCGCTGCCGCCGCAGGCCGAGGCTTCGGCCGGCCGGCGTGCGCTGATGAACTGCTTCTACATCCTGATGCTGGTGGTGCTGCCGCCGGTCAGCCTGCTGCCGATCTTCCCGGCCTTCTGGCTGTTCGACAAGATCGACTACTTCATCGCCGGCTGGACCGATATCAGCTATCTCTGGTTCCTGCCGCTCCTGACCTGGCCGACATCGATCGGCCTGATCGCTTTCACCGTGCTGCTGATGGCGGCCTTGCGCTGGGCGATCCTGCCACGCGTGACGACGGGCTCCTGGTCGATCCATTCCGGCTTCTACGCCCGCAAATGGACGGTCGCGCTGGCGACCGAGGTGACGCTGGAGACGCTCTCCTCGCTCTTCGCGACCATCTATATGCGCGCCTGGTACCGGCTGATGGGCGCGCAGATAGGCAAGGGCGCGGAGATCTCCACCAATCTCTCCGGCCGATACGACCTCACCGGCATCGGCGCCGGCAATTTCATCGCCGACGAGGTCGTTTTCGGCGACGAGGACATGCGGCGCGGCTATATGCGCCTCGACGCGACACGTACCGGCGACCAGGTCTTCGTCGGCAACGACGCGGTGGTGCCGCCCGGCGCCGTCATTCCCGACCGCGTGCTGATCGGCATCAAGTCGAAGCCGCCGGCGAACGACCGGATGCAGCCCGGCGACACCTGGTTCGGCTCGCCGCCGATCCGCCTGCCGACGCGGCAGAAGGTCGATCTGGGTGCGGACTGGACCTACAAGCCCTCCTTCGCAAAGCAGTTCGGGCGCGGCGTCTTCGAGGCGCTGCACACCTCTTTCCCGGCGATGCTGTTCATCACCTTCGGCACGATCGCAGTCGACATGGTCCTGCAGCAGAAGATCAACGAGGGCGACTGGACCGGGCTCGTCCTCTCTTTCATGGGCGTCGCCATGGCGATCGCGATCGTGCAGGCGTTGATCTGCGCCGCCGTGAAATGGCTGATGATGGGCGTCTACAAGCCCGTGATGAAGCCGATGTGGTCGTGGTGGGCGATGCGCACCGAGGCGGTGGCGGTGATGTACTGGGGCCTCGGCGGCAAGGTGCTGTTCGACTATCTGCGCGGCACACCCTTCCTGCCCTGGTTCCTGATGCTGTTCGGCGCCAAATACGGCAAGGGCGTCTGGCTCGACTCGACGGATATCACCGAGTTCGACTGCATCCGGGTCGGCGATTTCTGCACGGTCAATGCCCATTCTGCCTTGCAGACCCATCTCTACGAGGACCGGGTGATGAAGGTCGGCCGCGTTCGGCTCGGCAAGGGCGTCTGCGTCGGCGCGGGCGCGACGGTGCTCTACGACACCCATGTCGGCGACTACGCCCAGATCGGCCAGCTGACCGTGATCATGAAGGGCGAGAACCTGCCGGCCCATACCCGCTGGGAAGGCGCTCCCGCGGCCCCGGCGAAAGCGCTGGCGCATTGAAGGGGCGGCTGGCCGTTTGACCGGCGGTCCCGGCACGGACTAAGACCCTGCACGTATCTCGCGCAGGCACCCATGTCGCATAACAGCTTCGGCCACCTCTTCCGCGTCACCACCTTCGGCGAGAGCCATGGGCCGGCCATCGGCTGCGTCGTCGACGGCTGCCCGCCGCTCCTGCCTCTGACCGAGGCCGATATCCAGGGCGATCTCGACCGCCGCCGGCCAGGCCAGTCGCGCTTCACCACGCAGCGCCAGGAGCCGGATCAGGTCCGCATCGTTTCCGGCGTTTTCGCCCGCGAGAGCGACGGTGTGCAGGTCACGACCGGCACCTCGATCGGGCTGCTGATCGACAATGTCGACCAGCGCTCGAAGGACTATTCCGACATCAAGGACAAGTACCGGCCGGGCCATGCCGACTACACCTATGACGTCAAATACGGCATCCGCGACTATCGCGGCGGCGGGCGCTCCTCGGCCCGCGAGACAGCGATGCGCGTCGCCGCCGGCGCCATCGCCCGCAAGGTCGTGCCCGGCATGGTCGTGCGCGGCGCACTCGTGCAGATGGGGCCGCACAAGATCGACCGTGCCAACTGGGACTGGGAGGAGGTCGGCCGCAACCCGTTCTTCTGCCCGGATGCGAAGGCCGCCGCCTTCTTCGCCGATTATCTCGACGGTATCCGCAAGGCCGGCTCCTCGATCGGTGCCGTGCTGGAGATCGTCGCCGAGGGCGTCCCGGCAGGCCTGGGTGCGCCGATCTACGCCAAGCTCGATTCCGAGATCGCAGCGGCGCTGATGAGCATCAATGCGGTCAAGGGCGTCGAGATCGGCGAGGGCTTCGGCGCGGCTGAGCTCTCCGGCGAGGAGAACGCCGACGAGATGCGCGCCGGCAATGACGGCAAGCCGCTCTTCCTCTCCAACCATGCCGGCGGCATCCTCGGCGGCATCTCGACCGGCCAGCCGATCGTTGCTCGCTTCGCTGTGAAGCCGACCTCCTCGATCCTGGCGACGCGCGCGACCGTCACGCGCACCGGCGGCGAGGCCGAGATGTTCACCAAGGGCCGCCATGACCCCTGCGTCGGCATCCGCGCCGTGCCGGTTGGCGAGGCGATGGTCGCCTGCGTGCTGGCCGACCAGTATCTGCGCCATCGCGCGCAGGTCGGCGTCGTGGAGCCGCGCTGGCCGTTCCAGGAGTGAGGAGCGTCATTGCGAGCGCAGCGAAGCAATCCAGGGGACTGGGTCGAACGCTTCAGCCCAGTCGCCTGGATTGCTTCGTCGCTTCGCTCCTCGCAATGACGGGTAAGCTCGCATGGCTCGGCAGTTTGCATTTCAGCAATACTGAAAATGCATCGATCATTCATTGCGGATGAAGCGACGCTGTATTAGCTTTACGGCATGAAGCTCGACGTCTGGCTCCGGCAGAACAAGATCGCACGCAGCGCCTTCGCGAAGCAGGTCGGCCTGTCGCCGGCCAGCGTGACTGCGCTCTGCAACGATCCGGCCGCCTGGATTTCCCGCGAAAGCGCCGAGCGTATCACCGCCGCCACCGGCGGCGCCGTCACCCCCAATGATTTCCTCGGCCTGTCCGGGGCGCGCGAGGCTGCCATGTCCAACAATGTCGCCGAGACCATCGAAGCCTTCGCCCGCGGCGAGATCGTCATCGTCACCGATGACGACGACCGCGAGAACGAGGGCGATCTCATCGTCGCAGCCTCGCTCTGCACGCCGGAGAAGATGGCCTTCATCATCCGCAACACCTGCGGCATCGTCTGCGCGCCGTTGACGGCGAGCGAGGCACGGCGCCTGCGGCTCGACCCGATGGTATCCTCGAACGATGCCCCGCTCGGCACCGCCTTCACGATCACCGTCGACGTCAAGCACGGGCTGACCACCGGCATCTCGGCCGAGCAGCGCACCAACACGGTCCGCGCGCTCGCCAACGGCAATATGGGCGCCGCCGATTTCGTCCGCCCCGGCCATGTCTTCCCTCTCATCGCCAAGGACGGCGGCGTGTTGATGCGCTCGGGCCATACCGAGGCGGCCGTCGATCTGTGCAAGCTCGCCGAATTGCCGCCGGTCGGCGTTATCTGCGAGCTCGCCAACGATGACGGCACGGTGATGAAGGGCGCGCAGATCACCGCCTTTGCCGAGAAGCACGGGCTGAAGCAGATCACGGTCGCGGACCTGATCGCCTATCGCCAGTCGCGCGAGAAGCTGGTCGAACGCGTGCATTCCTTCCCGGTCAAGACCGAATTCGGCGACGTCACCGGCCATGTCTATGTCACGCCCTTCGACAACACCCAGCATTTCGCCTTCGTGATGGGCAAGCTCGGCGACGGCGAGAAGGTGCCGGCCCGCCTGCATCGCGCCGATGTGGTCGCCGACGTGCTCGGCGGCGCGAGTTCGATCCAATGCGCGCTCCGCCGCTTCCAGCAGGAGGGCAAGGGTGTGCTGATCTATCTGCGCGACGGCAGCGCCGGCGTGCCGATCAAGAGTGTCGAGGACGAGAATTCCGACGCGCTGCGCAGCCAGCAATGGCGCGAGGTCGGCCTCGGTGCGCAGATCCTGCGCGATCTCGGCGTCCGCTCGATCGTGAACCTCGCCTCCTCGCCGCGCTCCTTCGTCGGCCTCTCCGGCTTCGGCATCGAGATCGCCGAGACCGCGCCGCTGGAATAAACGGCGCTCCGGCGCTCACCCCTCCATCAGCGCCGCGACATGGGCGGCGGTCGATTTCGCCAGCGCGTCGAGATCGTAGCCGCCCTCCAGCACCGAGACGATCCGGCCGCCGGCGTGGCGGTCGGCGGCTTCCATCAGCTTTTGCGTGGCCCAGGTGAAATCCGCTTCGCGCAGGTTGAGGCTGGCAAGCGGATCGCGCCAATGCGCGTCGAACCCGGCCGAGATCACCACGAGATCCGGGCGGAAGGCATCGAGGCGCGGCAGGATCACGCTCTCGAAGACATCGCGGAATTCGTCCGAGCCAGCTCCGGAATGCAAGGGGGCGTTCACGATCGTGCCCTGCGTGCCGCGTTCCGAGGCCGCGCCGGTGCCCGGATAGAGCGGCATCTCATGGGTCGAGGCGTAAAGGACGCTGGCATCGTCCCAGAAGATATCCTGCGTGCCGTTGCCGTGATGCACGTCCCAGTCGACGATGGCGACGCGTTCCGCCCCATGCGCCTTCTGCGCGTGGCGGGCCGCGATCGCGGCATGGTTGAAGAAGCAGAAGCCCATGGCGCGCTCGCGCTCGGCATGGTGGCCGGGCGGACGCATCGCCACGAAGGCATTGTGGGCCTTGCCGGCCATCACCTCGTCGATCGCGGCGACCGCGCCGCCGACGCCGCGCAACGCCGCCTCGACCGTGCCCGGCGACATGAGTGTATCCGCATCGACCTGGATGAACCCGGTCGTCGGTGAGGAAGCCACCAGCGCCTCGGCATAGGAGCGCGGGTGGCAGAGCGCCACCTGATCGAGCGTGCCGAGCGGCGCCTCGACCCGAATCAGTGCCGCGAAACGTTCGGCCTCGAGCGCCCGATCGACGGCTTTCAGCCGCTCGGCACATTCGGGATGGCCCGGCGGCATGGCGTGGCCGAGCCCGGCGGGATGGGTGAAGAGCAATGTCGTCACGAGCCGTTATCCGCGCGAAAGAACGGGCAAAAAGGCGCTCCGTGGCCGGTTTGCCACGCTTCGCCCTGTTTCGAACGCTCTCGGCGGAACCGGATTGCACCATGGCTGTTTGAGGCCTAGTGCTTCGCCTGACCGTCGTTTTTCGGGCCGGGCCCGGGCGATACGAAGCGTTAACGTTCGATTCATCATAAAGGCTGCCTGCGGGTCGGCTGGGGTGGAGGCTATGAAGAAGTCCGTTTTCTTTGCACTGGCGCTGTCGGCCCTTCTGGGCGCCTGCCAGTACAAGAGCGTGAGCGCGCCGGAGCTGTCAGCCCGCGATGCGGAATATATCGCGCTCGTCCCCAAGTTCGACACCTACCTGCCTTACCTCCCCTATGAGGTCGCCGATCCGACGGGCCAGCCGCCGGGCACGATCTATATCGATACCAAGGCCAAGTTCCTCTATCTCGTCCTGCCGAACAGGAAGGCGATCCGCTACGGCGTCGCCACCGGCGAGGAAGCTTATGGCTGGACCGGCGAGGCCGTGATTCAGCGCAAGGCGGAATGGCCGCGCTGGACGCCGCCGGCCGAGATGATCAAGCGCTGGCCGCATCTGAAGCCGGTCGCCGGTGGTCTTGCGGGCGGTCCCGACAATCCGCTCGGCGCCCGCGCGCTCTATCTCTACCAGAACGGCCGTGACACACTCTATCGCATCCACGGAACCAACGAGCCGGAGACGATTGGCCGCTCGGCCTCCTCCGGCTGCATCCGGATGCGCAATATCGACGTGATCGACCTCTTCAACCGCGTTCCCACGGGCGCGAAAGTCATCGTCGTTTGACCGGACCGGACGATCGGGAGACTTCAGCGGGCGGCCTTCGGGTCGCCCGTTTTCGTTTGCGCAGTTTGGTGAAACCACCCTTGTCATTCCGGGGCTTCGCGCAGCGAAGAACCCGGAACCCATGAACACGGCATTCCCGTCATGGTCGGGCTTGTCCCGACCATCCACGTCTTTCTTCATGCAAGGCGGTGTTCAAGGCGTGGATGCTCGCCACAAGGGCGAGCATGACGAACTGGACCAACGTCGTGTTCATGGGTTCCGGGCTCAGGCCTGCGGCCTGCCCCCGAATCGCGGCAGAGGTTCCGTGCAAAGGATGGTCAGGGCACGGACCAAGAAAAAGGCCGGTGGGAGCAAGCTCCGCACCGGCCAGTCATGGGTCTCGAAGGGGAGGTTTCAGTCGTCGAAACCGTGGCGGAGAACGCCGGGCACATCGGCCCTGCGCGCTTCGCCATGCTGCTTCAACGCAGGCGACATCTGTCGGGTTCCCGCGGCGACCGCCTGAATCGCGATCGGGCGGAAGAGGGTCGCATAGGTCGCCCGCGCCGTGGCGTCGTGGAAACCTTTGCGGACCGGTGTCGGGGACTGGGCGTTGCGTTGAAGCATGGCTCCTGACTCGTCTGATGGACCTCGTGCCGGCGGCTGGCGCCTGCCGGCCCCTCCATCTCTGAAGTCTGATCGGGACGGCGCCGGGGCGCCTCTGTGATCTGTTCGTGGCGATTTCGGGCGACGATCCCGGATTCCGCCTTATTGCTGAACACGAAAAAGGCCAGGCGTCGCCGCCCGGCCTTCGATCTTTACCGCTCGACGGCGTTCAGGCCAGCAGGCCTTCGGCCTTGGCCCAGTTCAGGGTCTTGTCGAGGGCGCGCTCGCAGCGGTTGAACATTTCCTCGATCTCGGCCTCGTTGATGACGAGCGGCGGGCAGAAGGCGAGGCGGTCGCCCATGGCGCGGG
>JBDHTM010000048.1:0-31434 GCA_039808685.1 Allobosea sp. | reverse complement strand
CCGACGATGATGTGGTCGTGGATCGCGATGCCCAGCGGCTTGGCGATGTCGACCAGCTCGCGCGTCATCCGCATGTCGGCGCCGGAGGGCGTGGGATCGCCGGAAGGGTGGTTGTGGACCAGGATGATCGCGGAGGCCGAGAGCTCCAGCGCGCGGCGCATCACCTCCCGCGGATAGACCGGCGTGTGGTCGACCGTGCCGGTCTGCTGGACCTCGTCGGCGATCAGGACGTTCTTCTTGTCGAGGAAGAGGATGCGGAACTGCTCGCGTTCAGCGAACGCCATCGCCATCCGGCAATAGTCGAGTACGGAGGACCATGAGGACAGGACGGGCCGCTTGCCGACCGCGCCCTTGGCCATGCGCTTCAGGGCCGCTTCGACGATCTTGAGATCCAGTGCGACGCCTTCGCCGACACCCTTCACCTCGGTCAGGCGCGATGCGGGCGCGCCGAGCACTTCCGCGAAGGAGCCGAAGCGCTGGATCAATTCCTTGGCAAGCGGCTTGACGTCACGCTGCGGGATCGAACGGAAGAGCAGCAGCTCCAGCAATTCATAATCCGGCAGCGTGTCGGCGCCGGCTTCCTGGAAGCGAGCGCGCAGGCGGTCGCGATGGCCGTGGTAATGCGGCGTGTCGCCATTGGCGAGGGCTGCCGGCGAGGGCGCTTTGCGCGGTCCCTTGCCGATGCCGATGCTCATTTGGCGGCGAGGGGATTGTCGAGGCCGCCGGGCGAGAGCGTGAAGATCTCGCAACCCTGCTCGGTGACGCCGATCTGATGCTCGAACTGCGCCGAGAGCGAGCGGTCGCGGGTCACGGCGGTCCAGCCATCCGAGAGCACCTTCACGCCGGGCTTGCCGAGATTGATCATCGGCTCGATGGTGAAGACCATGCCGGGCTTCAGCTGCACGCCTTCGCCGGGGCTGCCGTAATGCAGGATGTTCGGTGCGTCGTGGAAGAGCTGGCCGATACCGTGGCCGCAGAAGTCGCGGACGACCGAGCAGCGCTCGGCCTCGGCATAGCGCTGGATCGCGAAGCCGATATCGCCGGTGGTCGCGCCAGCGCGCACCGCCTTGATGCCGCGCAGCAGGCTCTCATAGGTGATCTCGACCAGGCGCTCGGCCTTCCGTGATATCTCGCCGACCCCGTACATGCGGCTGGAATCGCCATGCCAGCCATCGACAATCAGCGTGTAGTCGATATTGAGGATGTCGCCCTCGCGCAGCGGCTTGTCGTCCGGGATGCCGTGGCAGACGACATGGTTGATCGAGGTGCAGATCGACTTGGTGTAGCCGCGATAAAACAGCGTCGCCGGATAGGCGCCGTTGTCCATGGCGAACTGAAAGGCGAGATCGTCGAGGCGCTGCGTGGTGACGCCGGGCTTGACGTAGGAGCCGAGCATGTCGAGCCCCGCCGCCGTGAGCCGGCCGGCCTTGTGCATGGCCGCGAAGGCCTCGGGCCCGTGAATCTTGATGGCGGGCTCGCGCGAACGCGAGCGGCCGATGGTGTCTTCGAAGGTCATTGTGCGCGGAGAACTCCTCGCCCTCATATCTATTGCGTTTGGCGGGCCGCGCAAGTCGCGCGGGTCGGGGCGAGGCTTGTGGCTGGCGCGCGAGCGCGGCGCGGTGTATCAGGCTGGCCCGATGGCCAATATCGAACAGACCCCGGCGGAAGAGCGGCCCTTCGGCGCCTTCGCTCCAAAAGCCTATCTCGCGCGCATCATCGCCTGGACGCGGACGGCATCCGACAGCTATCTCGGGCGCAAGATGGCCTATGTGCTGCGGCGCCTCGGCCTGCACTCGCTCGACGGCGCGCCGGTCGACATCGAGTCGCTGGGCGCGAAGATGCGCCTCTATCCGAGCGGCAATGTCTGCGAGAAGCGGGTGCTGTTCACGCCGCAATATTTCGATGCGGTGGAGCGCGATCAGCTCACCTCGCGGCTGCGCGAGGGGTTCACCTTCATCGATATCGGCGCGAATATCGGCGCCTATTCGCTTTTCGTCGCAGCACGCGGCGGGCGGGGGGCTCGCATCCTGGCGGTCGAGCCGCAGCCTGAGATCTTCGCGCGACTGGCCTTCAACATCGCGCAGAATCCGTTCGGGACCGTCAAGGCGGTGGCTTGTGCGCTGGCCGACAAGCCAGGCGAACTGACCCTGTTCATCGACCCGAGCAATCGCGGCGAATCGAGCGTCCGCATCCTCAATTCGAGTGCCGGGACCTCGGTCAGGGTGCCGGCGATGACACTGCTCTCGCTGGTCGAGGGAGAGGGTTATGACCGCATCGATGCGATCAAGCTCGATGTCGAGGGGGCCGAAGACCTGATTCTCGAGCCCTTCCTGCGCGATGCGCCGCCGGCGCTCTGGCCGGGCTTCATCATCATCGAGGATTCGCGCCAGCGCTGGCAGACCGACCTCGCGAGCCTGCTCGAGCGCAATGGCTACAAGCTCGTCGCCCAGACGCGGCTCAACCTGATGTTCGAGCGCAAGCCGGCCTGAACACGCATCTGCGTCATGGCTGGCGCGTCCGCCGCAGTGCTTGACGCTTCGCCGCGAAAGCCTAGCTCTTGGACGCAAGCCAGGAGCGCCGCCATGTCCGCCAACGAAGCCAGTTCTTCCGCCACCATCGTCACGGCCGCCATCCTGGTGATCGGCGACGAGATCCTGTCCGGGCGGACCAAGGACAAGAATATCGGCTATATTGCGGAGTACCTCACCAATATCGGCATCGACCTGCGCGAGGTTCGCGTCGTTCCCGACGTTTCCGAGGAGATCGTCGCGGCGCTGAACGCACTGCGCGGCCGCTACACCTATGTCTTCACCACCGGCGGTATCGGGCCGACCCATGACGACATCACGGCGGATGCGGTCGCAGCTGCCTTCGGAGTCTCGATTGACTACGATCCCCGCGCCATCGCGATGCTGTCGGAGCGCTTCTCGCCGGCCGAACTGAACGACGCCCGCATGCGGATGGCGCGCATTCCCGCCGGGGCCGATCTGGTCGCGAATGCGATCTCCAAGGCGCCGGGCTTTCATATCGGTAACGTTTACGTGATGGCCGGCGTGCCCGCGATCATGCAGGCCATGCTCGACGTCATCGGCCCGACGTTGCGGACGGGAGCGAAAATGCTGTCGGAAACGGTGCAAGCCGGACTTCGCGAGGGGGATATCGGCGGTCCGCTCGCCGAGATCGCCCAGGCGCACCCGGCCGTCTCGATCGGCTCCTATCCGTTCTGGTCGGAAACCGGCCCCGACACGAACATCGTCGTCAGGTCACGCGATGCCGACAAGCTGCTCGCGGCAATGGCAGCCGTGAAAGCGATGGTGGCCACGGAGAAACAGAAATCAACTTGATCGAAGTTTATTTGCAGCTTTTTCGATATATAGAAAAATCGTATGTCGATATTTTCTAGAAATACGCGATTTTATATTTGATGATATTATATCTTAGCTTGACGTTGCTCCGTAGTAGACCCGTTCGGCTCCTCTCGCGCCAGCATGCGCCGCAGCGCCGGTGACGCACGGGAGGTGAGGCCAGCGGCGGTGGGTGGACTTGGCTGGCGCGAATTCCGACGCGTCTACCCGTGCTCGGTTGGGGATGTTCGGCGCGTGCCTCTTGTCAGGCGCGCGCCGATAGGCTTTTCGGTCGGAAACGGCGTCTTTCGCGCCGCGCAAGTCCGGAGCGCTGTCCATGGCCGAACCGTCCTCGAACAAGGCTTTCCCGGTTTCCTGGGATCAGTTCCATCGCGATGCCCGCGCGCTGGCCTGGCGCCTCGCCGAGAAGGGGCCCTTCGAGGCGATGGTCTGCATCACCCGCGGCGGCCTGGTGCCGGCGGCGATCATCTGCCGCGAGCTCGGCCTGCGCATGATCGAGACGGTCTGCGTCGCGAGCTATCACGATTACAGGAACCAGACCGAGCTCAAGGTACTCAAGGACATCGCGCCGAACATCAAGGCGATCGGCGACGGCAAGGGCAAGGGCGTGCTGGTGGTCGACGACCTCACCGATACCGGCAAGACGGCGCGCGTGGTGCGCGAGATGCTGCCGAACGCGCATTTCGCCACGGTCTATGCCAAGCCGGCGGGCGTGCCGACCGTCGATACCTTCATCACCGAGGTCAGCCAGGACACCTGGATCTATTTCCCCTGGGATATGGGGCTCTCCTATGTCGAGCCGATCGCCAAGGGCCACAAGGGCTGAGCTCCCGCCTGCGCTCGCCTCAACCGGTCGACGGTGAGCGGAACGCGATCAGCATGCCGGTGACGACGATCGCCATGCCGACGATCTCGGCGGGCGAGGGCGTTTCCGCCAGCAGCAGCGCACTGGCGGCGGCCGTCGCGATTGGCACGAGCGGCAGGAACAGGGTTGCCTTGGCGGCGCCCAGCGTCGCGACAGTGCGGGCATAAAGATAGAGCGCGACGACACCGACAAGGACGCCCTGATAGAGCGCCTGCAGCAGGATCTCGGCAAAGGTGACGCGCGCCATATGGATCGGCAGGGCCAGCGCCACGATTGCGAGCAGCGGCACCGAGAGGATGCATGAAGCTGCGGTGATCTCGAGCGAGCTTGCGCCCCAGCGCCGGGCGAGCAGGCCGAAGATCGACCACAGGAAGGCGATCAGGACGAAGAGCAGGTCGCCGACCCAGGCATTGGGCCGCGACGGGGCCATGGCGAGTGCATCGCGCGAGAAGACGCCGATGCCGATCACGATGATGCCGAGACCGATCAGTCGCATCCGCCCGGCGCGCTCGCCGGTGACGAGGAAGATCAGCAACGCCGTGAAGACCGGGATCAGGCCGGGCGAGATGATCGACGAGTGCAGGGCTGGTGCGAAATGGGCGCCGCCGACCAGGATCAGACTGTAGAGAGGGCCAATCAGCAGCGCCATCACCCAGGCGCGCGGCCAGCCGAGCGAGCCGACTGGAAAGGGGCGCATGTTCCTGAGCGCCCAGGGCAGCAGTACGGCAGCAGCAGAGACGAAGCGCAGGATCGTGACGTCGGCCGGGGTCATGTCGATCAGCATGGCGTGCCGCGAGACGACCGACTGGACGCCCCAGATGATCGCGGTCAGCAAGCCGCAGAGGATGCCGAGCCATTGTGCGCGGGAGGTCATGAACAGGCGGCTTTCGGCACGGCGATGCAGGCGATGAGGTGGCGCTGCTATGCCTGCCAGCGTGAAGCGCCGCAATGGCGTGGGGCGCAGCCCGCCCCGGCGTTGCGCCTATGCCCCGGCGCCGGTTGCTGAAGGTCGCATCATCCCGGCCAGCGGCAGCACGACGGAAGAGATCGCGGCCGCTTCCCAACTCGGAGCAAGGTAAGTGCTCACGGCTTTGGCTCCGACGGCTCGGGGCCGGCGATCAGTTCCTGCGCATAGGCCCGGATATCGGCGGGCCAGCTTCGGCTGTGCTCGGCGAAGCGTGCATCGTCGCCTGCGAAGAGCGCGCGCGACGCTTCCTCGAAACCTTCGCGATCTCCTGCCATGGTCGCGATGAAGGCATAGGCGGCAGCTTGCGCCGCCCGCCTCCGACTGCGGCCGCCATCGGCCTTGCGGGCCTCGTCGACGAGCCGCCGCAGGGCCTGCGAGGCGCCGCCGGGCTGCAAGGCGAGCCAATCCCAATGACGCGGCAGCAAGGTCACCTCGCGGGCGATGACGCCGAGCTTCGGGCGCCCTCGGCCACGCGGTAGGGCGTCTGCGACGGCTGCCTTGTCCGTTCCAGGGACGTATCGTGCCGCGATCTCGGCATCGCTGCCGCGCAGGTCGAGATCGACGACCTTTCCCGTCGCGTCGTCGAAGACGAGGATCGCGGCGGCCGGATCGGCCGAGAGTACAGCCTTCACGGCCCGTGCGACCGTGGCGAGGGGACCGTCGGCGATACGGCTGGTGTCGTGGAAGGCGGTGAAACCTGCGGGCTCGGACATGGATGCTCCTTGTCCGAGTTTATTACCCGGATGATTTTATGGATGCAATATGATCCGGGCAAAAATTATTCCGCCGATGCCGATAGAACGCTTCATTCGGGAATGGCGAGAAGCCGCACCGGATCGGCTTTGAAACCGGTGCCGATCCCACTAGGTTGACCGCCAACGGAAACGCCGACCGGGAGACGTGCCAGACATGGCCGCCACCAGCTTCGACGCCGCGGGCGCGCGGATCACGATCTTTCGCGCCCTTCTTCAGGCCATTGCCCGTCACGGCAGAAATCGCGTCGCGCTGGAGGATCCCGAGCGCCAGCCGATCACCTATGGCCGGCTCGTGCTCGGCGCGCTGGTGCTGGGGCGCAAGCTCGCGGCACTGACCGCATCGAAGGAGCCCGTCGGCGTGCTCCTGCCCAATATGCAGGGAATGGCAGTGACGCTGTTCTCGCTCTTCGCCTACGGTCGCGTGCCGGCGTTGCTGAACTTCACTGCCGGCGTCCGCAACCTCCGTGCGGCGGCGGAGCTGGCGCAGCTCAAGACCGTCGTCACCTCGCGCCGCTTCGTCGACCAGGGCAAGCTCGACGAGGAGATCGCAGCCTTGGGCGAGGGGCGGCGGGTCATCTATCTCGAGGACGTGCGCAAGCAGATCACCAGTTTCGACAAGGCGCTCGGTGCGTTGCAGAGCCTGGCGCCAGGGCTGGTTCATCGCGCCTACGAAGCGCTGCCCGACGACACTGCCGTGATTCTCTTCACCTCGGGCACCGAGGGCAAGCCGAAGGGCGTGGCGTTGAGCCATGCCAATATCGTCTCGAATGCGCGGCAGGTCTTCGCCCATGCTGCGGGCGCGATCTCCGAGCACGACGTCTTCATGAACCCGCTGCCGGCCTTCCATTCCTTCGGGCTGACGGCGGGGATGATGGTGCCGCTGCTGCACGGCATGAAGGTCGTGCTCTATCCGAGCCCGCTGCATTACAAGCAGGTGCCGAAGCTGATCGGCGACATGAAGGCGACCTTCCTGCTCGCGACCGATACCTTTCTGCAAGGCTACGCCCGCGCAGCGGAAAAGAACGATCTCGGCAGCGTGCGTTATGTCGTGGCCGGCGCCGAGCGCGTGAAGGCCGAGACGAAGCGGATGTGGGAGCCTTACGGCACCACCATCCTCGAAGGCTATGGCTGCACCGAATGCTCGCCGGTGCTGGCCGTCAACACGCCCGCGGCGATCCGAGAGGGCACGGTCGGCAAGCTCCTGCCCGGCATCGAGGCGAAGCTCGAGCCGGTCGAGGGCATCCACGAAGGTGGGCGGCTCACCGTGCGCGGGCCCAACGTGATGGCCGGCTATCTCGATCCCGACCAGCCCGGCCGCATCATCCCGCCGGAGGGCGGCTGGCACGATACCGGGGACATCGTCGTGATCGAGGAGGGGTTCGTCGCGATTCGTGGCCGGGCCAAGCGCTTCGCCAAGCTCGGCGGCGAGATGGTCTCGCTCGCGGCGATCGAAACGATGGTCGCCAAGGTCTGGCCGGACCAGAACCATGTCGTCGTCGCGCTTCCCGACGCGCGCAAGGGCGAGCAGCTCGTCCTCGTCACCGAGACGCCGGATGCCGACCGCGTGACGCTTCAGGAGGCTGCGAAGCAGCAGGGCTTCCCGGAATTATGGGTGCCGCGCGCGATCCTGGTGACGCAGGCCATCCCGGTGCTTGGCAACGGAAAGATCGATTACGGCTCGACGCGGGAGCTCGCGGCTTCGCGGAGGTCGCTGCTGTGAGGCCGCTCCGCTACCGTAATGCCACAATTGTAATTTTATTACGCCGCATGATGATTCCGGGTTCCGCCCTGGCGCTGCTGCGTGTCGCCACTCTCGCTCCGGTGCTCTCGCTGACCGGCCCTGCCGATCTCGCGGCCCAGTCGCAGCCTGCGGTCTATGTTCGCCGCGACGAATGCATCGAGGCCGGCAAGCTGACGGCGGAGCAATGCGAATTCGCCTATCGCAACGCTCGCGCCGAGTTCGAACAGGCGGCGCCGCGCTACGGCTCGCGCGCGGCCTGCGAGCGCAGCCACAAGCGCTGCGCTGCGCAGATCGTCTCGGCCGGAGGCTGGGAATCCTTCGGCAAGGGCGGCGCGAGCTATGTGCCGCGCTTCGTCGGTGTGCGCGTGACGGGCGAGGGCGCTGCCCGGCGGGCCCTGCCAGTGGTCGAGGGCACGGCCAAGGTCGCCTTCGCGGGGCGACCGGTGACGGAGCTGCAGGACAAGATCGCCGGACGGCGCGGCACCATCGGCCAGGTGAACAGCGTCGGGCGCGGCGCCCATGGCCATTCCGGCCACGAGAGTGCGCCCTATATCAAGCGCGGCGACCGCGACGACACGGTGCGCGTGCCGATGGAGGAGAAGGCCATCGGCTCCGATGTGAAGCCGGGACTCTATGTCGATCCCGACGGGGTCGAGTGGTACAAGCCCGCCCGCCCGCATTGAGCGCTGCGCGCCGGGCTTGCGCCGGCTGCGGGTGCCGGCTATCGCTGTGCCGCCCGCGGACGTGGCGAAACTGGTAGACGCACGAGACTTAAAATCTTGCGCCTTCAAAGGCTTGCGGGTTCGAGTCCCGCCGTCCGCACCATCCTGCCTCATTGCGGGCCGAGCCCGGACGGGGCGGGATCAAGCCTTCCTGAAGATCACGCTCAGATTGTTCGCAGGCATCTCGACAATCTCGGGCGGTGCAAAGCCATTGACCGCGCCGAGGGCTGCGACCGCGTCCAGCTCGCGCAGGCCCCAGGCCGGATCGCGGCTGCGCAGGCTTTCGTCGAAGGCCGCGTTGCTCGGCTCCAGGGGGCAGTCTGGCCGGCGATAGGGGCCGTAGAGATAGAGCGGCTGGCCCGGCTTCAGCAGGTGGCCCGCGTGCCGGAACAGCCCCTCGGCGGCGGTCCACGGCGCGATGTGGATCATGTTGATGCAGAGGATCGCGTCGGCGCTCGCGACCGGCCAATCGGCTGCGGTCGCGTCGATGACGAGCGGCGGGAGGATGTTGCCGAGACCGGATTCTGTCGCCCAGGCCGTAATGCTCGCTACGGCATCCGGTGAGGGATCGCTCGGCTGGAAGGTCAGGCCGGGCAGGGCCCCGGCAAAATGCACGGCATGCTCGCCGGAGCCGGAGGCGATCTCCAGTACGTGCCCGGATGCCGGGAGGATTTCGGTCAGCACGGCGAGGATCGCGTCGCGGTTGCGCTGGGTCGAGGGCGCGCGCAGGCGAGGGTCGGTGCCGGCCTGCGAATCGGCGGTCGGCTGCCAGAAGCTGGGTTTGCTCATCATCCGCTCACGAATCTTTCGTCCGGCCCATCGCGTTGGGGCCACGATCCGCTATAAGGAGGCTCGAAGCGGGCCGCCAGATGTCGTGGCTTCGCAGCAAGCAGGCTGGTTTTGTTAACCGAAATCCTGATCGTCGTGGCGCTGACGATCGTCAACGGTCTCCTCTCGATGTCGGAACTCGCCGTGGTTTCGTCACGCAGCGCGCGCCTCAAGGTTCTCAGCGATCAGGGCAACAAGGGCGCCGCAACCGCATTGCGGTTGGCAGAAGACCCCGGCCGCTTCCTCTCCACCGTTCAGATCGGCATCACGCTCGTCGGCGTCCTCTCGGGCGCATTCTCCGGCGCCACGCTCGGCGCGCGGCTGTCGGAATGGCTCGGCACGCATGGTTTCTCGCCATCGGTGTCGGATACGCTCGGCGTCGGTATCGTCGTCGTCGTCATCACCTATCTCTCGCTTATCCTCGGCGAGCTCGTACCGAAGCAGATCGCCCTGCGCGATCCGGAGCGCGTCGCCGCGCGCGTCGCACCGGCGATGTCGCTGCTCTCGAAGATCGGCGCTCCGGTCGTGTTCCTGCTCGACATCTCCGGCAAGGCGGTGCTGCGGCTGCTCGGCCAGAAGGGCGAGGCGGAGGAGAAGGTCACCGAGGAAGAGGTGCGCACCATCATCGCCGAAGCGGAGACCGCCGGCGTGCTGGAGCGGGACGAGCGCGAGATGATCGCGGGCGTCATGCGCCTCGCCGACCGTTCGGCCCGGGCACTGATGACGCCGCGCCGCGAGGTCGAGGTGATCGATCTCGAAGACAGCGCCGAGGAAATCCGCGCGCAGTTGCGCGCATCGCGCCGCTCGCGCCTGCCGGTGCAGGACGGCGAGGCGGATTCGATCGTCGGCGTGGTCGTGGTCAAGGACCTGATCGAATTCCTCCAGGCCGGTGATATCGAGGATCTGCGCGCGCTGGTGCAGGAGACGCCGATCGTGATGGACACGGCCGATTCGCTGCATGTGCTGCGCGAGATCCGCTCCAGCCGCGTGCATATGGCGCTGGTCTTCGACGAATACGGCCATTTCGAGGGCATCATCACGCCGGGCGACGTGCTGGAGGCGATCATCGGCGCCTTCCAGGAAGAGGAGGAGGACGAGCCGGCCATCGTCACCCGCGCCGACGGCTCCTATCTCGTCGCGGGCTGGATGCAGGTCGACGAGTTCTCGCATGAGCTCGGCATCCCGATCCCGCGCGACGCCGATTTCCAGACGGTCGCCGGCTTCATCTTGGCCGAGATGAACCATCTGCCGAATGTCGGCGAGAGCTTCGACAAGGGCCATTGGCGCTTCGAGGTGGTCGATCTCGACGGCCGCCGCATCGACAAGGTCCTGGTCAGCCGGATCGAGTGAAGCCGCCGCCGGCGTTGACGCCGGCGGAGCCCGCGTGGTCTACTCGTCGCCAAGGGGTGCATCGCGACCACCCCGTGAGGCTTAGGCCCAATGTTCGCGTCCAACTTCCTCGCTTCAGGATGGACGCAAGCCATGTCTTCCAACGAACAGATCACGGTCGCCCAGCTGTCACGGCTGGTCGGCCTTCCCGATGCGCCGGCGATCGTCGATGTCCGCATCGACGAGGATGTCGCCGTCGATCCCACCTTCCTGCCGGCTGCCGTTCGCCGCGATTACCGCACCGTGGCGGACTGGGCCGCGGATTATGCCGGGCAACGGCGCGTGGTGGTCGTCTGCCACCAGGGACTCAAGCTCAGCGAGGGCGTCGCCGCCTGGCTGCGCCATCGCGGCATCGCGGCCGAGAGTCTCGAAGGCGGGCATCAGGCCTGGCGCCAGGCCGGCGGGCTGACCTTCTCGCCGGAGCATGTGCCGGCTCCCGGCTCGTCCGGCGGCAGCGTCTGGGTGACACGGGCACGGCCGAAGATCGATCGCATCGCCTGCCCCTGGCTCATCCGGCGCTTCATCGACCGGCAGGCGGTGTTCCTCTTCGTCGCATCCTCCGAGGTCGAGGGGGTGGCGGATCGCTTCGGCGCCACCCCCTTCGATATCGAAGGCGTGTTCTGGAGCCATCGCGGACCGCTCTGCACCTTCGACACGATGATCGAGGAGTTCCGGTTGGCTTCGCCGGCGCTTGACCGGCTGGCACGGATCGTGCGAGCGGCCGATACCGCGACATTGGAGGCAGAGCCTCAGGCTGCCGGCCTGCTTGCCGCCTCGCTCGGACTGTCGCGCATGTACAAGCATGATCTCGAACAGCTCGAGGCCGGCATGCTGCTCTACGACGCCTTCTATCGCTGGTGCCGCGACGCGGGTGAGGAAACCCATAACTGGCCGGTGCCGAAGCCGGCCGGGGAGGCGAAGCGATGAGCGTTGCGGAAACGGAAACCGCCATGGTGATGCAGCCTGCCGAGCGCCTGCCAACGCTCGGCGAGGCGACCCGCATCTGGGCGAAGATCGGGTTTCTGTCCTTCGGCGGGCCGGCCGGCCAGATCGCGCTGATGCACAAGGAACTGGTCGAGGAGCGGCGCTGGATCGGCGAGGAGCGTTTCCTGCACGCGCTCAACTATTGCATGCTGCTGCCAGGCCCCGAGGCGCAGCAGCTCGCCGTCTATATCGGCTGGCTGATGCATCGGACGATCGGCGGCCTGATCGCGGGGCTGCTCTTCGTCCTGCCCGGCGCGCTGGTGATGCTGGGCCTCAGCATCCTCTATGTCACCTGGCGGCATATTCCACTGATCGACGGGCTGTTCTTCGGCGTGAAGGCGGCGGTGCTCGCCATCGTGATCGAGGCAGGCCTGCGGATCAGCCGCCGGGCGCTCAAGACCGGCGCGATGGTCGGCGTGGCGGTCGCGGCCTTCACCGGCATCTTCCTGGTCAAGCTGCCGTTTCCGTTGATCGTGCTGCTCGCGGGCCTCGCCGGCTGGTTCGGCAACCGCATCCGGCCCGGCTGGTTCGGCAAGGCGAATGTGGGCGGTGGAGCCGACGGCGCGAGCGAGGGGCTGCTCGACGGCTTGCTTGCGCGGGGAGAGCTCGATCATGTGAAGCCCTCCGCGAGGCGGGCGGCGCGCGTGCTGACGGTCTGGTTGCCGCTCTGGCTCGGTCCGGTCGCCGTGTTCTGGCTGGTGGCCGGCTCCGCCAGCGTCTGGACGCAGATCGGCGGATTCTTCAGCCTGATGGCGATGGTGACCTTCGGCGGGGCCTATGCGGTTCTCGCCTATGTCGCGCAGGCGGCCGTCGACGGTTTCGGCTGGCTGACAGCCGGCGAGATGCTGGACGGGCTGGGGCTGGCCGAGACGACGCCGGGGCCGCTCATCCTCGTGCTCGAATTCGTCGGCTTCCTCGCGGCCTCCCGGGCGCCGGGCAGCCTGCCGCCGCTCGTCGCCGGCGGGTTAGGCGCGCTGCTGACGGTCTGGGTGACCTTCGCGCCCTGCTTCCTCTGGATCTTCCTGGGTGCGCCTTATGTCGAGGCTCTGCGCGGCAACCGGGCGATTTCGGCGGCGCTCGGGGCGATCACCGCCGCGGTGGTTGGCGTCATCGCCAATCTCGCGCTCTGGTTCGGGCTGCATGTCCTCTTCGGCGAGGTCTACAGCCTGTCCTTCCCCGGGATGAGACCGGAGGTGCCGGTCCTGACGTCGCTGGACTGGCGCGCGGCGCTGCTCGCGGCCGGGGCCGCCCTCGCGCTGCTGCGCTTCAAGCTCGGGATGATGCCGGTTCTGGCGATCTGTGCGCTTGCCGGCATTGTGCTGAAAGGCGGGTTCTGAGCCTCAGCGCCGCGGCTCGTTTGGCTCGATGATGCGGTATTCGGCGTCGATGACCTCGACGCGGTCCGGCTGGCGCGGCCGGTTGGCGAATGGGTTGGCGGGGTCGATGCCCGCCGCCTTCAGCTTGGCCTTGAGCCGCCAGACCGCGATTGCGCCGGCAACCAGCACGACGGGGATCAGGATCAGCGCGAGGCTCGCGGCCAGGAGGAACAGCGTGACGCCGACGACGAGGCTCGCCGCCATGGCGAGCCAGGCCTGCCAGCGCGGCATTGCGCGGGCGCGGCCGTTGAGCTGCTCATAGAGATTGACGCGGATCATGTGGTTTCGGTCCCTTCCCTTGAGCCCAGAGATAGGGAGCGATTGCGGCTTTGACGAGATCGGCTGCGCGGTCAGGCCGCATCCTGCCAGTCATAGAGCCAGCCATAGCGATTGCGCAGGCCGTCCGCTCCGAGCCGCTTCAGCGCGAAATCGCGGGCGATGCTGAGCGGCCAGCCCATATGGTAGTTGCGGCCGTTGCCGCGGCTTGCCTCCTGCACGCGGGCGACGCGCTGGGCGCGAGCCTTGGCATAGGCGGCGAAGGCTGCGGGCACGCCCGCGGCGCCGTCGCGGCTGAGCACCTCGGCGAGCAGGCGCGCGAGCACGGCGGCATCCTCGATGGCGAGCGAGGCGCCCTGGGCCAGGAAGGGCAGGATCGGGTGAGCGGCATCGCCCATCAGTGCGATCCGGCCCCTGGCCATGGCGGCGGGCTTGCGATCGAACAGCGACCAGACCTGCCAGCCTTCGGCCGCGCCGGTGAGATCGCGCAGGGATTGGGAGGCACCGGCGAGATGCTCGGTGAGGGCGGCGCGATCCCCCTCGCGGGTCCAGCCTTCGCGGGCTTCCTTCGCCTGGCGGACGACGACGATGTTGATCTCCTTGCCGCCCGCCACGGGGTAATGCACCGCATGGCGGCCGGGGCCCATATGCAGCGTCACGCGCGGCCTGTCGCCGGCGCGGGCGGGCACGACGGCGCGCCAGGCCTCGTAGCCGGTGAAGACAGGCGGAGAGGCGTCGCCGGTGAGATCGCGGATGCGCGACCACAGGCCGTCGGCGCCGATCAGCCCGAGGGCGGAGAGCGTTCCGCCGATTCCATCGCGTGCAGCGAGCCCGACCGTGACACCGTCGGTATTCTGGCTGACCTCATCGACGCTGCGGCCGATCATCAGGCGGATATTCGGCATGGCGCGGGCCGCGTCGAGCAGCACGGTATGAAGGTCGTTGCGCTTCATCATGCGGAACGGCGTCGGCATGCGCTCGGGGCTGGCAGGCATTTCCAGCACCTGCGCGCCATCGGCCCAGCGCCGGATCATCAGCCCGTGCGAGGTCACGCTGACCCGCTTCAGCGGCAAAGCGAGGTCGAGCGCATCGAGCACGCGGCCGGAATTGGAGGTGATCTGCAGGCCGGCGCCCGTTTCGCCGAAGCCGGTGCGCTTCTCGACGACGGTCGCGGCGATCCCGCGGCGCGCCAGCGACAGGGCCATGGTCAGGCCGCCGATGCCGGCGCCGGCGATGACGAAATGAGGAGCGGACACGGGAATCGAACGCCTTCGATGACGGAGATGGAAGACGAGGCGCGGATGCCCCTCAGAATCCGCGCCGCCGGTGGACCATGTTCAGCGTCAGGCCGCCTTGGCCGGATCGGTATAGGCGCATTCCGGCGGGATGCAGGCGCCCTTCAGCGACGGCTCGTATTTGAACAGCGTCGAGCAATAGGGGCAGATGATCTCGTGGTCCGCGCCCATGTCGAGGAAGACATGCGGGTGATCGAAGGGTGGCTTGGCGCCGATGCACATGAACTCATGCGCGCCGACCTTGATGACGGGGACGCCGAGGTCGTTGTGGAAATGCGGGATGCCGGTCGCGGCCATGGTCGTCGCTCTTCGAAAGCCTGGAATTCGGCCGCAACCTATCGCGTGAGCCGATCTAACGCCAGCGCGCTCTTTCGTATCAGCGTCCGTCGCGCAAGCAGCCGCGCGCGAGCTCGGTCATGCGGACGCTTTCCTGCGGCGAGAGCAGGTTGTCGAGCGCCTTCTGCCAGAGCTTCTCACGCTTGAGGCCATCTACGGTGCAGGCGCACACCATCCGGCAGACCTGTTCCGGCGCATTGGGCCCGGCGCAGCTGCGCTGGCATTCGTTCCGGAAGGCGCGCTCCTCCGGCGAGGGCGGGGAGACGACCTGCGTCGCCAGCATCAGTGCGCCGATGAAGAGCGGCTGGTGGACGAGATAGACCAGCAGACTGTGGCGCCCGCCCCAGGCGACGATTCGGGTCGCCTTGTTGCCCGGCCGCCAGCGCGCGAGCGCGGTGCCGGCCAGGCGCGGCAGGACGAGGCGGGCCAGCACGACCCCGCTCAGCACGCATCCGAACCAGGGGATGACCGGAACGAAATCGGCCGTCTGGATCGGTGCGCGCGAGAAGCCGATCCAGGCTGCCCAAGGCTGGTCGAGGAGTGGATGAGCGACGATGGAGGGCAGCGCGAAGGCGATGACCGCGGCGAGCGCGACGACGATGACCGGCAGGCGCAGGAAGGGCAGGGCGAGCACGCTTGCGACGGCGACATGGTGCAGGATGCCGAAGAAGATGAAATCGCCCGGCATGAAGCGCCAGGTGCCGAGCGTGACCAGCGCCGCCGCGCCCGCGACCATGGCGAGGCGCTTGAGATAAGCTGTGAGGTCGAGGCCCTTGCGCGTGGCGAGGACGAGGCTGAAGCCGACGATGGTCAGGAAGGTGCCGGCGATGCCGCGCGCAAACAACCGCCAGCCCGGCGCGGCGACGATATCGGTTTCGATCAGCCGGAAATTCGAGAGATCATAGGCGAAATGGTACACGAACATCGCCAAGAGCGCGACGCCGCGGGCAATGTCGACGACGGCGAGGCGTGACGATTCGCGAGGGGCGGGCTGGGTCATGCGGCATCGTTCATCATGGCGCGCGCTCATAAGCAAGCCGCACCATGGCGGGTACCCAAAGCCGCCCGGTCATGGCAGGGAAGGGTAACCGTTCCGATGTTGCCACCCGAGACCCGCATGCAGAGCTTTTCTTCCGATGGCGTGAAGATCGCCTTCATCGACATGGCACCGACTAGCGACGAGCCGAAGCACCGCACCATCGTGCTCGTCCACGGCTTCGCCTCCTCGCATATGATCAACTGGGTCAACACCCAGTGGACGAAGACGCTGACCCATGCCGGCTATCGCGTCGTCGCCCTCGACGATCGCGGCCATGGCCAGAGCGAAAAGCTCTACGACCCCGCTGCCTATTCCTCGCAGGTCATGGCCGAGGATGTGCGCCGGTTGATGGACCATCTCGACATCCCGCGTGCGGCGGTGATGGGCTATTCGATGGGCGCGCGGATCTCGGCGCATCTGGCGCTGGCGCATCCGCGCCGGCTCGACGCCTTGTTGCTCGGCGGGCTTGGCATCCATCTGGTCGAGGGGGTCGGGCTGCCGCTCGGCATCGCCGATGCGATGGAGGCGCCATCGCTCGATGTGCTCGCGGATCCGATGCAGCGGATGTTCCGCGCCTTCGCCGAGCAGACCAAGAGCGACCTCAAGGCGCTCGCCGCCTGCATTCGCGGCTCGCGCCAGACCTTGACCGCCGAGCAGGTCGGCCAGATTTCGGTGCCAACCCTGATCAGCGTCGGCACCAAGGATGATGTCTCCGGCTCCGGCCCGGAGTTGGCGAGGCTCATTCCGGGCGCCGAGTCCTTCGACATCGTCGGGCGCGACCACAATCTCGCGGTCGGCGACAAGAGCCACAAGCAGGCCGTCCTCGACTTCCTCGCGCGTTTGTGACAACCTCAGTGGTGAATAGAGGCAAACCGGAAAAGCGGGCGACGCCAATGTGTTGTCGATCTTCCCTGAAAATCTGATTCCGCTGCCTCGCTTTTCGATTCGACTTCGGTTCGGCCTGAGCTTTTGATGCGGACGCCTGCTTCGGGCTAGGCTGTCCTTCCGTCGAACCACCCTCTTCGGAGAATGACCATGCCGTCAGGGCGCTCCGCCGTGGAAGCACGCGACTTCGCAACCGGGCTCGACCGGGTCGATCCTGTCTGGTCTCGCCTGCGGGCTGAGGCCGAGGCTGCCGTCGCAGCCGAGCCGGCGCTTGGCACGCTGATCGTTGCTTCGGTCCTCAACCAGCCGAGTTTCGAATGCGCGGTGGCGCATCGGGTCGCTGCACGGCTCGGCCACCCCGCCGTGACCGCCGACCTGATCGAGCAGGGTTTTGCCGAGGCGATGGCCCATGACGAGACCATCGGTGCCGGCATGCGCGCCGATGTGATGGCCGTGCTCGACCGCGACCCGGCCTGCTACCGGGTGCTGGAGCCGGTGCTGTTCTTCAAGGGCTTCCACGCGCTGCAATGCCACCGTCTGGCGCATTGGCTCTGGAAGCAGGACCGGCGCGATTTCGCGCTTTATCTGCAGGCACGTTCGTCGGAGGTGTTCCAGACGGACATCAATCCGGCGGCGCGGATCGGCAAGGGCATCTTCCTGGACCATGCGACGGGCTTGGTCGTCGGCGAGACCGCCGTCATCGAGGACGATGTCTCGATGCTGCACAGCGTCACGCTGGGCGGCACCGGCAAGCAGGGCGGTGACCGCCATCCGAAGATCCGCAAGGGCGTGCTGATCGGCGCCGGCGCCAAGATCCTCGGCAATATCGAGGTCGGCCAGTGCAGCCGCATCGCGGCGGGTTCCGTGGTGCTCCAGCCCGTGCCGCGCAACAAGACCGTGGCGGGCGTGCCGGCCAAGGTGGTCGGGGAAGCGGGCTGTGCCGAGCCCTCGCGCTCCATGGACCAGACGCTCGCCGGCGATTGCGGCGCCTATATCTGACGCGCTCAGCCGGACGAGCCGGCGAGCCAGTCCATGATCTCGGCCCGGCGCGGATGCGCGCCGGCAGCCGTTGCGATCGCGAGCGTCAGGCGATCCGGCGTCGGCATGGCCTGCGGGAAGGGTGCGACGAGCCTGCCGGTCGTGAGATGCGGGGCGACGAGGCTCATGCGCCCCATCAGTAATCCTGAACCCGACAGGCAGGCATCCAGAGCCAGGCTGTAGAGCGAAAAGGCTGGGCCGCGACTCGGGTCGACCTTGGAGCCTGGCGCGGCGAAGGCGAGCCAGCGCGCCCAGTCGTTGCGCCACACTGCGTCATGCAAGAGCGTCTGCGCGGGGAGGTCGGCCGGTGTTTCGAGCTTTGCTGCGAGAGCCGGCGCACAGACCGGCACGATCGCGTCGGCATCGAGCTGGAGCCCACCGCCGGCCGGCACACTCTCCCGATAGAACAGCGCGAGGTCGTAGGGATCGCGCTGCGGATCGGGAGGCTCTTCCATCGCCGAGATCGAGATCTGCAGCTCCGGGAACGCGGCCTGCAATGCCGGCAGGCGCGGCGAGAGCCAGAGCTGGGCGATGCAGGGCAGGGCGGCGATGGCGAGCGGCCGATGCGGCTGGGCTTCGCGCAATGCCTGCACGGCCTGTCCCAGCATGTCGAAGCCGCGCGTCAGGCGGGGCAGGGCTTCGCGCGCAGCCTCGGTCAGGGCGACGCCTTGCGGGAGGCGACGAAAGACCGCGAAACCCAAGGTCGCTTCGAGCTGCCTGATCTGCTGCGTGACGGCGCCGGCCGTGACTCCGATCTCGTCAGCCGCCTTGGCGAAGCTCTCCAGCCGCGCGGCAGCCTCGAAGGCGCGCAAGGCGTTGAGCGAGGGCAGGCGCGGGCGCGGCGGCTTGACCGGCAAGGCATTCTCTCCGTCGAGGCTGAGAATTCCTCAGTCTCCGAGCGATGAATACTCGTTTGCGCGCAGGCCGGCAAACCGCTGTTATGGGGTCAACGAGGGATTGATCGGTTCGGGAGACGAGCGAGATGACGGCATTGGGCAGGCGCGATTGGGTTCCGCAGGCGAGCGAGGACTACGTGCTCAAGGTCGCCGGCGAGACGGCGGGCCAGCCGCTCGATGCGATCGCGGCGCGGATCGATGCACTCGCGACCGAGAACCGGACGATCCATGAGCGTGATTGCGTCAATCTCAATCCGGCGACCAATGTCATGAATCCGAAGGCCGAGGCGCTGCTCTCGGCCGGGATCGGGGCGCGGCCCTCGCTCGGCTATCCCGGCGACAAATACGAGATGGGGCTGGAGGCGATCGAGCAGATCGAGATCATCGCCGCCGAGCTCGCGGCGGAGGTGTTCGGCGCCAAATATGCCGAGATCCGCGTGCCCTCCGGCGCCATCGCAAATCTCTACGCCTTCATGGTCGCGGCCAAGGCCGGCGACTGCATCATCGCGCCGCCCGGCGAGATCGGCGGCCATGTCACCCATCACGGTGCCGGTGCGGCCGGGCTTTATGGCATCGTCACTCACCCGGCGCCAATCGACCCGGCCCGCTACACCGTCGATGTCGAGAAGTTGCGGGCCGATGCATTGCGCCTCAAGCCGAAGCTGATCTCGATCGGCGGCAGCCTCAACCTGTTCCCGCATCCGATCCGCGAGATCCGGGCGATCGCCGACGAGATCGGCGCGCTCGTGCTGTTCGATGCCGCGCATATGTCCGGGATGATCGCCGGCCATGGCTGGCAGCAGCCGCTGGAGGAGGGCGCCCATCTGATGACGATGAGCACCTATAAGAGCCTGGGCGGGCCGCCCTCGGGGCTGATCGTGACCAATGACGCCGAGATCGCCAAAAAGCTCGACGCCATCGCCTATCCCGGCCTCACCGCCAATTTCGACGCCGCGAAATCCGCCTCGCTCGCCGTTTCGCTGCTCGACTGGAAGGCGCATGGCCACGCCTATGCGCAGGAGATGGCGAAGACGGCGAAGGCGCTGGCCGAGGCTCTGTCGGAGCGGCAGGTGCCGGTCTTCGCGCGCGATCGGGGCATGACGACCTCGCATCAATTCGCGATCGAGGCCGCCGGCTATGGCGGCGGGCAGGCCGCGGCGAAGAAGCTGCGCGCGGTCAACATCCTGTCCTGCGGCATCGGCCTGCCGCTGCCGGCGGTGGAGGGCGACGTGAACGGCCTCAGGCTCGGGACGCCGGAAATCGTCCGCTTCGGCATGACGGCGGCGGATATGCCGGAGCTCGCGGGTTATATCGCCGAAGGGTTGAACGGTTCTCGCCCGGCCGGGGCGGTGGCGAAGGATGTCACGGCCTTCCGGGGGCGGTTCCGGGAGCTGCATTTCATGCGCTAATGCGATGATTTGCGACTGAATCTCGTCGTCATCCCGGGCTTGACCCGGGATCCATCGTTGAGCGCGGGAACCTTCCGATGGATCCCGCATCCGCGCTGCTACGCAGCTTGTCCGGGACGACAGCGTGTTTTCGTGGGAAGTCGGCGTTCTTTAGGAATCGTTGCCCGGCGCGAAGAAGCAGAGCAACTCGCCGGCATCGTTGATGCAGAGATGCCAGCGGCCGTCCGGCGATGGCTTGACCTTGTCCTGCGGGATTTCAAGCCTCAGCGGCTGTTTACGTTCGCCCGACCACATCGGATGCTGGCCGGGCGTGACGGTGACGATGAAGCCGCCATGGACTTCCCGCACAGCCTCGGCCGCGATCGGCGAGCAATCGGAATCGAGACAGCAATAGAACGGATAATCCCAGCCGCTCGGCGCCTGATGGGCGCAAGCCGGCACCGTTCCCGCAACCAGTAAACCTGCGACCATCGAGGCAAGAACGCGCATCGGCCAGCCCTCGCAGGAGAAATTGCGACCGGAAGGCGGCGAATGCGTGGCGGAATGCTCGGGCGCCACGGCCCGAGCGCAGGTGTTTACGCGGTCTTGGCCTCGCCGTAGCGGGTCTCCATCTCGGCGCGCATGGCATCCGCGCCGAGCAGACGTGATCCCGCCAGTCTGACCGAACGAACCTTGCCGCCCTCACGCTCCAGCGCGACCGTCTCGCCCGGGCTGTGGAAGCCGGAGGCGCGGACGATGCGGCCGCTGTCAGGGGCTTCGACGGCGATCTCGGCTGCATCGAGGAAGGGCGTGAACAGCGCCGGAGCGGCGCAGAGCACGCGCTCGGCGACGGGTACCAGATCGGTCGCGCTCCAGAGCGTCCACCAGCGCCCGGTCCAGTCACGCGTCTCCGGGGAGGGGCCGCCACGCTCGGCGAAGGTCTTGAGGATATGAGCGACGCCGTCGAGCCACGGGTGGGCGAGGCCATCGATCGCGTTGGTCAGGACCGAGATGGTCAGGCCCTGCTTCGGGAGGATCGCGGTGCGGGTGATGAAGCCCTGGAAGCCGCCGGAATGGCCGACCCAGCGCCAGTCACCTTCGCCGCCGGAGATCGTGCCGAGGCCGTAATGACGGCCGAGGCTGGATTCGTCGTCCGGCCAGAGCCGGCGTGTCATCTCGCGCCGGCTCTTGGCCGAGAGGATGCTGCGTTCGGCATTCGGCGAGAGCTGCGCGAAATAGCGGGCGACATCGGCGGCGGTGCCGACAAAACCGGTGGCGGACGCCATGGCATGGCAGTGATTATCGGCCGGGATGACCGCACGCCGACCGAGCAATTGCTTGCCGGTGTGGCCTTTCGCCATCGGCCGCGGACCCCAGAGCCCGATATCGGGCTTGGTCTCGGTGAGGCCGACCTTGGCGACGATCTCGTCGGTGATCCATTCGTTGTAGCTCTGGCCGGTCACGGCCTCGATGACGAGGCCGAGCAGGGCGAAGCCGTGGTTGGAATACTTGAAGCGCTGCGAGCCGGGCAATACCGGCGGCTGCGCGAGATCAGCGAGCAGTTCCGCCTTGCTGCAAAACGGCTTGCGGTCGAGGAACTGGCCGGCATCGGGACCGTCGCGCGTCAGGCCGGCGCTGTTGGAGAGCACCTGGCCGATCGTGACCTTGGCGATCTCGGGATGCAAGCCATCGATCAGGCTGCCGACCTCGTCGTCGAGTCGCAGGCGGCCCTCGTCAACGAGGCGCAGAATGCCGGCCGCGGTGAAGCTCTTGGAATGCGAGGCGATGCGGAATCCGTGTCGCGGCGTCAGCGCCTCGCCGGTCGCGAGATTCGCGCTGCCGAAGGCGGCTTCCAGCACGATCTCGTCGCCATCGACGATCGCGACCGCGCAGCCCGGCTGATCATGGAGGCTGCGCTGGAAATCGAGCCAGGTCGCGACATAATCAAGGGCGGGAGCAAGCCACGGCTTCATGGTCTTAAGGTCCGTCACGGTTCCGGAAAGGCCCGAGCATGGCACGATTCCGCCGGGGGACGACAACCACCGGATAGATGAGGCCTGCCATGTCCGCAGCGGCTGCTTTTGCTTGCCCTTCGTGGCCTGTCGTGGCATCGCTCCCGGCCAATTCGAAAGGATCCAGGACCGTGGACAAGACAGAACTCGCCAAGCTGGAAGGCTATCTTCGCCGCACCTTCAACAACCACGCGATCAGCGTGCGCGCCCGGATGAAGAAGACCGACTCGGCCGAGGTCTATCTGGGCGAGGAGTTCATCGGCATCATCCATGTCGACGACGAGGATGGCGACCGCTCCTTCAACTTCACCATGGCGATCCTCGACGTCGATCTCGAGGACTGAGCGCCAAAACCGTCATGCTCGGGCTCGACCCGAGCATCTCGTGACAATGAGATTCCGGCACCTCTTCCTGCCCGAGATTCTCGGGTCAAGCCCGGGAATGACGTTCTACCCTAACGGATCAGCCCATCGAGCGTCCGCCTGACGCCGCCGAGCATCACCGCCCAATCGGCGATGATGCTGCGGGGGAAGCGGATGTTCACGTCCATGCCGCGATGCTGGAAGGTGATGCGGCAGGGCTCCTCCAGGCCGGAGCCGGTATCGATCGGGCAGCGTGCGGCAAAGCCCTTTCCGTCGGGGACGGAGACATAGAACTCGTCGTTCTCGAACGGGGAGCCCTTGCGGAAGCCGCGCACGACGAGGCCGCCGGGATTCGACCAGACGGTCGGCGTCAGGAAACGGGCATAGGTCGCGAGCTGCCGGGCCGGCTCATTGACCTTGTCGGGCGGGCTCAAGGTGATCAGAAGCCGCTTGCGATTACCCGGCTGGGCCGGGCCGAGGCTCGGCCAGTCCAGGCGCAGGCGGACCATGCCGACGAGCCGGCTCGTCTCGCCATCATCGATGCCGGAAAGATCCTTGGGGATCATCAGGGCAACCTCGCCGACGCGGGCCGGTTGCGGCGCGGTGGAGGGCTCGTCGCGGCGATGGGTGAGGTAGACGGCGAGGGCCGTCGCCAGTGCGCCCGCCGTCAGGATCAGGAGCACGGCCTTCAGCAGCGCGCCATCCGCGCGCGGCAGCGGGGCAGCATGCTGTTGCAGGCGCATGCGCACCATCGAAGTCAGATGGACGGCCTGATGGCCGGGCCGGTGATAGGGCAGCGATGCGGTCATTCCGGTGCCTTGCTCTCAACAGGCAACCACTGAATCACCGACGGCTTAACGCGCCGTAAACCATAACCGCGCCGCTACGGTTAACTATCGGTAAACTCTGCGCTTCCCAGATCGTCCGGCATGCGGCAGGTTCGAGCGTCGCCCGGGTCGAGAGTTCGCGTTCGTGACCATCCAGCCTTCCGCCGTCGAAGCGTTGCAGTCGCTGCTTCTCGGTTTCGCCTTTGCGGGCCTGCTGGCCAGTGCGTTCGAGCTGTTCACGGCGCGGCGTGCCGATTTCAAGCTGCTGCAAGCCGGCGGATTTGCTGCCGTGGCCAGCGTGCCAGTCGTCATCTTCACTGCGCCTTTCCTGATCCTGCGCAGCACGATGCGTGGCCGACGGCGCGACGGGCGGACCTTTTCCTTTCTCATGCTCGCTGGCATGAGCGCCGGAATCTGGAGCATGGTCTCGGGCCGGGTCGTGCTCGACCTGCTGCATCTTCTCGGCGCTTGACGGCCGGCCCCGGCGGGCTGCAATCCTGCGGGCTCCAATCGTCAGGACAATCCGATGCCCCTCTATGCGCTCGATGGAACCAGGCCTGAAACCGCCGCGGCCGGCGAATGGTGGCTTGCGCCCGATGCGCATGTCATCGGTCGCGTCAGGCTGGCAGCCGGGGTGGGAATCTGGTTCGGCTCCGTGCTGCGCGGTGACAACGAGTGGATCACCATCGGCGAGGGCAGCAATATCCAGGAAGGTTGCGTGTTCCACACCGATATGGGCTATCCGCTGACGGTCGGCGCCAATTGCACGATCGGCCACCGGGCTATCCTGCATGGTTGCACAATCGGCGAGAACAGCCTCGTTGGCATGGGTGCGACCGTGCTCAACGGCGCCAGGATCGGCCGCAACAGCCTCGTCGGCGCCAACGCGCTGGTGACGGAAGGCAAGGAATTCCCCGACAATTCGCTGATCGTCGGCTCGCCGGCCCGCGCGATCCGGACGCTCGATGACAAGGCGGCCGAAGGGATCACCGCTTCGGCGCAGGCCTATGTCCGGCGCTGGAAGCAGTTTGCGGCCGGACTCGAGCGGCTCGGCTGAAGCCATAGACGAAGCGGGCCGGCTTCCCGCGAAGGAAAGCCGGCCCTTGGCGAAACCCGATCCTTGGGGACGGGTGGGTGGGGACGTGACCGAGCCTCGCCGTCCTTATGCCCGCAACCGTTTCGTGGTTGCGGCAGTCTCCATCAACGCTGCACCGAGGCGACCGTCGGGGTCTGCGCTCCGCCGAGCGAAGTCCAGCCCGTGCGGTACTGCGACTCGCGCTTGACGTAGACGTAGCCGGTCTGGCTCCAGGGCAGGATCGCGTTGCGCTTGTTGTCGAGGATGAAATCGCCGCGATCGGTACGGATCATCAGCACGGCGTGGCCGGCGTTTTCCTCGTCAATCACCACGGTGACCAGCATGGCGCGGCGCGGCAGGCCGGCTTCGGCCAGACGCTTGCGCTTCAGCAGCACGTAGTCCTCGCAGTCGCCCTTGCCGTCGGTCGGGATGTCCCAGCGATCGACAACACCCCAATGATCCTCGTCGGTGACGGCTTCGATCTCGCGATTGACGGTGTTGTTGACGCCGACGATCGTCTTCCAGAGCTTCGCGTTGAGGTCGATCCGCTCGACTTCGCGGGTGTCGACGCGGCATTCCGAAGGCATGCGCTTGCAGAAATCCGTCCAGGCATAGGGTGCGCGAGCGTCGCCGGAGGCTTCGGCCGGGAGGCTCGCGACCGGAATGCCGGCCGAGCCCTGAGCCTGTGCCGTGCCTGCACCGGCCATGACGACCATGGCGGCAAGAGCGGTACCAATCAGATTGCGATGGAGTGAGAGCATGTCGTCCCCTTTCTGTCCCGGGGATGACGATGCGGGGCGGCGAATGGATTCGGCCTGAAATGGAAAGGTGCAATTTTATGTATTCGGCCTGCGTGGCGGCCAAGTAAAAATCAGGATCAACCTTGTTCGAAATCGGAAGTAACGATTTGCGTCGATCGTAAAACCAATTGGTAACCATTAATTGTTTGTTGTGCTTAAAGCAGTGGTTAACCTACGCATCCGTTAACGCGCGAGGGGCCCACGGAGACGCCATGGCTGCGGGCTTTCCGGTAGAAGCCTGCGGGTTGCCGCCGTCCGGATGATGGCCGGGCGGCATGGAACGTCGGCCCATGATGGGGAATTGTCGGGGCGGACGGGTTGGAAAGGCTTGCGGCCATGAGCGAACTGACGATCTGGACTTATGACTGGGTGCCTGAAGCCGTCTGGGGCTTCGTGCGTGATTTCAGGCTGCGCTGGGCCTGCGAGGAGGCGGGATTCGCCTATGACGTCCGCACCGTTCCTTTCGACGGGCGCGAGAGCAACCACCTCGCGCGGCAGCCTTTCGGCCAGATTCCGTTCCTGGACGATGGCGAGGTGAAGCTGTTCGAGAGCGGGGCAGGGCTGCTGCACCTGGCGCGGAAGAGCGAGAAGCTGATGCCGGTCGATCCTGTCGGAGAGGCCGAGACGCTGCAATGGATGCTGGCCGCGCTCAACTCGATCGAGATGGTCTCCGTGCCCTGGTGGTTCCTGACCGTCACGGGTGCGGCGGACAATCAGCTGACCGGATGGATGGGCAAACGCCTCGGCCAGCTCGAACAGGTGCTGAGCGAGCGGGAATGGCTTGCGGCCGGTCGTTTCACCGTGGCCGACCTGCTGATGGCGGATGTGCTCAGGGTCGAGAAGGTTCGCGCCTTCGGCGATCGCCCGGCGAGCGAGGCCTATATCCTTCGCGCGACGGATCGTCCGGCCTTCAGGAAGGCCCAGGCCGACCAGGCGGCTTTCTTCAAGGCCGCGGATATGAAGCGGCGTACTGGAATGTGAGACGTGGAAGGCTGCGTGCCAGCGAGCGCCGGCGTCAGAGCTCCAGGTTCTCGTCGAGCAGGTCGGCCGAGAGTGGGAAGCGGAATTCGGCGGCATAGCCGCCGTCGAAACGGCGCACGATGCGGGCCGGCGTGGTTCCCAGCCGAACCGGCGTGTTGATCGGCAGGTCGAGCTCGCTGGAGAACGCGGCTCCCGAGAGCGAGATATCGATGACCCGGACGATATGCTCGCTACCGTCCTCCATCACCAGCGTCGAGCGCGGGTTGCGCGGCACGATGCGCTCGTGGCGGCGATCCTCGGGCAGGCCGAGCTCTTCGCGGTTGGCGAGCCAGGTCAATTGCGCCGTGAACTTCTCGCGCTTGCGGCTGGTCGCGGTGATGGTCATCGCGAAGCCCTCGGCGGTGGTGCGGACGCAGGCGCCCTCGATCCGGCCGAGATGTTCGAGATAGACGATGACGCGTTCGCCGGGCCTGGCCTTGGCCGGTGCCGCGAGATGGACGCCGCCGGGCGAGATGTCGATCGTCTGGCACGGATATTCCATGCGGTTCGGGAGCATGTAGCGACCCAACAGCACGACCTTCATACGATGATGCCGCCTGCGCTCGGCAGGATAGGCAGCCGCACCGGGCGTCTTGAAGGCGCTCAACATCAATACCGACCTGGATTCCCTGGCGATCCTAGGCGGGTTTCGGTTAACGGATCGTTCCGCTCAGGCCCGCCCACCCGGCAATACCACGAGGCGGGGCGGTTCGGCACGGCGTGGCGCGGCGGGGGGGCGCGCGGTCGCCGCAGGCCAGAGCATCCTGAGCGAGATCATCCGCATCGATTCGATCGTGTCGAGGCCGAGCCAGTCCGGCGACAGGGCGGGGGACAGCGCGCCGAGCACACGGGCATGCGTCCGCCCGCGATAGCGCAGCGGCAGCAGCAGCAGCTCGAGATAGATCGGCGTGCCGGTGACCGACTTGCCGGAGAGGCCGGCGACGGCGCCGGCGCTCTCGTCCATCACGGTCTGGACGAGCCGGCGCATGTCGCCCTGGGCCTCGACATCGGCCCAGAGCGCCGTGAAGGCGCGCCCCCGCAATTCCTGGCCGATCAGGGCGCAGAGCCGCGTTCCCGCCAGCCGAAAGACCGGGCCGATCGGCTCGTTCTCGAGGACGAACGTGTCCGCGAGAGCATGCCGCAACGCTCCGGGCTCGATCTCGCCACGCTCCGGCGCGGCCCGCTCGCCGCGCAGCGCGTCCCAATATTCGAAAACCAGACGTGTGCTCGCGTTCTTCATTCTGTGCCCATATCGCCCGGTGTCTCTCCCTGGAGCGGCCCGGCGTTCGAAGATGACGCGGATCCGTTCGAAAGGAGGACGAATCAGTCCCTGGAAGAATCGAGGACGCATCCGCCGTGCCGTCTTGCCACCCCCTGCTGAGTCGGGGGAGGCGACCGGGCCGTTAGGGTTAACCAAGTGTTACGATTGTGGATGATCGTTAAAATGCGCATGAATCGCGCCGGAATTCGCGGACGCCGGGGGCGTGCGCAGACCATGTGGAGGGGGCGTGAACCTGCCGTCCGGCACGGCCGGGCGGCGTCACAGCCGGCGGAAAAGGGGAGGGCGCGAGCCGCTCCCCTTTTTCGTGATCCGGCCGCCGCTTGCGCCCCGCGGGCGCTTCGGCAAGTGTGACGGCCGCATGGCTTCCCAAGATCCTTCTTCCGAACGTCCTTCCCCGCCGGGGCGCGAGCCCGTCTTCAACCTGCCTTCGGTCGTGGTCTGGCTGCTGGCGGCGCTGGTGCTGATCCAGGCCGGGCGCACGCTGCTGTCCGATTATGACGACTATGTCCTGATGTCCTGGTTCGCTTTCGTGCCGGCCAGATTGACGCTTTGGCTTTCGCCAGGCCGAATCGATGATGTCGTCGGTGCGATGGCGCAGACCACTGCTGGGCAGGACGTGGCCGAGCGGCTGCAGCTCGTCAGGCTGCTGCTGGCCGATGGCGGCGTCCGGCTCTGGACGATCCTGACCTACGGCTTCCTGCATGGCTCCTGGCTGCACCTCGTCTCCAATGCGGTCTGGCTCGCGGCTTTCGGCAGCCCGGTCGCCCGCAGGCTCGGGCCGAGGCGTTTCCTCAACCTCATGGCGCTGTCCACCATCGGCGGCGCGCTGCTGCATTGGTGGTCGCGGGATCTCGACGTGCTGCCGCTGGTCGGCGCTTCGGCGGGCATCTCGGGCGCGACGGCGGCGGCGATCCGCTTCGTCTTCGCGCCGGGCCTGCGACTGGGCGAATTGGGCAATGACGCGGTCGTCCGTGCGATTCCGGCCGCGCCTCTCGGGCAGCTCTGGCGCAATTCGCGCGCCCTGCTGTTCATCGCGATCTGGTTCGTGACGAATATCCTGTTCGGTGCCGGACTCGTGCCGATCTTCGGCGAGGAGACCAGCATCGCTTGGGAGGCCCATATCGGCGGTTTCGTCGTCGGCCTGCTGCTGTTTCCGCTGCTCGACCGGGGCCAAAAAGGGCGCTGAGGCAGACTGCGCGGCGGGCCGCAGCCTCAGGTTGCGTTCCTCTCCGGGAACCTTGCCTGCGCCAAGGTCTTCGCCCACACTCGCATCATTGCGAAGCACTTCCCGAGCCGGCCCGGCATGAGGAGTTTTGCCGGCCCTCGCGAAGTTCCAGCGAAACCGCGCGCCGGCGACGGCGCGCCTGCGAGGAGGGACGGTCCATGAATGTCGAGCAGTTGCTGAGCGGCAAGGGGCACGATGTGATCTCGGTGCAGCCGCATCGGACGCTGGCCGAGGCGATCCGCACGTTGAGCGAGAGGCGCATCGGCGCCGTCGTCGTCATGGGAGCGGATGGGGCGCTGGTGGGCATCCTGTCCGAGCGCGACATCATCCGGGCGCTGGGCGAGCTGGGCCCCAGCGCGCTGGAGAGCGCGGTCTCGCGCTCGATGACCTCGAAGGTCGTGACCTGCCGGCCGCAGACCAGCGTCGACGAATTGATGGAGATCATGACGACCGGGCGCTTCCGCCACGTTCCGGTGGTGGAGAACGGGCGCGTCACGGGCATCGTCTCGATCGGCGACGTGGTGAAGCACCGGGTCGCCGCGATCGAGGCCGAGAGCAAGGCGATGCGCGACTATATCGCGATGGCCTGACACGCGCCGAAAGCGTCGGAGGGCTTCAGCTCTCCGGCGCGATATGGTTCGCTGCGACCAGGGCGGCGATGTCATCCAGCGCCCGCCGGGCCGCTTGCCTGCCGAGTTCGATCGTCTCGCCGGCGCGGTGGAAATCGAACAGGCCGATACGGCCGAGCTTCGGACCGATCATCACGTCGGGCGGATCGCCCGCCAGCCGTGAGCGCGAGATGCGATCCTGCGTGATGTTGAAGGCGTCGATCATCACGCCGGCGAGGCCGGGGCGGTTCTCGGCCGGGCGGCCGACGATGTTGCGGACACGCTTGGCCGCGCCGCTGATCCCGTCATACCAGCGTGCTTCCGGCCGCACCTCCAGCTCCGGCACCAGGGGATCCGGATCGGAGCCGTGGTCCTGGATGGTGGTGCCGCGGCCGGTGAGGTCGCTGTTGAGATTGACGCAGATCACGACATCGGCGCCGAGCGCGCGCGCCGCCGTGACCGGAACCGGATTGACCAGCGCGCCGTCCATCAGCCAGCGGCCGCCGAGCTTAACGGGATCGAAAATGCCGGGGAGCGCATAGGAAGCGGTCAGCGCCTCGACCAGCGGGCCATGGGTCAGCCAGATCTCATGGCCGAAGCCGAGCTCGGTCGCGACGGCGACGAAACGATGCCCGAGATCCTCGATCCGGATGCCGTTGAGATGCTGATCCAGCAGGCGCTTCAGGCGCCCGCCGGCGATCAGCCCGGCGCCGCCGATATGGAAATCCATCAGGCCGACGATGCGGCGCTTGGTCATGCTGGTGGCGAATTCAGTGAGTTCGGGCAGCTTGCCGGCGGCGAGGCAGCCACCGACCACGGCGCCGATCGAGGTTCCGGCGATGACATCGGGGGCGAAACCGGCCTCGATCAGCACTTCGAGCGCGCCGATATGGGCCCAGCCGCGCGCGGCGCCGCCGCCGAGCGCAAGGCCGATCTTCGGCCTGACCAGGGCTGGCTGGCCCTCGACCGGGCGCATCTCATTCATTGCGGCACCACCTCCGCCGAGACCAAAGGCTCGCCGCGCGACACCATTCCACCGCATGGGCTCGTCCCTCCGTGGACAGAGAGGGTCTCAAAACCCGATGAGCGAAAGATGAACGGCCAGCCTCCGGCGATTATCGCTCGTATTTGACGAAGCCGTGAAGACACATCGACGGCATCGCCGATGCGCGCCGGCTTCAATTCTGTCAGTCGCAGAGGATCAGCGGTTTCTCCGCCTCGCCCCGCAGCGGTTGGACGCGGTAGAAGCAGGAGCAGCGCCCGGTATGGCAGCAACCGCCATCGCCGCCGACCTTCACCTTGATCCACAGCGCATCCTGATCGCAATCGACCCGCATCTCGACGATGGTCTGGATCTGGCCGGAGGTCGCGCCCTTGTGCCAGAGCTCCTGGCGGGAGCGCGACCAGTACCAGGCCTCGCCGGTCTCGATCGAGCGCTTGAGCGCCTCGGCATTCATATGGGCGACCATCAGCACCGCGCCGGTATCGGCCTCCGTCGCAACGACCGTGACCAGACCGCTCGCATCGAAGCGGGGGCTGAGCACCGTGTCCTCCTCGAGGGCGTGTTTGTCGGGCGCGGTGGGGAAGAGGCTCATCTCGGCTCCGGGGAAAGGCGGTCTTGCGCCTTGTATGGGAACACAAGGGCGCGGCCAACCGGAGCCGTTACAACCCCGGCGATTTCACCATCGTAAAGAAGCGGACCTGCTCGGCCGGGTCGTCCCGGAAGACGCCGCGATATTGCGTGGTCATGGTCGAAGAACCCTGCTTCTGCACGCCGCGCATCGACATGCACATGTGCTCGGCCTCGACGAGGATGGCGATGCCGCGCGGCTCCAACGCCTCCTCGATCACGTCGGCGATCTGGGCCGTCATCGTCTCCTGCGTCTGCAGGCGGCGCGCATAGACATCGACGATGCGGGCGAGCTTCGACAGGCCGACCACGCCCTTCGACGGATAGTAGCCGATATGCGCCTTGCCGACGAAGGGCACCATGTGGTGCTCGCAATGCGAATAGAACGGGATGTCGCGGACGAGGACCATGTCGCGATAGCCCTCGACCTCCTCGAAGACGCGGTCGA
>JBDHTM010000047.1:0-31644 GCA_039808685.1 Allobosea sp. | reverse complement strand
GCGAACATCCCCGCCAACCCCGAAAGGGGTCAGCCTATCCAATGGCCGACTTTTACGCCGCCCGCGCCGGCACAAACGCAGGCGCTCCACTGGATGGTTTTCTCACCGCCGTGCACAGTCGGGCGATGTCGACATGATTGGCGGCGAAGGCGTCGGCCTGTCGATCGATCAGGTCCTGGAGCTGCGCAAGCAGCATCCCGACCGCTTCGAGTATCTGTTCAAGCCGAGCCTGAACTACGAGCATATCGACCTGCAGAACGGCAACCCGCTTCTCAAGGATCTGCGGGTCCGGCAGGCCCTGATCTACGCGGCCGATCGCAAGACGCTGACCGAGCGCCTGTTCCAGGGCCTGCAGCCGGTGGCCGATACCTGGGTCAATCCGCTCAATGCGAATTTCACCAAGGATACGCTGCACTATCCCTATGATCTCGCCAAGGCCAAGGCCCTCCTGGCGGAAGCGGGCTGGAAGCCCGGCCCGGACGGCATCTGCCGCGACGCCGCGGGCACGCGCCTGTCGCTGGAGTTCGCCACCACGGCGGGCAACCGCCTGCGCGAATTGCAGCAGGCCGTGCTGCAGAACAACTGGAAGGCCGCCTGCATCGAGGTGCGCATCAAGAACGAGCCGGCGCGAACCCTCTTCGGCGAGACCATGAAGAAGCGCAGCTATAGCGGGCTGGCGATGTACGCCTGGTCGAGCAGCGTGACGGAATCGCCGCGCCGGACGCTGGCGAGCGACAACATCCCGACCGAAGCCAATGGCTGGGGCGGCGCGAACTACATCAACTTCTCCAACCCGCGCATGGACGAGCTCATCACCAAATCCGAATCGGCGCTCGATCCGGAGGAAAGCAAGGTGCTCTGGGCCGAGATGCAGAAGATCTATGCCCAGGAACTGCCCGTCATCCCGCTGTTCTTTCGTTCGGAAGCGCATGTCTACCCGAAATGGCTGAAGGGCTACGAGCCGACCGGACACGGTCATTACGTCTCGATGTTCAGCGAGAACTGGCGTTCCGAGTGATCAGACCGTCTGCGAGCCCGGGCTCGGCCGCGCCGGTGCGGCCGCTGAGCGGGCAAGGCCTCATGCTGCGGCGCGCGGAAGCGCGCCGCGATAGGGAGTTGGGTTGATGGCGTCCTTCATCACCCGCCGGCTGCTGCAGACCTTCGTGGTGCTGCTGGTGATGTCGTTCGTGATCTACGGGCTGATGGGGCTGATGCCCGGCGACCCCGTCGACATCATGGCGGCCAGCCAGCCGGGCATGACGCCTGAGGTGATGGCCAATCTCAGGGCGATCTATGGGCTCGATCAGCCGCTCATGGTTCGCTATGCGCGCTGGCTGATGGCGGTTTTGAGCGGCGATTTCGGCTTTTCGCGCACGCATGCGCGGCCCGTGCTGGAGGTTTTGACCCCGGCCCTGCTGCAAACCTGCAAGCTCATGCTGGCGAGCTTCACCCTCAGTGTGATCCTGTCGCTGATACTGGGTGTCTCCTCGGCGTTGAAGCCCGGCGGCTGGATCGACAGCTTCGTCAGCCTGTTCGCCTTCGCCGGGATCTCGGTGCCGATCTTCTGGCTCGCGCTCGTGCTGATCCTGACCTTCGCGGTCGGGCTGCAATGGCTGCCGGCGAGCGGCATGGGCCGGGTCGGCGATTTTGGCTTCTGGGATCAGGTGCGCCATCTCACGCTGCCGGTCCTGGCGCTGACGCTGGCCAATACCGGCCAATTCACCCGCTATGTCCGCGCTGCCATGATCGAGACGCTGCAGATGGATTTCGTCCGGACGGCACGCGCGAAAGGGGTCGGCAGCCGGCGCATCATCCTCGTTCACGCACTACGCAACGCCATGGTGCCGTTCGTGACGATCATGGCCCTGAGCTTCGGGTCGTTGTTCTCCGGCGCCCTCGTCACCGAGACGATGTTCGCGCAGATGGGCATGGGCAAGATGATCTATGACTCCATCCTGTCCAACGACTTCAACCTCGCGCTGGTCGGATTGCTGTTCGCGACGTTCACGACGCTGATGGCCAATCTCCTGGCCGATCTGGCCTATGTCGCTCTGGACCCGCGGATTCGACTGGAATGAGCACCCTGGACACACCGATGGCGCAAGGCGGACACGGCGAGCTGCGTGCGGCCGATGCGCAATCGATCTGGGCGCTGCGCTGGCATCGTTTCCGCGGGCATCGCACCGGCGTCGCGAGCCTCGTCGTGCTCGCTTTGCTGGTCGTGTTCTGCCTCATGGCTGGGCCGCTGGAAGCCTGGCGCGGCATCGACGCGACGCAGACCGACCTGTTCAAGCGCTACCAGCCGATCTCGGCCGAACATTGGCTCGGGACCGACGATGCCGGGCGCGACGTGCTGGCAAGGCTGATGTATGGCGGTCAGGTCTCCCTCCTGGTCGGCTTGCTGGCGACCCTCATCGGCGGCGTCTTCGGGGTCTCGCTCGGCCTGCTGGCGGGTTATTACGGCGGCCGTCTTGACAATGCCCTGATGCGGCTGACCGACGGCATGATCGCCCTGCCGTTGCTGCCGCTGCTGATCGTGCTGGGCGCGGTCGATCTGACCAAGCTCGGCTTCTCTACCGAGGCCGCCCATTCGCAATCGGTTGCCTTCTGGCGGATCATCCTGATCATCGCCCTGGTCGACTGGACGGCGATCGCCCGGATCGTCCGGGCCGCCACCCTCTCGGTCAAGGAGCGCGAATATGTCAGCGCCGCGCGCGGCAGCGGCGCGAACGCGCTCTACATCATGGGGCGGCATATCCTGCCCAACACGATCACGCCGATCATCGTCGCCTTCACCCTGACCGTCGGGCGCGTCATCCTGTTCGAGTCGGTGCTGAGCTTTCTCGGCTTCGGCATCGTGCCGCCGACGCCGAGCTGGGGCAACATGCTCAACAATGCCCAGGAGCTGGTGACGACCGCGCCGGCGCTGGCGATCTATCCGGGCCTCCTGATCTTCATCACGGTGATCGCGGTGAATTTCCTCGGCGACGCCATGCAGCACGCCTTCGATCCGCGGTCGGAGAAATAACGCGGGCTCTCGCACGCACGCTGGAAAATCGGGCGGAATCGCCGTCCTCGATCTCAGCGTGGGGAAGTCGCTGAGGCCGAACTTGACCTTATGGGCAAGTGCGACGTCGGGGACGTCCGCTTTCAGGCAGCTTCACAATGCCCGCCTCGGCATATCAAGATCCGTAGCGGACGTCCGTGAGCCTGCCCTCCGACGCTGGCAGCCGCTGTCAGAGGTCTGCCGTGTCTCCGAACACCGCCTTTACGGATATTCGCAAGGACGGTGCTCTGTTGCCGCTTGGGCTGCGCCTGGAGCCTCGATTGACCCGCCGTGGAAATCGGGTTGCGGCAGTCACTCACCCTTCAGTCGATATTGACAGTCTCTGTATCCTGGATACGATTTTGCGGATCTTGGAGAACCCGATGGATCAGGTGCTCGAATGGCGCAGCCAGTCGCGCCTTCTCGACGAAGTGGCGCAGGCCCTGCGCGAGCGCATCTATGCAGGGGTCTACGCGCCCGGCGCAACGCTGCGACAGGAGCGGATCGCCGCCGAGTTCGGCATCAGCCGGACGCCGCTGCGCGAAGCGCTCCGGGTGCTGGAACGCGATGGGCTCGTGGTGAACAAGCCGGGCAGCGGCGTCAGGGTCGCGACGGCCGATCTGCCCAAGCTCCTGGATGCCTATGCGGTGCGCGAGGCGATGGACGGCGTCGCGGCGCGCAATGCCGCCGAGCGGGCGACGCCGGCCGAGATCGAGAAACTGGCGAAGCTGGTCGATCTCCAGACGTCGCTGATCAAAGACTGGAATCCGAGCGCCTATGTCCAGTCGAACGTCGATTTTCACCTGGCGATCATCGGCGTGGCCCGGAACGCGTCGCTGGCTTCGCTCGTCCCGCTGCTGCATCTGACCTCCCAGGTATTCGCGCCCGCCCTTGCGCTGTCGAACGAGCGGGCGGCCGCCGCGGTGGCCGAGCATATCGAGATTCTCGACGCGATCCGGGCGCGCAAGCCCGACGAGGCCGAGCGCGTCGCGCGGGCCCATATCCATGCGACAGCCGTCCGCCTTCAGGCGCGGCTCGCCGAGCAACAGACGACGACCGAGGCGTGACGTGAAGACCTACCGCAATTTCATCGCCAACGAATGGCGCGACGCCGTGGACCGCGAGTATATCGACGTCCGCAATCCCTCGACCGGCGAGGTTCTGGCGAAGCTGGCGCGCGGCAGGCGGGAGGATGTCGATCTGGCGGTCGCCGCCGCCCGGCAGGCGCTGTCCGGCGAATGGGGCCGCCTGACGGCAACCGAACGCGGGCGCATCCTGACCCGGATCGCGGCCGGCGTCCTCCGCAGTATCGACCTCCTGACCGAGATCGAGGCGCGCGATGTCGGCAAGCCGCTGACGCAGGCGCGCGCCGATGTCGTCGCGCTCGCCCGCTATTTCGAGTTCTACGGCGCCTCCGCCGACAAGGTGCATGGCGACACTATTCCCTACCAGAACGGCTTCACCGTCCTGACGATCTACGAGCCGCATGGCGTCACCGGGCATATCATCCCGTGGAACTATCCGATGCAGATCCTCGGGCGCAGCCTCGGCGCGGCGCTCGCCATGGGCAATGCCGCCGTCGTCAAGCCGGCCGAGGAAGCTTGCCTCACCATCCTCGAATTCGCGCGGATCGCGCAGGAGGCGGGTCTGCCGGCCGGCGCGCTGAACATCGTCACGGGTCTCGGCGCTGAAGCCGGTGCGGCGCTCTCTGAGCATACCGACGTCAACCACATCTCCTTCACCGGCTCGGCCCGGACCGGCGAGATGGTGCAGACCGCCGCAGCCCGCAACGCGGTGCCGGTGACGCTTGAACTCGGCGGCAAATCGGCCCAGGTCGTCTTCGCCGATGCCGATCTCGACCGCGCCGTGCCCTTCCTCGTCAATGCGGGCATCCAGAATGCCGGCCAGACCTGCTCGGCCTCGTCGCGCATCCTCGTCGAGCGTTCGGTCTATGAAGACGTCATTGCGCGCATGAGCGAAAAATACCGCGCGCTGAAGGTTGGGCCGGCCGAGGCCGATCTCTCCGTCGGCCCCGTGGTCTCGCAGCGCCAGAAGGCGATCGTCGAAGACTTCCTCGATGTCGCCCGCAACGACGGCCTGACCGTCGCGGCACAGGGCACGATCGTTCCGGACGCACCTGCGGATGGCGCCTATGTCGCGCCGACCCTGCTGCGCGATGTCCCGCCCGACCACCGACTGGCGCAGGAGGAGATTTTCGGCCCCGTGCAGGTGATCATGCCCTTCGATACCGAAGAGGAAGCCTTGGCGCTCGCCAACGGCACGCCCTACGGACTGGTCTGCGGCATCTGGACGAGCGATGGCGGCCGGCAGTTGCGCATGGCGCGCGCCGCGCAGGCCGGCCAGGTCTTCATCAACAATTACGGCGCCGGCGGTGGCGTGGAGTTGCCCTTTGGCGGCGTCAAGAAATCCGGCCACGGCCGCGAGAAGGGTTTCGAGGCCCTCTACGGCTTCGCCAGCATGAAGACGATCTCGATCTTCCACGGTTGAGGCGTTTCCGCGGCGCCCACGCCGCGCGAATGCCCCAGCCCCTTGCCAATTCATCTTCTCCTTCCGCGCTCCGGCGTCCGGTTCGCGCCTGTTTCATTTCCGGAGGTTCCCGTGTCGTTGGACGGTCAGATCGCTCTCATCACCGGCGCGGGTTCCGGCTTCGGCGAGGGCATTGCGCGGCGCTTCGTCGCTGGCGGCGCGAAGGTCGTGGTGCTCGATCGCGATGCGGCTGCTGCCGCGCGGGTCGCGAAGGAGCTGGGCGACAGCGCCATCGCCGTCACCGCCGATATCGCGCAAGAGGCGGATGTCGATGCCGCCATCGCCGCGACGCTGGCGCAATGGGGCCGCGTCGACATCCTCGTCAACAATGCCGGCATCGGTCACAAGCCGCAGAATGCCGAGCTGGTCGAGCCGGCGGAATTCGACCGCGTCGTCGGCGTGAACATCCGCGGCGTCTATCTCATGACTCGCGGCTTGCTCCCGCATATGAAGGGGAACGGGGCCGGCGTCATCGTCAACATCGCCTCGACCGGCGCCAACCGGCCCCGTCCGAATCTCGCCTGGTACAACGCGACCAAGGGCTGGGTGGTCTCGGCGACCAAGGCGCTCGCCATCGAACTGGCCCCGTTCAACATCCGCGTCGTCGCGCTCAATCCGGTGGCTGGCGAAACGCCGCTGCTCGCGACCTTCATGGGCGAGGACACCGAGGAGGTCCGGCAGCGTTTCCGTGCCTCGATCCCGCTTGGCCGCCTGCTGAAGCCGGAGGATCTCGCCGAGGCCGCCGCCTTCGTCGCCTCGCCGCAGGCCGCGATGATCACCGGCGTAGCGCTCGATGTCGATGGCGGCCGGTCGATCTGACCCGGCCAGAACAAATGCGCGTGCTGGATACGATTGAGAGCTGCCCCATGACCGAACTTGCTGATCTGACGGCCGTCGAGCTCGTCGACGCCTATCGCGCCCGCAGGCTTTCGCCTGTCGAGGTGATCGACTCCGTCATCCGGCGCGCCGATGCGTGGGAGCCGCAGCTCAATGCTCTCTGGGCCTATGATCCGGAGGCGGCACGCGAAAGCGCCAGGGAATCCGAAGCGCGCTGGATGAAGGGCGAGCCGCTCGGTGCGATCGACGGCGTGCCCGTCACGATCAAGGAGAACATCGCGACGAAGGGTACGCCGGTTCCGCTGGGCACGGCAGCCATGACGCTCGTGCCCGCGGCGGCCGATGCGCCTCCCTCGGCCCGCACGCGCGAGGCCGGCGGCGTCATCTTCGCCAAGACGACCATGCCCGATTACGGCATGCTGTCCTCGGGGCTTTCGAGCTTCCACAAGCTGGCGCGCAACCCTTGGGACCTCTCGGCCAATCCCGGCGGCTCCAGCGCCGGCGCCGCGGCGGCGGCCGCCGCCGGTTACGGTCCCTTGCATATCGGCACCGATATCGGCGGCTCGATCCGCCTGCCGGCGGGCTGGTGCGGCCTTGTCGGCCTCAAGCCTTCGGCGGGACGCCTGCCGATCGATCCGCCCTTCATCGGGCGTGCCGCCGGACCGATGACGCGCACCGTCGCGGACACCGCGCTCTACATGTCGGTGCTGACCAGGCCGGACCGCCGCGACACGATGGCGATCCCCTATCAGGAGCTCGACTGGCTCAACCTTGCAGGATCGGTGAAGGGCCTGAAGATCGGCCTGTGGCTCGATGCGGGCTTCGGCCAGACGGTCGGTGCCGAGACGCTCGCGGCCGTCCAGAGCGCCGCCGCCATTCTGGCCGATGCCGGCGCGACCATCGTGCCTATCCCGCCCTTCCTGACCCGCACCATGATCGACGGACTCGACCGCTTCTGGCGGGCGCGGGGCTATGAGGATGTCTCGCGCCTGCCGCCGGAGCAGCAGGCCAAGATCCTGCCCTATATCTTCAACTGGATCGTGGCGGCCAAGGATTTCTCGGGGCGCGACGTCTATACCGGATTCGCCCAGATCGAAGCGATGCGCAATGCGCTCCATGCCGCCCTGAAGGACGTCGACTTCATCATCTCGCCGACAGCGCCGGAACCATCCTATCCGGCCGAATGGGCCTCGCCCCTCAACGATCCGCAGCGGCCCTTCGAGCATATCGCCTTCACGGTCTCGGCCAATATGGGCGGCCAGCCGGCGCTGTCGATCAATTGCGGCTATTCCAGCGGCGGCCTGCCGATCGGCCTGCAGATCATCGGCCAGTCCTTCGACGATGTCGGCGTCCTGCGTCTCGCCCGGGCCTTCGAGGAGATGCGGGCTCCGGCGCGCCCCTGGCCAAAGCTCGCAGCCTGAACTCTGCGAGAATGTCCACCGGCTGACTGACGCGAAGGGCCATGCGGCGTGACGAGATGGGTTTGGCGCCACCCAAGGCGGTTTGCTCCTTGATACCGGGCCGAATGTCGACAACGGCCCTCGCGTAAGGCTCCCTCCACGGCAACACCGTCGCGGAACTCCGCCGTGAAACATCGCGTTGCCGCTGCATGGATCGAGCGATGGTGATGTCCATGCCGCGAGCTGTTTTCGAGCTGCTGAAGACCTTCTCGGCAGCCTTGGTGTGCGGTTTCTTCTTGCTGGCGCCGGTGGCCGCCAAAACCCTCACCGTCGATGAGGTGAACCAGGCAGGCCGCCCCGCTGCCACGAAAAGCAAGGCGGCGCGCCCCAGCGCGTCGACCATCAAGGCTCAGGTCTTGCTGGCGCGTCAGGGTGTTTCGCCGGGGGAGATCGACGGGCTGGACGGCGACAATTACCGGAAGGCCATCGACCAGTTCCGCCGCCGCGAGAATCTCGGAAACGGCCCGGTCATCGACGCCGCGACCTGGCAGGCGCTCAAGGGGGACGTCAGCACAGATATCGTCGCGGATTACGTCGTGACGAAGGAGGACGTGAAAGCCAAGTTCACCAGGCGCATTCCTCACGATTACGCCCGTCAGGCCCGTATGAAGCGGCTTGGCTACAGGAACGCCCAGGAGATGTTCGCCGAACGCTTCCACATGAGCGAAGGCCTCCTCAGGCTATTCAACCCGCGAACGCATTATCGCGAGCGAGACGAAACTCTTCGCGTCGTCTCGATCGGCAGAGCGCCTCCTTCCGACGAGGCGTGGACCATCGAGGCCGACAAGACCAACGGCATCGTTCGAGCGCTGGACGCGACGGGAAGGGCGATCGCGATTTATCCGGCCACGATCGGCAGCGAGGACACTCCGTCGCCCGAGGGAGAATACCAGGTGGTCAGGGTCGTGATGAATCCGACCTATCACTACGACCCGGTCAAGAATTTCCAGCAGGGCAAGAACAAGCGCCGCCTGGTGCTGCCCCAAGGACCCAACAACCCCGTGGGGACGGTCTGGATCGAACTGTCGAAGCCGACATTCGGTATTCATGGTACGCCTGAACCGTCGAGGATAAGCAAGGCGTCATCGCATGGCTGCGTTCGGCTCACCAATTGGGATGCCGAGGAACTGGCCAAGATCGTCAGGCCCGGTACGACCGTCCGCTTCGTCGATTAGCCAATGCCTCGGAGTTTCCGCCCTTCCCCCCGCGAGCGGGTGGCCTCCGTCCTTTTCGGTAACGTGACGACAAGACGATGGCAGGCCCCGACCACAACGACGTCGAAATCCGCGATGATGAGGAGCGGCCTGGCGCCATCGTCTCCTTTCCGTTCGATTCCGCGGCCGTGGAGCGTTTTCGAGAGGCCTTTCCGCGAGCACGCTGGAGCGACGAGCTGGCGGCTTGGCGGCTGCCGGGAACGACGGCACTGCGCCGCGCGGAGCGATGGCTCGATCGCGAACTCCCAAGAGCGTTCACCCTCGCCGATGAGCGCGGTCGCGATTCCTTCTCCTTCGAGCCGATCGTCAGCCCTTACCTCGAAGCCGCCGATGAGATCGTCGTGCGCACCCCTTATTCGCGAACCGTCATCGAGGAATTGCGCGCGATCCCCTGGGCCTGGTGGAACGGCGAGGACAAGGCCTGGCACGTTCCGTTCCGGTCAATCGATGAGCTTCGCAAGAGATGGCCGGCAATCGAAGCTGCCGCGCAACGCAATGAACCGGGCGCGCGAAGGCAACGGCGCGAGGCGGCGAAATCCACGCCCGAATACGACGAGGCCCGAACGACGGCAGCCGAGCGCCGCCGCCGGCGCTACCCCGTCCCCGCAACCCAATTGCCGCCGTCCGACAGGGTGCTGATGTCCCATGAAGGACCGCTCGTCGTCATCGAGGTGACCGGCGAGGTCGTGCCTGCGCAGACGGCGCATCGGCATTATCCTTGGAGTTCCGACCAGCCGGACGATCTGGTCTGGGCTTCGTGGCGGCGCCCGACTCATGAGGAACTGGTCAAGACTTGGCCTGCGCGGCATCCCACGCCGCCGAGCGCCCTCCTCCGCGGATGGTGGCAGCCTACGCTCGAGGAATTGCGCGCCGCCCGGCGAGCAGCGAGGTCCTTCGAGCGCGCCCGGGAAACGCGCCGGACGAGCCGCGCTTCCCGGAGCTGATGGGACTCGATCTCACGGCAATCGTCATCCGGTGGACCTGATAACGGCGGGAGCCTAGGCTCGTTCGAACGAGCGCGCGCAGACGCGTAGGTCGGGAGGGAACGGTCGATGAACAACAATCTGGCATCTTCCGCCGCCGTCCCTGCAAAAGCTGGCGAGACCGGTTCCCTTCTCCCGCAAACGCGCAACGAATACGTCACGGTCCTGGCCCACTATCACCGAGCCGAGATTGCCCGTATGGCGGGCTGGCGCGACCGGATCGACCGCACGACCAATTGGGCGCTGACAGTCGCAGCCGCCATGATGTCGGTCTCGCTTTCGACGCCCAGCGCCCACCATGGCGTGCTGCTCTTTGCAATGTTGCTGGTCTCGATCCTGTTGCGCATCGAGGCGCGGCGCTATCGCTTCTTCGACGTCTATCGCGCCCGCGTGCGGCTGCTGGAGCGCAACTACTACGCCAATGTCCTCGACCCGGGAGACCCGGTGGAAGAGGGCTGGGCGAAATCGATAGGCCAGGATCTGCGCCGTCCGAGCTTTCACATCAGCTTCCAGGAAGCGCATGCCCGGCGTCTACGCCGCAACTATATCTGGATCTATCTGATCCTGCTCATGGCCTGGCTGCTCAAGATCACATCAGGCAAGCTGCAGCCGGGCGCCGGCACGTCCGAGGTCGCCTTTTCCCTCCAGGGCACGCTTGACAATGCCACGCTCGGCCCCCTGCCCGGTTGGATTGTGATCCTGGGCGTTGCGGGTTTCTATGGCTGGCTTGGCTTTCAAGTCTGGCGCCGCTTCGAGCGCGACGACGAACTCACCCATGGCGAGGTCCATGTGTGACCGCCGCGCTGTGGGCGCATGCTTTGCCAAGCCCGCCTCAAGAGCCTTGCTGCACGCGCGCGGTGAGCAGCACCAGCACGGCATCGAGCAGCACATACATCGCGACCCGGCCGGTCGGGATGAAGATGTCGCTCTTCGATTTGCGGTAGGCGTTAAGCGCGATGTTGACGTCGGAGAGTTCGGCCACCAGCGAGCCGGCCGGCGAGAGCGAGACGATCCGGGCGCCGGCCTTGCGCGCGATCTCGATATTCGAGACGAGATAGCTCGTCAGCCCCGAATACGAGAGCGCGAAGACGACGTCGCGGGATGTCAGATGCGGCGCGGAGACCATCTGCAGCGTCGGATCGGCATAGGCTACGCTCGCCATGCCGAGCCCCGCCATGCGGTGCTGGGCCTCCGCCGCGAGGAAGCCCGAGCCGCCATAGCCGTAGATGTCGATGCGCCGCGCTTCGGCGAAGAGACCGATCGCGCGCTGCAGGCTCGCCATGTCGATGTCCAGCCGCGCCTCGCCGATTGATTTCACGGCCTTGGCGAAAACGGCGTCGAGGAGGTCGGCCGCCGGATCGCCGCTTGCAGCCGGCGCGGGTTCGGCGGTCTTCTGCAGCGTCGCCAGATGCTGGGCGAGCTTCAGGCGGAAATCGGGGAAGCCGTCATAGTCGAGCCGCCGGCAGAAACGGATGACGGAGGGCTCGCTGACCTTCGAGACCCGCGCCGTATCGGCCACCGACCAGGTGATCGCGGTCGAGGGCGTGTCCAGGATCGCCTCGGCGATGCGCCGCTCGGCCGGCGTGAAGATCGAGAGTGACTGTCTGATCCTGTCCAGCATCGGGGCGGCTCCTGCGGGGACGGCAGCGTCCGGGCGGGTTGTAGCGTCTCGCCCGGCCGTGCGGAAGGCGGCCCTGCCCAGCCGCAGCGGCCGATTCATGCGGCTGTGCGCCACTCCAGCGCCGCCAAAGCCGAGCCTTCGTAGTCGAACGCGCCATGGCTGACGACGACCCGGCGCACCTGCTCGACGTCGGCGAAGGGATCGGCCACCGGCCGGCCCTGCGCGTCCCAGGCGAAGATCCGGCCGCCTGCGGCGCGGACGAGCTGCATCCCGGCGGCGATGTCCCAGGCCTTGAACTTGGTCTCGTGGCTGATGGCGGCGCGGCCGGCGGCGACATAGGCCAGGTGCAGGGCGCAGGAGCCGAGGCGGCGCACGGCGCGGAACGAGCCGACCAGCCGGGCAAAGGCATCGAGCGCCTCGCGGCCGATCGGATCGCCCTCATAGGGGGCGTTGGTCAGGAGCTCGACCTCGCGATCGATGCGCCCGCGCAGCACGGGCTTGAGCGGCTGGCCGTTGAGCGTCAGCACGCCGCCCGCCGCCATGAACAGCTCGTTGCGCACGGGATCGTAGATCACGCCGCACACCGTCTCGCCGGCATGATAGGCGGCGATCGAGACGGCGAAGATCGGCAGGCCCGAGGCGAAATTGCTGGTGCCGTCGATCGGGTCGATGATCCAGGTTGTATTGCCCTCGCCCGACCACCCATCCTCCTCGCCGAGGATGCGCGAGGCCGGCACGCTGGCGAGGATGACGCGCTTCGCCACGGCCTCGGCCTCCTTGTCGGCCGCGGTCACCACGTCGAAGAAGCCGTCCTTCTGCTCGATCGCGAGCGTATCGGGCGAAAAGGCCAGGAAGGCCTCGCGCGCCACGGCGCCGGCGGCACGGGCGGCTTCACAGGCCGTCTCGACGATGGCCGCGTGGATGTCATCGATGGTCATGAGTCTCAGGCCGCCTTGTCCGATTGTGCCTCGTCCGAGGCCGGTCCGATGATCCAGAGCGGTGCGCCCGCCAGCGAGACGCGGATCGTCTCGCCCACGGCTGCGATGCCGTTCCGGTGATAGAGATTGTCCAGGACGGTGCATTCCTGGCCATCGATAGCGACGAGATATTCGACATAGCTGCCCTGGTAGACGACCCGCCGGACCGTGAGCGGCGCTCCGCTCGCCTCAAGGCGCGCATGCTCAGGCCGCAGCACGCAGCGCACCCTGTCGCCGCGGCGGTAATCGCCTCCGCCGATCGGCGCGGCGACGGTCTCGCCCGCGATCAGGAGCCCGACCTCGTTGCCCTCGCGCCGGATAACGGGCGCCGAGAGGATATTGGCACGGCCCATGAAGCGGGCGACGAACTCCGTCTTCGGCCGCGCATAGATCGCCGGCGGCGCATCGTCCTGCTCGATCACGCCGTTGCGCATGACGACGACGCGGTCCGAGATTGCCATGGCCTCGCTCTGGTCATGCGTGACGTAGAGGCTGGTGATGCCGAACTTCAACTGGATCGCGCGCAACTCGTCGCGCATCCGCTCGCGCAGCTGCGCATCGAGATTCGAAAGCGGCTCGTCGAAGAGCAGGACCTTGGGCCGTGTCACGACAGCCCGGGCAAGCGCGACGCGCTGCTGCTGGCCGCCGGAGAGCTGCGAGGGCGCGCGCTCCGCCAGAGCCGCGAGATGCATGGTCTCCAGCATCTCCGCCGTCCGTTTGGCAGTTTCCGCGGCCGCCACGCCCTGCGAGCGCAGACCGTATTCGACGTTCTGCCGGACGGTGAGATGCGGGAACAGCGCATAGCTCTGGAAGACCATGCCGATGCCGCGGGCATTGACCGGGACATGGGTGATGTCGGCGCCGCCGATGGTGATCGCGCCCTCGCTCGGCGTCTCGAAGCCGGCGAGCATGCGCAGCGTCGTGGTCTTGCCGCAGCCGGAGGGGCCGAGCAGCGTCACCATCGTGCCGGGCTCGATGCGCAGGTCGAGCCCCTTCACCGCGATGGCCCCGCTCGGGCCGCCGAAGCGCTTGGTGACGTTCCGGAAATTCACTTCACTCATCGGAAGGACCCGTTTTCACGCCGCGCGCCAGGAAGGCTTGCAGCACGGCCAGGATGGCGAGGACGACCAGGATCAGGACGACGCAATAGGCCGCGGCAACGCCGAGCCGCTGCGTCTCGACCTGCGAGAGGATGGTCACCGTGATCAGCGACCAGTTGGCCGAGACCAGGAAGATCACGGCAGAGAGCGTCGTCAGCGAGCGCGTGAAGCCATAGGCCAGCGCGGTGAACAAAGCCGGCTGCAGCAGCGGCAGCGTGACGACGAAGAAGGTGCGGGTATTCGAGGCACCGAGCACGGTCGAGGCCTCCTCGATCGAGCCGTCGATCTGCTTGAGCTGGTTCGAGCCGGCCTCGATGCCGACCTGGAGGTTCTTCACCACCATCACGGCGACGACGATCAGGGCCGTTCCGGTCAGCAGCAGCGGCGGCTGGTTGAAGGTGCCGACATAGCCGATGCCGAGAATCGTGCCCGGCGCGGCGAAGGAGAGCAGCGTGCCGAAGCGCAGCGGGGCCGAGCCCGGAAAGGCCCGCCGCGTCAGGAGATAGGCGATCAGCATGCCGCCGACGGCGGTGATCGGCGTCGCGATTCCGGCGAGGATCAGGGAATCGCCCATCGTGCCGATGCCGGCCGTGAAGATCGTGCGGTAGTGCTCGACCGTCAGGGTGTTGTTGACGCCCGGCAGCTTGGTGAAGGAGACGAACAGCACCGTGCCGTAGAACATGAGGATCGTGGCGCAGAGCAGGTAGCAGGCCAGCGCCAGCGGCAGCACCACACGCCGGCTGGTGATTCGGATCGCCTGCGCGGTCGGCTTGCCGGTGACCGTGACGTAGCTGCGCTTGGCCAGCCAATGGCGCTGGACCATGAAGGCGAGCAGCGAGGGAATGAGCAGGATGCTCGCCAGCAGCGCGCCCCCGCTCAGGTTGAAATAGCCGATCAGCTGCGAATAGGCCTCGACGGCGAGCGTGTTGAAATTGCCGCCGATCACCATCGGATTGCCGAAATCCTCGATCGACTTGACGAAGACGAGCAGCATCGAGCTCAGGATCGCCGGCGTCGCCAGCGGCAGGGTCAGGCGCGTGAAGGCGGTCCAGTTCGAGGCGCCGAGCGAGGCGGAGGCATCCTCCAGCGCGCTGTCGACGGCCTGCAGCATGCCGCGGATGTTCAGATAGGCGATCGGCGTGAAGGCGAGCGCCTGGATGAAGAGCAGGCTGCGGAAGCCGTAGATATTGCTGTTGCGGATGCCGAGCAGCTCCCTGGTGATCAGCCCCGAGCGCCCGAACAGGATGACGATCGCCAGCGCCATGACGAAGGGCGGCGAGATGATCGGCAGCAGCGAGACCATATGGACGAAGCCCTTGCCGGGCATCGAGGTCTTGGTCACCGCGAAGGCAAGGACGAAGCCGGCGAAGGTCGCGACAATGGCCGAGGCGCAGCCGAGCATCAGCGTGTTGCCGAGCGCGCTCCAGACATAGGGCTTGGACAGGGCGACGGCGATGGCCCCCAGGTCGAAGCCGTGATCGGTCCAGACGGCCTGCCTGAGCACGCTTCAGGATCGGGATCACCGCGAAGACGACGACCGAGACCGTGACCAGCAGGTATATTCCGAAGAGCCAGGGATCGGCCGCGATCTTGCGGATCGCGGCCGGGCGCCGCCAGGCCGCTGCCGGACCGGCAGCGGGCATCTGCGAGATATCGGCCATGAAGCTGCCTCGCGCTTTACTTGGCGTCGCTCTTGCGGCGGATCTCGTTCTCGTAGCGCTCGAGCAGGCGGGCGCGGTTCTGCCCGGCCCAGACCGGATCATAGGCGATCAGCTTGACGTTCTTGATGTCGATCCTGGCGTCGGGATTCTTGAAGCCGGGAACGATCGGACCGCGGAAGGTCAGGCCCATCGCCTTCTGGCCGTTCTCGGTCAGCACCCAGTCGATGAAGGCGGTCGCACCCTGGCGCTGGTCTTCCGGCGCATTCGCGACGATGGCGGCGGCATTGACCTCGAAACCCGTGCCCTCCTCCGGGAAGGAGAAGCTGAGCGGATAGCCCTGATGCAGCGCGGCCTCGACATCCTGCGTGTAGGCGGTCGCCAGCGCGACCTCGTTGCTGGCCGCCATGCGCGACGGCGCCACGCCGGAACGGGTGTACTGCACGACGTTCTTGTCGATCTGCTTCATCAGCGCGAAGGCCGGGTCCTCGCCCATGAGCTGCACCAGCGTCGCCAGCGAGACATAGGCGGTGCCGGAGGCAGCCGGATGCGCCAGCGCCACCGCCTTGGCGAAGACCGGATCGGCGAAATCCTTCCAGCTCTTCGGCGGCTGCGCCTTCAGGTTCTTCAGGTAGTCCTGGCTATAGGCGAAGACGATCGGCGAGAGCGAGATCGGCGTCCAGGCGCCCTTGGGATCGGTGTATTTCGGCTCCACCGCCTCGATACCCTTGGCCCTGTGCGGCGCGAGCAGTCCTTCCGAGGCGCCCTGGATGAAGTTGTCGGCCGCGCCCGCGAGCCAGAGCCCAGCCTGCGGATTGGCCTTCTCGGCCCTGATCCGCGCCAGGATCTCGCCGGCGCCGAGCCGGATGAACCGGGCCTGGACACCGGTATCCTTCTGGAAGGCCTTCAGGACCGAGCCGCAATCCTCGTCGGACATCGGGCAATAGACGGTGAGCGGCCCGGCCGATGCGGGCGCAAGCGCCGCGAACATCACGCAGGCGGCCGCGAGCAGCGAAGGCAGCGCAACACGCTTCAACATTGTCCCCTCCCAGGGCTTTCGCGAGATCGGCCGTCTTGGAAGCGGCCCGAAGCCCGATCATGCGTTCATGGAATTTAATTTCCATATAGAAGTCAATTGTAATTTCACTACATCTCCTCACGCTCGAACCCCGGATCAGCTGCGGCGGCTCCTTTCCAGCGGGGCGTAGCTCGGCGGTTTGCGGCCGCCGATCACCGATAGCTCAACAGCACCGCCGCGTCTTCCTCATCCATCGCGCCAGATAATTAGGTTGCGCCGCCCGCAATAATTGCATACAGAATGGAATAGAGATTGTATGCATACAATGTTCACAATCAGAGGATCGCCATCATGCTCGCCTTCCTCGCCAAGCGGATGCTCGCGGTCATCCCCGTGATGGCCATCGTCGCGATCGTCGTTTTCCTCCTGCTTCGCCTCAGCCCCGGCGATCCGGCCCTGGTGATCGCCGGTGACAATGCCGACGCCGAAGCGGTACAGCGGATCCGCGTCGCGCTTGGGCTCGACCAGCCGCTGGTGACGCAGTTCTGGGTCTGGCTGCGGAACATGCTGTCCGGCGATCTCGGCGCCTCGATTTTCTCGAAGCTGCCAGTTACCGACCTGATCCTCCAGCGTGCGGAACCCACCCTCTCGCTCGCACTGGCGACGATGGTCTTCGCCATCAGCGTCGCCATCCCGCTCGGCACCATCGCCGGCGCCACCGCCGGCAGCTGGCTCGACCGCTCGCTGATGGCGGTCTCGGTGGTCGGCTTCTCGCTGCCGGCCTTCGTGCTCGGCTACTGCATGATCTACGTCTTCGCACTGCAGCTCGGCTGGGCGCCGGTGCAGGGCTTCACCAGCATCTCGAAAGGCTTCCTGCCCTTCCTTCACAGCATCGCCCTGCCGGCGCTGACGCTGGGCCTGGCCTATATGGTGCTGATCGCCCGCATCACCCGCGCCAGCGTGCTTGAGATGATGGGCGAGGATTTCATCCGCACCGCCCGCGCCAAGGGCGTGGTCGAGCGGCTGGTCGTCACCCACCACGCGCTGCGCAACGCCGCGATCCCGATCCTGACCATCATCGGCATCGGCGTCGCCCTGCTGATCAGCGGCGTCGTAGTGATCGAGACTGTGTTCAACATCCCCGGCATTGGCCGGCTCGTCGTCGATGCCATCCTGAAACGGGACTATCCCGTGATCCAGGGCGTCATCCTGCTCTTCTCCGCCGTCTACGTTCTCATCAACCTGGCGATCGACGTCGGCTACGCGTTGCTCGACCCGAGGGTGCGCTACTGATGACCCTGCTCTCCCCCGCCCAGGCCGACGAGGGGCCGCGCAATCCCCTCCTCGGCCTCGCCGCGCAGGCCCTGCGCCATCCTTCCGTGCTGATCGGCGGCTTCATCGTCGCGGCGATCGTGATCATGGCCGCGGCGGCGCCATGGCTCGGTACGGTCGACCCCGTGCGCATCAACCCGGCGATGCGACTGAAGCCGCCCTCCGACCCGTTCTGGTTCGGCACCGACCTGTTCGGGCGCGACATCTACAGCCGCGTCGTCTACGGCGCGCGCAGCTCGCTGATGGTCGGCGTCAGCGTCGCCGCATGCGCCATCGTCTTCGGCGTCGCGATCGGCCTCGTCACCGGCTATTTCCGCGGGCTCGACGTGGTCGTCATGCGCGTCATGGACGGACTGATGGCGATTCCGACCTTCCTGCTCGCGATCGCGCTGGTCTCGCTCACCCGCGCCAGCGTCGGCACCGTGGTCGTCGCGCTGACGATCCCCGAGATCCCCCGCGTCGTGCGGCTGGTGCGTAGCGTCGTGCTGACCGTGCGCGAGGAATCCTATGTCGAGGCGGCGATCTCGGTGGGCACGCCGACGCCGCTGATCCTGCTGCGCCACATCCTGCCCTCGACCATCGCGCCACTGCTGGTGCTCGGCACCTATGTCTGCGCCCAGGCGATCCTGGTCGAGGCGGCGCTGAGCTTCCTCGGCACCGGCCTGCCGCCGGAGATCTCGAGCTGGGGCAACATGATCTCGGAAGGGCGCACCTTCTTCCAGGTGATGCCGCGCCTCGTCTTCCTGCCGAGCCTGTTCCTGGCGCTGACCGTGCTCGGCATCAACCTGCTCGGCGACGGCCTGCGCGACACGCTGGATCCGCGCATCGCCAAGCGGATGTGAGGGGACCGCCATGACCGCTGCACCTCTCGCCAATCCGCCCATCGTCGAGATCCGCGATCTCGCCGTGCCACTGCCGGATGGCGGCGACCGGCACAACGCGGTCGACGGCGTCTCCTTCTCGGTCGCTGAGGGCGAGATCGTCTGTGTCGTCGGCGAATCCGGCTCCGGCAAGTCGATCACCGCCCAGGCGATCATGGGCCTCCTGCCCAAGATCTTCGCCAAGCCCAAGGGCGCGATCCTGTTCGAGGGCGAGGACCTGCTCAAGGCCACGCCGGCGCGGATGCGCAGCCTGCGCGGCAGCGGCATCGGCATGATCTTCCAGGAGCCGATGACGGCGCTGAACCCGGTCCATACCGTCGGCGCCCAGATCGACGAGGTGCTACGCAGCCATCTCTCGCTGCCGGCGCAGGAGCGCTTCTCCCGCGTCGTCAAGGCGATGGAGGAAGTCGGCCTGCCCGACCCGGAGCGGATGTACTATTCCTTTCCGCACCAGCTCTCCGGCGGCCAGCGCCAGCGCGTGCTGATCGCCGCCGCGCTGATCCTGCAGCCGCAGCTCCTGATCGCCGACGAACCGACGACGGCGCTCGACGTCACCACCCAGAAGCAGATCCTCCAGCAGATCCGCGACCTCCAGCGCAGCCGTGGCATGGGTGTGCTCTTCATCACCCATGATATCGGCGTCGTCGCCGAGATCGCCGACCGGGTCGTGGTGATGAAGTCCGGCAAGATGGTCGAGACCGGCAGCGTCGAGCGCATCCTGACCGCTCCGGAGGCCGAATATACCCGCATGCTGATCGCTGCCGTGCCGACGCTGGAAGCGGCCCGGCCGGCCGAGCCCGTCCATGGCCCGCTCGCACTCTCGGTCAAGGACATCGCCAAGACCTACACAATCCGCAGCGCCTTCGGCGGCACGCGCGAGATCGCGGCGCTGAAGCCGACCTCGCTCACCCTCCATCGCGGCGAGACGATCGGCGTCATCGGCGAGTCCGGCTCCGGCAAGTCGACCCTGGCGCGCTGCATCACCAAGCTGATCGAGCCAAGTTCCGGCGAAGCGACGCTAACCGGCGACGGGGGGCAGAAGCCGTTCCGCCGCCGCATGCAGATCGTCTTCCAGGACCCCTATCGCTCGCTCAACCCGCGCCGCACGGTCGGCCAGTCGATCATCGAGGGGCCGATGAACTTTGGCACGGCCAAGGCCGACGCCTGGGAAAAGGCCCGCGAATTGATGGCGCTGGTCGGGCTCGATCCGGCGGCGCTCAACCGCTACCCGCACCAATTCTCCGGCGGCCAGCGCCAGCGCATCTCGATCGCCCGCGCGCTCGCCATGGAGCCCGAGATCCTGGTCGCCGACGAGGCGGTCTCGGCGCTCGACGTCTCCGTGCAGGCCCAGGTGCTGAAGCTGATCGACGACGTCCAGAAGCGCTTCAACCTTGCTATCCTGTTCATCACCCATGACCTGCGCGTTGCCGCCCAGATCTGCGATCGGCTGCTGGTGATGCACCGTGGCGAACTGGTCGAGCAGGGCAGCGTCCGCGCCGTCTTCTCGGCGCCGTCGCATGACTACACGCGCCGCCTGCTGGATTCGATCCCCGGACGACGCGCCGCCGCCTGAACCACAACAACAAGATCCGAAAAAGGGAGAGCCCGGATGCTATCGCGCCTGAACAAGACATGCCGTGCCCTCATGGCCTCAGCCTGCCTGCTGGCGGGGCTCGCGGCCGCCGAAGCCAAGACGACGCTACGCTTCGTGCCCCATGCCGACCTGCAGGCGCTCGATCCGATGGGCTCGACCGCCGACATCGTGAAGATGCACGGCTTCCTGATCTACGACACGCTCTACAGCCTCGACGCGAACTTCGTCCCGCAGCCGCAGATGGTGAAGGACCTGAAGATCTCGGACGACCGCAAGACCTATCGCTTCACCCTCCGCGACGGGCTGAAATGGCATGACGGCCAGCCGGTCAAGGCCGAGGACGCCACGGCCTCGCTGAAGCGCTGGATGGCGCGCGACGCAGCCGGCCAGCTCATGGGCCGGGTGCTTTCGGAAATGAAGGTCGTCGACGACAACACCTTCGAGCTCGTCTTCAAGGAGCCCTACGGCCTCGTGCTGGAATCGCTCAGCAAGGTCGCCTCCAACATCCCCTTCATCATGCCGAAGCGCGTCGCCGAGACCGACCCGTTCAAGGAGATCCAGGACTATACTGGTTCGGGCCCCTATCGCTTCGTCGCCAAGGAATGGGTGCCCGGCAACAAGGTCGTCTACGAGAAGTTCGACGGCTACGTGCCGCGTTCCGAGCCGGCCAGCGCCTTCGCAGGCGGCAAGGTCGCCAGTATCGACCGGATCGAATGGCTGATCATCCGCGACCAGCAGACCGCGATGGCCGCGCTACTCAGCGGCGAGATCGACGTCTGGGAGAATCCCTCGCTCGATCTGCTGCCGGTGCTGCAGGCGGCGCCGAACCTCGCGACCCAGGTCATCAACAAGACCGGCAAGCAGGCACAGCTCTATTTCAACCACACCCAGCCGCCCTTCGATAACCCGAAGGCGCGCCAGGCGATGTTCTGGCTGACCAAGCAGCAGGACTACCTGCAGGCGATCAACGGCAACCCGGACTTCTACCGGACTTGCGCCTCCTTCTTCGTCTGCGGCACGCCGATGGAGACCGATGCAGGCCTCGAAGCGCTGAAGAAGCCCGATCCGGCCAGGGCCAAGGCGCTGTTCAAGGAAGCGGGCTGGGACTTCACCAAGCCGATCGTCGTGCTCGATCCGACCGACGAGACCACCGCCCATCCCGCCACGGTCGTGACCGTGCAGGCGATGCGCGATATCGGCCTCAAGGTCGATGTCCAGGCGATGGACTGGGCGACGATGCTCAAGCGCCGCAACTCCAAGGAGCCCGCCGGCAATGGCGGCTGGAATATCCTGCATTCCTACACCGGCGGCCAGGTCGTCACGACCCCGGTCTGGAGCATCGCCTTCTCCGGCGCCTGCGAGAAGGGCCTGTTCGGCTGGCCCTGCGACCAGACGATCGAGGACCTGCGCCTGAAATGGGCGATGGTCGACGGCGTCGAGGCCAAGAAGGCGGTCGCCGCCGAGTTCTCGCGCCGCGCCTTCGAGACCGGCCACCATGTCCCGCTCGGCCAGTGGACGACCTATCTCGCCCGCTCGAACAAGGTCACCGGCCTGCTCGAGACGCAGGACGTGCCGGCCTTCTGGAACATCAAGAAGGCCGATTGAGACCTATGGCCGTTGGTCCCCGGCCTTGTCGTGGCTCCGCCGTCATTCCGGGGCTTCGCGCCAGCGAAGAGCCCGGAACCCAGAACCGATGCCCTCTCCACAAAGGGCGCGGCTGGACCATCGATCAAATCAATAACGGCATCGGTTCGGGTTCCGGGCTCAGGCCTTAAGGCCTGCCCCGGAATGACGACTGAGGCCGCTGGCTCGTCACCGGCAACGATCCGACACCGCCCCCTCCCTTCATTGCCAAGAGATCCGACCATGACCGAGGCCTTCGACCGGCTGGCTTTCGCCCCGGAGGAATATCTGGCCCGCCGCGATGCGCTCCGCGTCCTGATGGCCGAGCGCGGTATCGCCGCCGTCGTGCTCACCACGACCGAGAACACCTATTACCTCACCGGCTTCGGCTCGCTCGCCTATGGCGCGACGGCGCTGGTGATGCGGGCCGACGGCAAGGCGGTCTGGGTGATACGCCGCACCGAGCTCAGCAATATCCGCGCCCTCAAGGACCAGCTCTGGGCCAACGAGGGCCTCGGCGTCGCCGACGGCCAGGTCCATGCCGACATAGTGGAAGGCGCCATCGCCGATCTCGTCGGTCCGAGCGCTGTGATCGGCGTCGAGTTCTCGTCCGTGCAGCCGATCCTGCGCGGCTTCCTTGGCCCGCTCGGCAGCGGTCGCAAGGTCGTCGATGCGACCGGCCTCGTCGAGCATCTGCGCCGGATCAAGAGCCCGGCGGAGATTGCCCTGCTGAAGCAGGCAGGCACCATCGCCGCCCAGTCCTGCCGCGATGGCTTCGCCGCATTGCACGAGGGCATGACCGACAGCGCGCTCGCCGTCGCCGTCACCGACAGCCTTTTGCGCAACGGCAGCGGGCGCATGGCGCAGATGCCGAATGTCTGCGCCGGCCCGCGCACGGCCCGCGCGCATGTCACCTGGTGCGGGGCGCCGATCCGCCGCGCCGACGTCATCAATATCGAGCCGGCGGCCTCGATCCACGACTACCACACGCCGATCTACCGCATCTATTCGCTCGGGCCGCCGCTCGATGTCGTCAGACGGATGTTCGACACCTGCCGCCAGGCGCTGGACGAGGGCTATGCCCGCGTCCGGCCCGGCATGACCTCGCACGAGGCCGCCCGCATCTTCGAGAGCGTGATCGAGAAAGCCGGCTTTGCCGAAAACATGGTGACGCGCCCGGCCTACAGCATCGGCGCGGCCTTCCCGCCGGGCTGGGGCGAGGACAGCGTGATGGCGATCCGCCGGAACAACGAGCAGGTGCTGGAGGAAGGCATGTGCTTCCACGTCGTGCCCTGCCTCTACATGGACGGCGTCGGCTGCGTTCCCGCCAGCATGCCCTCGGTGCTGACCGCGAGAGGATTCGAGCCGCTCGCCGACGACGAGGTCGTGCTCGGCATCAAGGATTGAGTGCCCGGGGCGCTCGACAATGGCCGCCTCATGGTTTGGCCGATCCCGCTGCCAGGAGCCGTGCGTCCTGGCTCAGCGCGCGCTGTCGCAGCAACCTGCTCGGCGCGCGGCGCGGCCGACAACCTACGTGTCTGATCGGGAATTGAAACCCATCTTCCCGACAGTATTCCCGTGGTCGGACCCAACGGGACGACGCCCGGGCTCTTCCGCGCCTTCGGCTTCCGCGGCCATGGCTCGTTGGTCGCGGATGCCGGGCGGGCGAAGGCGCAACGTCACATCAGGCGGCTGGTGACCACGAAGAACAGCACGAAAACCACGCCGAGGCCCCAGACCACGGGCGTGACCTCCGAGCGCCGGTTCAGCGCGAGGCAGAGCAGGATATAGGCGAAGGTGCCGATCGCCATGCCGTTGATCAGGTTGTTGCTGAGCACCGTGACCAGCAGCATCAGCACCACCGGAACCGCATTGGCGAGGTCGCCGAGGTCGATCCGCGCCAGCCCCTGCAGCATGAAGATGCCGACCAGGACCAGCGCCGGCGCCGTGGCCTGCGGCGGGATGATGACGAAGACCGGCCAGATGAACAGCGCGAGGACGAAGCAAAGCGCGACCACGACCGAGGTAAGGCCGGTGCGTCCACCGGCCTGCACGCCGGTGACGGATTCGATGAAGGCGGTGACCACCGAGGTGCCGAGGAGCGGCCCGACGATGGTCGCCGTCGCATCGGTCGAGAAGGCGGCCGTGGCATTGGGGATCGAGCCGTCGGGCTTGCGCAGGTTGGCCGCCCCGGTGACGCCGATCAGCGTCGCCAGCGTGGAGAAGAACTCGCCGCAGAGGAAATAGAACAGCAGCGGCAGCGCCACCAGGAAATGCGAGACGAGATAGCTGAAATCCAGCGCCAGGAAGGTGCTGTGCGGCCATTTCGGCAAGGCGAAAACCGCGGCCGGCAGGCTCGTCACCATCGTGCCGTCAGGCTTCAGCGGCACGAAAAGCCCGATCAGCGTGATCGCCGCGATTGACAGGATGAGCGCACCCGGCACGCCACGCGCGACCAGGATCGGCGTGATCAGGATGCCGGCGAGCGTCAGCAGGACGGGCGGGCTGGCGAGTGAGCCCATCGCGACATAGGTGCTGGAATTGGCGACGATGAATCCAGCTCCGCGCAGGCCGATAAAGACGATCAGCGTGCCGACCGCGGCCTGGATGCCCACTTTCAGGACCTCCGGCACCTCTTTCGCCACCTTCTCGCGGACCTTGGACAGGCTGAGCGCGAGGAAGATCACGCCGGAGACGAAGACCATGGCGAGCGCGCCCTGCCATGGAATGCCCATCTGCTTCACCATCACATAGGCGAAGACGATGTTGGAGCCCATCGCCGGCGCCACGGCCAGCGGCAGGTTGGCGGTCAGCCCCATCATGAGACTGCCGAAGATCGCGGCCAGCGCCGTCGCGATGACGAGGTCGCCGCGATCCATCCCGGCCGCCGACATGATCGCCGGGTTGACCGCGACGATATAGGCCATGGCTGCGAAGGTGGTGATGCCGGCGATCACCTCCTGCGGCACCGAGCTGCCACGCTCGGTCAGCTTGAAGCGGCGATCGAGCCAGCCGCCCCCGGGATTGTCGCTTCGCCCGGCCGGCGCGGATGCGGTTGTCGTCATGAAGCCCCCTACAGCCTCTGTGCCCGGCGCCCGGCCGGTTCGGATCAATTCAGAAGATCGGGATCGCGCCGCCTACCAGACGACGGGGTGCGCCTCACCGCTCTGCACGTTGACGAAGCCCTGCGGCGCCTGCTCGCAAGGCGCGACCAGCACCCAGCGCCAGGGCGCGCAGGTCAGCGTCGCGAAGATCAACCGCTCCGGGAAGCCCGGGAACCAGCGCGGATGGAAGGTCGGCTCGTACATCCACTCGATCGTCTCGGCCGCGGCATAGAGCGCCTGCATCTCGGCATCGAGCGCCTCGGGCGAGCGGCAGCTCATCAAGCCGCCGATCTCGTAGCTCACCGTCGCCAGCACCTTGCCGTCGCGCACCAGCGCCCAGCCGCCCTGCATCTCGTTCAGGGTGTTGACGGCGAGCGCCATCGCCGCGTCGGAGGAGCCGACGGCCCAGATATTGTGCTTGTCATGCGCGACCGAGCAGGCCAGCGCCGTGTCGGGCGTGCGCGGACCGCAGCCGAGCCAGAACATCTTCGCCACCTTCCCCTCGCCGGAGAAGCGGTCGACAATGGCGAATTTGGTGATGTTACGGGCGGAATCGCGCTGCACCATGCCGCCCTGGACCGGCAGCTCGGCGGTGATGAACTCGTCGGCCCAGTGGAACGGCCGCAGCAGCGCCGCCTGCATCGTCGCGCGATCCGGTTCGGCCGGAATCGCGAAGTCGTCGGCGGTGAGGCTGCGCTGGATGTTCACGGTCTTGCGCGCCCATTCCGGCCAGTCGATCGCCGGGACCGGGCCGGTATAGCGCGTGCCGTCCGAGACGGGGCGACCATCGGCCCAGACTTCGGCGATGGTCAGGTCCCGCACATCCGACAGCAGCACGATATCGGCGAAGCGGCCCGGCGACAGGCTGCCGACCCAGGGCGTCAGCCGCATATGCCGCGCCGGGTTGATGGTGATGCACTGGATCGCGATCTCCGGCGCCAGCCCGTGCCGGATGGCAAGCCGGGCATTGTGGTCGGTCGCGCCGAGCTTGAAGGTGTCGGAGACGCTGCGGTCGTCGGTGGTGAAGGCGATCTGCGACCAGTCGGATAGCCCCTTCTCGATCAGCCAGGGGATCACCTCCGGCATCGAATAGGGGCGCAGTTCGACGAAGACGCCATGCGCCAGCTTCTCCCAGACCTCCTCCGGCAGCCAGGCCTCATGGTCGGAGGCGAGGCCGGCGGCGGCGAAGGCGCTGATCGTGGCGACGTCGCGCAGGCCGGCGCCATGGCCCTCGACCACGCCGCGCTGCTCGAAGGTGGCACGGATCATGCCCCAGAGCCGCTGGTAGGACGGGTTCGCGGGGTCGGAGAGGCCCGGCCAGTCCATGACCTCGTCGAGGCCGGCCACCATCAGGCTCTCCTTCAGAAAGCCCTTCTGCTCGTCATAGCCGAACCAGCCGCCGCCCCATTCATAGGCGGTCGGCGGCACGGCCGAGCCCGGCAGCGGGAAGATCTTCAGCGGCGAGCCGTGGCGGCGCGCCTCCAGCCAGAAAGCGAGATTGTTCGGCCCGTCGACATTGGAGAATTCGTGGCTCGCCTCGCAGGTCCAGGTATTGCCGCGCGGCAGCACCAGCGCGGCCTCCCATTCCGGGGTGAGATGCGTGCTCTCGATATGCTTGTGGACCTCGCCGAAGCCCGGGACGGCGGCGAGGCCCGGCTTCTCGACGCGTTGCGCCGCCGCGCCGGGAAAGGTGCCGGCCGGGCCGGTCCAGGCGATGCGCCGGCCCTTGATCGCGATCTCCTGGTCTTCGCGCCATGTTCGCGTATGGACATCGAAAAGCCGGCCAACCCGCAGCAGCAGATCGGTCGGGCGCTTGCCGAGCGCGGTCAGAACCAGATCCTGCCGGATCGCGACCTCGTCCGCAGCGCCGATCAGCAGGTCGTCGGGAAGAGCGGGCGCGGTCGCCATGAGGGGTGTCTCCAGGAGGGAAGACGCTCCTTAAGCCGGCTCCCGAAGACCGCCAACCCCCGTGAGGCCATGGCCGCCCTTCGCTCGCCGAAGGGCAACTCCGCTACGATCTTGGACCGTGGTTTGCATGTGCCGGCACCGCCGTCGGGCGGAAGCGCGGGATGCGCTCTCGGCCGGGCCGCAAGCAAAGCCGCGCGCGAGGACGATCTCCGGCTTGAGCCGGCCGCTTGCGTAGCTGCGGCGAACCGAGCATTCGCGGGTCGGCGAGGAGCAGGCGCGCCAGGTCTCAGCCCGAGAGATCGAGCACCACGCATCAGGGGCAGGACCAATGTCGGCATCTTCTACCCGCCCAACCTGACGCCCGATCCGGAGACGGGGCTGGGCAAATGGTCTCAAGCCGACATCGTCAGGGCAGCGACCAAGGGCCAGCGCCCGGACGGCCGGGTCCTGGCGCCGGTCATGCCGTGGCATTCCTACAGTAGGCTCGCTCCCCAGGACGCCGACGCGCTGGCAAGCTATCTGAAGTCGCTGAAGCCTATTTCCAACAAAGTGCCGGCAATTGCCGCTCCGCAGGACAAGCCGGCCAGTCCCTATCTGACGGTCATCATCCCCTGAATGTGGCCTGCCGGCTCGAGCCTGGCGTGCTCGGCTCGAACCGGCCTACCGCACGGCGCCAGATTAGCCGTCAGCAACGATCACGCGCCCGACGATGCTCGAAAGCGCTGCCAGCGCAGGCAGCGTTTTTGCCTTCCTATCCGTAACGAGAGCGGAAACGCGGTCGAGTTCACAAAAGCGGACACGGCTGGTCACGCCGATCTTCGAATGATCGGCGATCAGGACGACGCCGGTCGCGTTGGCGACCATGGCCCGCGCGATCTCCGCGGTGTGCTCGAAGAAATTGGTCGCCCCGCCTTTGATGTCGACCCCGAAGGGCGACAGAAGCGCGAGGTCCGCCTTGAATCGGTAGATGTCGTTGATCGTCGAGGGGCCGCCGGTCTCCGGCGGTTCGTGGACGATCGCGCCGCCCAGGAGGAAGACGCGGCTGCCCATCCTCTGCTGCGTCGACGCCATGGTGGTCGCGACTTCGAGCGAATTGGTGAGGATGTTCAGTTCGGGAACGCTCTTGAGCTCTTCCGCCAGGGCTGCCGTTGTCGTTCCTCCGTCCAGGAACAGGGTCTGGCCGCTCTTGACCAGCGAGATGGCGGCCTGTGCGATCGCGCGTTTCTCCTTCAGGCGGACGGTCGAGCGGGCGCCATAGGACGCATCCTGCTCCGCCGGCAGGCTGACGGCCCCGCCATGCACCCGGCGCAAGGAACCATCCTGCTCCATCGCGACGAGATCGCGACGGATCGATTCGTGGGAAACGCTGAATTCCTGAGCGAGCCGCTCGACCGAAACGCTGCCGAATGTCTCGAGAAGCGCGCGGATTCGCTGCTTCCTCTCACCCTGCCACATGCGCTGGCGCCTCCTGCGAACCGGTTCATTGCACCGCCCGCGAGGGTGGCGCAACAGCGCTCCATATAAATCGGTCATAAATCCACATTGCCACAGATATCCACAAATGCTAAGCCGACTCCACCGGAAGCGGGGATGGCGAATGCAAAGCGGGAACAACCAGGCTGAGTGGCTGGCCTTTGCCATCCAGCTCGCGACGGAAAGCGGCACGATCCTGCGGGAAGCGGCCACCGTCCGCCCGGATGTCGAAGTCAAGCCCGACAAGAGCTTCGTCACGGCGCTCGACGCCCGCATCGAGCGCCGCATGCGCGAGATGCTCGCCGACCGTTTCCCGGACCATGGCATCATCGGCGAGGAGGAAGCTCCCTCCGATGGCGATGCCGATCTGGTCTGGGTGCTCGACCCGATCGACGGCACTGCCGCCTTCATCGCCGGCCTGCCGGTCTATGGCTCGCTGATCGCGCTGATGCGGGAGGGCGAGCCGATCCTGGGGATCATCGACCACCCGATCACCGGAGACCGCTGGATCGGCGTCAAGGGCAGCCCGACCACGCATAACGGCCGCCCCTGCCGCACCCGCGCCTGCGGCGCGCTCGGCGACGCCATCCTCTCCGCCAGCAATCCCGATTTCTTCGACGCCGAGGAAACGCCGGCGCTCGACGCCATGCGCGCCGCCACGGCCTGGCGCATCTGGGGCGGAGCCTGCATGAGCTTCGGCCTGCTCGCGAGCGGGCGCACCGACGCCGCCTTCGACACGCGCTTGAAGCTCTGGGATTTTGCGCCCTTCCGCCCGATCATCGAAGGCGCCGGCGGCGTCGTCACCGATTGGGAAGGGCGGCCGATCGACCACAGGACGGGCAAGCGCATCATGGCGGCCGGCGATCCGGCCCGCCATCGCGAGATGCTGCGCCTCGTTGAGAAAACCATGACGCGCTGAGCCGACCACGGAACATCCGCTCCGAGACGGCGCCGATCCGCCGGAGCTTTCAGTTGAGAGGGGACGACGAGATGGGCATTGTCATTGAGGATCTGGCCGTCGCCTATGGCGGGCAGCGCGTGATCGACGGGCTTGCGCTGACGATCGAGCCGGGCTCGTTCTTCACGCTGCTCGGCCCCTCCGGCTGCGGCAAGACCACGCTCCTGCGGACCATCGCCGGCTTCGTCCCGGCAGAGCGCGGGCATCTGCGTTTCGGCGGCACGGAGGTGACGCATCTGCCGCCGCACAGGCGCGATATCGGCATGTGCTTCCAGGATTACGCGCTCTTCCCGGACAAGACCGTGTTCGACAACGTCGCCTACGGCCTGCGCGCCCGCAAGCTGACGGAAAGCGCGATCAAGCCCAAGGTCCAGGCGGCGCTGGAACGCGTCGGCCTCGGTCATCTCGGCGCCCGTCACCCGGCCGCGCTCTCAGGCGGCCAGCGCCAGCGCGTCGCGCTGGCGCGCGCCCTGGTGATCCAGCCGAAGGTGCTGCTGATGGACGAGCCGCTCTCCAATCTCGACGCCAAGCTGCGCCTGCAGGTGCGCGAGACCATCGTCGAGCTGCAACGCGAGGCGAAGATCACCACGGTCTTCGTCACCCATGACCGGGAGGAGGCACTCGCCATGTCCGACCGGATCGGCGTGATGAACCAGGGCCGGCTCGAGCAGGTCGGCACCCCCGCCCAGATCTATCGCGAGCCGCGCACCGGCTATGTCGCCGATTTCGTCGGCGGTGCCAATCTGGTCGAGGTCGAGACGGAAGGCCGCCAGGCCGGCGAAACCGCGACGGTCGCTCTCGACGGCGCCGCGATCGCGGCGCGTACACCGGTGGCTGTCGCGGCCGGCCGCGCCATGCTGGTCGCACGCCCCGAGGACATCCTGCTGGCCGAGCCCGGCACCGCCGGCACGCTGCCGGGCAGGATCGCGCATCGCCAGTATCTCGGCGGCAAGACCAGCTACAAGGTCGCGCTCGACAGCGGGCGCATGCTGGCAGTCGACCTCCAGAGCGGCGCGCATGATCGCTTCGAGCCCGGCGCCAGCGTCGGCCTCGGCTTCGATCCGGCCCGGACGCTGGTGCTCGCGTCATGAGCCTGCAGCTCCGCTCGATCTGGTTCTGGCTCTCCGCGCTGGCGCTGGCGATCCTGGCCGTCTTCCTGCTCTATCCGCTGCTCAACGTGCTGACCGGATCGATCGGCAGCGGCGGCCGCAATGGCTGGGTGACCCTGGCCGGCGACCCCAAGTACTTCGCCGCCATCCTCAACACCATCATGCTCGGCATAGCGGTGACGCTGACCACGACGTTGATCGGCGTGCCGCTCGCCTATTTCACGGCGCGCTTCGACTTTCCCGGCAAGTCGATCGTCGCGGTGCTGCCGCTGATCACGCTGGTTATCCCCGAGGTCATCGCCGCCCAGACCTGGCTGATGATGCTCGGCAACAACGGCTTCATCACGCGCTGGCTCGGCGGGCACGGCATCGACATGCCGAGCTTCTACGGCTGGCCCGGCCTGATCACGGTGATGACCTTCACCTATTACACCTACACCTATATCGGCACGCTCGCGGCCATCCGCGGCTTCGACGTCCAGCTCGAGGAGGCAGCCCAAAGCCTCGGCACCTCGCCCGCCCGCTCGCGCCTCAACGTCATGGTGCCGGTGGTGCTGCCCTCGGTTCTGGCGAGCGCGCTCCTGGTCTTCACGCTGGTCGTCGGCAATTTCGCCACCGCCACCATCCTCGGCAGCCGCGTGCCGCTGCTCTCGGTCCTGACCTACCAGGCCGCCGTCGCCGAGGGCGGCTCCGACCCGGTGATGCAGTCGACGCTGGCCACGGTGTCGATCGCTCTGGTCATGATCGTGCTCTTCGTCCAGCGCTGGATCGTCTCGCGCGGCCGCCACGAGGTCACGCAGGGACGCGGCGCCAGGGCAGAGAAGCTGCGCGGCCTACCCGGCCTCGCCATCGGCGTCAGCGCCGCCATCCTGGTCATCGTCTCGCTGCTGCCGCTCGGCTCGATCGTCGTCGGCGCCTTCACCGTCTCGCGCGGCCCGGTGATGCGCTGGGGCGAATGGACCACGGCCCATGTCGAGCGGCTCGTCAGGATCGCGCCCGACCCGGTGATCAACACCCTGCTCTATTCGGCCGCCGCGACCGCGATCGGCATCACCTTCAGCGCCATCGTCAGCTACCTGATCGTCAAGAAGCGCAACATCCTGACGCCGGCGCTCGACTACCTCACGGCGCTGCCGCTGGCGCTGTCGGGCACGATCATCGGCATCGGCCTGATCATGTCCTTCAACACCGGCTTCCTGCC
>JBDHTM010000046.1:0-34252 GCA_039808685.1 Allobosea sp. | reverse complement strand
ATAACGGTGCCCGCCCCTGCATCCGGACTGCGTAGCGAGGCCCGGCATCACATCATCTCCACGGCCTCAGGCCGCGCCGAAAGTGCCCCGCCGCCCAAAACCCGGTTCTTCGAACCGTCCACTTGATCCACGCTTTCAGATCAAGAATAGCCGCTCAGAGATCGCGGTCCAGCGGCAACTGCCCGGCGGCGGCGAAGAGCTTGGAGATCAGAATAGCCGCTCAGAGATCGCGGTCCAGCGGCAACACAACGGACAGCGCAAGCTCTATGTCGAGTAGAATAGCCGCTCAGAGATCGCGGTCCAGCGGCAACTTGCGGCCGCAACAGCCGCCTTAAGAAGAAAGAATAGCCGCTCAGAGATCGCGGTCCAGCGGCAACAGCAGGCGCCATCAGTCCAGCAAGGCGGGTAGAATAGCCGCTCAGAGATCGCGGTCCAGCGGCAACGGTCTCGATATCCGATCGGACGGCGGCTATAGAATAGCCGCTCAGAGATCGCGGTCCAGCGGCAACCCAACATCATTGTGCGCCCGCGTGACAAGGAGAATAGCCGCTCAGAGATCGCGGTCCAGCGGCAACCACTGGCGTCCGCGCGCATTGCTGCGTCCAAGAATAGCCGCTCAGAGATCGCGGTCCAGCGGCAACCATGACCTCTGAGAAGGACGTCCCTGCCGAAGAATAGCCGCTCAGAGATCGCGGTCCAGCGGCAACTGTCTCCGGCCCCTTGGCCTGCTCCTTTTCAGAATAGCCGCTCAGAGATCGCGGTCCAGCGGCAACCCGACCTGACGATGACGCTCGAGCATCAGCAGAATAGCCGCTCAGAGATCGCGGTCCAGCGGCAACTCGTCGTCGCGATGTCGCATGGTGAGGCTGAGAATAGCCGCTCAGAGATCGCGGTCCAGCGGCAACGATCAAACCCTATTCAACGTCCCGCAGGGCAGAATAGCCGCTCAGAGATCGCGGTCCAGCGGCAACGAGAGATGGCACCGGATCATCTCGGGTTCGAGAATAGCCGCTCAGAGATCGCGGTCCAGCGGCAACTCATATATATGATGCGCGAGAACCCTCGCGAGAATAGCCGCTCAGAGATCGCGGTCCAGCGGCAACGACCTGCCCGAGGCGGTGGCCGCGCCGGCCAGAATAGCCGCTCAGAGATCGCGGTCCAGCGGCAACTAAGTTATGCCACGGCCAAGGCAGGCCATGAGAATAGCCGCTCAGAGATCGCGGTCCAGCGGCAACCAAATGGCGATATGAATGGCTTGCGATAAAAGAATAGCCGCTCAGAGATCGCGGTCCAGCGGCAACCAGCCAGCGCCGCGCCCACTGGTAGTCCTGAGAATAACCGCTCAGAGATCGCGGTCCAGCGGCAACTCTCCGGCGCCTCGACGCTCTCGGTCTGCCAGAATAGCCGCTCAGAAATCGCGATCCAGCGGCAACCCAGCGGAAACCATCGTCCCGGAGCGGCTCGTGCCAAAGCACAGGCCGGATCGCCGCATGGTGGCCGATTGGAAATGGCGGCCTAGACGACGGGCAGCAGGAATGCGGCGCCCCTGACCGATACGAAGACGGCGTCGCCGATCTCGGGCGGCTCGATGCTGGAGACCTGCGCGGTGAATCGGATCTCCGTTTCCTTGTCCCGGATGAGCAGATTGACGCTGCATTGGGCGCCGCGGAAGGCGAGGTCCTCCACGCGCGCCTCCACGCCGGGGCCGCTGGTGGACAACTGGAATTGCTCCGGCCGGAGCATGATTGTGCCACGCCCGCTGCGACCGCCCGTTTCCGCCGCGAGGCGGCCCAGGGCGCAGGAGACGCCCACCGCCTCGATCCGGGCGTCGAACAGCACGGCATTGCCGAGAAACTGCGCCGTCTCGATATCCGCCGGCCGCCAGTAGAGCTCGTAGGGGCGGCCAGTCTGCGCCAGCCGGCCCTCACGCATCACCGCGAGTTGGTCGGCGAAGGACAAGGCCTCGCCCTGATCATGCGTGACCAGGATCGTCGTGATGCCGGCCTTGTCGAGGACGCGCGCCACCGCCTGCCGGACGCTCTCGCGCAGGCCGGTATCGAGAGCGGAAAACGGCTCGTCGAGCAGCATCAGCGCGGGCTTGCGGGCGAGCGCACGTGCCAAAGCGACCCGCTGCTGCTGTCCGCCCGAGAGCTGATGGGGCTTGCGTGTCAGCATCGCAGGGTCGAGCTCGACGAGTTCCATCAACTCGCGCAGCCGTCGGGCCTGATCCGGCTCGTTTCGGGCGAGGCCGAAGCCGAGATTGCCGGCGATATCGAGATGGGGGAACAGCGCTCCATCCTGAGTGACGTAACCGATCTGGCGGCGATGGGCCGGTGCGATTGCGGGGCCGTCGGCCAGCAACTGTCCGTCCAGCACGACGGTCCCGGCATCGGGCGCCTCGAAGCCGGCGATGACGCGCAGCAAGGTGGTCTTGCCTGAGCCCGACGGTCCGACGATCGCGACGCGGCTGCCCTGCTCGACGGCGAGCGAGACGCCATCCAGCGCAGCTGTGGCGCCGTAGCGCTTCGAAACATCGGAGATGACGAGCTGGGTCATGCGTTCAGGGACCGCCGGGCCTGAGCGTGCAGCAGCGCGGTCATCGGCATCGAGAGGAGGATCATCAGCACGGCATAAGGCGCAGCCTTGGCGTAGTCGAGTTCGCTGGTCAGTGCCCAGAATTCCGTTGCCAGCGTCTGTGTGCCGTTGGGCGCGAGCAGCAATGTGGCCGTCAGCTCGGTCGCCACCCCCATGGCGACCAGGGCCATCGCGGCGGCGACGCCAGGCGCCGCGAGCGGCAGCGTGACGGAGAGCAAGGCCCGGGCCGGGCTTCGGCCGAGCGAGGCCGCCGCGCGCTCCAGCTCGACGGGAACCTGCGCGATGCCGGCCCGCAAGCCGACCAGTGCCCGCGGCAAGAACATCAGGACATAGGCCAGGATCACCGTCGCCACGGTCTGGTAGAGCGGCAGGGCGACGCGCACGGTCACGGTGACCAGCGCCAGCGCCACGACGACACCGGGCAGGGCACCGGGATAGCTGTGGCAGCTTTCCAGGAAGCGTGTCGTCCGGCCGGGCGCCCGCACCGAGAGCCAGGCCATCGGGAGTGCCGCCGCGACGGCCGCGAGAGCGCCGGCCGCGGCATAGCCGAGCGTCGTCGCGAGCGACGCAACCAGCGCTCCCTGCTGCCAGACGGAATCTCCATCGGCCAGAAGCCAGCGCGACAAGGTCAGCGCAGGTATGCCGAGGCTGAGAACGGCAAGCGTGATCGGCAGCGCCGTGGCGGGCCATCGCCAGATGCCGAGCTGCCGGCGTAGAGCCGGGCGCGGAGCGCCGGAACCGATCCGGGCGTAGCGCGCGCTGCCGCGCAGCAGCCATTCCAGCCCGATCAGGCCGAGGCAGCTCAGCACCAGCACGCCGGCCAGCATGTTCGCCGCCGGGCCGTTATAGCTCGACTGGAACTGGTCGATGATCGCCGTGGTGAAGGTGTCGAAGCGGATCATGGCGTAGAGCCCGTATTCCGCGAGCAGGTGCAGGCCGACCAGCAGGCTGCCGCCGCAGATCGCGAGCCGCAATTGCGGCAGCACGACCCGCAGGAAGACGCGTGCCGGAGACTGTCCTAGCGACGCGGCGGCGTGCTCGAGCTCCGGATCGAGCCGGCGTATCTGCGCGGCGACCGGCAGGTAGAGGAAGGGGAGATAGGCGAGGACCGAGACCAGCGTCGCTGCGGGCAGCCCATGGAACCGCGGCAAGAGGCTGACCCAGGCATAGGATTGGACGAAAGCAGGCACCGCGAGCGGCGCGACCGCCAGCCAGGACAGGAATTTCGCGCCGGGCATGTCGCTGCGCTCGGTCAGCCAGGCCAGCGCGACCGCGAGCGCGATCGCCGGGGGCAGCGTGCAGAATTCGAGCAGGATCGTGTTGGCCAGCAGTTCGCCGACGCGCGGCCGCCAGATCAGCGCCAGCGTCGTCTGCCAGCCGGTCTCGATCGCGATCCAGACGATGAATCCGAGCGGCAGCAGGGCGCAGAGGGCCACGCCACTGGCGAGGAGCAGCATCGCCCGGCCAGCGAGATTGCGCTGCCGCCTGAGGGGCAAGGCCGGCAGTGCCGGCGCGTCGAGGGAGAGCGATACGGTCATGAGGCAAAATGCGTGCGAGGGCCTCTCGCACGCATGCTGAGCCGGCGCAACCGGTTCAGAGCAGCCCGGCGGCGGTCATCAGCTCGGTGACCTTCTTGCTGTCGAGCTGCGAGGGCTCGACCTTCGGCGCGTCGAGCTTGGCGATCGGTTCCAGCTTCGGGTTCGAGGCCTCGCCATTGCCGATGGCGTATTCGAAGGAATCGCCGTCGCGGAGCACGGCCTGACCTTGCTTGCCGCTCATCCACTTCACGAAGGCCTCCGCCTCCTTCTTGTGCTTGCTGGATTCGAGCACGCCCGCGCCGGAGGTGCTGAGGAAGGCGCCGGGGTCCTGATGACGGAAATAATGCAGCCCGATATTGCCGCTGTTCTCCCCTGTCTTCGCCTGATCGCCGAAGTAATAGTAATGATAGATCACCGCGCCTTCGACCTCGCCGGCATTGACCGCCTTCATGGCGACGCTGTTGCCGCGATAGGCGGTCGAGTTCGCCTTCATCGCCTTGAGCCACTCGGCCGTGGCAGGCTCGCCCTTCAGCACCAGCAACGCCCCCACGATCGCCTGGAAATCGGCGCCCGAGGGCGAGGCGGCCCAGCGGCCCTTCCACTTGGCGTCGGCGAGATCGAGCATCGACTTGGGCAGGTCGGCGTCCTTCAGCTTGCGCTTGTCGTAGACGAAGACGGTGCTGCGCGCCGCGACGCCGGTCCAGCGCCCGCTCGCGGGGCGGAACTGGGCCGGCACCTGCTCGAGCACATCCTTGGGCAGCATCGCGAACAGCCCGGCCTTCTCGACCAGCACCATCGCCGGCGAGTTCTCGGTGACGAAGACATCGGCGGGGGAGGAGGCGCCTTCCTGGACGATCTGGTTGGCGAGCTCGGTATCCGAACCCTTGCGGATCGTCACCTTGATGCCGGTTTCCTTGGTGAAGCCGTCGGCCCAGGCCTGCGTCAGGCTGGCATGCTGGGCATTGTAGACGGTGATGCCGTCCTGAGCCCGGACCGCGCCCGCCATGGTGAGCACGACGGCGAGCACGCCGATCCGCAATGCAAGGAACGAGTATGACGTCATGGCGACCTTCTCCTGCCAGCGCAGTTCACAAGATGAGGCCGCGGTTAGATTCCGATGCGTCAAAGCTGTCAATTATTATTGTCTAGTTTATAATTATTTGAAACAATGCTGACGGGCGAAAGCGAACTGACTTCCTCGCCTCGGCAATTCAGTCGTCGCGGCGCGCGGGATCGCGTCGCAGCGCCAAGGCTACGCCGCCGATGGTCAGCACGATCGCGATCGCTTCCCGGATCCCGAGGGTCTCTCCCAGCAAGGGCACGGCTGTCAGCGTGCCCACGACCGGGACGATCAGCATGCTGGTCGCTGCGACGGAGGTCGGCAGCCGCTTGAGCGCGCCGAACCAGGTCAGATAGCACAGCGCCATCGGGCCGACGGCCATATAGGTCAAGCCCAAAGCCCCTCGCGGCGACAGGGCCGTGATATGCGGCTGCTCAAGCAGGAGCCCCAGCACCACCATCGGCAGGCAGCCCAGCGCGACCTGCCAGGCCGCGACAGCCGGGCCCGGCATGGCGAGGGGCTTCCTCGCCTTGACCGTGCCGAGCGCGAACAGCACGGCTGCCGCGAAGGCGAACAGTACGCCGGGCAGCTTGGCCGTCGTGAATGCGGGGCCGCCCGTCAGGACGGCCATGCCGGTGATGCTCAGACCAAGCGCCACCAGGCTACGCCGGGTCGGACGTGCACCGAGCAGGGGCCAGGCAAGCATCATCGCCCAGATCGGCATGGAATAGGCGATCAGCGCGCCCTCCGAGACCTTGAGCCAGTTCAGCGCGAGCGCGGTGAAGCCCATCCAGGCGAAGACGTTGATCGCTGCCGCAATCACAAGGGGCGCACGCGCTTCCTTCGGTACGGCAAGGCTGTCGCCACGAGCGATTGCCAGCAGGGCGAGGCAGAGCGCGCCGATGAGGCCGGCCGTCCCCCGCGCGAATAGCGGCGGCCAGTCCTGCAGGACGAATTTCAGCACCGTCCAGTTGAGGCCCCAGCCGAAGGCCGTCGCCAGCAGCAGAGCCTTGCCGACGGCCTGACCGGCCGGCGCGGAAGCGTAGCCTGTCGTGGTCATCGGCGTGCGCTTTACGAGCGGTGCCCGGCCTTCAGGGCCTGGTCGAGATCGGCAAAGAGGTCGTCGATATCCTCGATGCCGGTCGAGAGGCGCAGCAGATCGGTCGGGCAGGGCGAGCCGGCGCCCTCGATCGAAGCGCGATGCTCGATCAGGCTCTCGACGCCGCCGAGCGAGGTGGCGCGCTTGTAAAGTTCGACATGCGCCGCCGTGGCGACCGCCGCCGCCTCGCCGCCCGTGACCTGTACCGAGAGCATGAAGCCGAAGCCGTTCTCCATCTGCCGGGCTGCGATATCGTGGCCGGGATGCTGCGGCAGGCCGGGATAGAGCACGCGCGCCACCAGCGGATGCGCCGAGAGCCGCTGCGCCAGCGCCATCGCGGAGGCCGCCTGCCGCTCCTGCCGGACGTGGAGCGTGCGCATGCCGCGCATCAGCAGATAGGCTTCGAACGGGCCGAGAATGCCGCCCTGACCCTTGCGGACCGTCTTGACGCGGTTCCAGAACTCATCGTCCTCCCGGGCGCAGAGCGCCCCGGCGACCACGTCGGAATGGCCGTTCAGCACCTTGGTCGCCGCATGCATGACGATATCGGCGCCGAGCATCAGCGGGCGGGTATGGACGGGGGAGGCGCAGGTCGAGTCGACCGCGAGCTTCGCGCCGGCCTGGTGCGCGATCTCGGCCGCTGCCGCGATATCGGTGATGGTCCAGAGCGGGTTCGAAGGCGTCTCGATCCAGACCAGCTTGGTCGCGCCGGGCTTCATGGCGGCCTTCAGCGCGGCGAGGTCGTCGGTCTCGACGAAATCGACCTTGATGCCCCAGCGCTTCGCCTCGTTGAGCAGCCAGGCGCGCAGCGCCCAGTACATCACCTTGGACGCGACGACATGATCGCCGGGCGAGAGCGCCTGGAACACGGCGGTCGCCGCCGCCATGCCGGAGCCGAACAGCAGCGCGCCGGCCTTGGCCTCCTCCAGCATGGCGAGCACGGCCTGCGCCTCACGCACCGTCTCGTTGTCCGGCCGGCCATAGATGAAGCCCGTCGAATAGCCGTTGTCCTCGTCGCGGATATAGGTCGTCGAGATATGGATCGGCGGCACGACGCCCCTGGTGGTCGGGTCGATCTTGCCCATGGCCTGCGCGGCAAGGCTTCTCTTGGTCCACTTCGTCGCAGTCATGACCCGTTTCCCGGTTTTGCCACCGCCGACAGGGGCGGCATGCGGACCAGATCATGCCGGCAAGCGCTTGGCGATAGTCGCCCATTTTTGCTATCTGGTGACCAATTTCACCGATCAGAGCGGCTTCGATGGCTAAAACGGTCGATCTCGACACGTTCGATCATGCCCTGCTGAAAGAGATGCAGGCCAACAACCAGACGCCGGCGCGCGTGCTGGCCGAGCGTGTGGGCCTGTCGCAGAGCGCGGTGCTCCGGCGGCTCAGGCGCCTGCGGGCCGAAAAGGTCATCACCGCCGATGTCTCGGTCGTCAGCCCGGAAGTCATGGGTGTGCCGGTGACGGTGCATGTCACCGTCTCGATCATCCAGGGCTCGCGGACCTATGGCGATTTCGCCCGCAAGCTCCAGGCCCGGCCCGAGGTCAAGCACGCTTCCTATGTGACGGGCGATGCCGATTTCGTGCTGCATCTGCAGGTCGAAAGCATGGCGGCTTACGCGGCCTTCACCCGCGAGGTCTTCCACGATGATCCGAATGTCGCAGAATACCACAGCTATATCGCCATGCGCGAAGTCGTCGGCCGGGGTGCGCTGTAGCGCCCTACGCCGGGCGATGTGGACGCGAGCCTTGGCTGTCGCTATCGGCTCAAGGTTATAGCAACACAGCGAGAAGCCCTGCTCTCGCCCGTTCTGTCCTCAGCGAGGATTTCGCCAAATGAAGCGTGAAGAGGCTCCGCGGAGCACGGACGATCTGCCGTCGAAGACGTGGCTCAGGGAAACCCTCATCCCGGCCTGGATCGATCGCGCCGTCCGGTCCGGCCGCGCCGGCTTCGTCGAGATGTTCGATCCGGCTGATCCCGCGCGTGATCCCGGATCGCTCAGGACGACGCTCGTCACGGCCCGCCTGACCTATGTCTTCAGCCATGCCCATCTGCTCGATCCGCAGGGCGGGGCGCTCGCCGCCGCCCGCCACGGCTTCGCCTTTCTGCGCGACGCCTGCCGCGAGGGTGGGCAGGGGCGCTTCCTGCACTCCGTCCGCGAAGACGGCTCGCCGGTCGATGCCCGCACCGACCTCTATGACCTCGCCTTCGTGCTCTTCGCCATGGCCTGGTATTATCGCGCGACGCAGGACGATCAGGCGCTCGCGATAGCCGACGAGGTGATCGGCTTCGTCGAACGCGAGATGGCGCATCCGCAGGGCGGCTTCGCCGAAGATACGCTGGGCACGCTGCCGCGCCGGCAGAACCCGCATATGCACCTGCTCGAGGCCTTCCATGCCTTGGCCGAGACGACCGGCCAACAACGCTGGCTCGACCATGCCAGCGCGATCGTCCGGCTCGCGCGGCGGCGTCTGGTCGAAGCCGAAACCGGCACGCTCGGCGAGTATTTCACCGATGACTTGCTACCGGCTGCCGGCGCTGCCGGCCTAGTCTGCGAGCCCGGCCATCATTTCGAATGGACCTGGCTCTTGCTGCATCACTGGCGCCTGACAGGCGATACGCAGGCGCGCGCTCTGGCGGAGAGGCTCTACGGCTTCGGGATCCGGCACGGTCTCGACGATAGCTCGGCAGGCCCGCTCGCTGCCTTCGACGTTTTCGATCGCACCGGCAACGTCACGGCATCGACCAAGCTGCTCTGGCCCCAGACCGAGGCGATCAAGGCCTTCCTCGCGCGGATCGAATTTCTGGACGACGCCGATGCGGCCCACCGCCTCGACGAGCATCTTGCCAGCATGTTCCGCTGGTTCGTCGCGCCCGAAACAGGGCTTTGGTTCAACCAGCTCGCGAAGGATGGAACACCAACGCAGACCGTGATTCCGGTACGCGTGCTCTACCATCTCCTGCTCGCCCTCGCGGAATGGGAGCGCGTTCGCGGCTAGCCGATCAACTGCCGTCCGACGTGGACGCAGGCCGCCTCGGTTCCGGTATCGCCGGCCGCGAGCGGGAAGCGTTCCTCGGCGCAGACAGCGATGCGCTCCGGGCAGCGCGTCACGAAGGGGCAGCCGACCGGCGGCGAAAGCGGGCTCGGCAGATCGCCGCTCAGGATGATCTTTTCGCGATGGCGTTGCGCCCGCGGGTCCGGCAGCGGAATCGCCGAGAGCAGCGCCTTCGTGTAGGGGTGCTGCGGCCGCTCGAAGATCGCATCGACCGGGCCCTGCTCGGCGACCGTGCCGAGATAGAGCACCATCGCCTCGTCGGCGATGTGCCGGACGACCGAGAGGTCATGCGAGATGAAAAGATAGGACAGGCCGAGATCGCGCTGCAATTCGAGCAGCAGGTTCAGCACCTGCGAGCGGATCGAGACGTCGAGCGCCGAGACCGGCTCGTCGAGCACGAGCAGGCGAGGCGACAGGGCGAGCGCGCGGGCGATGACGACGCGCTGGCGCTGCCCGCCCGAGAGCGCGCTCGGTAGGCGTTCCGCCAGCGCGGCGGGCAGGCCGACGCGGTCCAGCAATTCGGCGACGCGGGCCTTGCGGTCGGCGCGGCTGCGCCCAGCGATGGCCAACGGCTCACAGATGCTGTCCGCGATCGTCATCTTGGGATCGAGCGCCGAGGACGGGTCCTGAAAGACGATCTGAATGTCCTGCGCCAGCGCCGCGCGTTCGCGTCCCTCGAGTGCGGTGATGTCGCGCCCGTCGAAGCGGATCGTGCCGGACGTCGCCCGCTCCAGCCCGACCACGGCATAGGCCGTCGTCGACTTGCCGCAGCCGGATTCGCCGACCAGCGCGAGGGTGCGGCCGGGCTGAAGATTGAACGACACGCCGTCGACCGCCTTGACCACGCCGCCCGGCGTGCCGATGCCGCGGCGCAGCGGGAAATGCACCTTGAGGTCGCGGACCTGCAGCAGCGGCTCGCTCATGCCATCGCCTCCAGCCGGTCGACATGCCAGCAGGCGGCGCGATGGGAGGCCCCGACCGCCACGACCGGCGGCACCTGTTCGCAAGCCTCGTCGGCGAGCGGGCAGCGCGTGCGGAAACGGCAGCCTTCCGGCCAGGCGCCGGCCGGCGGCACCATGCCCTCGATCGTGCGCAGCGCCGTTTTGCGTGCGCCGTCGAGCTTCGGGATCGTGCCGAGCAGCAGCCGAGTATAGGGGTGGCTCGGCGCGGCGAAGATCGCGTCGACCGGGCCGCTCTCGACGATCCGCCCGCCATACATCACGCAGACATCGTCGGCGAGATCGGCGACGACGCCCATGTCATGGGTGATGAGCACGATCGCGCTGCCGACCTCGTCGCGCAAACGGCGCATCAGGTCGAGGATCTGCGCCTGGATTGTGACGTCGAGCGCGGTCGTCGGCTCGTCGGCGATCAGGAGCGACGGCCGGCAGATCAGCGCCGAGGCGATCATGATGCGCTGGCACATGCCGCCGGAGAGCTCGAATGGATATTGCCGGGCGCGCCGTGCCGGATCGGGAATGCCGACGCGCGCCATGATCGCGATCGCCTCCTCGCGCGCGGCAGCGTGCGAGAGGCCGCGATGCAGCAGCAGCGCTTCCTCGACCTGTTCGCCCACCCGCATCAGCGGATTGAGCGAGGCGACCGGCTCCTGGAAGATGATCGCCGCGTCGTTGCCGCGCACCTGCGCCAGCTCCGCTTCCGACAGGCCCGTCAGTTCGCGCCCGCCGAGCCGGATCGAGCCGGCAGAAACCCGCGCGGCGCCCGGCAGCAGGCCGAGCACGGAAAGCGCCGTCAGGCTCTTGCCGCAGCCGGATTCGCCGACGATGGCGAGGATGCGGCCGGTCTCGACGCCGAGCGAGACGCCATCGACGATGCGATTGCCGTCGATCTCGATGGCGAGGCCTTCGATCGCCAGCATCGTGTTGGCGCGCTCGCTCATGCAGAAGCTGCCGCGACCGCGGCCCAGGGGCTGGTGGGATGCGCCATGCCGAGGAAGCCGCCATCCGCCGCCCGCATCACGGCCGAGGGCACGGAGAAATTGACCGGGTAGAGCGTGTCCTCGACGATCTCGACCGGGAAGGCGCCGGCGATGCGCGCAGCCACATCCGGTTCGGCCCGGGCATCGACCTTGATGCGCGGTGTGGAAGCGTCGATGCGCGGCCGGTGGAACACGTCTTCCAGCGAGAGCCCGAAATCGGCCATGCCGGAAATCATCTGCAAGAGCGTCGGGAAGATCGTGCGGCCGCCGGCGGCGCCGATCGCAAGCCATGGCCTGCCGCCGCGGCTCAGCACCAGCGGGCACATGTTCGCCAGCGGCTTGACGCCGGGGGCCATGCTGTTCGGCTGGCCGGGGCGCGGATCGAACCACATCATGCCGTTATTCATGATGATGCCGGCCCGCGGCAACGCCACCCGCGCGCCGAAGCGCGAGAGCAGCGTGTTGGTCAGCGAGACCATGTTGCCGTCACGATCGACGACGCTGACATGCGAGGTGCAGCCGGCCTGCGGCGTCGCGGCATGGCCCATGCTGTTGAGCCTCACCGCATAGGCCTCGCGGATCGCGGTGGCGTAGGCCAGCGCCGCATCCGCCTGCGAGGCGTCAGGTCCGAGGCCTCGCGCTTCCACCCGCCGCGCGGCATCGAAGAAGGTCGGGCCGCCGCTGAGACCGGGAATGGCAGCGATGTCGAGATCGCGATAGCGCCCGGTCAGGGCCGGCGACCACACGGCTTGATAGCCGGCGAGATCCTCAGTGCGGATGGCCGAGCCGCCGGCTTCGAGATCACCGGCGATCAGGCGCGCGGCCTCGCCCTCGTAGAAGTCGCGGGCGCCGGCCTTTGCCAGCCGCTTCAGCAGTTCGGCCTTCTCCGTCATCGGCTTGAAGCGGCGGGTATCGGCCCCGGCCTTGGGCGGCTGGCCGTTGTCGAGCAGCAGAGCAGAAATCGCGGGATCGCGCGACAGTCCGGCGACCTCGACCGCGATGCAAAGCGCCGCGTACCAGTCGATCTCCAGCCCGCGTTCGGCATGCTCGATCGCGGGTTGGAGCGCCTCGCTCCAGGAGATCGTGCCGTAGCGTTCAAGAGCCGCAGCAAAGCCGGCGATGGCGCCGGGCACACAGATCGCGCTGTAGCCGGCGACATTGCGCTCGCCGACGACGGCAGGCCAGGCGAACCAGTTGCCCGAGCCCGCATCGGTCAGCGGGTAATCCGCGGGGTCGAGCCCGCGCGGCGAGCGTACGTTGAAATCGAGCGTATCGCGCGCGCCGGTCTTGCCATCGGCATGGATCAGGAAGCCGCCGCCGCCCACGCCCGACAGCCAGGGCTCGACGATGCTCAGCATCAGCGCCGTGACGACGGCTGCATCCATCGCATTGCCGCCGCGCGCGAGCACGGCAGCTCCGGCCTCGGCCGCATGGCGGTTCTGCGCGGCGACAAGCCCATGCTGGGAGCGGATGGCCGGGCGGCGGATGCTGAAGGTCTGCATCAGGCTTTGGTCCTGAAGCGCAAGGGCGCGCTCGGCTGCGGCAGGCGCATGGGCACGCTGAAGCGCTGCGCATTGGCGCTCGCGGCGTGATGCGCCGCCAGCTCGCCAACGGTCGTGATCCAGACGCCGGGTGAAGCCGTCACCACGCCGAGCAGCTTCTCCAGCATCCGGACGCGCCCGGCGCGGCCTGAGATCCAGTCATGGACGGTGAGCATCATCATCCGCCCCTCGCGATGCAGCACCTCCCATTCGTCCAGCCAGGCATCGAGGATGCCGTTCTGGGCCGAGGGCGGGGCGCGATCCTGCGCGCTGCCGGTGAAGCGGAAATAGACGGCGTCGTCGACGGCCCAGAGCACCGGGACCTGCGTGACGCCGTCGATCGTGTAGGGATGGTCGAAGCCCATCAGCGAGGAATCGTAGAGCCCGCGCCGCTTGACCTCCTCCAGCATGAAGGGTGTCATCTCCCAGGCCGGCGAGCGGAAGCCTTTCGGCACGATTCCGGCCTGGCTCTTGAACAGCGCGAGCGACTCGTCCATCGCGCGGGCGAATTCCTCCGGCCCGGCCTCGGTCGCGAGCTCATGGAAATAGCCGTGCAGGCCGATCTCGTGGCCGCGGGCGACGAAGGTGGGCAGCAGCTCCGGGTGGTTCCTCGCGATCAGCCCCGGCACGAACAGGGTCGCCTTGATGCCGTAGCGATCGAGCAGGTCGAGCAGCCGCCAGATGCCGACGCGCGGGCCGAACAGGCGTTGCTCGATCTGGCCGAGCGCGACCGGAGCGCCTTCCGGCAGGCTCCATTGATAGGGGCTTTCCGCATCGACATCGATGGTGAAGCAGAAGGCGCTGCTCTTGCCTTCGGGCCATTCATAGGCGGGGCGGGCGGCGTTCGGGGCAGTCATATCCTTGCCTCCTCAGAGCGCCTGCTTCTTGTCCTGATGGACGGCGAGCGAGCCGATCGAGTTGCCGCCATCGACCGTGAGCGTCGCGCCGGTGACATAGGCCGAGGCGTCGCTCGCGAGGTAGAGCAGGGCGTTGCCGACATCGGCGCGCGAGGACGCGCGGCCGAGCGGGATCTGCGCAACGGTGTTCCGGATATGCTCGTCCGTCAGCGCGCTGACCGTGCTGCCGGCGGCAAAGCCCGGCTCCAGCGCGTTGGAGCGGATGCCGTATTCGGCTAGCTCGACGCCGAACCCTTTGGTCAACCGGTCGAGCGCGGTCTTCGACATCGAGTAGACGCAGGCCGTGCGACGCATCTTGCGCGAGGCGCCGGACGAGATGTTGATGATCGAGCCCTTCACGCCCTTGCGCACCATTTGGGTCGCAAGCTCCCGCGTCAGGATGAACGGTGCCCGCAGGTTGATCGCGAGGATGCGATCGAACTCGGCGGTCGGCGTATCCAGCAGGAAGGCGCTCGGATAGATGCCGGCATTGTTGACGAGGATATCGGCGGCGCCCCAGCGCTTCCCGATTTCCGTCGCGAGCGCGACGATCGACGCCTCGTCGGTCAGGTCGGCCGGCATGACGAAGCTCTCGCCGGTGAGGCCGAGCGCCTTCGCCTGCACCTCAAGATCCTGGCTGCGCGCATCGGTCAGGCAGAGCGTGGCGCCGGCCTCGTGCAGCACCTCGGCGATCCAGCGGCCGATGACCCCGCAGGCGCCCGTGACGACGGCGCGCTTCCCCTTGATGTCCTCGAACATAGTTTTTCCTTCAGCGATGGCGGGGATCGAGGCGGTCGCGCACGGCGTCGCCGGTGAGATTGACGGCGAGCACCAGCACGAACAGGCAGGCACCGGGGAGCGTGGCGACCCACCAGGCAGTCGCGACATAGTTGCGTCCCGTCGAGAGCATCGCGCCCCAGCTCGCGGTCGGCGGCTGCACCCCGAGCCCGAGGAAGGACAGGCCCGCCTCGAACAGGATCATCAGCCCGAATTCGAGCGTCGCGACGACGCTGACCGCGCCGATGATATTGGGCAGGACATGGCGGAACAGCACGCGCGGCGCGCTCGCCCCCATCAGCGCCGCGAGCCGGACATAGGGCATGTTCGCGACCGACAGCGTCTGGCTGTAGGCGATGCGGGCATAGCGCGGCCAGCGCGTCAGCGCGAGCACCATGATGACGTTGGCGATGCCGGGGCCGAGCACCGCGACCGTGATGATCGCGAGCAGGATGGCCGGGATCGACAGGAAGACGTCGACGACGCGCATCACCGCGATCTCGACCCAGCCACGCCTATAGCCGGCGATCATCCCGAGCGTCGTCCCGACCACGCCGGAGAGGATGACCGAGGCGAAGGCGACGATCAGCGAGATGCGCGCGCCATGGATGACGCGGCTGAGCAGGTCGCGGCCGAGCTCGTCGCTGCCGAGCCAGTAATGGAAGCTGCGCGAGACCGTGCCGGGCGGTTTCAATCGGCCGAGCAGGTTCTGCTGGTTGGGATCATAAGGCGCGAGCCAGGGCGCGAGGATCGCGACCAGCACCACGAGCGCGATGATGCCGACCGGCCACCAGCGCCACGGGCTGCTCCGCTTGCGGCGCGGCACGGAGGTTGCGGCTGCAACGCTCACCGCGCCCCCTCCAGCACGATGCGCGGATCGACCAGGCTGTAGAGCAGGTCCGACAGCAGGTTGAGCAGCACGGTGACGAAGGCGCCGAGCAGCACCACGCCCTGCACGATCATGAAGTCGCGCGCCAGGATCGCCTGCACCGTCACCTGCCCCAGGCCGGGCCAGGCGAAGACCGTCTCGACGATGACGGCGCCGGCCAGCAGGTTCGAGATTTCGAGCGCTGCGACGGTGATGACCGGGATGGAGGCATTGCGGGCGAGATGGCGGATGAGCAAGCGCCCGCTGCGGACGCCGCGTGAGCGTGCCGTGCGGACATAGTTCTTCGAGAGCTCGTCGAGCAGGGCCGAGCGCGTGATCCGCGCGAAGGTCGCCATGCTGAGCAGGCCGAGGGCGAAAGACGGCATCACGAGATGCGAGAGATCGCCGGTGGAGGAGGGCGGCAGCCAGCCGAGCAGCACCGAGAACACCAGGATCATCAGGATGCCGCTCCAGAAGGTCGGCATGCTCTGGGCAGCGAGGACGAAGCCGGCGGCCGCCTTCGCCGCGGGCGAGTTGCGGAAGATCGCGAGCAGGATGCCGATCGGCATGCCGATGCCGCAGGCGACGATGAGCGCGCCGGCCGCCAGCATCAGCGTATAGGGCAGGCGCGAGGCGATGATCGTCGTCACCGGCACGCGCTGCACCACGGACTGGCCGAGATCGAAGCGCACGAGCTCGCCGAGGAAGTCGAAATATTGCACCGCAAGCGGCCGGTCGAAGCCGAGCTGGTGGCGCAAGGCCGCGATATCGGCCTGCGTCGCCGTCTCCGGCACCAACAGGTAGGTCGGGTCTCCCGTCAGGCGCTGGACGAAGAAGATCAGCGTCACCACCCCGAGGATGGTGACGAGCGCCTGGCCCAGCCGGCGGAGCAGAAAGCCTGGCACCGCGGCTCAGTCCTTCCAGCTCATCCGGTTGATGAACATGCTTTCATTCGGCGTCGGCTGGAAGGTCAGGTTCTTCGCCGCACCATAGATCACCACGGCTTGGTAGAGCGGCACGACCGGCACGTCGGCGGCGACGATCTCATGCACCTGCTTGTAGGCGGCGAGGCGCTTGTTCGTGTCGAGCGTCGCGCGCGCCTCTTCCAGCAGGGCGTCCATCTTCGGGTTGCGATAGGCCGACCAGCCGCTGCTCTTGTGCAGCAGCGGGAACAGCACGCCATCGGCATCCTGGCAGGCGCAGGACCAGCGGCCGAAGCTGAGCAGCGAGGTCGTCTCCGGCCCGGCCTGGGCGCGCTTGAGATAGGTCGCCATGTCCGACATCGCGATCTTCACGTTGAAGCCGGCCTCGGTGAGCATTTGCTGGATCGCCTGGACGATGCGCTGGTCGAAGACCGGCGCGGTGGCGAGATCGATCTCGGCCTTCGCCGCAGGCCCGGCTTCGGCGATCAGCGCCTTCGCCTTGGCGAGGTCGTGCTCCGGCGCCTTGATACCGTCGACCCAGCCGAAGATCGCCGGCGTCAGCAGCTCCGGCACAGGCTTGTCATGGCCGCCGAGCAGGCCGTCGATCATCGCCTGCTTGTCGAGCGCGTGCGCGGCCGCCAGCCGGAGCTTGGGATTGTCGAAGGGCGGCTTCGTCGTGTTGAGCCGGACATAGGCGACGCGCTCGGTCAGGCCGATCAGGGCTTGGGCCTTGGGCGACCCCTTGAGCTGGGCGGCCTGGTCGGCGTCGAGCGTGACGACGAGATCGCTCGACCCAGCCTGCAGGTTGGCGAGCCGGGTCGCCGCATCGGGAACCGCGCGGAAGGTCACAGCCGGGAACGGCGCCTTGGCGCCCCAATAGGCGTCGTTGCGCGTCAGCTGGACGTTCACGCCGCGCTGCCAGGATTCAAACTTGTAGGGGCCGCTGCCGATGGGCTTCAGGTTGAAGGCATCCTTGCCGACGGCCTCGACCACCGCCTTGGGCACGATCGAGAGCTTGACGAGCTGCGCCAGCAGCGCCGGATAGGGGCCGGCGGTGACGAGCTTCACCTTGGTCGGCGAAAGCGCGATCGCATCGGTGATCTTGTCGAACTGGCCGAGCTGGGGGCTGGCGAACTTCGGATCCGTGATGCGCTTGACGCTGTAGACGACATCGTCGGCCGTCAGCTTCGAGCCGTCATGGAAGGCGATGTCGCTGCGCAGGTCGAACTCGATCTCGGTATCCGAGACCTGCTTCCAGGCGGTCGCGACCTGCGGGATGATCTCGCCCTTGTCGTCGCGGGTGACGAGATTGTCGAAGATGTTGCGGTAGACGTAGTAGCTGTCCGGATTCCACTGCACCTGCGGGTCGAGCGAGGACGGCTCGTTGACGAGGTCGACGACGAAACGGTCCTTGGCGGCCAATGCCGGTCCGGCCGCGAGGCCGAGCGCGGTGGCGACGAGGACAGCGGCTACGGCTTTCGAAACACGGCTCATCGCGATTTCTCCTCGGACAGGGTGGGGGACGGCTTGCGGCCGTTCGGGCTCCGGCGCGGGCGGCGGCTGCGCACGGAAACGGGCTGGCCTTGCGGAAGCAGGCGGGCGGCGGCGAGGAAGCAGTGCGCGATCGCGTCGGTAAAGCGCTTCTGCTCGCCTTGAAGCGCCGCAAGCGCGGCCGCGCGATCGTCGCGCAGGAGCGCATCGAGCAGAGGTCGCGGATCGATTGCAGGCGGCATCGCACCGGCGAGTTCAAGGGAGCGGATCAAGCGCTCGGTGTGATCCCAGAGATCGCGCAGCCAGACCGCGATGAAGCCGCCGGCCCTTTGCGCGAGCAGGTCGAGCGCCTGCCGGCAGAGCTGCTGCGCCATGGCGCGCGCGGAAGGATCGTCCCGCCCGATGACGGCATCGAGCGCCCCCCGCAGGCTGCCCAGCAGGGCAATGCTGCGCTCATCCAGAGGCTTCTCGATTAGCGCGGGCTCGATCCGCTGCTGCGCCTCGACGATGGCGCTCGCCAGCGCACCGTCGATCGCGGCAACACGCCAGCCCTGCCGCGCGTGCCGGGCGACGAAGCCGGCCGTCGCGAGTTCGGTCAGCGCGACGCGGACGGCCGCACGGCCAAGTCCGAAGCGCTGGGCGAGATCACCTTCATGGGCATAGGTGCCGGGAACGAGCTCGCATCGGATGAAAGCTTGCCGCAGGCGCCGGCTCGCGAAGGCGATGTCGTTCTCCGCCGCCGGCGGCTTGGGCAGGGAGAAGGGCGATTGATCGAGCATGAGCCATGCTGGCTCAGTTTGTAACACCTGACAATTCTTTTGTGAGATGTCAGATGAGAATAACGTTCTCCGTAGCGAGCCGTCGGCTGCGCGGCATCAAGGGTGGCACCCGAGCACCTTGGGGCCTGAAGCGGGCTCCGCGCGATTGCGGCGCCGGGTCGGGACGATCCTGAACCAGGCGCCGATGATTGAGGTCGACATCGCCGCTGGGAAAATCGCGAGCCCTGGCGGATCGGCGATCCGCCAGGCGCTTGTCAGACGAGCCCGGCTCGCGCTCGGCATCCTGCGCGAACTGGGTATGGCTGGCTGAATTCAGCCCGTTCCGTCATCGCGGCGCGCGATCGTCTCGACGATCGCTACGGCCAGAGCCCGGTCGCGCTGCGAGCGAATCCGCCCGAACGCCACATCCAGCTTGTCAGACTGGGGCGTCCTCTCGGTCTTCGTCTCGTACGCCGCGCTATCCTCGGCCATTCCCATATCGGGCGAGGTCAGCCCCTCGAAAAAGGCTGCCGGGCTTGTTCCGAGAAAGCGCGCCAGCAGGAAGAGCGCACCCGCGCTGAGGCGATGCCTGCCCTTCTCGTAGTTCCCCATCTGCTGGAACGAGACATCGAGGACGGCGCCAAGATCCGTCTGGCTCAGGCCGCGCTTCTCGCGGAGGATACGCAGCCGGTCTCCGATATGGCGATTGATCGCCTCAGCTTCCGCGCGCATTCGGCCCTCCAGTCGCTTGGAACCGGAGGCGCAATCTCACTCCACAATCGCGAATTCGTCCAGTTCTTCTCGAAAATATTCGAGAGCGTCGGGACTGCATTGCGATAGCGCAAATCAGCTCACCGGGAACATGAAGGCGCGGTGCCGCAGAGATGGAACTCGACGGCAGCAGGGCCCATGTGCAAGCCGGGCGGACCACGCCAGCATGAGGCGCGCTGAAGTCGGGCCGCTCCGATTCGTCCGCCTGAAATCACGCGGCCTTCGCGAGAAAATCCTCGGCATAGTGGCAGGCGACCTTGCGGCCGTCGATCTCGCGCTTCTCCGGACGCTCGACGCGGCAGCGATCGGTCACGAAGGGGCAGCGTGTCGAGAACACGCAGCCCTTCGGCGGGTTGAGCGGAGAGGGCAGCTCGCCGCGCAGGATGATGCGCTCGCGCTTGCCGGCATCGACGCGCGGTGTCGAGGCGAGCAGTGCCTGCGTGTAGGGATGGAGCGGCCGCGCGTAGATGCGCTCCTTCGGCCCGTGCTCGATGGCATTGCCGAGATACATCACCATCACGTCATGGGCGATATGCCGGACGACGCTGAGGTCATGCGAGATGAAGAGATAGGCCAGCTTCAACTCGTCCTGCAGATCGGCCAGCAGGTTCAGCACCTGCGCCTGGATCGAGATATCCAGCGCCGAGACCGGCTCGTCCGCCACCACGACCTTGGGCGAGAGGATCAGTGCCCGCGCGATCGCGATGCGCTGGCGCTGGCCGCCCGAGAACATATGCGGATAGCGCGCATAGTGCTCGGGGCGCAGGCCGACCTTGGCCATCATCGCGCGCGCCTTTTCGGTGCGCTCGGCCGGCGAGAGGTCGGTGTTGATCTTGAGCGGCTCCTCCAGGATGGTCCCGATCCTCTTGCGCGGGTTGAGCGAGCCATAGGGGTTCTGGAACACGAACTGGACGGTGCGGCGCAAGCGCCGCCGCTCGCCAGCCGGCGGCGAGACGGCATCGAGCCCGTCCAGCGTCAGCGCGCCCGAGGTCGGCGTCTCGATCAGCGCCGCCATGCGCGCCAGGGTCGACTTTCCGCAGCCGGACTCGCCGACGACGGCGAGCGTGCGCCCGGCCTCGACCGCGAAGGAGACCTTGTTCACCGCCTGCAGCTGCGCCGGCGGCTTGAAGAGCCCCTGCCTGACCGGATAGATCTGGGTGAGGTCACGCGCTTCGATCACGGGATTGCTCATCGCGCGGCCTCCTGCGCCTGGCCGGCTTCGTCGCGGGCGCGTTCGGCATCGCGGTTCGCATCGCCGAGCGGATAGTGGCAGCGCACGCGCCCGTCGGCCCAGTTCCGGAGTTCGGGCTGGACGTTGCGCGAATGATCGGTCGCATAGGCGCAGCGCGGGCTGAACAGGCAACCCTTCGGCCGGTCGTTCAGGCCGGGCACCATGCCAGGAATGGTCGCGAGCCGCGTCGCATGCTCGCTGCGCTCGGGCAGGGCGGCGAGCAGGGCTGCCGAATAGGGGTGCTGCGGGTCCTTGAAGAGCGCGTCGACCTTGCGCTCCTCCATGATCTGCCCGGCATACATCACCATGATGCGCTGCGCCGTCTCGGCGACGACGCCCATGTTGTGGGTGATCAGCACCAGCGCCATGTTGCGCTCGCGCTGCAGCGTCATCAGCAGTTCGAGGATCTGCGCCTGGATGGTGACGTCGAGCGCCGTCGTCGGCTCGTCGGCGATCAAGAGGCGCGGATTGCAGGCGATCGCCATCGCGATCATCACGCGCTGGTTCATGCCGCCGGACATCTGGTGCGGGAAGGCCTTGAGGCGGCTTTCCGGCGCGGGAATGCCGACCTGCTCGAGCAGTTCGATCGAACGACGCTTCGCCGCCTTGCTGTCCATCCCCTCATGCTTCCGCAGCGTCTCGGCAAGCTGGAAGCCGATGGTGAAGCAGGGGTTCAGGCTGGTGGTCGGCTCCTGGAAGATCATCGCCACGTCCTTGCCGGTGAGCTGGCGGCGCTCGCGGGCGGACATGGCGAGGAGGTCGCGCCCGTCGAAGCGCAGCTTGTCGGCGCGGACACGGCCAGGATAGCCAACGAGACCCATCAAAGCGAGCATGGTGACGGATTTGCCGGAGCCGGATTCGCCGACGACGCCGAGCACCTCGCCCTCCTCGAGGGTGAGGTCGATGCGGTCGACGGCGCGCAGCGTTCCCTGGGAAGTCGGGAATTCGACGCTGAGGTTTTCGATTTCGAGCAGGGGCATGGGATCAGCGCTTCAGCTTGGGGTCGAGCGCATCGCGCAGGCCGTCACCGAGAAGGTTGAAGGCGAGCACGGTGATGAGGATGGCGAGGCCCGGGAAGGTGACGACCCACCAGGCGCGCAGCACGAACTCGCGCGCATCGGCGAGCATCGTGCCCCATTCCGGTGTCGGTGGCTGGGCGCCGAGGCCGAGGAAGCCGAGCGCGGCGGCGTCGAGGATCGCGGTGGAGACGCCGAGCGTCGCCTGCACGATCAGCGGCGCGGCGCAGTTCGGCAGAATCTCGGAAAACATCAGGCGGACCGTCCGCGCGCCGCTGACCTTGGCCGCGATCACGTAGTCCTTCGACGTTTCGGCGATGACCGCTGCGCGGGTGATGCGGACATAATGCGGCAGGACGACGATGGCGACGGCGAGCATGGCGTTCATCAGGCCGGGGCCGAGGATCGCGACGATGACGATGGCGAGCAGCAGGCTCGGCATCGTCATCAGGATGTCCATCAGGCGCATGATCGCGATATCGGCGATGCCCTTGAAATAGCCGGCGACGAGCCCGAGCACGATGCCGACGACGATGGCGAGCGCCACGACCGCGATGCCGATGACGAGCGAGAGCCGAGCACCGTAGAGCAGGCGCGAAAGGATGTCGCGGCCGATCGCGTCGGTGCCGAGCGGATAGGAGAGCGAGCCGCCTTCCTGCCAGAACGGCGGCTTCAGGAAGACCGCGTTGTTGGTCAGATTCGGATCATGCGGCGCGATCCACGGCGCGAACAGCGCGCAGAGCAGCACCAACACGATGACGGTGAGGCCGGCGACGGCGCCGCGATTGGCGCTGAAATAACTCCAGAACTCGCGCAGCGGATGCGGTGGGGCGGCGCTCGGCGTGGCGGCCGGGGCTTGCAGGGTTTGGGTGCTCATGACGCGAGGCTCCGATGGGAGCGAAGGGAGAAGGGATGGTTCATCGGGCGTGCCTGATGCGCGGGTTGATCAGGCCGTAGAGCAGGTCGACGAAGAGATTGACGCTCATCACCACGACGCCGAGTAGCAGCGTGCCGCCCTGGAGCACCGGGTAGTCGCGCCGGCTGATTGCCTCGATCAGCCATTTGCCGACGCCGGGCCAGGAGAAGATCGTCTCGGTGAGGATCGCGCCGGTGAAAAGCGTGCCGACCTGCAGGCCGATCACGGTGACGACGGGGATCAGCGCATTGCGCAGCGCGTGCAGCGCGACGACGCGGACCGGGGCCATGCCCTTGGCGCGGGCGGTGCGAATGTAGTCCTCGCCGAGCACCTCCAGCATTGCCGAGCGCGTCATGCGGGCGATGACCGCAAGCGGCACGGTGCCGAGCACGATCGCCGGCAGGGCGAGATGCGACAGGGCCGACCAGAACGCGTCGATATCGCCGGCCAGCAGGCTGTCGATGGTGAGGAAGCCGGTCACCGGCTCGATGAAATACTGCACGGCGATGCGGCCCGAGACCGGCGTGATGCCGAGCTGGACCGAGAACAGCAGGATCAGCAGCAGGCCCCACCAGAAGATCGGCATCGAATAGCCGGTGAGCGAGATGCCCATCACGCCGTGGTCGAAGATCGAGTTTCGCTTCACCGCGGCGATGATGCCGGCCGGGAGGCCGACGATCAGCGCGATCAGGATAGCGCAGAGCGCGAGCTCGATCGTGGCCGGGAAGAGCTGGCCGAACTCGGTCAGCACGTTCTCGCGGGTGACGATCGACTTGCCGAGATCGCCCTGTACGACGCGCTCGATATATTTGCCGTACTGGACGAGCAGCGGCCGGTCGAGCCCGTATTCGGTCAGGAGCTGGGCATGGCGGGCGGCGTCGATGCCGCGTTCGCCGGCCATGGTCTCGATCGGGTCGCCGGGCACGAGGCGGACGAGAAAGAAGGCCAGCAGCGTGATGCCGATGAAGGTCGGGACGACCAGGCTTAGCCGTGTGAAGATGAAGCGCAGCATGGTTCTGCCATTCTTATCGGCCGGAGCAGGATGTTCCCGCGGCCTGTTATGTCATTTTAGTCGAGTTCGAATTCCGGCGCAGCGGAAACACCAGAATCCGCGAAAGATCAAGAACGCGGCGACAAAATCCGTGGATCGCGGTGATCAGGCGGAGTTCGGCCGGCTTGCCGGGCGAAAGACTTGGAAAACAGGGCAGATTTCGACGCAATAACCCGAATGTGCAGGGCGTCGGCAGGGCAATGAATTTTCCGCCGACGCTTTTGTTTACCGACGCTTCGCCGTCACTTGGCGATGGAGACGCCGAAGAAGGGCTGCCCGCCGAAGAAGTGGATCTTGTAGTCCTTCACTTCCTTGCGCACCGGCGTGAAAGCCTGCGCATTGGCGAAGAGCAGGCCTGCGACATCCTCGTGGAACAGCTCCTGGAAGCGCTTGTAGAGCTTCGCGCGCTCGCTCTGGTCGGTGATCGTGCTGGCCTTGGCCAGCGCGTCCGAGGCCTCCTGGTTGCACCAGCGGGCGCGATTGGCGCCGCTCTTCACGCCCTCGCAGGTCCAGCCCGAGAGCAGGATCTGGCTCGGATCGGGATAGTCCCAGGTATAGCCGAACATGCCGACCTCATGGTCACCGGCGCGCCCGCGCTTGAGATACTCGCCCCATTCGAAGGTCTGGATCGTCGCCTTGACGCCGATCTTGGCCCAGTCGGCCTGGATCAGCTCGGCTGCGCGCCGGCCGTTCGGCATATAGGCGCGCACGACGGGAATGGCCCAGAGCGTCGTCTCGAAGCCGTCGGCGAGGCCGGCTTCCTTGAGCAGTGCCTTGGCCTTCTCGGGGTCGTAGGGCCGCGGCTTCAGATCGGCGTCATGCGACCAGAGCGAGGGCGGCACCGCGGCGGCCGCCGGCTTGCCGGTGCCCTGATAGACGGCGTCGATGATGGCGGGGATATTGGTCGCGTAGGCCAGGGCTTCGCGCACCCGCTTGTCGCCGAAGGGCTTCTTCTGCTGGTTGAAGGCGAGGAAACTCTGGTCGGCGATGCTGCCCTGCAGCAGGTTGATCGTCGGCTCCGTCCTCATCGCCGGCAGGTCGCCGGGATTGGGATAGCGCGCGATCTGGCATTCGCCGGAGCGCACCTTGGCGAAGCGCACCGCGGCATCCGGCGTGATCACGAAGATCAGGTCGTTGACCAGCGCCATGCGGTCGCGGTTGCCGACGGCCCTGGTCCAGTGGTCCGGCACCGCCTTGAAGCGGATCACGGCGTCCTTCTGGTAGGAGACGAGCGAGAACGGCCCGGTGCCGATCGGAACGAAATCGATCTGCTCGGGCGTGCCGGCCTTCAGCATCGCCGCGGCATATTCGGCAGAAAGGATCGACATCGGCTCGACCGAGAGCGCCGAGAGCAGCGGTGCATTCGGCTTGGTCAGGGTCAGCTTGACGGTGTAGTCGTCGACCTTCTCGATCGCCTTGAAGCTCGGCTTCACGATCTCCGCGAAGAAGCTGAAATTGCCGCTGCCGACCTTGTGGAAGGGATTGCTCTCGTCGAACATGCGTCCGAACGAGAAGATCACGTCGTCGGCGTTGAAATCGCGCGTTGGGGTGAAGCTTTTGTTGGCGTGCCATTTCACGCCCTTGCGCAGTTTGAACGTATAGGTCAGCGCATCGTCGGAAACCGTCCAGGACTCGGCGAGGCTCGGGATGACCTGCGAGCCGCCGCGCTCCGTCGCCGTCAGCCGCTCATAGATCTGCGCCGCGACGTCATAGGCGGTGTTCTGGCCGCTGAATTGCGGATTCAGGAAGTCAGGGCTGGCCTCGGAGCAGACCACGAGCGCCTGGGCGCTGGCGATGGCGGGCAGCAACAGGGCACTGAGCCCCAGCGTCAGGGCAAGGGAGCGGGCGCGAGCGGACATGGGCGGTTCTCTCCGGACAGGCAGGGGAGACGGATCGGGCGTGGGGCGTCGTGCCCCATCGTCTCCGCCTCCCGGAACGCGGCCCGAAAGGGCCGCGTCGTTTGGCATGCATCGGCCGCGCCAGGACCGGGCGCGGCTGAGGCCCGCGGCTCAGTTGCCGATATCGACGCCGTAGAAGGTGTGGCGGCTGAACGGCGAGAGCTTGAAGTCCCTCACTTCCTTGCGGACCGGCTTCAGCTGCACCGCATGCGCGATGGTGAACCAGGGCGACTGCTCCTTGAACACCACCTGGGCCTGCCGGTAGAGCTTCTCGCGCTCGGCCTGATCGGTGACGGTCTTCGCCTTCACGACCAGATCCTCGAACGGCTTGTAGCAGAACTTCGCGACGTTCGAGCCGTTGGTCTTGGCGGAATCGCAGCCCAGCAGCGTGTGCAGGAAGTTGTCCGGGTCGCCGTTGTCGCCGGTCCAGCCGAGCATGCCCGACTGATGCTCGCCCGCCTGCATGCGCTTGCGGTACTCGCCCCACTCGAAGGTCTTGATCTCGGCCTTGACGCCGACCTTGGCGAGGTCCGCCTGCATCAGCTCGGCGATGCGCTTGGCGTTCGGGTTGTAGGGGCGCTGCACCGGCATGGCCCAGAGGTCGATCTCAAGGCCGTTCGGATAGCCGGCCTCGGCCAGCTCCTTCTTGGCCGCCTCCGGATCGAAGGGATCGTCCTTGACCGTCTCGTTATAGGACCACATCGACGGCGGGATCGGGTTGATCGCCGCGATGCCGCTGGAGAGATAGACCGCGTCGATGATCGCCTTCTTGTTGATCGCCTTGTTGACGGCGTGGCGCACGCGGACGTCGTCGAAGGGCTTCTTGGTGGTGTTGTAGGCGAGGTAGCCGATATTCAGGCCCGGCTGCTCCAGGATCTGGACATTGGCGTCCTTCTTCATCGCATCGAGATCGGCCGGGTTCGGATAGGGCATGACATGGCATTCGCCCTTCTGGAGCTTGGCCCACCGCACCGAGGCATCCGGCGTGATCGCGAAGACGAGGTCGTCGATCTTGGCCTTGCCGGCCCAGTAGTCGGGGAAGGCCTTGTAGCGGATGATCGCGTCCTTCTGGTACTGCACAAGATAGAACGGGCCGGTGCCGATCGGTTCCTGGTCGAGCTTCTCGGGCGTGCCCGCCTTCAGCATCGCGTCGGCATATTCCTTCGACTGCACGCTGGCATATTGCATGGCAAGGTCGGAGAGGAACGGCGCTTCCGGCTGGTTCAGCGTGAACTTGACGGTGTAGTCATCGACCTTCTCGACCGACTTCAGCAGCTTGGGCATGCCCATGTCGTTGAAATAGGAGTGGTTCGAGCTGGTGACCTTGAAGAAGGGATGGTCTTCCTTCCACTGCCGCTCGATCATGAACACGATGTCGTCGGCATTGAAGTTGCGCGTCGGCTTGAAGTTCTTGTTCGCGTGCCACTTCACGTTCTTGCGCAGGTGGAACGTGTAGGTCAGGCCATCCGGCGAGATGTCCCATTTCTCGGCAAGTGCCGGCTGGACCTTGGTGCCGCCGCGCTCGAACTGCACGATCGTGTCGTAGATCTGGGTGTTCGCGTCGAAGGACGTGCCGGTGGTGTTGACGCTCGGCGCGAAATTCTCGGGGCTGCCCTCCGAGCAATAGACCAGCGTCTTCGCCATCAGCGGCTGCGCCGCCATCAGCGCAGAGGCCGACAGCGTCGCCAACAGAATTTTCTTCATGGATGTCTCCTTGAACGCCTTTCCGCCCTGCCCGGGCGGTAAACGGCCCCGTTGTATCGGAAGCTCCTGGGGCGAAAGTCCCCGGGCCGCCTTGTCTACAGCTTATTGAAAGAACAGGGGCGCGGATAGACGTTTCGGAGGGCTCGGAGGCCGCCTCCGAGGGGAGGGTAAGCGATTGTGCGGAAACGGATTTGATCGGAGGGAAGGGGCCTTTGCCGGCCGCCTGGAGCTTATTCGAAAGTCTATGATCTCCGGAGGTGCCCGATGTCCCGCGCCGGCCCTCAGAGCACCTCGCGCACCCGTACCAGCGTCGTGTCCATGTGGCGGCCGATCGCCTCGGCGAGGGCGTCGCCGTCGCGCTTCAGCAGGGCTGCCATCATGTCCTCGTGCTCGGCCACGGCTCCCGCCCATTTCTCCGGGCCTTCATTGCCGACGAAGCGCAGCCGCTTGATCCGCGATTGCAGCGTGGTGTGCATCTCCAGCAGTACCGCATTGCCGGATGCTCCGACGATGGCGCTGTGGATTGCCTGGTTGAGCTTGAAATAGTCCAGCCGGTCGCGCGTCGCGTAGAGCGCCAGCATGTCCCTGTGCAGCTTATGGATCGCTTCGATGGTCGCGTCGCTGGCCTGTGCGCAAGCGATCCGGCCGCCGAGCTGCTCCAGACTTTTGATCACTTCGAGGATGTCGGCGAGGTCGCGCGCCGTGAACTTCCGGACGATCGCGCCCTTGGCCGGCAGGATCTCGACCAGTCCCTCGCTGGCGAGCGTCTTGATCGCCTCGCGCAAGGGTGTCCGCGAGACGCCGAGCTGCGCGCCGACCTGGCCCTCGTTGATGCGCTGGCCGGGTTCGAGCCGTCCCTCGATAATCATGTCGCGCACGCGTTCCAGCACCTCGTCATGGAGGGTGCGCCGCGTGATCGGGATATAGTCGGCCGCCGTCTCGCTCATCGTTGCTCCCGTGTTCCGGCCACTTCGTTACGGCATGCGGCTTCCGCGCTGTCAAACTGGGGCGCCGTTCCCGGCCGCGAAGAGCGCGTCCTGCCGCCGGCGCATCGCCAGCAATTCGGCCCCCTCGTGAATGTCGACATCGCCGAGTCGGATCGCCTCGCCAGCCTTGACGGCGCGGACGAGCGGCCGGTCGGCGACGAGATAGAACGGGGCAGGGCGGTCGGCCGCGAGCGCTGCCGCCGGCCTCACCTCGGCGCCGACATTGTCGATGCTGTGATGATGCCCGCCCATCGTCAGCACCGTCCCGGCCGCAAGGTCGCGCTGCGCCACCGCGACGAGGTCCTGCCGCGGGCGATAGTCGTCGCCATAGCCGGAGCGGCCGAGGCCGGCGGCATCGAGGATCGAGGTCGCGACCTCGACGCCCAGCAGATGGCGCGGCAGGTAGAGCGCGGCCGTCTTGCCGCTGCGGCTGACGACATGGCCCTTGCCGGTGAGCATGTCCCAGGTCTCGGCATTGTCGCAGCGCACGACGATGAAGACGCCGCCGGCGAAGCTGGCTTCCTCCGCGAGGCGCAGATGGTGGAACACGTCGATCCGGCGCGTGCCGCCCATCAATCCGCCTTCGCCGCGCTCCGCGAAGAGATCGGCGAGCTCCGGGACGCGTGCCGGCGGCGCATGGAAACCGGCGGCATCGGCGGAGAAGCCGAGCGCATTGGCGACCAGCGTCATCTCACAGAGATCGGGCACGGCTCTCAACGGGAAGGCCTCGCCCAGGATGCGCGCGCGTTCCGCTGCGTTGGCGACGATGGAGCGCGAACCGGGCAGCCAGCAGTCCCGCAGCGCCGGCAGCGAACGGGTTACGCCGTTGCAGGTGACGTCGCCGGTCGCGGTGTCGAGCACGAAATCGTACTCGCTCGACTTGCCGGCGGCGATGGGCTCAAGGCCGATGACCTCGGCCCAGCTTGCCAGCGCGATCAGCAGGCTCGGCTGGTCGCCATCGACCGGCGTCACCACCACGCCCTTGTCGCGGGCGAGCCGCGCCAGCCCAGGCCCGACGACGCTGTCGGCCTCCTTCGACACCAGCGCGACATGGCGCTTGGCGTCAATTGCGGTGAGGCTGTGCCGTGTCGCCGCCTCTGGGCTGCCGGTCGCTTCGACGAGCAGCGCGAAGGGCAGTTCCATGACGATATCGAGGCTCGCCGCGGCGACGCATCGGCCGGCATTCCAGGCCGCCTTCGCCTCGGCGCCGGTCGTGCAGAGTGCGATCTCGCCGGGCTCGAAACCGGCCGCGGCGAAGGCGCGTCCGGCCGCCTCGGCTGTGACGTCCACCGCAATGCGCGCATTGACCAGCCGGGTCCGGCGCGATTGCGCGAGATAGCTGCGACCGAAGCTGCCGCTGCCGACGAGGCAGGTTTCGACGGGTTCGCCGATCCCGGCGTAATGTGCATGAAAATTCATCGGCCCTCCTTCGGCGCAGCCGCAAGCCGCGGCGGGTGCCTCCAGGACGATTACAGCAATCTTGTTATGCTGCATACAGCATACTTGAGCGATAGCGCTGCCTGTGTTAGCCAACGGGCCAGAGGACACGGACAAGCAGCGGAGTGGCGGCCATGAATGAGGGGACGAATGACGCCTTGCCGGTGATCGCCGTGGCGATGGGCGATCCCTCCGGCATCAGCCCCGAGCTGACGGCCCGCATCTTGTCGGAAGCCGATCTGCGCGGTGCTGCCCGTTATGTCGTGTTCGGCGACAAGCGTCTGCTCGATCTCGGCATCAAGGATGGCGGTGTCGATCCGCAGGTGAATGTCGTGAAGGACGGCGACGCTCTGCCGCTCGGCGACAGGCCGGTCTTCGTCGATCTCGCCAACCATGATCCGGCCGATCTCAAGCGCGGCACCGCGACGCTGGCCGGCGGCAAGGCCGCCACCGAGAATTTCCGCCGCGCGCTGCAATTCGCCGCTTCCGGCCAGGCCGATGCGGTGTTCTTCACGCCCTTCAACAAAGCGGCGATGCGCTTCGCCTATCCCGGCTATGACGACGAGATCCGCTTCGTGCGCGACGCCATCGGCTTCGAGGGCGCGGCGAGCGAGTTCAATATCCTCGACAAGCTTTGGAACGCCCGCGTCACCTCACATATCCCGCTGTCCGAAGTTGCGCAGAACATCACGCAGGAGCGTATCCTGCGAGCGCTGACGCTGGCCGATGCCAATCTGCGCGCAGCCGGCTTCAACCCGCCGCGCATCGCGGTCGCCGGCATCAATCCTCATGCTGGCGACGGCGGCAATTTCGGCCGCGACGAGATCGAGACGATCGAGCCGGCGGTGAAGGCCGCCAAGGCCAAGGGCTTCACGGTCGAGGGGCCGTACCCGTCGGATACCGTCTTCCTGCGTGCCCGGAGCGGCGATTTCGACGCCGTGCTGACGATGTATCACGACCAGGGTCAGATCGCGATGAAGCTGATTGGCTTCGATCGCGGCGTCACCCTGATCGGCGGCTTCCCCTTCCCGATCTGCACGCCGGCCCATGGCACGGCCTATGAGATCGCCGGCAAGGGCATCGCCAATCTCGGCGCGACGCGGGCCGCGCTCGCGCTCGCCATCAAGATGGCCCAGGACGGCAAGGCGAGGGCGCGCGCTGCCGCCTGATTTTCCAAGCGTTTCGATAAAGCCGCCGGCAAGAGCGGCCTCGCAAGATCAGAACCCAGGGAGAGAAACCATGAAGACCATTGCCATCTCGGCCGCGTTCGCCGGCGCGCTCACGCTCGGCGGCATCGGTGCCGCGCAGGCCTGGGAGCCGACCAAGCCGATCGAGTTCGTCGTGACCTCGGGTGCCGGCGGCGGCACCGACAATTTCGCCCGCATCATCCAGTCGATCATCACCAAGCACAAGTTCACCGAGCAGCCGATCGTGGTGGTGAACAAGGGCGGCGGTTCGGGCGCCGAGGGCTATGTTTACGGCAAGGGCGCCAAGGGCGACCCGAACCGCGTCATCTTCGGCACCAACAACGCCTATCTGCTGCCCTACGTCGCCAAGCTCGGCTACAAGGTCTCGGACCTGACGCCGGTCGCGGCGCTGGCGCTCGACGAGTTCCTGCTCTGGGTCAAGGGCGACGCCCCCTACGCCGACGCCAAGGCCTATATCGAGGCGGTCAAGGCCAAGCCGATGGGCTTCAAGATGGGCGGCAGCCAGTCGAAGGATACCGACCAGACGCTGACCTCGATGATCCAGGACGCGACCGGCGTGAAATGGATCTATGTGCCGTTCCAGGGCGGCAGTGCGGCTGCCGTGCAGCTCGCCGGCGGCCATATCGATTCCAACACCAACAATCCCAACGAGAATATCGGCCAGTGGAAGGCCGGGCAGGTGAAGCCGCTCTGCGTCTTCTCGCCGGTGCGTCTCGCCAAGGGCGAGCCGGTCTTCGAGGGCAAGGGCTGGGGCGATATCCCGACCTGCAAGGAAGCGGGCTTGCCACTCGAGACTTTCCAGATGCCGCGCACCGTCTGGCTGCCGGCCGATGTCCCGGCCGATGCCGTGACCTATTATGCCGACCTGCTGGAGAAGGTCTCCAAGACTCCGGAATGGCAGGAATTCGTGACCCGCACCGCCCAGACTGCCAAGTTCATGAAGGGCAAGGAGCTCGCCGATTTCGTTGCCCGGGACGAGGCGGCGAACAAGAAGGTCTTCGAGAACGAAGGCTGGATCGCGAAGTAATCTGGGTTCGTCATTCCCGGGTGGCGCAATGCGCCGCCCGGGAATCTCGTGACCAGCGTGTGCTGACTTGTCAGCGAACCAAGCGGTCATCCCGGGCTTGACCCGGGATCCATGCCGGAACCTTCATCGGGCACGCTCAGGCATGGATCCCGGATCTGCGCTTCGCTCCGTCCGGGATGACATGGCCTTTCGATCGAACCGCAGCGCGTCTAGCCGCCAGGGCGGAGGAACTCACCGCATGATCACCCGCTTCTGGGCCGAAATCGGGACCGCGATCCTGACGCTCGTCTTCGGGCTCGTCATCGTGAAGGGCTCGCTGGAATTCGGCATCGGCTGGGATTCGGCGGGGCCGCAGCCCGGCGCCTTTCCCTTCTATGCGGGGGGGCTCATCGCGCTGGCGAGCCTCGGCACGTTCGTCGTCACGCTCGGCCAGCGAGTCGCCGGCAAGGCGGCCCTCGCAGAGGCCTTTCTGGATGCAGAGCGCGGCAAGCGCGTGCTCGCTTTCCTGCTGCCGCTCGTCGGCTTCGTGGTGCTCAGCGTGACGCTCGGCATGTATGTCGCGACGATCCTCTATCTCGTCTTCGCGATGCGCTTCCAGGGCGGCTATGGCTGGCTGCAGAGCCTCGTCACCGCCTTCGTGACGGCCGCCTTTTTCTACTTCGCCCTCGAAAAATTCTTCCAGATCGGCCTGCTCAAGGGTCCGATCGAGCCGCTCATCGGCCTCTGAGACGGCGGGATATCAGCATGGACAATGTCGCCAACCTGATGCACGGCTTTTCGGTCGCGCTCACCACGCACCATCTCCTGTTGATGATGGCGGGCGTGCTGCTCGGCGTGCTCGTGGGCGTGCTGCCGGGGCTCGGCGCGCCCAACGGCGTCTCGCTGCTGCTGCCGCTGACCTTCTCAATGGATCCGGTCTCGGCGATCATCCTGCTGACTTCGCTCTATTGGGGCGCGCTCTTCGGGGGCTCGACCACCTCGATCCTGTTCAACATCCCCGGCGAACCCTCATCGGTCGCGACGACCTTCGACGGCCACCCGATGGCCAAACAGGGCAAGGCGACCGAGGCGCTCTCCTTCGCCTTCCTCTCGGCCGGTTTCGGCGCGTTGGCCGGCGTGATCCTGATCACGCTGCTCTCCGGCTGGGTCGCGAAATTCGCTTTGCGCTTCTCCTCGCCCGAATATTTCGCCGTCTATTTCATGACCTTCGCCAGCTTCATCGGGCTCGGCGGCGCCTCGCCCTTCAAGACCGTCGTCTCGATGGCGATCGGCTTTGCGCTGGCGACGATCGGCATGGACTCGGTCTCCGGCAATGTCCGCCTCACCTTCGAATTTGACGTGCTGCTCGCTGGCGTCAGCTTCCTGATCGCGGTGATCGGCCTGTTCGGCATCGGGGAATTGCTGCTGACCATGGAGGAGGGGCTGAAATTCGACGGCGTCGCCGCCAAGGTCCGCATCGGTGACGTGCTGCGCACGGCGGTGAAGCTGCCGCGCTACTGGCTCGCCCTGTTGCGCTCCTCGCTGATCGGCATCTGGATGGGCATCACGCCGGGCGGGCCGACAGCCGCCTCCTTCATGAGCTACGCCATGGCCAAGCGCTCCTCGCGCCAGCCCGCGAGGTTTGGCAAGGGCGAGCCAGAGGGCGTGATCGCGCCGGAGACGGCCGACCATGCCGCCGGCTCCGCCGCGATGCTGCCGATGCTGGCGCTTGGCATTCCCGGCTCGGCGACGGCCGCGGTGATGATGGGCGGCCTGATGATCTGGGGCCTCAACCCCGGCCCGACCCTCTTCACCGACCGCCCGGATTTCGTCTGGGGCCTGATCGCTTCGATGTACCTCGGCAATGTTGTCGCGGTTGTGGTCGTGCTGGCGACGGTGCCGCTCTTCGCCTCGATCCTCCGCATCCCCTTCTCGATCATCGGGCCGATCATCGTCGTGATCTGCTTCATCGGCGCCTTCACAGCCGCGAGCAAGGAATTCGACATCTGGCTCGCGCTGGTCTTCGGCCTCGTCGGCTACGTCTTCAAGAAGCTCGACTATCCGATCGCGCCGCTGGTGCTCGCCATGGTCATCGGCGATAAGGCGGAGGACGCCTTCCGCCAGTCGATGATCTTCAGCCAGGGCTCGCTATCGATCTTCTGGTCAAACCCGCTGGTCTCGACGCTGATGGCGATCGGGCTCGCGCTGCTGGTCATGCCGGTCGTCGGCTCGGTCGCACGCCGCTTGCGCGGTGCCAAGGCCGCCAGCACTGTCTGAACTCTTCCGATCCGCCGCCTGAACGAGACGACGCCATGACCGAACCCTACAAGGGCATCCTGCCGATCGCGCCGACCATCTTCCATGAGAACGGCGACCTCGATATCGAGGGCAACAGGCGCGTCATGGACCTGATGGTCGACCAGGGCGTCGACGGCATCTGCATCCTCGCCAATTTCTCGGAGCAGTTCCTGCTCACCGACGAGG
>JBDHTM010000045.1:0-34349 GCA_039808685.1 Allobosea sp. | reverse complement strand
GACGAGGCCGAGCCAGAAATCCGGCACCGAGAGCCCGAGCAAAGCCGTGGTCATCACTGCCTGATCGGGCCAGCGGTTATGATTGACGGCCGCGATGATGCCGGCGGCGACGCCGAAGAAGCCGGCGAAGGCCAGCGCCAGCGCCGCCAGCGAAAGCGTGACCGGCAAGCGCTCGACCAGAGCCGCCGTCACCGAGCGGTTGAGCAGGATCGACTGGCCGAGATCGCCGCTGAGGATGCGCCCATACCAACCCAACATCTGCTGCGGCAGCGACAGGTCGAGGCCGAGCGCGCTGCGCAGCTTGGCGACCTGCTCGGGCGTCGCCGAGGCGTCGAGGAAGGCTGCTGCCGGATCGCTCGGCACCAGCCAGATCAGCGCGAAGGACAGCAGCGAGACCAGGACGAGCACGAGAAAGGCGCCCGCGAGCCGGCGGATCAGGAAATGTCCCATGCCGCCCTCCTTTCGAGCGTCAGGCCCCAGTTCTGATAAATGCGCGTCATCCCGGGAGACCGAAGGGAGACCCGGGATCCATTCCGGAACGGTTCCGGCAAAGGTCAGGAATGGATCCCGGATCTGCGCCGCTACGCGGCTTGTCCGGGATGACACGGCTAATATGATGGCGGTCGATACCTACGATGGCGGGCATCGACCGCTTGCCCTCAGGGCTCCAGCCAGACGCCCCACATGCGCGGGATGCGATAGGGCTTGAAGTTCTTGAGCTTCGCCGTCGAGGCCTGGAAGACCCCGTAATTGCCGGCCTTCATCGCGACCGCCGCGTCGTACATGTGCTTCTGGAAGGCGTCGAAGAGGGCCTTGCGCTTGGCCTCGTCCATCTCGGCGTTGAAGGCGGCGGCGATCCGATCGATCTCCGGGTCCTTCGCCTGCTGCGAGAGGCCGTTGACCCAGGGCGCCATCACCGAACCCGGCCCCTCATAGGGCTCGATGCCGAAGCCATGGGTCCAGAAGGTCCAGCCGGTCGGGGTGAAGCCGATCTTCGAGACGGTCGGCCAGTCGGAGACCGCGATATCGACCTCGATGCCGATCTCCTTCAGCTTCTGCTGGACCAGCGTCGCGGTGTCGACATTGGGACGCAGATTGTCGGTGATGAAGGTGACCTTGCCACCCTTATAGGGCGACTTGGCGAGCAGCTCCTTGGCGAGCTTGATGTCGCTTTTGTTGTACTTGTCGCTGCCGACCGTCGAATGGAAGGCCGCGCCCGGATAGAGCCAGCTCGGGTCCATCTGGTAGATATCGGCGTAGGAGATCGCCATGATCTCCTCCATGTCGAGCGCCGCCTGGACGGCGAGGCGGAAGTTTACATCGTTGGCCGGCGCTTGCGCCTGGTTGAACTTGATCACCTGAAGGCCGAACGGCATCACCTTGTGAATGGTGAAGCGGTTGTCAGTGCCAAGCCGCTTGGCGGTCGGACCGTCGACGGTCTCGTTGAACTGGATCTGGCCGGCTTCGAGCGCCGCGGTGCGGGCGCCGCCTTCCGGCATGAAGCGGAAGGTCACCGTGTCCAGGAAGGCTTCCTTCTTGCCGGCGAAACCGTCTCGGCCCGTTCCTTTCGGATTGGGCGCATAGCCGTCATAGCGCGTCAGTTTGACGTGGCTGTCCGGCTTGTACTCGACGAACTTGTAGGGGCCGGTGCCGATGATCTCGATCTTGCCGGCTTCCTTGGCGGCCTCGCTCGCCGGATAGATCGCGATCGGCGCGCGAGGCGAGGAGAGGTTATCGAGGAAGGTCGATTGCGGTTCCTTCAGCGTGACCGTGACCTCATGCTCGCCGCTCGCCTTGATCGTGTCGATGGCGGCGATCAGCGCCGGCGAGGCGCCGATCTTGCGGTAGCGCTCCAGCGAGGAGACGACATCGGCAGCGTCCAGTTTCTTGCCGTTGTGGAAGGTCACGTCCTTGCGGATCGGGAAGACATAGGTCTTGCCATCCGGCGAGATCGTCACGCCCTCGGCCAGTTCCGGTACCGGCTTGGCGTTCTCGTCGCGGGCATAGAGCGTCTCGAAGATGTGGAGCGTGACGTTGCGCGAGGCCTGCGCCGAGGTGATCTGCGCGTCGAGCGAAGGCGGCGCCTGGCTGATGCCGATGACGACGTCGCCGCCCTTGCGCTGGGCCAGCGCCCCTTGTGCCCCTCCGAGCAGGAGCGCCGCCGCAAGGGCGGCACCGAAAATGATGTGCTTTGCCATATTCTTGTCCCCTCAGGATTTGATGGTCAGGCACGTTCAGGCGTGAGCTGGGTCAGGCGGCGGCGCGCACCGCGTCGTAATCCTCCATCAGCACAGCAACCGCATCGCCGCGCTGGACGCGGCCAGGGCCGGCGGACATCCAGAGCACGCCGTCGCGGCGGTAGCGCACCTCCAGCGGCTCGCGGTCGATGTCTTCGACGAAGTGCAGATAGCCAGCGAGATCGCCGGCGCGGCAGACATCGCCGACGACATTGCGTGGCTCGAACAGCCCGCCGGCCGGTGCGAAGGAATAGCCGGCGGCATCGCGCACCATCATGTGGCGGGTGCCTGGCGAGCCATCGCGCTGCGTCGTGTCGGGCTTTCCGTCCATCAGGCCGAAATGCTTGAGGATGTTGGTCAGCGCCCGGTCGGCGATACGCACGCCCTCGACATTGACGCGACCCCAGCCGCCGAGCTCGGTGCCGAGCGAGAGAATGCCGCGGCGCTCGACCGAGGAGGTCAGCGTCGCGCCCTCGTCGACGCCCCAGAACACGACATTGTAGGGCGCGCCGAAGGCTGCCGCCGCGGCCATCGTGCGTTCGCGTAGGGCTGCGTCGGCGACGTAGTGCATGTTGGTCGAGAGCGCCGAGTCGCCGGAATGGCCGGCGGTGTGGAGGTCGACGGAGACATCGACCAGCGGCAGCACCACGCTATCGACGAAATGCGCCAGCATCTCCGAGAAGGTGCCGCGCGGATTGCCGGGGAAGCAGCGGTTCATGTCGCGGTTGTCGACCGGCGAGAGCCGGGTATCGTTGAGCACGGCCGGCATATTGAGCGCCGGAATCATGATCACCCTGCCCTGCACCCTCGCCGGATCGAGGCCGCGGGCGAGGCGCGAGACCGCGATCTGCCCCTCGTATTCGTCGCCATGGACACCGCCGGTGAAGAGCACCGTCGGGCCGGAGCCGTTCTTCACACTGATCACGGGGATTTCGACGACGCCCCAGCCGGAGGTGTTGCGCGAGAGCGGCGCCCGCAGATAGCCGGCCTGTCGACCCACAGCTTCAAAGTCGATCTCGCACCGAACCCGAGTTTCCGACGCCATGGCGATCCCCTTCTCGCTCTTGCGTTTCGTATGATTGTATACGATCATACGAACTGTCAAGCGAAGGGCAGAGAGCCGGATGACTGAAGCAGGCGAGCAAGTGCGGGCAGCCGGAACGGCAGCGGCGGAACGGGCGAGAAGTTCTGGCCCCGACTGGCAACCCTTGCAGCCGCAGACGCTCGTCGACCATGCGATCGAGGCGATCATCGCCGGGGCTGCCGCCGGGCTGATCCTGCCGGGCGACCGGATCGTCGAGGTCGATCTCGCCCGCAAGCTCGGGGTCAGCCGCGTGCCGGTGCGCGAGGCGCTGCGCCTGCTCGAGAGCCAGGGCGTCGTGGTCAGCGAGCCCTACAAGGGCATCAAACTGCGCCCGGTGACCAACGAGCGCGTCTCGGACCTGATCGAGGCGCGGATCGCACTGGAGGCGAGCGCGGTGGCGCGCGCTGTTGCCGCCGGCCGCAATCGTGGCGCCCATCTCGACGAATTGCGCGCGGCGGTCGCCGAAATGGAGCTGATGGCGGCCCGCAGCAGCGCTTACGGCGTCGCGGTCGCCGATACCGCCTTCCACCGCGCGCTCTGCCGGCTCGGCGGCAACAGCGTCACCTTCGACCTCTGGGAGACTCTGGCGCCGCAATGCACGATCATTTTCGGCCTCGCGACCTTCGGCAAGCCGATGGCCGGCGTGGTCGAGGAGCATGTCGACCTGCTCGCCGCCTTCGAGGCCGGCGATATCGCGGTGATCACGCGCACGCTCGACGAGCACATCACCGTCATGAACCACGCGATGGATTACGAGGCCATCGTCGCCCAGCGCCGCAAGGAAAGGGATATGCCGTGAACGACCAGCCCATCACGCGCACAGCCGGCCGGGCGGGGCTTCCGCCCTTCCGCATCACCCGCATCGAGGCCGCTCCCCTCTTCGGCGAGAGCCCCAAGGGCGGCTGGTCGGCCGAGATTCGCCCTGAGGATTCGATTCATGCCCTAATCGCGGTGCATACCGACCAGGGCCTCACCGGCTATGGCAGTGTCTTCACCGATGGCCGGCTCGTGCAGGCGGGCCTTAAGGTATTGGAGCCGCTTTTCCTCGGCGCCGACGCTCTCTCACCCGATTTCGTCAGCGAGAAGCTGCACCAGAACACGTTCTGGATGGGCCGCGGCGGCACGCTGACCCATACGATCAGCGGCATCGACATCGCACTATGGGACATTCTCGGCCAGGCGACGGGCTTGAGCGTCGGGCGCCTGCTCGGCGGGCGCTATCGCGAGCGCGTGCAGCCCTATTGCTCTCTCCTGATGGAGGAGCCGGCGGCGATGAAGGATGTCGTCGCGAGCTATCGCGACAAGGGTTTCAGCGCCTTCAAGATCGGCTGGGGGCCGTTCGGCCGGGCGCTCGACGTCAAGCTCGACGAGGCGATCGTGCGCGCGGCGCGGGAGGCTGCCGGGGCGCGCTCAAAACTCTTCGTCGATGCCGGCGCCAGCGACGCCCTCTGGCCACACGGCCTGAAATGGGCCAAGCGCACCGCCGAGATGCTGGCGGATTACGAAGTCGGCTGGTTCGAGGAGCCGGTGCGCCCCGATGCCATCGACGATTACCGCGAGCTGCGCCGCTCCTCGCCCGTGCCGATCGCCGGCTGCGAGGTGCTGACCCGGCGCCAGAGCTTCATCCCCTGGCTGACGACCGGCGCGCTCGACATCGTCCAGCCTGATGTCACCAAGGTCGGCGGCATCTCCGAGCAGCGCCGCATCGCCTGGATGGCCTATGATCTCGGCATCAAATATGTCGGACACGGCTGGAACACGGCGCTCGGCCTCGCCGCCGACCTGCAGATGGCCGCAGCCTTCCCCGATGCCGATCTCGTCGAGTTCATCGGCGGCAGCCCCTATGTCGACGGCATCCTCGCCAAGCCCTTCGCGCTCGATGCCGAGGGCTGGCTGACGATCCCCGACCTGCCGGGGCTCGGCGTCACGATCGATCGCGACAAGCTGGGGCGGTATACGCCGGACCCGCAGGCGCTGTTCGGGTGATGTTGCAAGAACTGGCGGCTTTCTACATCTGCCCAGCATTGGGACCACACCGTCATTCCGGGGCTTCGCATAGCGAAGAGCCCGGAACCCAGAACCGAGGCCATTTCCTTGGAGGATGCGACCGGTCTGCCGATCTTCGGCCTGCCCCGGAATGACGGTGGAGGTTCCTGCAGCTTCATTTCCGGCAACCCTCCCATGGCCTCAATTACTCCGTAATCGCGTAGGCCGCCCGATCGATGCCGTGGCGGGCGAGCTTGTCATAGAAGGTCTTGCGGGGGATTCCGAGCATCTCCAGCGTCGCGCGGACATCGCCGCGATTGGCCTCCAACGCCTCGCGGATCAGGTTGGCCTCGATCGCATTGAGGCGATCTGGCAGGCTCGCGACCGGAGCGTCGGGGCGCGGCGGTTGTGCCGGCAGGTCGCTGGACAGGCCCAGCGCGACGCGCTCTGCGAAATGGACGAGCTCGCGGACATTGCCGGGCCAGTCGTTCTCAACCAGATGGCGCTCGACGGCGCGATCCAGCACAGGCACCGGCCGGCGATATTTTTCCGCCGCGCGCGCGAGAAATCGGGTGAAGAGCAGCGGAATGTCCCGCCTGCGCTCGCGCAGGGGCGGGATGCGCAGCGTCACGACGTTGAGGCGGTAGTAGAGATCCTCGCGAAAATCGCGGCGCTGGGCGGGGTCGCCGAGATCGGCCTTGGTCGCGGCGACGACCCGGAGATCGACGCGGCGCAGGTCGTTCGAGCCCAAAGGCGCAATCTCGCGCATTTCCAGCACGCGCAGCAGCTTGACCTGGGCCGAGAGCGGCATGCTTTCGAGCTCGTCGAGGAAGAGCGTGCCGCCGCTGGAATGCTCGATGCGGCCGATCCGCTTCTTCTGCGCGCCGGTGAAGGCGCCGGGCTCGTAGCCGAACAACTCGCTCTCGATGACGCTGTCGGGCAGCGCGCCGCAGTTCAGCGCGACGAACGGCTTGTCGCGGCGGCGGCCGAGCCGGTGCAGCAGGTTGGCCACGACCTCCTTGCCGGTGCCGGTCTCGCCGAGAACGAGCACGTCGACATCCACATCGGCAAGTTCGCGGATCGTCTGACGCAGGCGCGCGATGGCCGGCGTCTCGCCAATCAGCGCAGTCTCCTCCTCGCCCTGCTCGGCCAGCGCCCGCAGGCGGCGGTTCTCGAGGACGAGCGCACGCTTCTCGGCGGCGCGCCGGAGCGTCTCGACGAGGCGCTCGCCGGCATAGGGCTTGGCGATGAAATCATAGGCGCCTTCGCTCATCGCGCCGACGGCGGTGGCGATATCGGCATGGCCGGAGATCACGATCACCGGGATGTCCGGGTCGAGCGCCCGCAAACGCCGGAACAACTCGATACCGTTCATGCCGGGCATGCGGATATCGGTGACGACGATGCCGGCATAGTCCGGCCCGATCCGCTGCAGCGCCGCCTCGCCGGAGGGCAGCGCCACCGCGCGGAAACCGGCGAGGCGCAGCGCCTGGACATTGGCGTCGCGCAGGTCGGGATCGTCGTCGACGAAGGAGACCTCGATCGCGGCGGATGCCTCGGTGTCGCTCATGCCGGCGCCCTTTCGAGATTGATGACGAAGCTGGCGCCAGCACCCGGCCGGCTCGTCGCGGTCAAGGTGCCGCCGAAGGAGACGATCATGTCCTGCGAGATCACCAGCCCGAGGCCGAGCCCCTTGGGCTTCGAGGTACTGAACGGGGTGAAGAGCTGCGCCAGCGCCTGCTCCGACAGTCCGGGACCGCGATCGGTGACCGCGATCTCGACCCGCTCTTCACGCGGCGTGACCGTGATCGCCAGCGCGGGCTCGCCACCCTGCCCGCCTTCCATCAGAGCCTCGATCGCATTACGCAGGAGATTGACGAAAACCTGCTCGAGCTCGATCGGGCGCGCGAAGACATGGACCGGCTCCGGCGGCGCCGTCACGAGCGGGGTGACGCCCGCCTGGCGCAAGGGGCCTTCGAGCAGGGTCAATGCGCCCTCGATGATCGTGCCGATCGGAACCGGCGCCAACGGTTCCTTGCTGCGCCGGGCGAAGCCGCGCAAAGCTTCGGTGATCGCGCCGATCCGATCCGTCAGCGAGACGATCCGGACCAGCGCGCCGTCCGCATCCGCGTGCTCGGCGCGCCTGAGGAAGGCGCGGGCGTTCTCGGCATAAGTGCGCAGCGCCGCCAAGGGCTGGTTGACCTCATGCGCGACGCCCGCCGTGATCTGGCCGAGCGTCGCGAGGCGGTTGGCCTTGGCCAGCTCTTCCCGGAGATTCGAGAGCCGCTCCTGCGCCCGCGTGCGCTTTGCCATCTCGGCGACGAGGCGTTCGTTGGCGCCGGCAAGCTCCGCCGTGCGTTCGGCGACGCGCTCTTCCAGTTCGGCCTTGGAGCGGGCATCGGCCTCCTGCCGGGCGAGGTTGCGCTGGCGGCGGTAAAGAGCGAAACCGGCCAGCGCCGCCCCAGGCATCAGCAGGAGTGCGACCAGAGCCTGCAATTGCGTGCGCCCGGCGGCGGCGGCCGCATCGACCGGCTGAAGAACCTCCAGCAGCCAGTCGGTGGTCGCAACGGGCTGGCGGATGCGGGCGTAGAGGCCGGCATAGGCGCCTGTTCCCTGAACGAGCTCTTCGCGCTCCTGCAGCGGCAGCAGGGTCAGCGGTGCGGTGCCGAACTGGAGCGAATCCCGGATGACCGCCGCAGTCGCCGCGTCGAGCGGCGTCTCGACGCGGAAACGCCAGTCCTCGACCGTCGAGAGCAGCACGACGCCGCGCTGATCGACGACATAGGTCTGGCCTCCCAGCGCGCGCCAGTCGGCCTCGACGCGATCGAACTCGGCCTTGACGACGATCACCCCGATGCTCCGGCCGGCGTCCTCGATCCGCCGGGTGATATAGAGGCCCGGCCGCTGGCTGACCGTGCCGAGCGCGAACTGCTCGGCCGTGCCGTTCGCGACGGCGTTCCTGAAATAGTCGCGAAAGCTGTAGTCGTTGCCGACGAAGCTCGTCGGCTCGCTCCAGTTGCTGGCGGCGATCGTGATGCCGTCCGGGCCGAGCAGATAGATCACCGCCGTGCGGGCTTCCTTCGCGATGGCTTCGAGCTTGAGGTCGAGCCCGTGGCGATTGCCGCCGGCCAGCGCCTGCCGGACATCGGGATCGCGGGCGAGGATCACCGGCAGGGCGCGCTGCTTCTCCAGCTCGCCGCGCAGGATGGCAAGCGCCAGCGTGCCGCCATCGGTCGCCCGGCTCTCCGTCGCGGCGATGGCGCGGCTGCGACCAATCTCCCCGGCGGCGAAAAGCGAGGCGATGGCCAGCGCCGCGACGACCAGCCCGAAGACCGGCCAGCGCAGTTGCGCAGCATTCCTCCACGGATCGCGCCCGGAACGGCTCATCCCCTGTCGTTGTGCGGAATCCCGCACAAATCAAGAGGCCGCGTGCGGAATCCCGCCGGAAGGGCTCGCAAAATGATTCAGAGCGGAGTCACAAGGGTCTGTTTTTGCTGAATTCTTCCTTCTCGCGCCGGTTGGCACGCACGTTGCGAACGCAGGAGCAGCGGTTTCAAACAAAACCAAGACGACCGCCGACCCAAGGAGCAGAACATGGCGACCCCGATCATCGCGCCCGCTCAGCCGGCGCGCCCGAAGAAGTTCTACCAGCATCTTTACGTGCAAGTGCTGTTCGCCATCGCGGTGGGCATTCTGCTCGGCCATTTCTGGCCGGACCAGGGCGCGGCGATGAAGCCGCTCGGCGATTCCTTCATCAAGCTGGTGAAGATGATCATCGCGCCGGTGATCTTCCTGACGGTTTCGACCGGCATCGCGGGCATGACCGACATGAAGAAGGTCGGGCGCGTCGCCGGCAAGGCGATGATCTATTTCCTCTGCTTCTCGACGCTCGCCCTGATCGTCGGCCTCGTCATCGGCAACCTGATCCAGCCCGGCGCCGGCCTGCACATCAATCCCGCGAGCCTCGACGCCAAGGCCGTGCAGGGTTACGCCGCCAAGGCGCATGACGCCAGTGTCGTCGGCTTCCTGCAGAACATCATCCCGGACACGATCGTCGGCGCCTTCGCTTCCGGCGACATCCTGCAGGTTCTGTTCTTCTCGGTGCTGTTCGGCCTCTCGCTCGCCATGGTCGGCGAACGCGGCAAGCCGGTGCTCGACTTCCTGCAGGCGCTCTCGACCCCGATCTTCAAGCTGGTGGCGATCCTGATGAAGGCCGCCCCGATCGGCGCCTTCGGCGCGATGGCCTTCACCATCGGCCGCTACGGCATCGGCTCGGTCGCCAACCTCGCCTTCCTGATCCTGACCTTCTACATCACGGCGGCGGTCTTCGTGCTCGGCGTGCTCGGCATCGTCGCCCGCTATAACGGCTTCTCGGTGCTGGCGCTGATCCGCTACATCAAGGACGAGATTCTCCTCGTCATCGGCACCTCCTCTTCGGAAGCGGCGCTGCCGAGCCTGATGGAGAAGATGGAAGCGGCCGGCTGCAAACGCTCCGTCGTCGGCCTGGTCATTCCGACCGGCTATTCCTTCAATCTCGACGGCACCAACATCTACATGACGCTGGCGGCGCTGTTCATCGCCCAGGCGATGGATATTCACCTGCCTTTCGGCGACCAGGTGCTGCTGCTGCTCGTTGCGATGCTTTCCTCGAAGGGCGCGGCCGGCATCACCGGCGCGGGCTTCATCACGCTCGCGGCGACACTTTCTGTCGTCCCGGCCGTGCCGGTCGCGGGCATGGCGCTGATCCTCGGCATCGACCGCTTCATGTCGGAATGCCGCGCGGTGACCAACTTCATCGGCAATGCCGTCGCCACGATCGTGGTGGCGCGCTGGGAAGGCGAACTCGACGAAAACCGCCTCAAGGCCGCGCTCGCCGGCCAGTTGCCTGACTTCCTCGACGAGCCCCTGATGACCCCCGCCGAATAAGGCGCACGACAACCAAGCGAAAGCCGCCGCCGGCATCCCGGCGGCGGCTTCTTTTGTTCTGAGGCCTGTGACGCGCTTCAGAGCGTCGAGCGCCGCACCGTCAGGTCGGAGCGCTCATAGACCGCCGGCAGCAGGTCGACGCCGAGGCCGGGCGCATCCATCGGGTAGACATAGCCGTTCTCGATGCGCGGCATCTCGGTGACCAGCTCCAGATACCAGCCGCGATAGAAGGCGCGCACCGATTCCTGGATCAGCGTGTTCGGCTGGCTGAAGGAGGTGTGGACCGCCGCGACGAAGCCGACCGGGCCGATGCAGTCATGCGGGGCGAACGGGCGGTGCCAGGTCTCGGCCAGTGCCGCGATCTTGCGGCCCTCGGTCAGGCCGCCGGTCCAGCACAGGTCGACCATCACGACATGGGCGGCGTCGCGCTCCAGCATGTCCTTGTAGGGCCAGCGCGAGCCCAGCGTCTCGCTGGCGCAGACCCAGACATCGGTCGAGCGCGCGTACTCGGCCAGCGCCTGCGGAGAATTCATCCGGATCGGGTCCTCGTACCAGGTCGGCTTGTAGGCTTCGAGCACGCGGGCGATCTGCTTGGCGGTCGGCAGGTTCCAGAGTGAGTGGAACTCGACCATGATCTCCATCTTGTCGCCGACGGCCTTGCGAATCTTTTCAAAGGGCTCGACCGCCTTCTTCATCTGCTCGGCGGTGATGTGGAGGCCGTGGTTCTCGATCGCGGCAGGATCGAAGGGCCAGATCTTCATCGCGCCGATGCCCTGCTCCAGCAGGTTTTCGGCCAGCGCATCGGCGCGGTTCATGAAGCCGTCAAGGTCCTCGTAGGGGCTGACCTCATCGCCCAGGCTCCAGTTCGAGACCGGCTTGATGTTGCTGGAGCGGACATAGCGGGTGCCGGCACAGGTATTGTAGATGCGCTGCTTGTCGCGGCAGAGACCGCCGAGCATCTGATGCACCGGCTGGCCGCAGACCTTGCCGAAATGGTCCCAGAGCGCGATGTCGATCGCCGAGGTCGCGCGGGATTCAGCACCGGTCGAGGACTGCGCCATCGGCAGGTTGGTCATCTCGCGATGCAAGGCCTCGATATGCAGCGGGTTCTTGCCGAGCAGGCGGCCGGCCAGCGTGTCATGGATATGCGCCTCGACGGAGGCGGCGCCATAGAAGGTCTCCCCCAGGCCGATATGCCCGGAATCGGTGTGGACACGGACCCAGAGCACATTGCCGAATTCCTCGGCGCGCAGGGTTTCGATGGCGGTGATCTTCATGGCGTTCCGTCCTGTGCGATCATTCCGGGAGCGGGCGCCAAGGCCCCTCGCCGCTCGTTGTTTTCCCGAGGCTCAAAGCACCGAGATCATGCCGCCGTCGACATAGATGATCTGGCCGCTGACATAGTCCGACGCGGAGGAAGCGAGATAGACGCAGGTGCCGGCGAGCTCGTCCGGGCGGCCCCAGCGACGGGCGGGCGTGCGGCCCTTCACCCAGGCATCGAAGGCCGGGTTGTCGATCAGCGCCTGGTTCATGTCGGTGAGCATGTAGCCGGGGCCGATCGCATTGGCCTGGATGCCGAGCTCGCCCCATTCGGCCGCCATGGCCTTGGTCAGCATCTTGATGCCGCCTTTCGCCACCGTGTAGGGCGCGACGGTCGCGCGGGCGAGCTCGCTCGTCAGCGAACCGATATTGATGACCTTGCCATGGCCGCGCTTCGCCATGCGGCGGGCCGCCTCGCGACCGACCATGAAGGCGCTGGTTAGGTTGGTGTCGAGCACGCGGCGCCAGTCTGCCGTCTCAAGCTCCAACATCGGCTTGCGGAACTGGATGCCGGCATTGTTGACGAGGATATCGACCGCGACGCCTTCGGCATCGAGCGCGGCGAAGGCGGCGACGACCGCCTGCTCGTCGGTCACGTCGAAGTTGAGACCGCGCGCCTTGTGGCCGGCGGCGTTCATCGCAGCGACAGCCTCGGAGAGGCGCCCGGCATCGGCGCCGTTGAGGATGATGCTCGCGCCCGCGGCCCCGAGCCCTTCGGCCATGGCGCGGCCGAGCCCGCGCGAGGAACCGGTCACGAGCGCGGTGCGCCCCGAGAGATCGAAGGGAGAGGTCACGGGAAGTGTCCTATGTCGTCGGGTTCTGGAGGGCCGGATGGGCCGGCATCGGGCGGCCAAGAGCGAGCTGCGCGGCGTAACGGCGATAGGATTCGCCGATATGCTTGCGCATCGCCTTGCCCGCCCCGTCCGGATCCCTGGCGCGGATGCGGTCGAGGATTGCGGCGTGATCGGCCCGGCGGATGGCGATGTTCGAATCCTCGCCGCGATCCTTTTCGCGCATGCTGCGGATCGAGTTGAGCAGAGGGCTCGAGACGAATTGCAGAACCGTCAGGAAGAGCGGGTTACGCGCCGCCGTGGCAATGGCGAGGTGGAGCGCGAGATCATGGGCGGAGCTGTCCTCCCCCGCATCATCGGCCAAGTTCAGCGCAGCCTCGGCCGCATCCATGCGGGCGAGGTCCTCGGGCGTATGGCGTAGCGAAGCCAATTGCGCGGCCTCGACTTCCAGCCCGAGGCGGAACTCCAGGAACTGCAGGATCGACTGTTCGGAGGCCGCGATCTCGGCACGACGCAGGCGCAACGAATCCTGCTGGTTGACGAAAAGCCCGAGCCCGCGCCGGCTTTCGACGATGCCGTCGGCCTTCAGATAGGCGATAGCCTCGCGCACCACCGGCCGGCTGACGCCGAGCTGGCGGGCAAGCTCCGTCTCGGAGGGCAGACGCGCGCCGGGCTGCAAGGCGCCGGACCGGATCGACGTCGCCAGCGCGGTGGCGGCATCGCTCGCGAGATTGGGCCTGGCTCCGATGGATGACAACTGCATGGCGGGTTCCTGCTGGAAGCAGCATTGTCATGTTATCGGTTGTCTGACAACCTGACTTCTGCGTTTTGCATATGTGTCGGCCTGTTCCTCGCTGCGACGCCTTCTTCGGTCCGGGTCGGCCTTCGGATCGAGCCTTGCCCATGAGCAGGGCGGCACGGCCCGCGACCATGACGACCCGTCATTCTCGGGCTTGACCCGAGAATCTCTGGCCAACGAGGCGCGAGGCCTTCTCCACAAGATATGCTCGGGCCAAGCCCGAGCATGACGGCGGGTTTCGGCCCATCGGCGGCGTCGGAATGGCGGCGAAGCCTTGCCCGAAATTGAACCCGGCTAGCGCCCGCCTGCACCGTCCGCGATCTGCCGGATCGCGATGCGATCAAAGAGCGGTTCGCGGTCTCCCTGCTGATCGACGGCAATCTCGCCATCCTCAACCTTGAACCGGATGACGGTCGCGCCGGCACCACGCCAATCCGTGGTGTCGCCGTCGTCTTCATAGAGTTCGCCCGATGCACCCTCGACCAGCCCGCAGACGAGGATCTCGCGGAGATCGTCGATCCCCTCGGGATTGCCGAGCGGGATCAGCGCGCCGGCCCGAACGAAGACCGGCAGGCGGCCAAGCGGCGCCGGGACTGTCACCACTGCGCCACCGTCGAAATGCCTGCCGGTATGCCAGTCGTACCAGCCGCCCTCATGCACCGGCAGGTAGACGCTGCGCTCCCGGGCCCCCTCCTCCAGCACCGGCGCGACCAGCACGTCGGGCCCGAGCATGAAGGCGTCGTCGACCTTCACGGCCGTCGCATCCTGCGGGAAATCCCAGAGCAGCGGGCGAACCGCCGGCGTCCCGTCGCGGCTGGCGCGCCACATCAGCGTGTAGAGATAGGGCATCAGCCGGTAGCGCAGCGCGATCGCCTCGCGCACCTGCGGCACCATCTCCGGATACATCCAGGGCAGGTTGACGACGCCGTCGTCGTTCCAGGAATTCATCACCATGCGCGGCCAGAGCGAGCAGAACTCGTTGAAGCGCACGAAGAGCTCCGGGCCGGGCGTCGGGCCGTGGAAGCCGCCGACATCGTGGCCGATCGAGAACATTCCGGACAGGCTCATGTTGAGACCCTGCGTCAGGTTGTAGCGCAGCGTCTTCCAGGCGGTCTCGTTGTCGCCCGACCAGGTCTGGGCATAGCGCGAGATGCCGGCGCAGCCGCCGCGCGTGATCGCATATTGCCGCTTGCCGGGCTGGCGATCGGCCTGCGCTTCATAGGAGAGCTTGGTCATCAGCAGCGGCTGGGCCGGGCGCGCCAGCGCCTGCCGGAAAGGGCGGCCGTCGCCGTCGCAGAGCGCGTCCTCGTCCCAGATCTCGTATTCGTTGTTGTCGTTCCAGACGGTGGTGAAGCCGTAATCGAGCAGCGCCGTCTCGATGCCGTTTCGCCACCAGGCGCGGCCCTTCGGGTTGGTGTAGTCGAGATGGAAGCCGAGCCCGTCCCAGAACTGGGCGACGGCCGGCTTGCCGCTGTCGCCGTCACGCACGAGGAAATCGCCGTCGAGCGCTTCCTTCAGGCGCGGATGGTCGTCGAGCAGGCACGGCTTGAGGTTGGCGACCGTGAAGATGCCGGCATCGTTCAGCCTCCGCATCGTCGCCTTCGGGTCCGGAAACTTGTCGCGGTTCCAGTTGAAGGCGTAGCGGCGATGGCCGATCTGCGTGTAGCCCGAACCGAAATGGAAGCTGTCGCAGGGGATGCGATGCGTCGCGAGCTTGCCGATGAAATCACTGATGCGGGCGTCGGCATCGGGCGCATCGGCGATCGCCATCGAGGTGACGCCGAAGCCGAAGGACCAGAGCGGCCCGAAGGCCTGCCCGCCGGTCAGCCAGGAGAAGCGCCTGACCACGTCCGGCACGGTCGGGCCGGCCATCACGTAATAGTCGAGGTCGCCGTCATCGCCTTTCCAGGAGCGGAACAGGCCGTGATAATTGTCGAGCGTGCAGCCGAAGTCGACGCTACCGGTCGCGAGGTTGTCGTAGTAGAGGCCATGTGCGCCCGATGGCCCGTCGACGATGAAGAAGGGCAGCATCTTGTAGAGCGGGTCCGACAGCTCGGCGTCGAAGCCGCAGGGGTCGACGGCATCAATGGCGAAGCGGCGGCCGGTGCGGTCGAGAGGTCCGGCCTTGTCGCCGAGGCCGTAATGGCGCTCTGCATCATCGCGCGCCATGAAATGGGCGAGCGCGCCGGTGCGCGGCGAGACAAGGTAGGCCTGCGTGGTGCGGTCCTGCAGGAAAGGCTTCTCCTCGCCGTCGCGGCGCCAGGCGATGGCGAAGGGCGCGAGCGTGACTTCAGCGCTCAATCCGTCCGCGGCGATGACGACCTTGTCGGCGTCCACCCGGATATCCGTCTTCGGGCAGACGAAGCCGTCGAGGCTGTCGCGCGGGCGGCCCTCATAAGGGGGCTCCAGCCCGCCGGGCGCGATCGCCCAGCCGCGGTCGAGCCGATAGCCATCCTGCGGCTTCAGCGTCACCCGGCCGATATCGCCTTCGAGGATGTGCACGGCGATGGTGTTGCCCAGTCCGACATCGAACAGGGCGGCCTCGCCATCGCGGCCGAGATAGCGGCCTTGCGTCAGGGCTTTCATGGGGTGGTCTCCGAATCTCGAAATCTCAATCGCGCGTCATCCCGGGCTTGACCCGGGATCCATGCCGGAGCGTTTCCGCTGAAGGTTCTGGCATGGATCCCGGATCTCCGCTTCGCTGCGTCCGGGATGACCGCGCACATATTTTTCGCTGCGCCGGAATGACGGCGTACATCTTCAAACCCTGACCGCTTTACCGGCCTCGTCGAACAGGTGCAGGCTCTGTTGCGGGAAGGCGAGCGCGACGGCGTGGCCGCGCTCATGCTCGCTCTGGCCATCGAGCCGGAGCGTGATCTGCGGCAGGCCGGCGGCGGTCCCGTAAAGATAGCTTTCGCCGCCCAACCGCTCGACGAGGTCGATGGCGAGCGGCAGCCCCTGCCCTTCCGGTGCCAGCGCCAGATGTTCGGGGCGGATGCCCAGCGTGACCTTGCCGCCGACAGCAAGATCGCCTGTGGCACAGGCGATCTCATGACCGCCCTCGCCCAGCGCGACCTTGCCTGCCGCGGTCACGCGGCCGGGCAACAGATTCATCCGCGGCGAGCCGATGAAACCGGCGACGAAGAGATTGTCGGGGCGGTTGTAAAGCTCCAGCGGCGTGCCGACCTGCTCGATCCGCCCCCCCTGCAACACCACGATACGGTCAGCCAGAGTCATCGCCTCGACCTGGTCGTGGGTGACGTAGATCATCGTGCCGCCGATCTCGCCATGGAGCGCGGCGAGCTCCTTGCGGGTGGCCACGCGCAGTTCCGCGTCGAGGTTCGAGAGCGGCTCGTCGAACAGGAAGATCTTGGGATCGCGCACGATGGCGCGGCCGATGGCGACGCGCTGGCGCTGGCCGCCGGACAAAGCCTTGGGCTTGCGTTCGAGATAATCGGTCAGGCGCAGCATCTGCGCCGCACGCTTCACGCGCCTGTCGATCTCGTCGCGCTTGAAACCCATGTTCTCCAACGCGAAGGCCATGTTCGCCCGGACGGTCATATGCGGATAGAGCGCATAGGACTGGAACACCATGGCGAGCCCGCGCTCGGAGGCCGGCAGATGGGTCGCGTCGGCGCCATCGATCGCGATCGTGCCGCCGGTGATCTCCTCCAGTCCCGCGATCGAGCGCAGCAGGGTCGATTTCCCGCAGCCGGAGGGGCCGACGAAGACGACGAATTCGCCATCGGCGACATCGAGATCGATGCCGTGCAGGACCGTCGTCGCGCCATACGCCTTGCGGACTCCGGAAAGTTTCAGGCCGGCCATTATTTCATTCCCGTATTGGCGATGCCGGTAGTGATGAAGCGCTGCAGGAAGACGAAGACCAGCGCGACCGGCAGCAAGGTCACCACGGTCATCGCAAGCAGGTAGTGCCACTGCGTCTGGAGCTCGCCCTGGAAGGCGTTGAGGCCTATCTGGAGCGTGTAGGACTCGGTCTTGGTCAGCACCGCCAGCGGCCAGAGGAACTCGTTCCAGCGCCACATGATCGAGAAGATCGCGAGCACGGCGAGTGCCGGCATGGCGAGCGGCATGACGATGCGCCAGTAGATCTGCCACTCCGAGGCCTTGTCCATGCGCGCGGCCTCGATCAGGTCGCGCGGCAGGGTCAGCATGTATTGCCGCAGCAGGAAGACGCCGGTCGGGGTCGCCGCTCCGGGCAGGATCACCGCCCAGAGCGAATTCACGAGGCCGAGCTTGGTGATGACCAGATAGACCGGAACGAGGATGATGGTGATCGGGATCATCAGCGTGCCGACGACCATCAGCATCACCGCCGTCTTGCCGCGGAACTCGTAGATCGACAGCGCATAAGCGGCCATCGAGTTGATGATCAGCGTGATGATCGTCGCGACCAGCGTCACGAAGACCGAGTTCCATAGGAAGCGCGTGAAGGCGAAGCGCTCCAGCGGCTCGGTATAATTCTCGGTCGCGAGCTTGAATTCGCGAACCGGCGTGCGCTTGTCGATAGGGACGCGGATCGTCTCCCCGGGTTTTTCGGGATCGACCATCTGGGCCTGGATGCCGATGCGACGGACCTGAGCCAGCACGCGCTTCGAGCCGTCGGGCATCTCGACCTCGAAGAGCGGCAGCTTCTGTGTCTGGCCGGGCCCCGCCACCTCCTTCTGCGACATCGGCAGGAGCGAGGGTGGGAATTCGAGCAGCCCGGCCTGCGTCTTGAACGAGGAGAGCCCGAGCCAGAGTACGGGGCCGAACATCAGCACGACGCCGAGCGCGAGATAGGCATAGGCGGCGATATCGGTCCAATGCCAGCGGCCGGGCTTGCGCCGGGCGGTCATCATGCGGGTCGCCAGGCTCATGCGGCCCCCTTGCGGCGGCTCGCCGCGAGCTGGGCCAGCGTCAGCGCGAAGAGAACGACCCCGAGCACGACGGAAGCAGCCGCCGCCAGGCCGAAATTCTGGACCTGATTGGCGAATGCCGTCTCGTAGATATAGTGCACGATCATCAGCGTCGCCGTGCCCGGCCCGCCGCCGGTCAGCACGAAGACCTCGTCGAAGGTCTGCACGCCCTTGATCAGCGCCAGCACGATCACGACGATCATGTTGGGCCAGAGCAGCGGCAGGGTGATGCGCCAGAACACGCGCCAGCGCGGCGTCGCGTCCATCTCGGCCGCCTCGTAGAGATCGGCGGGGATGGCCTGCAGGCCGGCGAGCAGGATCAGCGTGTAGAAGCCCATATGGGCCCAGACCGAGACGAAGACGATCCAGAACATCGCCCAGCCCGGATCGACCAGGAACAGGATGCGCTCGCCGCCGATCGAGGTGATGCCGGCATTGAGCAGCCCGTCGCGCTGCAGGATCCATTTCCAGGTCAGCGCCACCACGACCGGCGAGAGCAGCACTGGGAAGAAATAGACGGCGCGGAAGAAGCCGCGCGCCCGGATCTTCATGTTGAGGACGACCGCGGTCAGCAGCGAGAACAGCACCATCGCCGTGACCTGGAAGACGGTGAAGCGGGCGGTGTTGCCGACGCCGCGCCAGAAATGGTCCTCGCGGCAGGAGGACGGGTCGAGGAAGGAGCCGCAGTCGAAGAGATAGGCGTATTGCTGCGCCCCGACATAGGGTCGCTCGCTCGGGAACAGCCCTGCCCCGCCGGTCACCGAGAAGATCACGTTGATGATCAGCGGCAGGAAGACGAAGAGTGAGAAGAAGGCGAGGTTGGGCAGGATGAAGACATAGGCCATCCGCCGCTCGCCGATCAGGCGTTGCAGCGCCTGCATCGGCCCGTCGACGAGGCGCATCAGGAGCGCGAGCGGCGCGGCGAGAAGGCCGACGGCGCCCGCGCCGTCGCGGCGCGGGTTTGTCTCGGCAGCGGCCATGGCCTTACTTCTTGCGCTCGGCGATCTGCTGGGCGATGTCGGATTCGATCCGCTTATAGGCCTCGTCGAGCGTGCCCTCGCCCGAGATCGCCTGGCCGAGGCGGCTGATCACCGCGTTGAAGATCACGCGGTTGCTCGTGTAGCCCTGCAGCTTGTAGGCGGGCGGCGAGATCTGCGCGACCTGATCGGAGAAGACCTTGAGCGCGGCCTTGCCCTGCGGCGTCGCGCCGGCATAGTCGAGCCCCTTGGCGGCAATGCCGAGATGGCCGGGCACGAAGAGCGAGCGGGCATAGAACTCGCTCAGCACCGGCTCGCTCGCCAGATAATCCATCACTTTGGCGACGGCCTCCGGGCTTTTGGTCGTCTTGATCGCGACGAGGCCGGCGCCGCCTGGCATCGGCGAGCAGCCACCCGCTCCGCAGGGCGAGGGCACCGCGATCCAGTCGAAGGCGTCGCCGACGGTCTTGTCGAACTGGGCGATCTGCCAGGAACCGGACTGGTACATTACGACCTGGGCGTTCTTGAACTCGTCATTGGCGCCGCGATAGGCGGTGCCGGAGACCGAGCCCCAGAGCTCCTTGGCCATGGTGCCGTTCTGGTGCCAGTCATAGATGAGCTTGGCGCCGCGCTTGAAACCCTCGTCGATCACCGCCGGATCGCCCTTGTCGTCGAAGACCTTGGCGCCTTCCGAGATCGCGACCGAGAAGAAGCGGTGGCCGGAGCGGTCCATGGCGACCGGGAACGGCGCCTTGACCTTGGCCGCCACCTCCTTCGCCGCCTTGCCCCAGTCCTCCCAGGTCGCTTTCGGCCCCGGCAAAGCGACGCCGGCCTGCTCGAACAGGGTCTTGTTGACGAAGGGGCCGGTGACGGTGAGCTGGGTCATGAAGCCGGTGATCGCGCTGGAATCACCCTCGGGGCGCATCCAGGGCAGGAACGGCCCGAAATTCTTCTCCCAGTAGGAGGCGTCCTTCAGATAGGGACGCATGTCGAGCGCGTAACGGGCGACGCCGCCGAGATCGACGACGCGGGCGATGTCCGGCCCCTGCCCCGAGGCGAGCTGGACTGGCAGGTTCTCGGTGATGGCCTTGTAGGGCACCTGGTCGAGCACGACCTTGATGTCCTTGTTCTGCGCCTCGAAGCGCTTGAGCAGATCGGAGACGACCTCGCCCTCGTTGCCGTCGGAATACCAGGCGATGCGCACCGTGGTCTGGGCGAAGGCCCCGCTGCCGGCGATGAGGCCGAGCGTCAGCGCGAGCGCCGAAATCCAGTGTTTCCCCTGCATCTGCGTTCCATCCCTTACCTGATCACGGCACCTCGGCGGGCACCTTGACAATCACTAAGGCAAACGTTTGCCTTACTTGTCAATGGGCAGGTGAGCCGGCATGGGTGCGTTCGCCGGCTCGAGACCTGCCGACCGGCTTCGAATCGCGCGCTGGCACCGGGGAAAGTCATGACGGCAAAGGCCGCAAGACCGCAGAAGGACGGCGTCTCACTTGCCACGGTGGCGCGGGAGACCGGCGTCTCGGTCGCGACCGTCTCGCGGATCGTCAACGGCAAGAGCGGACGGGCCTCTCCGGACACGGTCGCCCGCGTCGAACAGGCGATCGCGCGGCTCGGCTACCGGCCCAACCCGGTGGGGCGGGCGTTGAAACGTCGCGCCAGCCGGGTCGTCGCGATGCTCGCGCCCAATCTCGACAATCCCGCCATGGCCGCGATCGCGGTCTCGACGGAAGCCGCGCTGCGCGACGCCGGCTATGTCATGATCCTCTGCGATACCCATGACCGGGCCGACTTGCAGGACGACTATCTGCGGGCGATGCGCGACCAGTTCGTCGCCGGCTACGTCATGGTCAGCGCCGTGGCCAGCGCGGGCCTCGCCGAGGCGCAGAGGCGCGGCGATCCGATGGTCTTCGTCGCGCGGCGCAATCCGCTGGGCGGCGGCGCCTATGTCGGCATCGACAACCACAAGGCGGGCGCCGATGCCGCCGATCATCTGCTGGCGCAGGGCGTCGAACGGACTGCCGTGCTGATGGCCACGCTGAACGCCTCCAGCACGGCCGAACGCGCGGAGGGCTTCATTCAGAGGCTCGTCGCCCAGGGGATTCCCGACGCCGATATCCGCCGGGCAAGTGCGCCCAGTCTGTCCCATATCGAGATCGGCTATGCCGCCGCCAAAAGCCTGGAGGAAAGCGGCGGCTGGCCAGACGGCGCGCTTTGCGTCAGCGACATGATCGCCTATGGCGCCTATCGCCGCGCGGCAGAGACCGGCATTGCCATCCCCGAGCGCTGCACTCTCGTCGGCATCGACGGCAACGCCCTCAATCACTGGATTGCGCCCTGGCTCACCTCGATCCGCATCCCCTATGAAAGCTTCGGCCGGCATGTCGTCGCCCAACTCGCCTCCGCCTGGGCCGGCGGGGCGGCCACCGACATCAACGTGGCCCATGAGCCCCTTCCAGCCGCCGCCGCCCTGCGCCCCGCGCCCGGCGGCAGCACGAAGAGAGAGCCCGCCAGACGCGCGAAATCGTAGGCCGAAAGTCTAAGACGCCGCCCCTCCGCCCGCGCGGGCCTTGCCTTGACGCCCCCCCACCGGAGTTTCACTATTCCAAATTGAACGACGCTCCGTCGTCGCCTGGGAGGTTGAGATGCTGCACGAGCTCTCGCGTCGCCAGTTTCTGAAAGCCGCAGGTGCGGGTGTCGCCGGTTCTGCCGTCGCCGCGCTTGGGTTCGGGGGTGCCGAAGAAGCACTTGCCCAGGCCGTGCGGCCCTTCAAGCTGGCGCGCACCACGGAAACACGAAATACCTGTCCGTACTGCTCCGTCGCCTGCGGCGTGATCATGTACAGCCTGGGCGACAACTCGAAGAATGCCCATCCGGCGGTCATCCATATCGAGGGCGATCCGGACCACCCGACCAATCGCGGCACGCTCTGCCCGAAGGGCTCCGCCCTGCTCGATTTCGTCCATTCCGAGACGCGCACCAAGGTGCCGCAATATCGCGGCCCGGGCGAGAAGGCCTTCCGGCAGATCAGCTGGAACGAGGCGCTCGACCGCATCGCGCGCCTGATGAAGGACGACCGCGACAAGAACTTCATCGCCAAGAACCAGGACGGCGTTACGGTCAACCGCTGGCTGACCACGGGCTTCCTGGCGGCTTCGGCCACCACCAACGAGACGGCCTTCCTGACCTACAAGGTCGTGCGAAGCCTCGGAGTTCTGGCGTTCGACAACCAGGCGCGCGTTTGACACGGACCGACGGTGGCCAGTCTGGCCCCAACATTCGGTCGCGGTGCGATGACCAACTCCTGGACGGACATCAAGAACACCGACCTCATCATCGTCATGGGCGGCAACGCGGCCGAAGCGCATCCATGCGGCTTCAAGTGGGTCACCGAGGCCAAGGCCCAACGCGGCGCCAAGCTGATCGTCGTCGACCCGCGCTTCACGCGCACGGCCTCGGTGGCGGATTTCTATGCGCCGATCCGGCAGGGCACCGACATCGCCTTCCTGCTGGGGGTGATCCGCTACTGCATCGAGAACGACAAGATCCAGCACGACTATGTGCGCGCCTTCACCAACGCGCCCTATCTCGTGAAGGAGGGCTTCTCCTACCAGGACGGCCTGTTCTCGGGCTATGACGAGGCCAAGCGCGACTATGACCGCACGAGCTGGGAATACGAGCTCGGGCCGGAGGGCTACGTTCAGGTCGACGAGACGCTGCAGCATCCGCGCTCCGTCTACCAGCTCCTGAAGAAACACGTCGCAGCCTATACGCCGGAGATGGTCGAACGCATCTGCGGCACGCCGAAGGACAAGTACCTCGCGATCTGCAAGATGATCGCGGAGTGCTCGGCGCGCGACCGGACGATGACGTCGATGTACGCGCTCGGCTGGACGCAGCACTCGAAGGGCTCGCAGAACATCCGCACCATGGCGATGGTGCAGCTCCTGCTCGGCAATATCGGCGTGCGCGGCGGCGGCATGAATGCGCTGCGCGGGCATTCCAACATCCAGGGACTGACCGATATCGGCCTGATGTCGGACCTGATCCCCGGCTATCTGACGATCCCGAAGGACAAGGAGGTCGATTTCGAGACCTATATGTCTACGCGCGGCTTCAAGCCGCTGCGGCCGAACCAGATGAGCTACTGGCAGAACTACCGGAAGTTCATGGTGAGCTTCCTGAAGTCGATGTGGGGCCCGGCCGCGACGGCGGAGAACCAGTTCGCCTATCAATGGCTGCCGAAGCTCGATGTCGCCGGCTACGACCTGCTGCGCATCATGGACCTGATGAACCAGGGCAAGGTCAACGGCTATTTCTGCCAGGGCTTCAATCCGCTGCTCTCCGCCCCCAACCGGGGCAAGATCACGGCCTCGCTGTCGAAGCTGAAATTCCTGGTGGTGATGGATCCGCTGCAGACGGAAACGGCGCGGTTCTGGAAGGACGAGGGCGTCCATAACGACGTGAAGCCGGAGTCGATCCAGACCGAGGTCTTCGAACTGCCGACGTCCTGCTTCGCCGAGGACGAGGGCTCGCTGGTCAATTCCGGCCGCTGGCTGCAATGGCACTGGGCGGGCCAGGAACCTCCGGGCGAGGCGAAGGCCGATACCTGGATCATGGCGCAGCTCCATATGCGCCTGCGCGAGCTCTACCGGAAGGAAGGCGGCGCGTTCCCCGACCCGATCGTCAACCTGCATTGGCCCTATCGCGACCCGCTGGACCCGCAGCCCGACGAGATGGCCAAGGAGATGAACGGCTACGTCGTCTCCACCGTCACCGACCCGGCCGATCCGAGCAAGGTGCTGCTGGAGAAGGGCAAGCAGATCGACACCTTCGGCCAGTTGCGCGACGACGGCTCGACCGCCTGCGGCTGCTGGATCTATTCCGGCAGCTGGACCGAGCGGGGCAACATGATGGCCCGGCGCGACACGAGCGACCCCGGCAATACCGGCGCCTACTCGAACTGGGCCTTCTCCTGGCCGGCCAACCGGCGCATCCTTTACAATCGCGCCTCGGCCGATCTCGACGGCAAGGCCTGGGATCCCAAGCGCAAGCTGATCGAGTGGAACGGCACGGCCTGGACCGGCTACGACGTGCCGGATATCGCGGTGAACGCCAAGCCGCGCGATGTCGGTCCGTTCATCATGAACCCCGAGGGCTCGGCCCGCCTGTTCTCCCGCGGGCTGATGCGGGACGGGCCGTTCCCGGCGCATTACGAGCCGTTCGAGAGCCCGGTCGCCAACGTGATGGCGCCCAAGATCCGCGGCAACCCGGCCGCGCGCATCTTCCCCGCCGACCTCGCCGCGCTCGGGACCTCCGACAAGTTCCCGTATGCGGCGACCTCCTACCGCCTGACCGAGCATTTCCATTACTGGACCAAGCATGTCTGGGTGAATGCGGTGCTCCAGCCGGAGTTCTTCGTCGAGATCAGCGAGCAGCTGGCCGCCGAGAAGAACATCCAGAAGGGCGGATGGGTGAAGGTCTCCTCCAACCGCGGCACGGTCTATGCCAAGGCGGTGGTGACCAAGCGCATCAAGCCGCTGATCTGCGACGGCAAGACCGTCCATGTCGTCGGCATCCCGCTCCACTGGGGCTTCACCGGTGCGGCCAGGAAGGGCTTCGGCCCCAACAGCCTCACCCCGTTCGTCGGCGACGCCAACACCGATACGCCCGAGTTCAAGGCGTTCCTGGTGAATGTCGAGCCGTCCAACGGTCCGGCGACGAGCTAGGAGGGGGATCATGGGACTGCAGAGCCAGGACTTCGCCCGCATCTCGGCGACCAATTTCAGGCCGCCCGATGTCCGCCACGATTTCGAGGTGGCGAAGCTCATCGACGTCTCCAAATGCATCGGCTGCAAGGCCTGCCAGGCGGCCTGCCTGGAGTGGAACAACCTGCGCGAGGAGGTCGGCATCAACCGGGGCGTCTATGACAACCCGCACGACCTGACGCCGAATAGCTGGACCTTGATGCGGTTCACCGAATGGGAGAACCCGGAGAGCGGCAATCTCGAATGGCTGATCCGCAAGGACGGCTGCATGCATTGCGCCGATCCGGGCTGCCTCAAGGCCTGCCCCTCTCCCGGGGCGATCGTCCAGTACAATAACGGCATCGTCGATTTCGTCTCGGAGAACTGCATCGGCTGCGGCTATTGCGTGAAGGGCTGCCCCTTCAACATCCCGCGCATCAGCCAGGCCGACCACAAGGCCTATAAATGCACGCTCTGCTCGGACCGGGTCTCGGTCGGCCAGGCCCCGGCCTGCGCCAAGGCCTGCCCGACCGGGGCAATCGTGTTCGGCACCAAGCAGGCGATGCTCGACCATGCCCAGGGGCGCATCACCGATCTGAAGTCGCGCGGCTTCAAGAATGCCGGCATCTACGATCCGCCTGGCGTCGGCGGCACGCATGTGATGTATGTCCTGCACCACGCCGACCAGCCGCAGCTCTATGCCAACCTGCCGAACAATCCGAAGATCAGCCAGGTCGTCGAGCTCTGGAAGGGGCTCACCAAATATGCCGGCATGGCGGCGATCGGCTTTGCCGCGGCCTTCGCCTTCGTCCACGGCATCGTAGCCCGGCGCAACGATGTCAGCCGCGCCGAGGATCGCGAGGCCGAGCATCTGATCGACGAGGAGGCTGCCCGTGGCCGTCAGGCGTGAAGAGGAGCGCACGACCGTCGACCGCTATCCCGGCCGCGTGCGCGTCAACCACTGGGTCACCGCGATCTCGCTGATCCTGCTGGCGCTGAGCGGGGCCGCGCTGTTCCATCCAGCGCTGTTCTTCCTGTCGGGCCTGTTCGGCGGCGGCTCCAACACCCGCGCGCTGCATCCCTGGATCGGCGTCGTGCTGCTGGCGAGTTTCGCGATCCTGTTCGTCCAGATGGTCCGCTACAATTTCTGGGCTAAGGTCGACACGCAGTGGATGCGCCAGATCGGCGACGTCATGTCCGGGCATGAGGAGAACCTGCCCGAGATCGGCAAGTACAATGGCGCGCAGAAAATCGTCTTCTGGCTGATGACGCTGCTCATCCTCGTCCTGTTCGTGACGGGCCTGATGATCTGGTACGAGTATTTCGGCGCGAGCTTCAGCATCGAGCAGCAGCGCTTCGGCCATATCCTGCATGCGCTGGCGGCGATCGCGATGCTGCTCGTCGTCATCGTCCATATCTATGCCGGCTTCTATGTTCGTGGCACGATGAGCGCCATGACCGAGGGCAAGGTGACGGGCGGCTGGGCCTTCCGGCACCACCGGCTCTGGCTGCGCAAGGAAGCCCGCGAGGGCGTGATCGACGAGCGCCAGGCGCCGCCGCGCCATCACGGCGTCGGTCCGGCCGAATGATTTCGACTGCGGCGCGGCCCCGGCCGCTCCGCCTCCCGTGACCCGTGCGGTTCGAGAGGACATGAGATGAGTGACGATCCGGGCCTTGTTACCTTCGAGGATGTCGGAACGCCCGAGCGCGACAGGCCGCCCTTCGTGCGCCTGCCGGACCCTGCGACGCTGTTCGCCGCACGCGCCGAGCGCTTCGCCGCACTGGCGCCGGGCCACCAGCTCGAAGCCTATCTCGGCTTTCTCGCCGGATTGAGCCGGGCGCAGGCGACGCTGGCCACCGCGATCGACGCGCCCGCCCTGCCCGCCTCCCAGGACTTACGGCTGCGTGCCGCCAACGCCATGCCGGTGCTGCCGCGCGAGGAGCTGGCCAATACCCCCGCCGCCTCGAAGGTCTTCGACCGGCTCCCGGAATTGCTGGCCGATGTCGCCATGCCGGATCCCGCCCGCGCTGCCCTGGCTCGCGCCGTCGCGGCCGAAGCGGATGCGAAACAGGCCATGTTCGCTGCCGTACTCGCTGATGAAGTGCCGGTCGAGGCCGTGGCCGAGCATATCTTCGCCGCCGCTGCCTTGCAGGTCGTCGCAGCCCGGCGCAGCGCCCTCATCGACCCCGCCCTGCCCCAGCCGGTCGCCGACGGCGTCTGCCCCTGCTGCGGCGGGCCGCCCGTGGCAAGCGCGGTGGTCGCGGACCTCCATGTCGAGGGTGTGCGCTATGTCCAGTGCTCGCTCTGCGCGGCGCAGTGGAACCATGTCCGGGTGAAATGCGTCACCTGCGGCTCGACCAAGGGCATCGCCTATCAGGAGATCGAAGGTATCGCCGACACGATCAAGGCCGAGACCTGCGACGAATGCCGGACCTATGTGAAGATCCTGAACCGCCGCAAGGCGCCGGAACTGGAGCCGGTCGCGGACGACGTCGCGAGCCTCGGGCTCGATCTCCTGGTGACCGAGGCCGGCTGGCGGCGCGCGGGAGTGAACCCATTCCTGCTCGGATACTGATCAAGCGTCTCCCGGAGGGAGCCTGATGAACAAGCCGGAACGCTTCCGTCCGCCCTCGGTCGACACGGTGCTGCTCAGCCCCGCAGCCGAGATCGCGATCGCGCAGTACGGGCGGGCGGCCGCGACCGATGCGATCCGGCATGTGATCGAGCGGCTGCGGACTGGTGGAGCGCCGACGGCGGCCTCGGTTGAGCAGGTCGGCCGCATGGCGCTGGACCGGCTCGAAGAGCGCGAGCGACCCTCGCAGCGTCCGGTGATCAACCTGACCGGCACGGTGCTGCACACCAATCTCGGCCGCGCCCTGCTGGCCGAGGAGGCGATCGAGGCCGTGGTCACGGCGATGCGCGCGCCGACCAATCTCGAATACGAGGTCGAGGCCGGGCAACGCGGCGAGCGCGACGCGCATGTCCGCGACCTCGTCCGCGAACTCACCGGCGCCGAGGATGCGATCCTCGTCAACAACAACGCCTCGGCCGTGCTGCTCGTGCTCAACACCCTCGCCAGGGATCGCGAAGCCATTGTCTCCCGCGGCGAATTGATCGAGATCGGCGGCGCCTTCCGCATGCCGGACATCATGGCGCGTGCAGGCGCGACCCTGCGCGAGGTGGGCACCACCAACCGCACGCATCTCAAGGACTATGCCGAGGCGATCGGGCCCGGGACCGGCCTGCTGATGAAGGTCCATACCTCGAATTATCTGGTGCAGGGCTTCACCGCCGAAGTCGAGCCGGCCGAACTCGCCAAGCTCGCGCGCCGGCACAACCTGCCCTTCGTCGACGATCTCGGCTCGGGCACGTTGATCGACCTCTCGCGCTGGGGACTGCGCAAGGAGAAGACGGTTCAGGATGCGCTGAAGGGCGGCGCCGACCTCGTCACCTTCTCCGGCGACAAGCTGTTGGGTGGTCCGCAGGCCGGCATCGTCGCCGGCCGAAAGGATCTGATCGCGAAACTGGCGAAGAACCCGCTGAAACGGGCGCTGCGCCTCGACAAGCTCCGGCTCGCCGCGCTGGAAGCCACGCTCCGGCTCTATCGCGACCCCGACCGACTGGCGCAGCGCCTGCCAACGCTCCGGCTGTTCACGCGGACGGCTGACAGCTTGCGCGCGCTGGCCGAGCGCCTTCAGCCCAAGGTGGCGACCGTGATCGGTCGAGGCTGGATCGTGGAGGCAATCGATTGCGCGAGCCAGATCGGCTCCGGCGCATTGCCCTTGGAGACGCTGCCCAGCGCCGGGCTTGCGCTGCGCCCGGCAGGCAAGGCGCCGGGCTCCGCCGTCGAGAAGCTGGCGGCAGCTTTCCGTGCCGTCCCGGTGCCGGTGATCGGGCGCATCGCGCAAGGTGCGCTGGTCTTCGACCTGCGCTGCCTGGAGGACGAAGCGCTGTTTGCGGTGCAGCTCGACGCCTTGAAACCCGGGCAGCTCGATGCGCTGGCTTAAGTGCCTTTTCGGCCGGGGCGAGGCCGCCGATGACGATGTTGCCACGGCGATGGCCCAGGCCACTGCCGCCGTGGAGCGCGGCGACCATTCTGCTGCGCTGGCGCTTTGGGGCCCCTTGGCTCATGCCGGCGTCGGGCGAGCGCAGAACAATATCGGCGCCTGCTTCGCCGAGGGGCTCGGCGTCGAGCGCGACCCGGCTCTGGCGCTGCGCTGGCTGACGCTGGCCGCAGAGAGCGGCGATCCGGTCGGGCAGCGCAATCTCGCTGCCCTGCATTTCAAGGGCGAGGGCGTCGCGCAGAGCGATGCCGAGGCGATGCGGCTCTATCGGCTCGCCGCCGAACAGGGCGATGCCCCGGCGCAGGACATGCTCTCCTGGATGCTGCTGGAAGGCGGAAACCCCGGCGACCGGGTCGAGGCCCTGCGCTGGGCCGAGGCCGCCGCCGAGGCCGGCATCGCCACCAGCATGACCCGGCTCGGCATGATGCATCACGACGCGCTCGGCGTTGAACGGGACGCCAACGCCGCCGCGCAATGGTGGCAGCGCGGCATGGCGGCCGGCGATCCGGATTCGGAAGCCATGCTCGGCGCCGCAACGCTGCTTGGCCAGGGCGTGCCGCCGGACGCCGAACGCGCGCTCGCCCTGCTTCTCGCGGCCGAAAGCAAGGGCAGCCCGCTCGCGGCCCCCTTCATCAAGGCCGCACGCGCGGCTGCCGCCCCGGCGGAGCCGGCGCCATGATTATCGGCACCGCCGGCCATATCGACCATGGCAAGACCTCGCTGGTCCGGCGCCTGACCGGCGTCGATACAGACCGCTTGAAGGAGGAGAAGGCGCGCGGCATCTCGATCGCGCTCGGCTTCGCCTATTGGCCGCAGCCAGACGGCTCGATCATCGGCTTCATCGACGTGCCCGGCCACGAGAAATTCGTGCACACCATGCTGGCCGGTGCCGCCGGCATCGACCTCTTGCTGCTGGTCGTCGCGGCCGATGACGGCGTGATGCCCCAGACGCGGGAGCATGTTGCCATCGCCCGGCTGCTCGGCATCCGCAAGGCCGTGGTCGCGATCACCAAGGCCGATCTGGTCGACGCGGAGCGGATCGCAACGGTCGAGGCCGAGATCGCGGCGCTGCTGGCGGCGGGTCCTTTCGCCGAAGCCCCGATGCTCCCCGTCTCGACGCTGACTGGGGAAGGCCTGCCGGAACTCGCCGGCCTGCTCGCGTCGCGCGCGTGCGAAGCCTGGACACGGCAAGGCGACGGCGCCTTCCGGCTTGCGGTCGATCGCTGCTTCACCCTGCAGGGCACCGGGACGGTGGTGACGGGAACCGTTCTGTCCGGCAGTGTGTCCGTCGGCGACAGCGTCGTGGTCTCGCCGAGCGGATTGCCGGCACGCGTACGCTCGATCCACGCCCAGAACCGGCCGGCCGAACGCGGCACAGCCGGCGAGCGCTGCGCGCTCAATATCGCCGGCCCCGGTATCGCGAAGGATATCATCCGGCATGGCCAGATGGTGCTGGCGCCGGCGCTCCATGCCCCGACCACGCGGATCGATGCCGAAGTGACGCTCCTGCCCGGCGAGAAGGCGCTGACGATGTGGCAGCCCGTCCGTCTGCATCATGCCGCTGCCGAGATCGGCGCGCGAATCGTGCTGCTGAACGACGGGATCGCCCCCGGCGGCGACGGCCTGATCCAGCTCGTGCTCCACGAGCCGCTTGCGGCCACGGTGCACGACCGTTTCGTGCTGCGCGACACCAGCGCCTCGCGCACGATCGGCGGCGGACGCTTCCTCGACCTGCGTGCGCCGGAGCGACGCCGCCGCAGCCCGGAACGCCTCGGGCAGCTCGCGGCGCTCCATCTGTCCGACCCCGCGGAAGCCCTGGGAGGCCTGCTGTCGGCGCCGCCGCATCATATCGATCTCGGCGGCTTCGTCCGGGACCGCGCGCTCGGCACCCGTGCCGCGGAAACTCTGACGAGCCAGCTCGGCCTGGTCAGGATCGGCTCGCTCGCGATGCTGCCATTGCATTGGCAGGTGCTGGCAGGCGCCACCGCGGAGCGGCTCGACGCCGTCCTCGCCGAGCATCCGGACCTGCCTGGCATGGGACTGGAGCGCCTGCGCTTCGCCGTCGCGCCCCGCTGGCCGGCGCCCCTGTTCCGGCAGGCGCTCGCCCGGCTGGCGGAGGACGGCGTGCTGGTGCCCGCCGGCTCGTGGATCAGGCGCCCCGGCCATCAGGCCCGGCTGTCCCCGGAGGACGAGGTACTCTGGAGGCGGATCATGCCGCTGATCGCCGATAACGAGCGCTTCCGCCCGCCGCGCGTGCGCGATATCGGCCATCTGCTGGGGCGGCCCGAGGAGGAGATCCGCCGCCTGCTCCGGCTCACCGGACGGCGCGGCGATGTCCACGAGGTCGCGCTCGATCATTTCTTCCTGCGCGGCACGCTCGCCGAGATGGTTGGGATCGCGGCCGAGCTTGCCGGGCTTCATCCAACCGGCTTCAATGCGGCCCAGTTCCGCGACAGGCTCGACAATGGCCGAAAGGTCGCTATCCAGATTCTCGAGTTCCTCGATCGCCACGGCGTCACTATCCGCCGCGGCGACTTGAGGCGCATCAACCGGCGGCGGCTCGACCTGTTCGGCCCGCCGCCCGGCTTGAGCGATGGAGGAGAAACGTCCCCGGTGGGGCGTCCGGACTTCAAATCCGGGAGGGGCCGTCAGACGGTCTCTGGTGGGTTCGACTCCCATTCTCTTCCGCCAGTTCCCTGAGGGGTGCATGACGGACACCGATAGCTCTCCCCTCACCTTCGTCGCCAGCAACCTGCCCGGCCTGTCGCATGTCGACCTCTAGAGGGCTCGGCACCGATTTCGACCGCTGGCTTGGCAAGCTCTTCCGCAAGGGCCCGTTCACGGCGCTTATCGTGCTGGTGAAGATCGCCGAGCCTAAGGTCGAGCCGCTGCGCTCGACCTTCGTCCATGTCGTCGGCGACGAGATCGACTGGGGCGATATCGTACTGATGCTGCGGGGCGCCGGCGTGAGCTGGGACGGCGCCGCCTTCTTCCCGACCCGCGACGGCGATGGCGGGCTCGTCCCGGACGCCATTGCCCGCGATCGCCTGCGCGAGCTGGAAGCGGCGCTGCGGGAGGACCGGCTCGTCCTCAACAAGGGCGCCTTCTTCGACGTCTGGGGCCGGAACCTCGAGGTTCAAGAAACGCGCTGAAGCCCGTCAGGCGACGACGACCTGCGCCGGCCCGGCCTCGACCGCGCCGACGATCCTTACCGCCGGGTAGCCCGCCTCCCTGATCTGCGCCAGCACGGCCTCTACCCTCTCCGCAGCGCAGGAGACCAGCAGGCCGCCGGAGGTCTGCGGATCGGTCAGAAGATGGCGCTGCCAGTCCGGCAAGCCTGCGGGTAGGACGGCCCCCTCGCCATAGCTTGCCCAGTTGCGGTGAGAGGCACCGGTCACCTTGCCCTCCTGCGCCAGGCGCTCCGCCTGCGACAGGAACGGCAGGTCGGACAGCCTAAGCTTCAGCGTGACACCGGAGCCTCGCGCCATCTCCAGCCCGTGGCCGAGAATGCCGAAGCCGGTGACGTCGGTGATCGCGTGGACGTCCGCATCCCCCGCCAGATCGGCGCCGATGCGATTGAGCAGCGTCGTCGAGGCGATCATCTCGTCATAGGCGTCCGCCGAGAGCTCGCCCTTCTTGAAGGCGGCCGAATAGATGCCGACGCCCAGCGCCTTGGTCAGGATCAGCGCGTCGCCCGGCCTGGCGCCGCTGTTGCGGCGCAGGTTCGACGGCTTGAGCAGACCGATGACCGCAAGCCCGTAGATCGGCTCGGGCGCATCGATCGAATGCCCCCCGGCCACCGGAATGCCGGCCTCGGCGCAGATCGAGGCGCCGCCCTTGAGGATCTCGCGGGTCATCTCGATCGGCAGCCTGTCGAGCGGCATGCCAAGAATCGCGAGCGCCATGATGGGCTTGCCGCCCATGGCATAGACGTCGGAGATCGCGTTGGTCGCGGCGATCCGGCCGAAATCGCGGGGATCGTCGACGACCGGCATGAAGAAATCGGTGGTCGCGACGACGCAGGTATTCTCGTCGACCTGCCAGACCGCCGCATCGTCGCCGGTTTCGGTGCCGACGAGAAGCTGGCTGTAGGGGCCGGCGGCCGGATGGCCGGCCAGCAACTGCTGGAGCACGGCCGGCGCCAGCTTGCAACCGCAACCGCCGCCATGGGCCAGGCTGGTGAGGCGCAAAGATCGCGCGGGCACCGTCGCCGCGAGCGGGCTCGTCTGGTTCATCGTCGAGAACTCCGGGAGGCAGGGGTTTGGCGATGCCGCCGCAAAGCGCCAGCCTTCGCGCGGACGCGTCGCGGTCGCAGACCCGGCCGATCAGCGCCCCGGCACGCGGGAGCTACAGCAGCAAGCATGGCGCATCGTTTCCGCATCGACGCGCGGCGTCAACGCTTCCTTTGGCCGATACCCGGCGATGCTCGAGCAAAGCGGCCGTGAAAGCGCGTACTCGGATCAGTCCGTACCACCGCGGAATGCGCCCAAACCGCTGTCCTCGCCGATATTTCTGATTGCTATCCGCTTAGCGGAAGAATGGTGCCCAGGGGCGGACCGGGTCGATCCGGCCTTTGGTGGCTGATAAATAAGGGCTTTTTGCCTCTGTTGGGTTCGATTGTTTATCAGTTCTGTTGAACAGTCGCAAGCCACGCGCTGCGCCTGCCGTCTGTGGCGCTTTGATCGGATTATGTGTGCTCCACAATCGGCTCGAAGAAACGAATTCCATCGTAGAACCGCTTATCGTCCACCTCTATTATTGGAATGCGCCCCTGGCTTACAGCAGCCAGTGATTGTGACGCGATAGAGTCAGCGATGGATAGCGTCTTGTTGAGCAATATGTCCTTTCCTACATCGCCGCTTGCGTAGATCAGCGACATTCCGCTTGGCAGCATCATATCTTGATAGGCAGGTTTTCTGCGGTGATTGTAGTCGTTTATATTTCCGAGGTCGGAGTCGACAATCATTCCAAGCCGGTCACCGTCCTTTATGACGCCGGATTGAGAAAGTTGCTGATGCGCGATCAGCCACCCCATATTTTCAATTTTATCTGATTTCGGATTTAGGATGACAGCGCCGAATGGGACGTGAAATTTCCAGACTTTCCGGAGTCCGGTCGGTGCAGGTATCATCGCTTCTATCGCGATGACCGCGCCAATTGCCGAAAATTTTTGATCCAAGATCGAAATTGTATTAGTATCGACTGCGCACAGTACGTCATAATTTTTAGTTATTGCCTTCTCATGATCGAAGGTGAGGCCGTCGTTAGATTGCGGTATGCGAGATAATATTTTTGCGTTCTTGTTCGGCCGATCGTATGATATTTCAGAATACACATTCGTAACGTCATTTCCGAACGAAAATTCTCCTGTTTGGCCTGTGCACGGCGGTGAGAAAACCATCCAGTGGAGCGCCTGCGTTTGTGCCGGCGCGGGCGGCGTAAAAGTCGGCCATTGGATAGGCTGACCCCTTTCGGGGTTGGCGGGGATGTTCGCT
>JBDHTM010000044.1:0-34774 GCA_039808685.1 Allobosea sp. | reverse complement strand
CCTCGGCGAGGCGGCGGTACTCGGCGATCACGCCCTGCGTGCCTTGCGCCTCGTCGACATAGGTCGCCTTCAGCGGCACGCCGCCGATGCCGCCCTTGGCGTTGATCTCGTCGATCATCAGCTCGGCCGCATTCTTGCCGGGCATGCCATAGGCCGCGGCCGGGCCCGAGGTGAACGTCAGCACGCCGACGCCGAGCGAAGCCGGCTTCTCCTGCGCGAAGGCCGGCGCGGCGAGCGCTCCGAGCGAAACCGCCAAGGCGGCCATCCAACCTGACTTGATCATGCTTGTCCCTCTCCGTTCCCGTCCGGTTGCGGGTCCTGCGGTCCGCGACGCCGGCCTACGACACCCCTGCACCATTCCCGATGCTTAAGGGCACCATAAAAATCCTTGTGAAACTTCACAAGGATTTTTATGGTGCGACCCCGAACTTTTTTTGCGGCCGGCTGCCTGCGGAACAGGCAGCCCACTCCTGGAAGGCGATGTGATGAAGACCCTGGAACTGACCGTGGAGAGCCGCAGCGGCGCTGCGCCCCTCACGCTGACGATCGACGAGCTGGTGATCGGCGGTTGGGCCGGGCGCGACAAGGCCGCGATGGAGCACCACATGGTCGAGCTCGAGGCGCTCGGCGTGAAGCGCCCCGCCTCCACCCCGGTTTACTATCGCGTCGCTGCAGCCCGCCTGACGACCGATCCGGTCATCGAGGATGTCGGCGCCAACAGCAGCGGCGAGGTCGAGGCCGTGCTCTTCGCCTGCGGTGGCAAGACCTATGTGGGCGTCGGCTCGGACCATACCGACCGCCAGGTCGAGACCTATGGCATCAGCGTCTCCAAGCAGGTCTGCGACAAACCGATCGCCGCCACGGTCTGGCCCTATGAGGAGGTCGCCGGCCATTGGGACGACTTGATCCTGCGCAGCTATGCGGTGATCGACGGCGAGCGCCGGCTCTACCAGGAGGGACCGATTTCGGGCCTGCTCGCGCCCGAAGACCTCATCCGCGGCTACAATGGCGACGGCAAGCTGCCCGACGGCACGGCGATCTATGGCGGAACCATGCCGGCGATCGGCGGCATCCGGATGGCCACCCGCTTCGAAGGCGAGCTGGAGGACCCGGTCCTCGGCCGCAGCATTCGCTTCGCCTACGATCTCAAGATTCTGCCCATCCGGGGTTGACGCGGCCGCATCCGGAATGACGATGACGGCGACCTCAGACCGCGCGGTGCGACGAAACGTGACTCTTCCGGACAAGCCCAGGGACGCGCAGCGCCATGTCTCGCTGCGCGACCAAGCCTATCACGCGATCAAGCGCTTGATCATCTCGACGGAGCTGCGCCCCGGCGAAATCCTGAGCGAGCCGGCGCTCAGCACCCAGCTCGATATCGGCCGCACGCCGATCCGCCAGGCGATCGACCGTCTGCTCAATGACGGGCTGGTCGAGGTGATGCCGCGCAAGGGCACGATCGTGAAGCCGGTCAGCCTCGACGAGATCCTCAACATCATCGATGCGCGCGTGGTCAACGAGACCTTCTGCGTGCGCGTCGCGGCCGAACGGGCAAGCCCGGACGTTCGCGTCCAGCTCAAGGCCAATCTCGAAGCGATGCGGAAGGCTGCCGCCGCCCGCGATATCGAGGCCATCGCCGGCCTCGACCAGCAATTTCACGCCCTGATCGCCGGCTCCGCCCGCAACCCGGTGATGAGCGACCTGCTGAGGAACCTGCACGAGCGTTCCGCCCGGATGTGGTTCATCTCACTCAGCACCAACGAGCAGCACGCGCGCATCTGCGACGAGCATGCGGCGATTGTCGAGGCCATCGCCCGGCAGGACCCTGATCTCGCCGAGAGCGCGATGCGGGCGCATATCGAATCCTTCCGCGCCAACATCACGCGGCAGGCCTGAGGCGTCCTCGCTCCGACCTAGCGGCCGGCGAGCGCCGCTTCCGCCGCCGCCGCGATCGCGAACAGTGCGGCATCGCCGCCGCCGGCGCGGGCCAGCATCAGCCCCGCCGGCGCCTCGCCGGAACGGTGCATCGGTAGCGAGATCGCGCAGCCATCCATCACATTGATCAGGGACGGATTGCGCAGCACCAGCATATTGATGCGGGTGAAGGCCTCGTCGTCCTCCGCGAGCTCCGCGATGGTCGGCGCGATCGTCGGCACCGTCGGCATCGCCAGGACGTCGAAGGCCGAAACCTCCGCGCGCATCGCCGCGACAAAGGCATCGCGCGCCTGCACCAGCCGGATGTAGTCGGCGGCATCCTGGTTGCCGCCGCGCAGCACGCGCATCCGCACCCGCTGGTCGTAGCCATCGCCCTTCGCCTCGATCAGCTCGCGGTGATGGGCATAGGCCTCGGCGGGAGCGAAACCGCCCTTGGCGTTGATGCGGGCAACCTCTGCGAAGCGCGCGAACGGCTCGTTCGAAATAATCGCACCGGCCTTCGCCAGCAGGTCCAGCGCCCGGTCGAAGCTTGCTGCGACATGCGCATCGAGCCCGTCCAGCACGATGGTCTGTGGCACGGCAACACGCAGGCCCTTCAGGCCCGCCGGCACGTCCCGCGAAAGCGCGGCCCCGCTCATGATCTCGAGCAGGATGCGGCAGCATTCCACGCTGTTGGCCAGCGGCCCGATCGAATCGAGTGTCTGCGACAGCGGGAAGGCGCCCTCGCGCGGCACGCTCGAAGCGGTCGGCTTGTAGCCGGTGATCCCACAGAAGGCGGCGGGGATACGGCAGGAGCCGCCGGTATCCGAGCCGATGCCGGCGAAAGCCATGCCGTCCGCCACCGAAATCGCGGCGCCGGACGATGAGCCGCCGGGTATCCGGCGCACTGTCTCGCGCTGATAGGGCGAGGCCGGCGTGCCGTAATGCGGGTTGAGACCAAGCCCGGAGAAGGCGAACTCGGTCATATTGGTGCGACCGATCACGATGAAGCCGGCGCGGCGCAGCCTCGCGATCGCCGGGGCATCACGTTCGGCCGGGCTTGCGTCGGCCAGCACCGTCGAACCTGCCGTCGTCGGCTCGCCGACCAGGTCGAAGAGATCCTTTGCCGAGATCGGGATGCCGGCGAAGGGCGACGGCGCGAGCCCTGCCGCCCGAAGCCTGTCCATCGCTTCGGCGGCGGCAAGCGCCGCCTCGCGATGGACCTTGATGAAGGCGCGCTTCCCCTCTCCGTCCGGCGCATCGATCCGCGCAAGAGCCTCGCGCACGAGGGAGGTGGCGCTCGTGCGGCCGGAGGCGAGATCGCCTGCAAGGGCGGAAAGGGTGCGAGCCATGAGCCTGTCAGACCGGATCGAAATAGTGGATTTCGAGGAGGATGCAGCCCCCCTCGGACTTGAACGGCCCATGCTTGGCATGCGGCGGGCGGACTGCATAGGTGTGCGGCGGGAAAGCCGTTCCGCCATTGCCGTTGGCATCGTTGCCGACGGTCAGGTCGCCCTCCATCAGATAGACCTCCTCCCAATAGTCATGGGAGAACGGCGCGGTCGTGTAGACGCCGGGCTGGAAGCGCAGCAGGCGGGTGCGCGTGCCTCGGTTGTTCACCTCATCCAGCGCACCGGACAGGATCTTCTGCTGGATGCCGGCAGGATAGCCGGCCGGAACCTCCCAGCCGCTGGTCATGTCGAGCGTGTAGAACTCGTCGTGCTGCTTGTTGACGGGCATGATCTGTCCTTTCGCTCAGGCGGCGGGCTTGCTGTCGAGATCGTAGGAATCCAGCATCGACTGCACGATGCCGCCGGCCTTCCCCCAGTCATAGGTGCGGAAGGAATGGCCCTTCGTCACGAAGGTCGCCCCGGCGTAGAACATCTCGTACTGGTGATGGCGAGAGCCGAACTCGGAGCCGACCGCATCCCAGGCGAGCTTGTAGAATTTCACCCGGTCATGCGAATTGGCGGCCGGCGACTGCTGGGTCTTCTCGATCATCGCCGCGATCTCGGGATTGGCGAAGTCGGCGATCGAGGAGGGCAGCATGATCATGCCGCCGCCGGCGAGCTCGCGCAGCGAGTTCAGGATCTTCGGATACATCTGCTGGGTCAGCACCTGCGCCGAATAGAGCATGTGCCGATCGGGCACGAAATACGGGCCGGCCGGCGTGCCCTTGGCCTCCATCGCGTTGACGAAGGCGTCGACCATCGCGGCCTCCGCCGCGAGCTGGCCGAGGATCTCGCGGACCTGCGGGAACTGGGTGATGCCGTTGGTCTGGGTGGTGCGATGGGCGATGCCCATCAGGAACTGCAGCTTCACCTTGAGGCGGATCATCGCCTGGTAGTTCTGGTAGACATGCGCTGGCGTCGCGTGGAACTGCTTCTGGCACATCTCGACGCTGCCATCGATGAAGACGCGGTCCCACGGCACCTTGACGTCGTCGAAGAACAGCACGGCATCGTTCTCGTCGTAGCGGCTTGCCAGCGGGTTGTCGAAGATCGAGCCGGCCTGCGCCTCGTACGACTTGCGCGAGAGCATCTTGAGGCCCTTGGTGTTCATCGGGATGGCGAAGGAGACGGCATAACGCTCCTCGCCCGGCTGCATCGGCTGGATCGTGGTGACGAAGACCTCGTTGGCGACAACGCCGCCGGTCGCCAGCATCTTGGCGCCGCGGATGGTGACGCCCTCGGCATCGCGGTCGACCACGCCGGCCGTCAGGAAGGGATCGGCCTGCTCGGCCGCGTTCTTGGAGCGGTCGGCCTGCGGGTTGATGATGACATAGGTCAGGTAGAGGTCGTTGTCGCGGGCGTAGCGATAGTAGCTCTCCAGCGCCGCGGCGCGAGCCGGGTCATAGCCCTCGAACACCGGCAGGCCCATGCGCATGCCGGAGATGCAGGAGGCGACATGGTCGGGCGCGCGGCCGAGGAAACCGCCATGGATCGCAGTCCAGGCCTCGAGCGCGCGGCGGCGCTCGACGAGATCGGCATAGGATGTCGGCAGTTGCCAGATGCGGTTGGCGCGGCCGCCGGTCTCGGTCTCGAAGGTCATCAGCTCGCGGCGCGAGGGGTCGTTGGCGAAGTCGAACAGCCCGCCGACCGAGCGCGCCACGTTGCGGAAGGCACGATGCGCGGTGACGTCCTCGACGCGGGCGCCGTCGATGAAGATCGTGCGGCCGTCGCGCAGGCTGGCGAGATGCTCCTGTCCCGTCTTGGTCATGGGGTTTTCCTCTCCGGTTCGATCTGGTCAGTAGTGCATGGGCAGCGGCCAGGATGGCTCGCGCTCGGTCTCGTCGACGATGTCGCGGTAGCGGCCGCGGAAGAAGATCAGCGGCGCCGGATTGCCGGGCCGCACGGCGTGACGCAGCACCCGCACCACGAAGATCACATGGTCGCCGCCGTCATGATGGGCGTAGGGCTCGCATTCGAAATGGGCGAGCGCGCCCGTGATCAAGGGCGCCTGCGCATGGCCGACGGTGCGCTTGACCTCGGCCCATTTGTCGCTGAGCGCACGGGCGAAACGGTTGGAAATCTGCTCCTGCTCGCGCGCCAGCACATTGACCGCGAAGCCCTTGGCTTCGAGCATGGCGGGCAGGCTGTTCGCCCGCCTGTCGACGCTGAACAGGACGAGCGGCGGATCGATCGAAACGGAGTTGAACGAACTCATGGTCATGCCGATGAGCTCCTCGCCGCTGCCTTGCGCGGTGATCACCGCCACGCCGGTGGCGAACTCCCCCAAGGATTGTCTGAAGGCCCTGGCGTCCATCGTCCTCTCCGGTTGCGTTCCGCATTTTAGATTTGTTAGATAGCTTTGTAATAAAGCTATTTATGAGAGTCAATCCCCTTCCAGATGGACGAGACATGTCGACCGAGAACCGGCACCTGACCGTGGCGAATCCCGATCTCCTCGATGGCGAGAGCGACATCCGCTTTCGCGACCTGCTCTATGATTTCTTCGCCTTCGGCAGCCGGCTGGAGGAGGCACGTGCGCGCTTCGCCGGCTATATCGGCCTGACGCCGCCGCAATACCTGATCCTGATCGCGATCGGTCGCGGCACGCCCGACCATGAGCTCGGCGTGGCGCAGGTGGCGGAGCGGCTCCATCTCAGCGGCGCCTTCGTCACCATCGAGGTCAACAAGCTAGTGAAGGCCGGGCTGGTCGAGAAGCGCCCTCACCCGAGCGACGGGCGCCGGGTCAACCTGTCCGTCACAGCGGCCGGCCTCGAAAAGCTCGAACTGCTGGCCTCGCTGCAGCGCCCGGTCAACGATGCCCTCTTCGCCCCGCTCGACCGCAAGAGCTTCGAGATGCTGAGCGAGATCATGCGGCGCCTCGCCTCAGGGGCCGAACAGGCCATCCATCTCGCCGATCACCTCGTCGCCAGCGAGCCGTCGCCGGGGAGCCGGACGTAGAGGCACCGGCCGCGTTTCCTGCCTTCGAACCGGGCCGGATCACGTGGGAACCCAGCGGCGATATGGGCGGCGGGACGGGGAATGAGGATATGCCGATCGGTGACGGCGGCCTGCCCGCGGCGAGATGGCGCCGCATGGCCAAGACCGGATAAGAGCGCCAAGTATTCGCGCGCCGGCCTTAATCCGGATCAAGCAACGCATGGTGGCCGGCCGGCGGCGGTTCTGAGGAGGCCAGAAATCCGTCACCGACCGGCCGAGCCCTTCGGTTTCCCAGGAGATGCGGCGGACCTGAGCTCCCGAGGGGCATTTCCGAGCAATCCTTGCGATCGCTGCGTCGCAAAAACATGTACAATGCAATGCTTCTGAATCAATCAAATCCGACCGACCGGCATCGTTCATCGATCGTTAACCCTACCTGATAAGCTTAAGGCTCCCGGCGCACTGGCAAACGCAGAGCTATTTCACTGCTGAACATCAGAGGCTTGTGTCAGTCTTCTGAGAATAAGCTTGAGGTCGACGTGAAATTCCGTCGCGGAGCGCTCGCGGCTTACGCTAGGCGCCCTTGCGTAATAGGCACCGAACGCGCTCGGGCGCCGGGCGGCCTCACGCCGCGCTGGCGACGATCACGCGATTGCGGCCGCTGGCCTTGGCCCGGTAGAGCGCGTCGTCCGCGCGCTTCATCATGTCGGCGGAGGAGGCATCGCCGGCCCGCCGGTTCGAGACGCCGATCGAGACCGTGACCTTGATATTGCGGGTGCCGTTCTGGACCCCAAAAGGCGAGCTCTCGACCCGCTCGCGGATGCGCTCGGCCACGCGATAGGCGGCATCGCGCCCGGTATCCGGCAGCACGACCACGATCTCCTCGCCGCCCATGCGCGCGACGAGGTCGATCCCACGCGTGCAGGCGCGGACCCGGTCGGCGAATTCGCGCAGGACCTCGTCGCCGGCGTCATGGCCCCAGCTGTCGTTGACCGACTTGAAATGGTCGATGTCGAGCACGAGCAGCGAGAGCGAACGTGCCCTGAGCGCCGATTCATCGAACATCACCGCCAGCCGGTTGTCCATGAAGCGGCGGTTGTGCAGCCCGGTGAGCTGGTCCATCACCGCCATTTCCATCGAGGACTGCACGCTGTCGCGCAGCCGCTCGGTGAAGCGCTTGCGGCGCACCTGGGTCCGCACGCGCGCCAGCAGCTCGCTGCGGTCGATCGGGCGGAGCAGGAAGTCGTGCGCGCCGATCTCGAGGCCGCGCAGGACGCGTTCACGATCTTCCGCCTCCCCCACCAGTAGCACGGAGGTGTTGCGGGTGCGCTCCAGCGAGCGCAGCTGGCTGCACAGGCGCAGGCCGTCCTGGCCCTGCAGGTTCAGGCTGATCACGACGGCGTCGAACACGCCTTCGGCGGCGCGCATCACGGCCTGCTGGGCGTCGCTCTCGATCTCCACGGCATGGAAGGACGAAAGCGCGCTCTGCAGCCTGTCGGCGACGTTCTGGCGGTCCTCGATCACGAGGATGCGGCCGTTCAGGCCGGTTTCGGCCGCAGCGGTGGCCAGCGGATCGGCGATGCCGAGGCGAACGGAGGCGACGGCGCGGCTGCGCAATTCGTCGGTCATCGCCTTCAGCCGGGCGAGGCTGCGCACGCGGGCGAAGAGCGCCGTGTCATCGAGCGGCTTGGTCAGGAAATCGTCGGCGCCGGCATCGAGCCCCTGCAGGCGGTCGCGCGGCTGGTCGAGCGTGGTGACGATGACGACAGGGATATGCGCGGTCGCCGGCGCGCCCTTGAGCCGCCGGCAGACTTCGAACCCGTTCATGCCCGGCATCATCACGTCGAGCAGGACGATATCCACCTCGCCGCGCTCGCAAAGCGCGATCGCCTCACGTCCGCTCGTCGCCGTGACCACGCCGAAATACTCGGCCGAGAGCTTGGCTTCGAGCAGCTTCACATTCGCGGGAATGTCGTCGACGACGAGGACGCGGGCAGTCATGGCTGTGCTTTCGCCGGCTCAGGCCGCGCCGGCATAGGTGCGCACGGTCTCCAGGAACTTGGCGACCGAGATCGGCTTGGAGAGATAGGCTTCGCACCCTCCCTCCCTGATCCTTTCCTCGTCGCCCTTCATCGCGAAGGCCGTGACCGCGACGACCGGAATCGCCTTCAGGTCGTCATCCTCCTTGATCCATTTGGTGACTTCGAGCCCGGAGACCTCCGGCAGCTGGATGTCCATCAGGATCAGCGCCGGATGATGCGTCCGCGCCAGCTCGATCGCCTCGATGCCATCCGACGTCTTCAGCGTCGCATAGCCATGGGCTTCGAGCAGATCGTTGAAGAGCTTCATGTTGAGCTCGTTGTCTTCGACGATCAGAACCGTCTTCATCGGGCCGCCCTTCATTGCCGCCGGGCGCCCACAGCGATGGCGGGCTTTCCAAAATGGCGGCGTCGTTCGATGATTGCTTAGCACGCGAGCTATTGACGAAACGCAAACCGGATACGCGACTCCACCCTCCATGATACGACGACCGACCACCGACGAGGCCGAGGCGCTCGCGCTCCAGGCTCTCGCTTTCCTGGCTTCCGAATCCGAGCGGATCGAGCCCTTTCTGATCGCGACCGGCCTCAACCCGGCCAATCTCCGCCAGGCCGCCGGCGAGCCGGGCTTCCTGACCGCAGTGCTTGACCATATCGGCTCAAGCGATTCGCTTCTCTTGGAGTTTGCCGGAAATTTAAGGCTAAATCCCGAAATCGTCGCCGATGCCAGGCGCGTCCTCGCCGGGCCGGAGCCGGACGACTTCTCTTGAGCGCGGGCGCGCCCTCGCCGCGCTGGCTCTGCCGCGATTGCCTCGTGGATCACGATGCCGTCGGACATTCGAAGCGCTGCCCGGCCTGCGGCTCGCCGCGGCTGCTCGGCCATGCGGAGCGCGACGCCTTGAGCCTCGCCCATATCGATTGCGACGCCTTCTATGCCACGATCGAGAAGCGCGATGATCCCAGCCTGCAGGACAAGCCGGTCATCGTCGGCGGCGGCAAGCGCGGCGTGGTCTCGACCTGCTGCTACATCGCCCGCACCTACGGCGTGCGCTCGGCCATGCCGATGTTCAAGGCGCTAAAGGCCTGCCCGGAAGCGGTGGTGGTCAAGCCGAACATGGCGAAATATGTCGCGGTCGGACGGCAGGTCCGCCAGCTCATGCGGGAACTCACGCCGCTGGTTGAGCCGCTCTCGATCGACGAGGCTTTCCTCGACCTCTCCGGCACGGAGCGCCTGCACCATGCCAGCCCGGCGGTGACGCTGGCGCGCTTCGCAAGGCATATCGAGGCCGAGCTCGGCATCACCATTTCGGTCGGGCTGTCCTATGCCAAGTTCCTCGCCAAGGTCGCATCCGATCTCGACAAGCCGCGCGGCTTCTCCATCATCGGGCGGGGCGAAGCCGTCGCCTTCCTTGCGGGAAAGCCGATCAGTCTCATTCCCGGCATGGGGCCGGCCGGCGTCGCGAGGCTGGCGGAAGGCGGCTTCAAGCTGATCGGCGATCTGCGCGAGGCGCCCGTCGACAAGCTCTTCAAGCTCGCCGGCAAGGATGGCCCGCGCCTGAAGAACCTCGCCAACGGCATCGATCCCCGCCAGGTCACGCCGGAGCGGGAGACCAAGAGCGTCTCCAGCGAAACGACGCTCGATGTCGATCTTGCCCGTTTCGAGGAACTGGAACCGATCCTCTGGCGTCTGTGCGAGAAGACCTCGAAAAGGCTGAAGGCGCAGGAGCTCGCCGGGCGTACCATCACGCTTAAGCTGAAGACGGCGGACTTCCATATCGTCACCCGCGCCGCCCGCCTGCCGGAACCGACGCAGCTCGCCACGCGCCTCTTCGCCGCCGGACGCGATCTGCTGAAGCGCGAATGCAACGGCGCGCATTATCGCCTGGTCGGCATCGGCGCGAGCGATTTCAGCCCACCGGAAGCGGCCGACCATGGCGACCTCGCCGATACGGCGACGCCGCGGCTGAAGGCGATGGAGGGCGCGCTCGACAAACTGCGCGCCCGCTTCGGCGACGAGGCGATCGGCAAGGGCCTGAGCCTGCGCCTGCCGCAGCGCCGCTCGTCGGAGCCCGCTATTTCGCGCAAGCTTCCTGAGGAAGAAGATCCAGACGCGTGAGCGTGCCACGCAGTGCGAAGGTGCCGTAGTCGAGCCGGATCGCTCCCGTGACGCCGTTCTCGTAGAGCTCGAAGGTAATGCTGTAGGACGGCGTCGATTCGCCGGAACCCGCCTTGAAATAGGAGATCGTCACCGGCCAGCGCGCCATCTTCTCGAATTCGGGGCGCTGCAGCGGCTTCTCGGAAGGCTCGGCCTCGATCCGCTTCCCGATGATCGAGAGCGTGTCATAGACCTCCTTGCCGGAATTCGCGCCGTCATAGAGCCTGACGCTCAGCGTCTTCTGGCCGGCGCGCGCGGCCTGGATCACGGCCTTCATCTGCGCGTTCGGGAACAGGGCGTCGCTGGCCTCGCGATAGGTCTCGGCCTTGGGCTGGCGCAGCTTCACCTCGTAGCCGCCGCCGCTCTTCTGCGCAGTACCGTCGACGGTGTCCGGCGCGGCACCGCCCGTGGAGCTTTCAGTCTTGAACCGGTAATTCACACCATCGCCGGCCTCGAAACTGGTCGTGCGGGCATCGATCAGGCGCGGCCCAGCCTCGGTGCCGAGCTGCGTCACCTGCCGGAAGGAGAGCGCATAGCCCTCGCAGGCATCGCCGGTGAACTCATAGGCGATGCGCCCCTTGGCCGTCTCGATATTGCCGGAGGGTTTGCCATTGTCGAGCACGAGGTCGTAGACCGCGCGATGCGGCGCCAGCACCACCCGCTCCGCCGCAGCCTGCGCAAGGGCCGGCACCGCGGCCAGGACCAGCACCCCCACCAAAACCCCGCTCGCCTGGGCTGCGAGCTTCGAGACTGTTCCGTTCATGCGCCGCTTGTCCGTTATGGCCTTCTGCGAAATCTAGGTGCATCGCGGCAATGGCGCAAACATGGCGGAAGCCATGATATTGGGGAGCGAGAGGGCGCGGGTCATCCCGGGCGACCGGAGGGAGGCCCGGGATCCACGCTGGAGCCCTCACGATAGAGGTTCCGGCATGGATCCCGGATCTCCGCTTCGCTCCGTCCGGGATGACGAGGGTCATGAAGGGAAAAGAGCAACCTCTTGAAATATCTCGCGCCGGCTCCGATCGGCGCCCAGGGATGGGGCCTGATAACCGACGCCTATCCTCGCGCTATAGCAGCCCTGCCCGCGGGGCATGCCGCGATGCTTGCGAGGGCCGCCGGCATCGGCCATGAAAGACCGGTCCGAAGGCACCCTGCCTCGCTCGCGGAGCCAAGCTCATGAACGTCGTCGACACCCGCCTCGCCGAACTCGGCATTACCTTGCCGAACCCGGCCGCCCCGGTCGCCAACTACGTGCCCTATGTGATCACCGGCAACCTGCTGATCATCTCGGGCCAGCTCTGCTTCGGGCTCGACGGCAAGCTCGCGGACAAGCACAAGGGCAAGCTCGGCGCCGAGATCTTCAACGAAGCCGGCCTGGAGGCCGCCCGCCTCTGCGCCATCAACGTGTTGGCTCAGGCCAAGGCTGCGCTCGGCGGCGATCTCGGCCGCATTACGCGCTGCGTCCGCCTCGGCGGCTTCATCAATGCCGCCCCGCATTTCGCCGCACTGCCGGCGATCATGAACGGCGCCTCCGACTTGATGGTCGAGGTGCTCGGCGACAAGGGCCGCCATGCCCGTTCGACCATCGGCGTCGCCGAACTGCCGGCCGATGCCGCTGTCGAGGTCGAAGCGATGTTCGAGATCGCCTGATGTCCGCAGATGCGTTCAAGGATGCCGGCCGGCCCGATCTGGGCTGGCTGGTGGCGCGGCCGATCGCCCATCGCGGCCTGCATGACCTCGCGGCCGGCGTAATCGAGAACAGCCCCTCCGCCGCCACGGCCGCGATTGCCGGTGGCTTCGGCATCGAATGCGACGTCCAGCTCACCGCCGATGGCGAGGCGGTCGTGTTCCATGATTTCGTGCTCGATCGCCTGACGGGCGAGACGGGCGCCGTCGTTGCCCGCAAGGCGGCCGAGCTCGGCGCGATCACGCTGAAGGGGTCGAGCGACCGCATCCTGACGCTCTCGGCCTTCCTCGACCTGATCGGCGGGCGCGTTCCGCTCGTGATCGAGATCAAGAGCCGCTTCGATGGCGATCTGACGCTCACAAAGCGAACCGTGGAAGTGGTCGCGCGCTATAGGGGTCACCCGATCGTGATCAAGTCCTTTGATCCGGATATCGTGACGGCCGTGCGCGAGCTCGCGCCGGAGATTCCGCGCGGCATCGTGGCGATGAATGCCTATGATTACGGCGATTACGACAAGCTCTCGGCCGAGCGGAAGCATGCGCTCGCCAATCTCCTGCACTTCACCGAGAGCCGGCCGGACTTCCTCTCCTGGAAGGTCACTGATCTCGACAGCGCCGCGCCCTATCTCTGCCGCAACGCGCTGGGCCTGCCGCTGATGACCTGGACGGTGCGCACGCCGGAAGAACGGCGGCGGGCCGCGGCGATGGCCGACCAGATGGTCTTCGAGGGCTTTCGCCCTTGAGCGAAGCGGGGAACGGCGATCTCACCGTTCGTGTCGCGACCTCCCTCAAGGCCGTCCCCGCAGGCGCATGGAACGCCTGCGCCAATCCTCACGCGCTGGCGGACGCCCTTTCGGTGCCCGCCTCTCCCGCGAACGATTCCTCGCTTGACCGGGACAATCCCTTCGTCAGCCATGAATTCCTCATGGCGCTGGAGGACAGCCGCTGCATCGGCGGCCGCACCGGCTGGTCGCCGGCCTATCTCCTCGTCGAGGACGAAGCTGGCCGGCTCCTGGCCGCAGCCCCCAGCTTCCTGAAGAGCCACAGCCAGGGCGAATATGTCTTCGACCATGGCTGGGCCGACGCCTACGAGCGGGCCGGCGGGCGCTACTACCCGAAGCTCCAGGTCGCCGCGCCCTTCACCCCGGCGACGGGCCCACGGCTGCTGGTCGCAGACACGCCGCGCGCCGACGAAGCACGCGCCGCCCTGATCGGCGGGCTGGCGGCCTTGCGCGCGCAGACCCAATCCTCCTCGGTGCATGTCACCTTCGCACAGGAGCCGGATATCGCCGCGCTGAAACAGGCCGGCTATAGCGAGCGCAACGACCTACAGTTCCATTGGCAGAACGAAGGGTTCGGCACTTACGACGACTTCCTGGCGACGCTGGCCTCGCGCAAGCGCAAGGTGCTGAAGCGCGAGCGGCGCGAAGCGCTCGCCGCCGGGATCGCCATCGATGTCCTCTCCGGCAACGACCTCACCGAGGCGGTCTGGGACGACTTCTTCTCGTTCTACAAGGATACCGGCGCGCGCAAATGGGGCCGCCCCTATCTCAACCGGGCGTTCTTCTCGGCAGTCGGCGCGGCGATGGGCGAGCGCATCGTGCTGGTGATGGCCAGGCGCGCCGGGCGCTATATCGCCGGCGCCATCAATTTCCGCGGCGCCAATACGCTTTATGGCCGCAACTGGGGCTGTATCGAGGATCACCCCTTCCTGCATTTCGAGGTCTGCTACCACCAGGCCATCGACTATGCGATCGCCCACGGCCTCGCCCGCGTCGAGGCCGGCGCGCAGGGCGAGCACAAGCTCGCGCGCGGCTACCGGCCCGTCATCACCCGCTCGCTGCACCATATCGCCGATCCCGGCCTGCGCCGGCCCGTCGCCTCCTATCTCGCGCAGGAGCGCGAGCAGATCGCGGCGGCGCGCGAAGCGCTCGCGGCCGAAAGCCCTTTCCGCAAGACGGACACCACCGATGACTGACGCCGCGCTCGCGACCACCGCCTCCGCTCAGATCTTCTGCGAAGACAGCGAGCTCGGCTATCGACGCAGCCTCACCGACCTCACGACGCCGCTGACCCTCGACGAAAGCTACCGACTGGCGCACCTGCCTCTGGTCGCGCCGGAGCACTCCGGAATCATCGCCCGGCGCGAGGGCAAGTTCTACGAGATGGGCCGCCACCCGACGGTCTACTCGCTGGTCCTGCCCGTGGAGGACGAGGCTTTGCGCAGCTCCGCGGCCTTCCTGGCGCTGGAGGCGGAACTGAAAGCAGCGCCCTTCGCCAAGAAGATCGCCTGGGATATCCTGCCGAAACGGCAGGATCGCCTGCATGCGACAATCTGCGGCTCGCTCAGCCTGGCCGAGGCTCCGGTCATTGCCAAGGAAACCCGCGAAGCCCTGCGCAAGATCGAACCTTTCACGGTGGAATTGCGCGGGTTGTTCTCCGGCAACGTCAATCGCGGCCGGCTCTATCTGCCGGTCTATCCGGAGAAGCGCGGCAGCGGGAACATGCTTCAGGAGGTGCAGGCCGCCTTCGGCCGGGCACCGGGCGATCTCTGGTTGATTGGCCTCTACAATCTCACCGAGGATCTCGATGCCGAGGAAACCGCCGCGCTGGCCGATATCATCTCACGCTGGTGGAACAAGCCTTTGCTCGGCCTCACCGTGAGCGAGCTCCAGGTGATGGGTGCGCGGGACGATCTCGTGCTCGACGCCCATGTCGAGACGGTGCTGCCGCTCGGCGCCTGAGGCAGGGCCATCAGCCAGCCCGCGGCCTTGACGCTCCGGCCCGCGCGCCGCAGCTTGCGCCTTCCGTTTTTCGATCCTGCCGGACCTGCCATGACCGCCTATGATCCATCCAACGTCTTCGCCAAGATCCTGCGCGGCGAACTGCCCTCCCATACCGTCTATGAGGATGCCGAGACGCTCGCGATCATGGACATCATGCCGCGCGCCGATGGCCATGTGCTGGTGATCCCGAAGACGGCTTGCCGCAACGTCTTCGATGCCCCCGCCGATGTGCTCAAGGCGGTGGCACTGACCACTCAGAAGCTGGCGCGGGCGGTGAAGGCCGCTTTTTCGGCCGAGGGCGTCACCATCCAGCAGTTCAACGAAGCCGCCGGGGGTCAGGTCGTGTTCCATCTTCATGTCCATGTCATGCCGCGCTTCGAAGGCGTGGCGCTGCGCCCGCATACCGGCGCGATGGAGAAGAACGAGGTGCTCGCGAGCAATGCCGAGAAAATCCGCGAGGCCCTGAAAAAAATCTGAGGAACCATGTCACAGCGGCGCGAGCTGCCTCGTCTTGTCGTCATCAACCGATGGAGAAGACCGTGAACAAACGCCTCAACCCCTATACGGCCGCCCCGGAAGCGGTGAAGCCGCTGCTTGCACTCGAGGAATCGATCAAGGACTCCGGCCTTGAATACAGCCTGATCGAGCTGGTGAAGATGCGCGCTTCGCAGATCAACGGCTGCGCCTTCTGCCTGCACATGCATTCCGCCGATGCCCGCAAGGCGGGCGAGAGCGAGGCACGGCTCTATCTGCTCAATGCATGGCACGAATCGGCGCTTTACACCCCGCGCGAGCGCGCCGCCCTGGCCTGGACCGAGGCGCTGACGCTGCTGCCGCAGACTCACGCGCCGGATGCCGACTACGAGGAGGCGATGCGGCATTTCAGCGAGGAGGAGATGGTGAAGCTCACCCTGCTGATCGGCACGATCAACACCTGGAACCGGATCGCGGTCGGGTTCCGTTCGCACCATCCCAACGACAGGGCGCCGAAAGCCGAAGCGGCCTGATCCCCTGCCGGCGCCAGCCGGAACTGCATGACGCATGGATCGATGACCGGTTTCGAGGCCAACCGGTCCTATCTGACCCGCCTCGCCTACCGCATGCTCGGCTCGCTCAGCGATGCCGAGGATGTGGTGCAGGACGCCTGGCTGCGCTGGCACGAATCCACCCCGGAGGCGGTCGCCAACCCGCGCGCCTGGCTCGGGCGGGTGGTGACGCGGCTCTGCCTCGACCTGCTGAAATCGGCGCGGCGGAAGCGCGAGACCTATGTCGGCGCCTGGCTGCCCGAGCCCTTGATCGAGGCCATCGGGAGCGCCCCCAGTGCCGACGAAGCGATCGACGTGCCCTATGCGCTCCAGCTCGCGCTGGAACGGCTCTCGCCGCTGGAGCGTGCCGCCTTCCTGCTGCACGACGTCTTCGACCTGCCGTTCAGCGAAATCGCGGAAACGCTCGGGCGTAGCGAGGCCGCCTGCCGCCAGCTCGTCTCCCGGGCGCGTCGCCACGCGCGGGAGGAGGATGGCCCGCGCCATCCGCTCTCGCCCGACGAAGCCCAGCGCTATGCCGAGGCCTTTTTCCAGGCCGCTCACAGCACCGACGCGACGATCCTGAAGGGCATGCTCGCTCAGGAGGCGATCCTGCGTGCCGATGGCGGCGGCAAGGTCAATTCGGTGCTCAACCCGATCTTCGGCAGCGATAAGATCGGCCGCTTCTTCGCCGGCATCAGTCGCCATGCCGAGCAGGAGGGTCGTCCGACTACACGCTATGAATTCGTGATGATCAACGGCCTGCCCGGCTGCATCAGCTTGGAGCGCGGCGAAACCGTACAGGCGATGGCTCTCGACATCCGCGACGGGGCAGTGACCGCGATCTACATCCTCCGCAACCCCGACAAGCTCGGCCATGTCCGGCGGCTGCTGACGGAAACGTAGGCGGCAACGCCCATTGCCAGATCATTCCTGACCCGGACCTTTGTCATTCCGGGGCTTCGCGCAGCGAAGAACCCGGAATGACAAGCGTAGTCGCTAGCTCGCAAACAGCCAGACGCCCCCGATCAGGACGGTCTCGCCGGCAAGCACCGCGAGCATCATCCGGCGCTTGTCGAACAGCATCACGGCAGCCGCGGCCGCCAGAGCCGCCACACGGACCCAGGCCGGAGCCGTCGCGAGCACGCCGGGGGGCGAGACGATCAGCTTGGCGACGATGCCCGCGAGCAGCGCGGTCGCCACCGCCCTCACCCACTCGAGCAGTGGCGAATCATTGGCGAGCCCGCGCGCGAAGCCGACCGCCAGCCAGCGCCAGATCTCCGTGGGCAAGACGGCGAAGAGCATCAGAGCGAGATAGGGCCAGAGCGGCCCGTCGAGCATGGCGATCGGCTGGGTCATGCCGGCGTCCGCGTCCGTCCGATGAGGAAGGCCAGGCTTCCTGCGATGAGCCCGGCAACGATCAGGTCGAATCCGCCCCCGATGAAGCGCGCGGAGATCGGTGCGAACATCAGCCCGAGAATGAGCGCCGCCGCATCGCCGCGATGGCGCAGGCCCGCAAGCAGCGAGATCAGGAAGAACATCGGCGTGAGACAGAGCAGCCCCGCCGCGAAGGGAACCGGCAGCGCGCCGAGCAGGTAGTAGCCCGCGAAGGTGCCGATCGAGCTCACCGCCATGCAGGTATTGGCGAAGCCGAGGAAATAGGCGACGCGCTGATGCGGGGCGATGCCGGGCAAGCGCCGCAGGCCTTCGCTCCAGGCGGTGACGGCAACGTAATGCGCAAGGACGAGCTGCTGCCAGACACTTTGGCCGGGCCGGCGCAGCAGCGGCAGGATCGCCATCGTCATCGGCAGGAAACGCAGCGAGGCGAAGGCGATCGCGATCACGATGGCGCTCCAGGCTGCGCCGGCGGCGATCGAAGCGAAGAAGAGAACCTGCGAGGGGCCGGCCCACACCAGGATGGTCGAGAGCACGGCGACATCGACGGGATAGCCGACGTCGCGGGCGAGCGAGCCGATGCCGATCAAGCCGAAGCCGACGATCCAGGCCGGCAGCATCAGCGCATCGCGCATGCCGGCCAGCGCGACGCGCCGCCAGCTCCAGTCGGCAGATACGCTCATGAGGTCATCGGGGCAGGATGGACTCGATAGGGTTGCGGCCCGAGTGAGTGCTGGGCCTTTTCTCTATGTCCATGCACACGGCGCTTGCCTAGGCACCGATAAGCCGGCCCGCCCTGCGGTTGTTGCAAGGAGTGGCTGGAACGAGCAAGCACCAAGCCAAACAAGCAGACGCGGGGAACCCCTCTCCCGACGGGAAAGGGTTCCTCGCGGGTCAGGGGGTAGCCGTAGCGTGCCTGACAAAGCGCAAAGAAGCCCTCAGCCCTTGCCGCCCTTCATCGCCATGGCGATGAGTTCGTTGCCGAAATCGATCAGCTCCTTGGGAATGCCGCCGATCGACTGGACGCCGAGATAGATCAGATAGACGAAAGCCGGCACCAGGATCCAGCCCAGCACTTCCTCGAAGATCTTGCGCCGCCGCCGACGCCGGTCCCGCTTCTCGAACCAGCCGAGCTTTTCCTTTTTCGGCCGCGCCGGCGCTGCGGGCGCGGCCGGGGCCTCCTGAACCGCCTCGCCGCTTTCGGCGGCGAGGCTCGCGGTCTTTCGTTTGAACAACACGTTCCTATGCCTTCGTCAGCGGAACCTTCGGCACGGTGCGGACGCCCTTGGTCGAGGCCTTCGGCGCGCCACCCGCTCCATCGGGAGCGCCGTCACCTTTAGGCGCTCGCCGCGGCGGAGTCTTGGTCGATTTGCCGCTTGTCGCAGCCTTCGTGCGCGATTTCGGCGCTCGCCTGGCGGTCGCAGCCTCGACATCCTTCTCCGGCTTCGGCTTGGCGGGCCCGTCGGGGAACTCGAGGCCGAGCACCTTGATGCCGGTTTCGGACTGGACCACGACGACCTTCACGGCCCCGCCGTTCTTCAGGCGCCCGAACAGCACCTCGTCGGCGAGCGGGGTCTTGATCGTCTGCTGGATCAGGCGGGCCATCGGGCGGGCGCCCATCGCCTCGTCATAGCCGTTCTCGACCAGCCATTCGCGCGCCTCGTCCGAGAGCTCGATCGTGACGTTGCGGTCGGCGAGCTGCGCCTCGAGCTGGAGCACGAACTTGTCGACGACGCGGGCAACCACCGTCTTCGGCAGATGGCCGAAGGAGATGACCGCGTCGAGCCGGTTGCGGAATTCCGGCGCGAACAGCTTGTTGATCGCCTCGGTATCGTCGCCCTCGCGCTTGGTGCGGGTGAAGCCATAGGCGTTGCGGGCCATGTCCGCAGCGCCGGCATTGGTCGTCATGATCAGGATGACGTTCCTGAAATCGACCTGCTTGCCGTTGTTGTCGGTCAGCTTACCGTGGTCCATCACCTGCAGCAGGATGTTGAACAGGTCGGGATGGGCCTTCTCGATCTCGTCCAGCAGCAGCACGCTATGCGGATGCTGGTCGATCTGGTCGGTCAGCAGACCGCCCTGGTCGAAGCCGACATAGCCCGGAGGCGCGCCGATCAATCGCGAGACGGTGTGGCGCTCCATGTATTCCGACATGTCGAAGCGGATCAGCTCGACGCCGAGCGAGGAGGCGAGCTGGCGCGCGACCTCGGTCTTGCCGACGCCGGTCGGGCCGGCGAAGAGATAGCAGCCGATCGGCTTCTCGCCGTCGCGCAGGCCCGCGCGGGCGAGCTTGATCGAGGAGGACAGGGCCTCGATCGCCTTCTCCTGCCCGTAGACCGTGCGCTTCAGCGTCGTCTCGAGATTGCGCAGCACCTCGGCATCGTCCTTGGAGACGGTCTTGGCCGGGATGCGCGCCATGGTCGCGATCGCCGCCTCGATCTCCTTGACGCCGATCGTCTTCTTGCGCTTGGACTCGGTCACCAGCATCTGCGAGGCGCCGGTCTCGTCGATCACGTCGATCGCCTTGTCCGGCAGCTTGCGGTCATGGATGTAGCGGGCCGAGAGCTCCACCGCCGCCTTGATGGCGTCGTTGGTGTAGCGCAGCTTGTGGAACTCCTCGAAATAGGGCTTCAGCCCCTTCAGGATCTCGATCGTGTCCGGAACCGACGGCTCGTTGACGTCGATCTTCTGGAAACGGCGCACCAGCGCCCGGTCCTTCTCGAAATACTGGCGGTATTCCTTGTAGGTGGTCGAGCCGATGCAGCGCAGCGTGCCCGAGGCCAGCGCAGGCTTGAGCAGGTTCGAGGCGTCCATCGCGCCGCCCGAGGTCGCACCGGCGCCGATCACCGTATGGATCTCGTCGATGAACATGATCGCCTTGGGGTGCTGCTCGATCTCCTTCATCACCTGCTTGAGGCGCTCTTCGAAATCGCCGCGATAGCGCGTGCCGGCGAGCAGCGTGCCCATGTCGAGCGAGAAGACGGTTGCGTCCTCCAGCACCTCCGGCACCTCGCCGCGCGTGATCTTGAGGGCGAGCCCCTCGGCGATCGCGGTCTTGCCGACGCCGGGGTCGCCGACCAGCAGCGGATTGTTCTTCTGGCGCCGGCAGAGGATCTGGATCGTGCGCTGGACCTCGGCCTCGCGGCCGATCAGCGGGTCGATGCGACCGTCCCTCGCCTTGCGGTTGAGGTTGACGCAGTAAGCGTCGAGCGCGCTTTCCTTTTTCTTCTTGTCCTTGTCCTCGCTCTGGCCCTGCTCGGAGCGCTGCTCGCGCTGCGGCTCGCCCTCCTCCTCCGTGCCACGGACAGGCCGGCTCTCGCTCGCGCCGGGGCGCTTGGCGATGCCGTGGCTGATATAGTTGACCGCGTCGTAGCGGGTCATGTCCTGCTCCTGCAGGAAATAGGCGGCATGGCTCTCGCGCTCGGCGAACATCGCGACGAGCACATTGGCGCCGGTCACCTCCTCGCGGCCCGAGGACTGGACATGGATCACCGCGCGCTGGATGACGCGCTGGAAGCCGGCGGTCGGCTTGGAATCGTCACGTCCGTCGGTGACGAGATTGGTCAATTCCGCGTCGATATAATCGACGAGGTTGCGCCTGAGCAGGTCGAGATCGACGCTGCAGGCGCGCATCACCGCGGCCGCGTCCTGGTCGTCGACCAGGGCGAGCAGCAGGTGTTCGAGGGTGGCGTATTCGTGACGGCGCTCATTGGCCAGAGCCAGAGCCCGGTGAAGCGCCTGTTCGAGACTGCGCGAGAAACTCGGCAAGGGGCGCGCTCCTATCTGATTTCCAAAAGAACTAGATGACCCAAGACTACTTCTTCTCCATCACGCATTGCAGCGGATGCATGTGCTTGCGCGCCAGATCCATGACGAGCGTAACCTTGGTCTCGGCGACTTCGTAGGTAAAGACGCCGCATTCGCCGACGCCGTTCTGATGCACATGCATCATGATTTGCGTGGCTTCGGCACGGTCCTTGTTGAAGAACCGCTCCAGAACGTGAACGACGAACTCCATCGGGGTGTAGTCGTCATTGAGCAGCAGGACACGGTAGAGATTGGGCTTGCGTGTCCGCGTCCGGGTGAGGACGGCCGTGCCACTGCCCTCGCGCCCCCCGCCATCGGTCGGCGGCTGCGTGCGCTTGGGGCGGTCGGCCATCTCCAGCGCGGCCATAACCAGCCCGTCGCTGGCGTGCACCGAACGCCCGGCCTGCCTTGCTCTGCCCTGGCCTGACTGCATCATTCCCGTCCGCGCCGTATCCACATCCGATCCTGCATCGACAACCGAGATAGTGCTTCACTTGCGAATTTACAGACCTCGCTCCTGCTTCGCCAGTCTGTTCGCAACGAACATGGCCGACCCGCTCCCGGCAGGGGCACCTCTGACTTGACCCGGCAGGGCTACCGGACATAAGCCCGGCGGCCCGCTGGACAAGGACGCCGCCATGACTCCCAACGCCATCGTGACCATCGGCGGAGATCTCGCCCGCCCCGTGCGCTTCGGCAATGCGCTGCCGCTCGCCCTGATCGCCGGCCCCTGTCAGATGGAAAGCCGCGACCACGCGCTCGAATGCGCGCTGGCGCTCAAGGAGATCGCAGCGGAACTGAACATCGGCCTCGTCTTCAAGGCCTCATTCGACAAGGCCAATCGCACCAGCGTCAAGGGCGCCCGCGGCATGGGGATGAAGGCTGGCCTCCCCGTCTATGCCGAAATCCGCGAGCGCACGGGCCTGCCGGTCGTGACCGACGTCCACGAGGCCGACCAGTGCGCGCCGGTGGCCGAGGTCGTCGACATCCTCCAGATCCCGGCCTTCCTCTGCCGCCAGACCGACCTGCTCGTCGCCGCCGCCAAGACCGGCCGCGCCGTCAACGTCAAGAAGGGCCAGTTCCTCGCACCCTGGGACATGGTCAATGTCGCGGCGAAGGTGACCGAGAGCGGCAATCCGAACGTGATGCTGACCGAGCGCGGCGCCTCCTTCGGCTACAACACGCTGGTCTCCGATATGCGGGCCCTGCCGACCATGGCCGAGATCGGCGCCCCCGTGATCTTCGACGCCACGCATTCGGTGCAACAGCCCGGCGGCCAGGGCGCCTCCACCGGCGGCCAGCGCGAATTCGTGCCGGTTTTGTCGCGTGCCGCGGTCGCGGTCGGTGTCGCCGGCCTCTTCATCGAGACCCACCCCGATCCCGACAAGGCACCTTCCGACGGCCCCAACATGGTGCCGCTCTCCGAGTTCAAGGGCTTGATCGCCGAGCTTCAGGGCTTCGACCGCCTGGCCAAGTCGCGCACCGCCCCGGCGGCGGTCGCCTATGTCTGAACCCGCTTCGCCGGCAGACCCTTCGGCGACATCGCTCAGAACGCTCGTCCTCGTCCTGGGGACCTGCGGCTTCGCCTCGACCTTCACCATGCGGCTCATCGATCCGCTGGTGCCGACGCTCGCCGAGCATTTTACCCGCTCTATCGCGCAGGTCGCTGCGATGGCGACGGCGTTCTCCTTCTCATACGCGTTCGGGCAGCCGATCCTCGGCCCCATCGCCGACGCGATCGGCAAGATCCGCACGATCGGCAGCTGCCTCGCCCTTCTGGTCCTGCTGTCTGCCGCCTGCTCTTTCGCGCCGAGCTTCGAGATCTTGCTTGCGCTGCGCGCCGCCAGCGGCATCGTCGCCGGCGGAATAATCCCGATCGCGATGGCGGCGATTGGTGATCGCGCGACCATGGCCCAGCGCCAGATCACGCTCGGCCGCTTCACCGTCATCATGATCTTCGGCCAGATGGCGGGCGCCGCCTGTTCCGGCGTGATCGCCGAATATCTCGGCTGGCGCGGCGTCTTCCTGATGGCCGCCGGCATTGCCGCGCTCGCCTTCCTGATGCTGAGCCTGACGATGCGGCCGCGCGCCGATGCGGTGCGCCGTCGTCCGACCCTGGGGGGAGCGATCGCCAGTTACGCGGCCGTCTTCTCGAATCCGCGCTCGAAGCTTCTCTATGCGCTGGTGATCACCGAGGGCAGCCTGATCTTCGGCATGCCTCCCTTCATCGCCGCGATCCTGCAGGAGCGGGCCGGGATCGGTCCGTCGCTTGCCGGGCTGGTCATCGCGGGAACGGGCATCGGCGGGCTGATCTACGGCCTCTCGACCCGGATCCTGGTCGATCGGATCGGCCCTGCGCGCATGCCGGTCGTCGGCGGCGTTCTGATGGCGATCGGCTATGGGCTGTTCGCGCTGCCCTTCCTGCCGTGGTGGAGCGCCGTGCTTTTCTTCGTGGTCAACGGCTTCGGCTTCTTCCTGATGCACGGCACGTTCCAGGCCCAGGCCACCGAACTCGCGCCCGGCGCCCGCGGCTCGGCGGTCTCGCTCTTCGCCTGCTCGCTGTTTGCCGGTCATGCGCTCGGCCCCGTGCTGATGGGCACCGCGCTTCACGTGTTCGGCACGACCGGGGCCGTCACCCTTTTTGCCGTCGGGATCGGGCTGCTTGGCTTTGCCGCACCGCGAATCCTGCCGATGCTCGGCGCGGCGGAAGCTCACCGCCCGCGATAGGGCGCGACGCCCTGGTCCGGCAGCCACAGCCCCTTCGGCGGCTCGCCGGTCTGCCAGAACACGTCGATCGGGATGCCGCCGCGCGGGTACCAGTAGCCGCCGATGCGGAACCATTCCGGCTCCAGCAGATCGACCAGCCGCTTGCCGATGCCGACGGTGCAATCCTCGTGGAAGGCGCCGTGGTTGCGGAACGAGCCGAGATAGAGCTTCAGCGACTTCGACTCCACCAGCCATTTCCCCGGCAGGTAGTCGATGACGAGGATGCCGAAATCGGGCTGGCCGGTGACCGGGCAGATCGAGGTGAATTCCGGGCAGGTGAAGCGGGCTAGGTAGTGCGTGCCGGCATGCGGATTGGGCACGCGGTCGAGCCGGGCCTCCTCCGGCGAAGCGGGCAAGGCGCTGCTCTGGCCGAGCTGCAAGGTCGAGGCGTCGATGGTCATGGGATGCTCCTGCATTTAGGCGGGGTTCTAGAGCATCTGCAGCCGGGATGGGAACTGCGCCCTCGGCACCGGCGTAGGAGAAGGAATGCGGGCCGGCTCGATAGGCAGGGACGCAGAACAGCAGCCGGCCCGCGACCCGAAAATAAATTACAAATTGAAAGGATAAAATTTAATACAATTAGACCGGAGGTTTTCTTAAATATTTCTTGTTCTTCCACACGCTTGTTTGCGCGATTGGTCGGTACGCTCTACTTCGATTACTCGAAATTAGAAGCCTAGACCGAACCGCATGATCATCGCCGGCATATTATTCCTGATAGGCCTGCTGATCGGCCTGTCCCATGGCTATCCGGCGATTGTCCTGGCCAGCACCGCGGTCACCCTTATCGCCTTCCCGACATGGATCATCCGCGGCGAGTTCGGCCTCTTCGTCGTTCTCGTCTGGATCGGCTATCTCTTCGCGCTGCAGGCCGGCTTCCTGCTCGGCAGCTATATCGCCCTGCCCGACGAGGCGGAGAAGTTACCAGAACCAGACCGGCCGTCCCGCGAAGAGGCAAAGGCCCGCCCACCACAGGACGGTGAGACCGGACCAGAACAGGACAGAGGTGAGTGAAGGCCGGCGGCGCGTAGACATGGTCTGGGACATGATCGTTTTCCGATGGGACGAAGCGTCTGAATGTCCCGACAATCCGCAAGCGCCGCGCCACCGGGCGGCCACTCGTCATCACGCGCCCGCGGATTGAGGCTTTCCCCGCGGCAGGCTGTTGGCTAGAAGCGCCCTATCCATTCCGCCCCGCCTCTCCCGGAGCCTGCCATGACCGCGATCATCGACATCATCGGACGCCAGATTCTCGATTCCCGCGGCAACCCGACGGTCGAGGTCGATGTCGTGCTGGAAGACGGCTCGATGGGCCGCGCCGCCGTTCCCTCCGGCGCCTCCACCGGCGCGCATGAGGCGGTGGAACTGCGTGACGGCGACAAGTCGCGCTATCTCGGCAAGGGCGTGCTCAAGGCCGTGGAATCGGTGAACGTCGCCATCGCCGAGGCGATCGTCGCCATGGACGCCGAAGACCAGACCGCGATCGACCAGGTGATGATCGATCTCGACGGCACCCCCAACAAGTCGAAGCTCGGCGCCAATGCCATCCTCGGCGTTTCGCTCGCCGTCGCCAAGGCCGCGGCCGAGGCCTCAGGCCTGCCGCTCTACCGCTATGTCGGCGGCACCTCGGCCCGCGTCCTGCCCGTGCCGATGATGAACATCGTCAATGGCGGCGCCCATGCCGACAACCCGATCGACTTCCAGGAATTCATGGTCATGCCGATCGGCGCGCCCTCCTTCGCCGAAGGCCTGCGCATGGGCGCGGAGATCTTCCACACCCTGAAGAAGAAGCTGCACGACGCCGGCCACAACACCAATGTCGGCGACGAGGGCGGCTTCGCCCCGAACATCAAGTCGGCCGAGGCCGCGCTCGACTTCGTCATGCAGGCGATCGAGACCGCCGGCTACAAGCCGGGCCAGGACGTCGCGCTGGCGCTCGACTGCGCCGCGACCGAGTTCTTCAAGGACGGCTCCTACGTCTACGAGGGCGAGCGCAAGACGCGCGATCCGAAGGCCCAGGCCAAGTATCTCGCCAAGCTCGTCGGCAACTACCCGATCGTCTCGATCGAGGACGGCATGGCCGAGGATGACTGGGAGGGCTGGAAGGCACTGACCGATCTCGTCGGCTCGAAGTGCCAGCTCGTCGGCGACGATCTCTTCGTCACCAATGTCACGCGCCTGTCGCAGGGCATCAAGACGAAGACGGCGAACTCGATCCTGGTCAAGGTCAACCAGATCGGCTCGCTGACCGAGACGCTCGCCGCCGTCGAGATGGCGCAGCGCGCCGGCTACACCGCCGTGATGTCGCATCGCTCGGGCGAGACCGAGGATTCGACGATTGCCGACCTCGCCGTCGCCACCAATTGCGGGCAGATCAAGACCGGCTCGCTCGCCCGCTCGGACCGGACGGCCAAGTACAACCAGCTCCTGCGCATCGAGGAAGAGCTCGGCGCGCAGGCGAACTATGCCGGCCGCTCTGCGCTGAAGGCGCTGGCCTGATCCAAACGCAAACTGCCGCGCTCACCAGCGCGGCAGCAGGCCATTCGCTTGCGTCAGGGTCCGGGATCCTGCTGCCTGCACGCTGCCGGCAGCACCGGACATCGCATCGACGAGCTTCATCGCCGGCGCGACGACGAACTGCCGCAGGGAGGAATCGGCGCCGTCGCCGTCCGACGCTTCTGCCGCCGGCATCGGCTGCAAGGCTGCGGGCGGCAGGATCACCAAGGGCGCACCCGTCGCCTGCCCCTTCTTCTCGGAGAGCACCGCGAGACGGCGCGGCGGCAGCGCGACGGTTCCGCTCGCTGCTGGCGTCTTGGGCTGCGCAACCGTTCGCGGCGGCGTCCAATCCCCCTGCTCCGGCCAGGCCAGCGATAGCGGCATCGCCAGCGCGGCAGGCAGAAGCGGGCCCGCGGCCGCAACTTCCTCGCCGCCGGTCAGCCCGGCCTCCGCGAGGCGATCGGCGATCTTGCCGTCGCGCAGCAAGGTCAGGCTGGGCGGCTTGGCCCGATCGGACGCTGTACCGGATAGCAGGGCCGGGAGAGCCACGAGCATTGTGCTTGCCATGGCGATCCCCAGGGAGAGCAGAAGATGGCTCCCCAACCGCGCCGCCATGGTGGCCGGCGCGGGAAAATCAGACTCTGTCGACATCTGTTGCGCTCCGCATCGCTGCGCCCCTTCCATCTAGCGCTTGCAAGGAAGCCGGCGCCTCTGGGCACCAGCGGGGCCGAAACGGGGCGCAAATGCGGTCTGCCGCCCCACGCGCGGGCGCCATGCAAAAGGCCCGGTAACGGCTGCCAGGCAATCCGCGCTATGGCGGCGCATGGATCAGCGCATCGCCAATCCCCTGCTGCACCAGCAAGAGCAGAGCCGGCGCCGCTGGCTGGCCATTGCCGGTATGGTGTTCAGCGTCCTGGTCTTCGGTTCCAACTTCGTCGTCAGCCGTTACGCGGTGCTGCACGGCATGACCGCCCACGACATGATGGCCGTCCGCTTCGGAACCTCGGGCCTGCTGCTACTGCCGCTCTTTCTGAGCCGCGGATTGGTGAATTGCAGCAGCGTCGGCTGGGGGCGCGGCCTTTTCCTGCTCGTCTCCAGCGGCTTCCCGATGAGCTTCCTGATGCTGACGGGCTTGAGCTTGGCTCCGGCCGCTCACGGAGCCACCATCACGCCCGGCACCGTGACGATGATCGGCATCGTCGGCAGCGTGGTGATGTTCGGAGCCGCGATCACGCGCAATCTCATGATCGGAACGGCGGGAATGTTGGCCGGGCTCGCCTGCCTCGCCATCGCCGGTTCGAGCGGCGGCCACGGCACGCTGACAGGCGATCTGATGTTCTTCTGCTGCGGCCTGCTCTGGGGCTTCTATCCGCTGATGATCCAGCGCTGGCGGATCGAGGGGCTGCATGCAGCAGCGATCGTCGCGGTTTTGTCGCTTGCCTATCTGCCGTTCTACTTCGCCTTCTTCCACCACGGGTTCGGCGCGCATTGGACGGTCTTCGCCTTCCAGGGCTTTTACCAGGGCGTGTTGAACATGATCGTCGGGCTCTGGCTCTGGGGCCGCGCGGCACATGTGCTGGGCGCCGCCGTCGTCGGGCGCTTTCCGCCATTGATCCCCGTCACCGGCACGGCGCTGGCGATCCCGGTGCTGGGCGAATGGCCGGCCGCCTTGCAATGGATGGGCATCGTGCTGATCATCGGCGGCCTGTTCGTCGCGTCATGGCGCCGCCCGGCGCGCCAGGCCGAGCAGGATCAGGTTCCAGCCCACGCAAATGGCGAGCCCCAGCCCCAGCGCCGTCCATGATCCCCAGGGCACGGCGGCGAGATGCACCGCCGCGAGCCCCAGCCCGGCCCCGAGCAATCCCAGCGCGCTGCTGCCGATGACCGCTGCTGCCGCCGGCCCACCGGCCCGCATATGCAGGATGATGATCAGGCTCGACAGGATGATCGGCAGGCCGGCGAGAATGCCGGACCATTGCGGCCCGACGTGCTCGCTGAGGCCGGTCACGATACCAACCAGCACAGCAACGCAGGTCGCGCGGATCGGGATGGCATAGCGCGAGATCCCGGCGGGCGGTCTTGCGCGCACCTTGAGATAAGGCCGCACGAGCACATGCACGGCCGACAGGGCAAGCACCGTCAGCACCGTGAGCGGAAGCACTGACAGGGCCATGCTGCGAAGAACCAGCAACAGCACCGTCCAGATCGCTAGCGCCCCTCCGAGGGAAACGGCCACGCCATGGCGCTGGGCGAGCAGCACATAGCTCAGCACGAAGCTGGCATGGGTCGCATTGGCGTTCATCGTGCCGAGCGCAGCCCCCGCGATGAAGTCGGGGCCATGGTCGAGCGCCAGGAAGACGAGGACCGGCCCGAGCGAGATCGGCAGCGTCGCGATCATCGCCGCCAGCAAGGGCCCGGCGCGCTCGGCCAGCATGGAACAGCTCACGACCACCGAGGCCGCGAGCGCCATCTTGAGAGGCAGCAGGGCGAGGCCCGTGCTCAAGCCGGCTCGCCCCTTTCCCAACCTTCGCGGGTCTCGGCGATGAAATCATCGAGCCGCCCGGCGGCGATGGCCGCGCGCAAGCCCGCCATCAGGTCCTGGTAATAGGCGAGGTTCACCCAGGTCAGCAGCATCTTGCCGAGCATCTCCTCGGCCTTGACGAGATGGTGCAGATAGGCGCGCGACCAGCTGTTGGCGGCCGGGCAGGAGGATTGCTCGTCGATCGGGCGCGGGTCTTCGGCATGCTTGGCGTTCTTCAGGTTCATCCGGCCGAAGCGGGTGAAGATCTGGCCATGGCGGCCGGCGCGCGTTGGCATCACGCAGTCGAACATGTCGATGCCGCGCGCCACCGATTTCACGATGTCGTCGGGCGTGCCGACGCCCATCAGGTAGCGCGGCTTCTCCTGCGGCAGATGCGGCTCGACCGCCTCGATCATCGCCAGCATCACGTCCTGCGGCTCGCCGACCGCAAGCCCGCCGACGGCATAGCCCTTGAGGTCCATGGCGGCGAGTTCGCGCGCGCTCTCGACGCGCAGATGTGGCACGTCCCCACCCTGCACGATGCCGAACAGCGCGCGCCCCGGATGGTCGCCGAACGCCGTCTTGCAGCGCTCGGCCCAGCGTAGCGACAGGCGCATCGCCTTCTCCGCCACCTTCTCCTCGCAGGGCAGCGCCACGCATTCGTCGAGCTGCATCACGATATCCGAGCCGAGCAGGTTCTGGATCTCGACCGAGCGCTCCGGCGTCAGCACATGCTTCGAGCCGTCGATATGCGAGCGGAAGGTCACGCCATCCTCGGTCAGCTTGCGGAGCTGCGACAGCGACATCACCTGGAAACCGCCGGAATCGGTCAGGATCGGGTGCGGCCAATTCATGAACTTGTGCAGGCCACCGAGCCGGGCGACGCGCTCGGCGCCGGGACGCAGCATCAGATGGTAGGTGTTGCCGAGCACGACATCGGCGCCGAGCGCCCTCACCTGATCGGGATACATGCCCTTCACGGTCGCGGCGGTGCCGACCGGCATGAAGGCCGGCGTGCGGATGACGCCGCGCGGCATGCTGATCGCGCCGGTGCGCGCGGCACCGTCGCGGGCGGCGACTTTGAAGGTGAATTCGGGAGTGGCAGCGATCTCGGGCTGCGCGGGATGGGGCTGAACGGTCATGGCCTGCGAGGTAGAGCAGCGCGCGGGTTTAGGGAAGAGATCCGCGCGCCGGATGAGCCATGCGTTGCTCACGTCGGTCCAAATCGCGTGGTCATCCCGGGCGACCGCAGGGAGACCCGGGATTCATGCCGGAACCTTCATCGGAGAGGCTCAGGCATGGATCCCGGATCGGCGCCGCTTTGCGGCTTGTCCGGGATGACCCGTTTCCTCTACTTCCCGGCCACCGCCGCCTCGTAGATTTCGGGCTTGAAGCCGACGATCGTCTTGCCCTTGCCGAGGTCGAGCACCGGCCGCTTGATCATCGAGGGCTGCGCCAGCATCAGCGCGATCGCCTTATGCGCATCGAGCCCCTGCTTCTCGGCATCGGGGAGCGCGCGGAAGGTGGTGCCGGCGCGGTTCAGCACCGTCTCCCAGCCGTGCTCCTCGACCCAGCGCTCCAGCGAGGCCTTGTCGATGCCGCTCGCCTTGTAGTCATGGAACGCGACGGCAACGCCATGGCCATTGAGCCAGGCGCGTGCCTTCTTCATCGTATCGCAGTTCTTAATGCCGTAGATCGTGATAGCCACGTCGCGAACCTCTCAGGCCGGGCGCTTCGGGCTGTCGAGGCCGCGCTGCACGGCCGGGCGCGACAGGCACCGCTCCAGCCAGATCGGCACGCTGGTCAGCTTCGCATAGTCGACGAGCTCGCCCGCCCCATAGAACCCGACGAGATTGCGCACCCAGCCGAGGATCGCGATATCGGCGATGCTGTACTCGTCGCCCATGATCCAGGTCCGGCTCGCGAGCCGATCTTCCAACACGCCGAGCAGGCGCTTGCTCTCGTTGGCATAGCGGTCGCGCGGGCGCTTGTCCTCGTATTCGCGGCCGGCGAACTTATGGAAGAAGCCGAGCTGGCCGAACATCGGGCCGATCGCCGCCATCTGGAAGAACACCCATTGGATGGTCTCGTAGCGGGCGGCGGCGTCCTTGGGCAGGAGCTTGCCGGTCTTCTCGGCGAGATAGAGCAGGATCGCGCCGGATTCCCACAGGCCCATCGGCTTTCCGCCGGGACCGTTGGGATCGATGATCGCGGGGATCTTGCCGTTCGGGTTCAGCGACAGGAATTCCGGGCCCCAGGTCTCGTTCTTGCCGATATCGATGAGATGCGGCTCGTAGGGCAGCTCCAGCTCTTCCAGCGCGATCGAGACCTTCACGCCGTTCGGCGTCGGCAGCGAATAGAGCTGGATGCGGTCGGGATGCGCGGCGGGCCAGCGCCGGGTGATCGGGAAAGCGGATAAATCGGCCATGAGAGGCTCCGTCTGAATCGGATGAGGCTTCGGCCGGAGACGATAGAGCCGGCCGCGCCCAAAGCAACGCCGCGAGAGCCCGATTGCCGCAAACCGGCCTTGCACGACTGCATGGAGTTCAGCCGAGCGGCCAGGAGCCCAGAATCTGGTAGGGCTGGCGATCGATGCTCTCGATCAGGACGAATTCGCGCACCTGCCAGCGCAGTTCAGGCACATCGACGGGCTCTCGAAGATTCCGGTCGTAGAAGAGCGTGACATGCGGCGTGAAGCTCGATCCATCGACCTTGAGTCCGGCGTGCCGCAAGGCATCGAGGAGCGCAGCGGACAAGCCATTGGCTCCCGGCAGATCCTCCCGCGTCATCAGCGAGAACGCATATTTTGGCGGCTTCCCAAAACTCGCGGCTTGATCGAATTTCACGGCGAATGACGACTTCCGGATCGCCGCTGCCACTCTCCGCGCCATCGTGATGTTCTGCCCGAACGGCCCATCGGGAACAGCAATTGCCCGTAATGTCACATGGTATTTGCCCAAGCCACGCGGCAGCTTCATGGGGCGAAGCCGATCGTGCAGAGCTTGCGCCAATCCGTGAATCTGCGGTTCGACCTCCGCATCGGGAAGGAGCGCGAAGAAATACCGGGGCGGGCGGCGACCTTCTCGCGGTCGAAACTCTCGCCCACCGTCGAGGTCGAGAACGAGTTGCATATCCCATAATAGAACAAAACAGGAACAATACAAGCCACATGATGCCCAGCGAAAATTGCAGGGCGGCCAGTCGCCGCGACAGCCCTGCCCGCGCTTGAGCGCCACAGGCCCCGCGGCTAGGCTGCCCTCGGTGGCCGCACGGCCGCCGCTTGCGCCCCCGCCCGGCGGGCGGCACGGATTCCTCTCCTCTCAGGCATTGGCTATGGCTTCCCCAGACGCACTCGCCGCGGTCTTCGATCATATCGAGTCGAACCGCAGCGCCTTTCTCGACCGGCTCATCGCCTATCTGCGCCATCCCAGCATCAGCGCCGAGAACATCGGCATTGCCGAGGTCGGCGTCCTGCTGGTCGACATGTTGACCGAGATCGGCCTCGAGACCAGCCTGATCCCGACCGAGGGTCATCCGGTCGTCGTCGCGCGCTGGGAGAAAGCGCCGGGCAAGCCGACCGTGCTGCTCTACGGCCATTACGACGTGCAACCGCCGGATCCGCTCGACAAATGGGTCTCGCCGCCCTTCGAGCCGACGATCCGGGATGGCCGCCTCTATGCGCGCGGCGTCGGTGACAACAAGGGCCAGCATTTTGCCCAGATCCTCGCGATCGAATCCCATCTCAAGGTCCATGGCGAACTGCCCTGCAACGTCATCCTCGTGCTTGAGGGCGAGGAGGAAATCGGCAGCCCGAACATCGCAGGCTTCGTGCGCGCCAATCAGCATTTGCTGAAGGCCGATCTCGCCGTCACCGCCGACGGCCCGCGCCATGCCAGCGGCGCGCCCTCGATCAAGTTCGGCTCGCGCGGCGTCGTCTCCTTCGACCTGCGCTGCCGCCATGCCAGCCGCGACGTCCATTCTGGCAATTTCGGCGGCGTCGTGCCGAACCCGATCTGGACGCTGGTCCATCTCCTCGCGACGATGAAGAACGAGGGCGGCGAGATCACCATCGACGGCCTGCACGATGCGGTCGAGCCTCCGACGGCCGAGGACATCGAGGCCATCAAGCGCCTGCCGCTCGATATCGACGCGTTCAAACATGGCTTGGGTCTCAAGCGTCTCGATATGCCGCTCGACCGGCCCTTCTACGACCGCCTCTGCTTCCAGCCGACGCTCACGATCAACGGCTTCCATGGCGGCTATGGCGGCCCTGGCACCAAGACCGTGCTGCCGAATGAGGCGCTGGTGAAATGCGACATCCGCCTCGTCGAGGCGCAGGACCCGGAGGACATCCTGCGCAAGGTCAAGGCCCACGTCGAAAAGCATGCGCCGGAGGTCGAGTTCATCGCCGAGGAGAAGGGCATGCAGCCCTCCAAGACGTCGATCGCCTCGCCCTACACCGCGCCGCTGCGCCGCGCCTTCGTGGCGGCCCAGGGCGAGGAGCCGCTATTGATCCCGGCCGGATTCGGCAGCCTGCCGAACTACGTCTTCACCAAGATACTGGGCATTCCCGCCTTCGTGACGCCCTACGCCAATCACGACGAGGCCAACCACGCCCCCAACGAGAACATGACGCTTGACTGCTTCTATAGCGGCCTGCGCACCGGCGCGGCCCTGCTGCACGAGCTCGGCCAGCTTGGGAAGTCGGCCTGAGGCCAGTCCCTGACTACGCCTCCTCCGTCATGGTCGGGCTTGTCCCGACCATCCACGCCTTCCTTCATCGAGGGCAGCGTTCAAGACGTGGATGCTCGCCACAAGGGCGAGCATGACGCGCAAAGCACAACCGCCGTCATCCCGGACGCAGCGAAGCGGAGATCCGGGATCCATCGTAAAGCGCGACGCCCTTCGATGGATCCCGGGCCAAGCCCGGGACGACGGCGTGGTTCCGGTGAAAACCGGCAGCCGTTACCGCCCAGTCCAGTTCGGCGTCCGCTTGCCCAGAAACGCCTCCATGCCCTCGCGGAAATCGGCGCTGGTGTAGCAGAGCGTCACAAGATCATGCCCGTCGATCCCTGAAGCGGTCGCGGCGGTCAGGCGGCGCATCGCTTCCTTGGTCGCGCGCATCGTCAATGGCGCATGGCCTGCGATGACCTCCGCCAATTCGCGGGCCCGGCGCATCAGCGCATCATGGTCCGGCACCAGCTCGTTATAGAGGCCGATCCGCGCGCCCTCCTCCGCCTCGACCAGCCGGGCGGTGAAGACGATGTCCTTGACCCGCGCCGGGCCGAGGATGGCGTAGAGCCGCCCGTAATTCTCCATCGACAGGCAGTTGCCAAGCGTGCGCGCGATCGGGAAACCGAAGCGTGCGCTCTGCGTCGCGATGCGCAGATCGCAGGCGAGCCCGATCGCTGCGCCGCCTCCGGTGAAGGCACCGGAGATCGCAGCCAGCGTCGGCACCGGGCAGCTCTCGATCGTGCCGATCACGGTCTCGATCCGCTCCTCATAGGCCAGCGCATCCTCGGCGCTGGAGAAGGAGCGGAACTGGGCGATGTCCGTGCCCGCCGCGAAGGCCTTGTCGCCCGCCCCGGTCATGACGATGACGCGCGGATCGCCATGGGCGGCCGGATCGCGGCAGATCTCGGCGATGCGCTCATACATGGCGAAGGTCAGCGCGTTGCGCGCCTGGGGCCGGTTGAGCGTGATCGTGCCGACCCCGCCCTCGACCGCATACAGGATTTCGTCGTTCACGCAGGCTCTCCGTCAGATCACGCCATCGGCCCGCAAGCGCGCGAGCCCGGC
>JBDHTM010000043.1:0-35770 GCA_039808685.1 Allobosea sp. | reverse complement strand
CTCGCCAAGGTCGGCGCCAAGCTCACCAAGCTCAACGACGCCCAGGCGAAGTACATCGGCGTGCCGCAGGCGGGCCCGTTCAAGCCCGAGCACTACCGCTACTGACACCGCGCCAAGGCGCTCACGATCCCGAGGCCCGGCATCTGCCGGGCCTTTTTTATGGCCGTGCCTTCCGAGAATGACATCGGATGGCACTACAAATTGTGTCCGGCTGCGTTGTTGCCTCTACTGGTTGAGGATCTCGTGCTGCTTCTGGGTTTGTCCGGAAAATCGAACGATTTACCTGCCATTAAGCACTTCCTGACGGAGTCCAGCGATGATTAGAGTGGGGCTGATTCGGTCGCTGCGATGCGCGGGCCGGGTCGAAAGCTCTGATGTGATTGGCGTGGTGGCGAGCGTGGATCGGCCCCTCCGGAGATGGCAGCCCTGCCAGCTCCCCTGGCCGGTTCCGACGAGCCCGATGGACAGGGCGGCTTGAATGCCGCCGGAGAGACGACGGACGTAAGGATGGCACGGGCGAAGCGACAGGGGCGAGATGGCGGCTGGCGTCCGCGCGCATTGCTGTCCGGGCTGGCCGTCGCCTCGGTCACTGTTCCGACCATGGCGCGCAGCGAGTGGCCGGCGCCGCTATCTTTCGAGGGCGTCAGCTCCGGCGGGCTGTCCCTGTTCCTCGCGGGGCTCACCGTCTTCGCCACGACGACATCGCTGATCTATATCCGCGAGCGGACGCGCTGGCAGCAGCGCGAGGCCAAGCTCGCAGCCGATCTCGAAGCGGCGCGCAGCCACCAGGAGCGGCTCTCCATCCTGCTCGCCGCAGATCCGCAGGTGGTGGTAAGCTGGAAGGGCCGCGATGCCGAGCCGGTCTTCGAAGGCGATAGCGGCTTTCTGGGTGCTCCCGGCACGACGCTGGCGCTGGCCTATGGCAGCTGGGCGCCGCCGGCCGATGCCAAGCGCCTGGAATTGGCGACCGATGCGCTCAAGCAGCGCGGCGAGGCCTTCAGCATCACGCTGCGCAGTAAGGCCGGCCCCTTCATCGATGTCGAAGGGCGCCCCGTCGCCGGGCGCGCGGTGATCCGTTTCCGCGAGGTGACGGGCGAGCGGGCGCAGGTCATGACCCTGCGCGGCGAGCTCGAACGCGTGACCGCGGGCCATGCGGCGCTCTCCAGCCTGCTCGCCGGGCTGCCGCATCCGGCCTGGATGCGCGATGCCGATGGCCGTCTGGCCTGGGTCAATGCCGCCTATGCCCGCGCGGTCGAGGCTGCCGATCCGGCTGCTGTTGTGAAGGGCGGGCTCGAATTACTGGATCGCACCGAGCGCGACGCCGCAGCGCGCGCACGCCGCGAGGGCGCGACCTTCGCCCTGCGGGCGCCGGCCGTCGTCTCCGGGCAGCGGCGTACGCTCGACATCATGGAATTGCCGACCGCGACCGGCTATGCCGGCTTCGCCATCGACATGAGCGAACTCGAGGCGGTCCGCGCCGATCTCCAGCGCCAGATGGACGCGCATGTCGGCACGCTCGATCGGCTGAAGACGGCGGTGGCGGTTTTCGACGGCGCCCAGCGGCTCGTCTATCGCAATTCCGGCTTCGAGACGCTCTGGTCGCTGGAAGCCGGGTTCCTCGACGGCCAGCCCACAGATGGCGAGATTCTCGATAGGCTGCGCGCCGAGCGACGCCTGCCCGAACTCGGCGATTATCGCAGCTGGAAGGCGGCGGCGCAGGCGGCCTATACCGCGACGCGCGCCAGCGAGGACTGGTGGTACCTGCCGGACGGGCGCACCGTCCATGTCGTCGCGAGTCCCAACCCGCAGGGCGGCGTCACCTATCTCTACGACGACGTCACCGAGCGTTTCACGCTGGAATCGCGCTTCAACGCCCTGTCCCGCACCCAGCGCGAGACGCTCGACTCCTTGCGCGAAGGCGTCGCCGTGTTCGGCTCGGACGGACGGCTCAAGCTCTCCAATCCGGCCTTCGCCCAGTCCTGGCGCATCCAGGGCGATCTCGCGGCCGGCGCCCCGCATATCGACGAGGTCATCCGGCTCTGCCGGCCGCTCTTCCCGCAGGACGAGGTCTGGAGCGAGTTGCACAGCGTCGTCACCGGCGTGCGCGACGCGCGCGAGGATTACAGCTGCCGCATCGAGCGGCGTGACGGCACGGTGCTCGACATGGCGGCGGCGCCGCTGCCGGACGGTGCGACGTTGATCTCCTTCGCCGATGTCACGGCGAGCGTGAATGTCGAGCGGGCGCTGACCGAGAAGAACGAGGCGCTGGAGAAGGTCTCCCGGCTGCGCGAGGATTTCGTCCATCACGTCTCCTATGAGCTGCGCTCGCCGCTCACCAACATCATCGGCTTCGCGCAACTGCTGGGCACCGAGACGGTCGGCGCGCTCAACGAGAAGCAGCGCGACTACACCTCCCATATCGTCCGCTCGTCGGGCGCGCTGCTCGCCATCATCAACGACATTCTCGATCTCGCCACCATCGACAACGGCGCGCTGACGCTGGAGATTCAGGATGTCGATGTCGCCGATGCCATCGCGCAGGCGGCCTCGGGGCTTCAGGACCGTCTCACGGACAGCAAGCTTGAGTTGAAGGTCGAGATCGACGCTCGCACCGGCCCGCTGCGCGCCGACGGCAAGCGCCTGCGGCAGGTGTTGTTCAACCTGCTCTCCAACGCCATCGGCTTCTCGTCTCCCGGCCAGACCGTCACGGTCAACGCCACGCGCACCGGCGGGGATATCCGCATCACCGTCGCCGATCAGGGCCGCGGCATCCCGGCCGAGGTGATTGAGAAGGTCTTCGAACGCTTCGAGAGCCATTCGCTCGGTTCCAGCCATCGCGGCGTGGGCCTCGGCCTCTCCATCGTCCGCTCGATCGTCGAGCTCCATGGCGGCCATGTCGAACTCGATTCCGCGCCCGGCCGCGGCACGCGGGTGACGGCTGTCTTCCCGGCACAGGGCGTGCCGCTCTCGGATGCCGCTGAATGACGGAAGAAGCCCGCAAGGCCGGCGCGCACCGGCTTCTGCTGGCGGACGAGGCGGCGACGCTGCGCCTCGCCGCCGACATCGCTGCCATCCTCAAGCCCGGCGACATCGTCGCGCTCTCCGGCCATCTCGGCTCGGGCAAGTCGCTGCTGGCGCGCGCGATCCTGCGTGAGCTCGCCCGCGATCCGGCGCTGGAGGCGCCGAGCCCGACCTTCACGCTGGTCCAGAGCTACGAGACCGGGCATGGCACGGTCCTGCATGCCGACCTCTACCGCGTGCGCTCGCCCGACGAGCTCGACGATATCGGGCTGGTCGAGGATATCGACCAGCTGATCCTGCTAGTCGAATGGCCGGACCGGGCCGGCACACGCCTTCCCGCTGCCCGCCGCCTCGACATCGTGCTCGACGTCGACCCCGGCAATCCCGAGACCGGCCGCATCGCCGATCTTTCGGGCGGGGTGCTCTGGAAGCAGCGCCTCGCCATCGCGGTCGCCTCGCGCCGGCTCCTCGACACGGCCGGCTGGGGCGAGGCCCGCCGCGACTTCATGCTGGGCGATGCTTCGACGCGCGCCTATGAGCGACTGACCCGCCCGAATGGCGAGAGCGCGGTGCTGATGATCTCGCCGCCGCGCCCGGACGGCCCGCCGATCCGCCTCGGCAAGCCCTATAGCGCGCTCGCCCATCTCGCCGAGAATGTTGAGGCCTTCGTCGCGATGGATCGCGGCCTGCGCTCGCTCGGCTATTCGGCCCCGGAGATCCTCGCGGAGGACCTGGCGACCGGTCTGCTCATCCTTGAGAATCTCGGCAACGAGGGCGTGATCGACGCCGAGCGCCGGCCGATCGCCGAGCGCTACGAGGCGGCCGCCCGGTTGCTCGCCGATCTCCACCGCCACACCCTCCCGGCGATCCTGCCGGTGGCCGAGGGGATCGACCACGCCATCCCCGAATATGACCGCCAGGCCATGGCGATCGAGACCGAGCTGATCCTGGAATGGTATGCGCCGCATATCGCTGGGGTGACGCTGCCGGCGGTAACGCAGGCCGAGTTCGCGCGGATCTGGAGCAGGCTCTTTGACGAGATCCTCGCCCAGCCGGCGACCTGGACCTTGCGCGACTACCATTCGCCGAACCTGATCTGGCTCGAAGGGCGCGAGGGCCATGCCAAGCTCGGCCTGATCGATTTCCAGGACGCGGTGCTCGGCCACCCCGCCTATGACTTGGCCTCTCTCGGCCAGGATGCGCGCGTCGATGTCCCAGCCTCGCTGGAGTTGCGTCTGCTCGCCGCCTATGGCGCGGCCCGCCGGGCCGATACGCCGGATTTCGACCTCGCCGATTTCGCCCGCGCCTATGCGATCCTGGGCGCCCAGCGCAACACCAAGATCGCCGGCATCTTCGCTCGCCTCGACAAGCGCGACGGCAAGCCGGATTACCTGAAGCACCTGCCGCGCATCGAGGGCTATCTGCGCCGCAATCTCGACCACCCCGCCCTCGAAGAGCTGAAAGCCTGGTATCAGGCGCATATGCCGAAGCTGTTCGAGACCGAAGCGGCAGATTAAGCTCAGACAGATCGACACGGAGATTCGCGTGACCACAACCGCTTCGCCGCCGATCCGCCGGGCGATCGTGCTGGCGGCCGGCCTCGGGCAGCGCATGCGCCCGATCACCGATACGCTGCCGAAGCCGCTGGTGAAGATCGGCGGCAAGGCGATGCTCGACCATGCGCTCGACCGGCTGGCGGAGGCCGGCGTCGAGGAGGCGGTCGTCAACGTCCATCACCTCGCCGGGCAGGTCGAGGCGCATCTGGCCGGGCGGACACGCCCGCGCATCATGATCTCGGACGAGCGCGGCGAACTGCTCGAAACCGGCGGCGGCGCCAAGAAGGCCCTGCCGTTGCTCGGCGACGGGCCGTTCTTCAGCGTCAACTCGGATTCGCTCTGGAGCGAGCGCGGCATCTCCAATTTCGGCGCGATGGCCGCCGCCTGGGACGGCGACAAGATGGACATGCTGTTGCTGCTGGCCGAGCGCGAGAGCAGCGTCGGCTTCAACGGTCCCGGCGATTTCTTCCGCGACGAGGCCGGGCGCCTGACGCGCCGCGGCAAGGCAGCGAGCGCGCCTTACGTCTATGCCGGCATCGCGATCGTGACGCCGGAGTTCTTCGTGGATACGCCGGCATCCTTTTCGTTCAACCTGCTCTTCGACCGAGCCATGGCCCGCGGGCGGCTCTCCGGCCATGTCTTGGAAGGCCGCTGGCTGCATGTTGATCGGCCGGAGGCAATCGCCCCGGCCGAGGCCGCCTTCGCCGCCGCCCAGCCGGTCGATGCCTGAGCTCAACCTGTTCAGCATCCCGGCCGGCGCGCCTTTCCTGGAGGTGCTGGCGCAGGCGATGCTGGAAGGCCGGTTGGGGCCGGTCCATGACCCCGCCGATCCCGCCGCGATGGCGCGGACGACGCTCTATCTGCCAACGCGCCGCGCCGCCCGCGCCTTCGCCGCGATCCTCGCCGGAAAGCTCGGCGGCAAGCCGTTGCTGCTGCCGCGCATCGTTCCGCTCGGCGATGTCGACGAAGCAGAGACGGCGCTGATCGGCGCTGGCGCCTGGACGGAGGAGCGCGTCGCCCCGATCGCCCCGCTCCAACGCCGCATGCTGCTGACGCGGCTGGTCGATGCCTGGGGCCGCACCGCCAATCGCAACCATCTCCGGCTCGATCCAAGCGAGCCGGCGCTGGTACCGGCGACGCTCGCCGAAGCCTATGGGCTCGCGGGCTATCTCGCCGCCCTGCTCGACCAGATGCAGACGGAAGGGGTGTCGGTCGAGCGGCTGGCCTCGCTTGATGCCGCCCGCTTCGACCGGGTCTGGCAGCTCAATGCCGGCTTCCTCGCCATTCTCGGCGAAGCCTGGCCCGAGATCTTGAACGAGCGCGGCGCCTGCGACCCCGCTGCCTTCCGCAACCGCATGCTCGCTGCAGAGCGTGACAGGCTCATCGGCGGTGGCGCGACCGGGTCGATCATCGCCGCCGGCTCGACCGGCACGGTGCCTGCGACCGCGCGCCTGCTCGCGGCCATCGCCCGCTTGCCGAACGGTGCCGTGGTTCTCCCTGGCATCGATCTCGAGCTGGATGGGCGTGCCTGGGATGCGATCGCGAGGGAGCCGGCCCCCTCCCATCCGCAAGCGGCCCTGCACCATCTTATGGACACGCTCGAAGCCGTCCGCGGCGACGTGCGCGAGCTGTCGCAGCCCGATGCCGCCCGCGGTGCGCGGGCTGCGCTGCTGCGCGAGGCGATGCTGCCGGCCTCGGTCACCGAACTCTGGTCCGATGCTGGTACGCGTGTTCCGGAAGCTATGGCAGCCGAGGGCTTCAAGGGCCTGCGCGTCGTCGAGGCCGCGGATGAGCGCGAGGAGGCGCTGATCGTCGCCATCGCCCTGCGCGAGACACTGGAACGACCCGGCGCCCATGCGGCGCTGGTCACGCCGGATCGCGGCCTTGCCGAGCGCGTCGCGGTCGAGCTCAAGCGCTGGGGCGTCGAGGTCGACGATTCCGCCGGTCTGCCGCTCGGGCGCTGGCCGGCGGGTTCGCTGCTGCGCCTGATCCTGGAGGCGATGCTGGCCGAGATGGCGCCGGTCGCGTTGGTGCCGCTGCTTGCCCATCCGCTCTGCCGCCTGGGCCTTGGCCGGAATGCGCTGGCACGCGGTGCCGCCGCGCTCGAGATCGGGACATGGCGCGGCCAGGCGGTGGGCCGCGGGATGCCGGGCCTGGAAGCGGCGCTGGGCAACTGGGAGGCGATCCGAGAGAGCGGGCATGTTCCACGTCCGCGCAAGCGATTGACTGCTGAGGATCAGGCTGCTGCCGCCAAAGTGCTGCATGCACTCGGGACCGCGAGCGCTGCCTTGCGCGAGGCCTTCGCGGCCGAGGCACCGTCATTGGCTGCGACCGTCGTTGCTGCCCGCGCCGCGGTCACAGCCTTCAGCCTGAACGAGGCCGGCACGCCGCTCGCCTTTGTCGGGCCGGATGGCGAGGCGCTCGCCGGGCTCTTCGACGAGCTGGCCGCCGCCGAGCCCGTCATGCCGCCGGGCGGAACGGCACGCGATTTCGTCGCCATCCTCGACGGCCTGCTGGCGGAGACCGTGGTCACGCGCAAGGCGCCCGGCTATCCGCGCGTCGCGATCTGGGGCCTGCTCGAAGCGCGCCTCCTGGAGACCGACCATGTCGTGCTCGGCGGCTTGAACGAGACCGTCTGGCCGCCGCAGACCACGACCGATTCCTTCATCAACCGGCCGATGCGCGCCGAACTCGGCCTCTCGCCGCCCGAGCGGCGCGTGGGCCAGACCGCGCATGATTTCGTCATGGCCGCGCTGGCGCCCGAGGTCACGCTGACGCGCCCGCGCAAGGCCGGCGAGGCCGAGACCATCGCCTCGCGCTTCTGGCAGCGCCTGCAGGCGGTGACGCCGCAAACGGTCTGGGTGAAGGCCGTGGACGAGGGCGCAAAGCTGCGGGCCTTGGCCGGTGTGCTGAGCGCCCCCGCGAATGCAAAGCCCATCGGCCGCCCTGCCCCGCGCCCGCCGCGGGAGCTCCAGCCGCTGTCGCTCAGCGTCACCGAGGTCGAGACGCTCTATCGCGACCCCTACCAGATCCATGCCCGCAAGATCCTGAAGCTCGATGCGCTCGACGAGCTCGTGGCGGACCCGACCGCGCAGGATCGCGGCAAGCTGCTGCACGGCATCGTCGAGGAATTCACCACGACTTATCCTGAGGGCTTGCCGGCCGACGCGCTCGGCCGACTGGTCGGAATCGGTGCCCGGCTTTTCCACGCCTACGACGATGTGCCGGAGGTCAAGGCCTTCTGGTGGCCGCGCTTCCTGCTGACCGCCGGCCATTTCATCCGCTGGGAGGAGAACCGGCGCGCTGACATTGCCAGGATCGGCGTCGAGCTCTTCACGGCCGCGAGCTTCCCGCTCGCCGATGGCAGCGAATTCCGCCTGAGCGGCAAGGCCGACCGCATCGAGCTGACGCGCAGGCCCTCGCTGCGCATCGTCGATTTCAAGACGGGTGCGCCGCCGTCCAAGAAACAGGTCGAGAAGGGTTTTGCCCCGCAATTGACGCTTGAAGCCGATCTGGCCGCTCGCGCCGGCTTCAAGGGGCTCGCCGGACCGCTGCCGGTCGACGACGTGCTCTACGTCAAGCTGCATCACGACCCGAAGGGCTGGGCGACAAGCGCGCCGCTGAAGTTCGGCGACGAGTCTCTGGCCGATGTCGCCGCGCGCCATCTCGAACGCCTGCTCGAATATCTCGACCGCCTGCGCTCCGGCCGCGAGCCCTTCGTTTCGCGCCGCGCGCCCGATTATATCCGCTATGCCAGCCCCTACGACCACCTGGCCCGCGTCAAGGAATGGTCGGCCGCGCCCGGCGGTGACGAGGGGGGCGAGGCATGAAGTCGGGCTGGATCGTCCCGCCGCTGACCAGCCAGCGCCAGGCGCAGGCCGCCGATCCCGGCCTCTCCGCCTGGGTCTCGGCCAATGCCGGCTCGGGCAAGACCCATGTGCTGGTCAACCGCGTGCTCCGGTTGCTGCTCGACGATGTCGCGCCCGGCCGGATGCTCTGCATCACCTATACGAAGGCAGCGGCCGCAAACATGGCGAACCGCATCTTCAAGGCGTTGAGTGCCTGGGCGACACTGTCCGACGAGGCGCTGGGCCGCGAGCTGACGAGACTGACCGGCCGGGCGCCGACGATGGCCGAGCGGGCCAAGGCGCGCCGCCTCTTCGCCGAAGCCCTGGAGACGCCGGGCGGCCTGCGCATCGAAACGATCCACGCCTTCTGCACCCGTGTGCTGCAGGCGGCGCCTTTCGAGGCCAATGTGCCGCCCCGCTTCGAGGTCGCCGACGATCTCGCGCAGGCCGAGATGCTGCGCGCGGCGCGGCGCGAGTTGCTCGCCCTCGTCGCGGCCGAGCCAGACGGACCGGAAGCCCGCGCGCTCGACCTGCTCGCACGGCTCGCGGCGCAGGACTCGTTCGAGACCATGTTCCAGGAGGCGCTGCGCCAGCGCGCGCTGTTCAGCGACGAGAATGGTCGGGCCCGCGACGCGGGCGCGGTCAAGGCCGGCATCGCCGCCTTCCTCGGTATCGCGCCGGACCTGTCGGCCGATACGGTCAGAGCTCGGTTCCGTGCCGATCTGGCGGCCCTGCCGGGGCTCCATGCCCTGATCGATGCGCTTCAGGCCGGCAGCGCCACCCGGCAGAACTTTGCGGCGAACCTGCGCACCTTGCTTGCGGGACAGGATGACGGCGATCCCGTCGGCTTCTGCCGGCGCGGCTTCATCACGGCCGAGGGCACGGTCAACGCCAATATCCGCGGCAAGGGCAAATCCGAGTTCGACGGCGCCTTGGCTGACACGCTGGAAGCGCTCGCCGCCTGCCTGCTCGCTGCCTCCGAGCAGTTGAACGCCGTCGCCATCCGCGACCGCAGCGCGGCGCTCGCCCTGCTGGTCACGCGCATGCTCGCCTCCTACCAGCGCCAGAAGAGCCTGCGTTCGCTGCTCGACTATGACGACCTGATCGCGCGCACGCGCTCGCTGCTGGAGCGCGTCGAGGCCGCCTGGGTGCTCTACAAGCTCGACGCCGGCATCGACCACATCCTGCTCGACGAGGCGCAGGACACCGGCGAGGCGCAATGGGCGATCCTGCGCAAGCTCGCGGAGGAATTCACCAGCGGCGGCGATCTCCGCGCGAAGCCGCGCACCATCTTCGTCGTCGGCGACGAGAAGCAGTCGATCTACGGCTTCCAGGGAGCCGCGCCCTCCGCTTTCGGCGAGGAGCGTCGCGCGCTTGGCAACCGCATCAGGGCGGCGGAGCGCGATTTCGAGGCGATTAGCCTCAACACCTCCTTTCGCTCGGCGCCGGACATCATGCAGGCGGTCGATGCCGTCTTCGCCCTGCCCGAGCACGCGCGCGGCCTCGTCTTCGACGGCGCGGCGCGGCCGGAAATCCACGACACCGTCCGTCGCAACGTGCCGGGTACCGTCGATATCTGGCCGCTTGCCGCCAACGACACCGGCGAGCCGCCCGATGCCTGGACGACGCCGGTCGACGCGCCGGAGCGACGCAGCGGCACGGTGAAGCTCGCCGAGCGTATCGCACGGACCTTGCAGCGCTGGCACCACAGCGGCCGCGACGATCTCGGCCGTCCCTTCGCGGCCGGCGACGTCATGATCCTGCTGCGCCAGCGCGGCGCGCTGTTCGAGGCCATCGTCAAGGCGCTGAAGGATGCCGGCGTGCCCGTCGCCGGGCGCGATCGGCTGACTTTGGCCGAGCATCCGGCGGTGGAGGACCTTATCGTGCTCGGCCGCGCCTTGCTCCTGCCCGATGACGATCTGACGCTCGCCACCGCGCTCAAGACGCCCCTGATCAATCTCGACGACGACGATCTCCTGCGCCTCGCGCCCGTTCGCAAGGGCTCGCTGCGCGCCGCCTTGCAGGAGGCTGCGGCCGATGAGCCACGTTATGCCGCCGCTGAGGCGAAGCTCGGGAAATGGGCGAGCGAGGCTGGACGCTGCGGTCCGTTCCGCTTCTTCGCCGATCTGCTCGGCCCGGGTGGCGGACGCAATCTCGCGCTGGCCCGGCTCGGTGCCGAGGCGGGCGACGCGCTCGACGCCTTCCTCAATGCCGCGCTCGACCATGAGCGCCGCTACGGCCCCTCGCTCGCCGGCTTTCTCCAGCATGTCGCCGGCAGTGCCACCGATGTGAAACGCGATCTTTCGGCCAGCGCCGGCGAGGTCCGCGTCATGACCGTGCACGGCTCGAAGGGGCTGGAGGCGAAGATCGTCATCCTCGCCGATCTTGGGCCCGAACCGGGTGCGCGGCGCCTGCCGAAAATCCTGGCCGTGCCGACGCCATCCGGCGATCTCGTGCCGCTGTGGCCGCCGGCCTCTGCGGAGGATGTCCGCGCGACCGAGGCGGCCAAGGCCGTGGTGATCGGGCAGATGGTCGAGGAGCATCACCGCCTGCTCTATGTCGCGATGACCCGCGCCGAGGACCGCCTCATCGTTTGCGGCGCTCAAGCCAAGGGCGAGGCCCCGCCCGGAAGCTGGTATGCGATGATCGAGCAGGGACTGATGCAGTCGGAAGCCGGCTTGCAGCAGCTTGGCGAGGGCGACGAGGCGGTGCTGCGCTTCATGGTCTCGGAGCCCTCGGCGGAGGAGGAGACCGGACGGCCGGAAGGAGAGGCAGCGCCTTTCGCTATTCCTGATTGGCTGGGAACCAGGGTCATCCGCGAGGCCGAGCCTCTGCCGCCGCTGAAGCCGTCTAGCGCGTTGACGGCGGCCGATGGCGAGGAGCGGCCGGGCGATGGCCCGTTCCTCGTCGAAGCAGCGGCGGCCGGCCGATTAGCGCATCTCCTGCTGCAGATCGTGCCGGGCGTTCCCGAAGCGCGCCGCCTTGCGACGGCTGAAGCCCTGGCCGAAGCGCGCGGCAGAGCCCTGCCGGCCGAGAGGCGGGCGGCCGTCGTCGCCGACGCCTTGCAATTGCTGGCAGCCCCGACGCTGGCCGGGCTCTTCGCCCCTGATGCGCTCGCGGAGGTGCCCGTCGCAGGCTCGATCCGTCTCCCGGATGGCGAATCGCGCGCCGTTTCCGGGCGGATCGACCGTTTGGCCGTCACTCCCGAAAGCGTCATCGTCGCCGATTTCAAGACTACCGCCCGGCCGCCGCGCGAACTGGATGCGATCCCCGTCATGACCATCGCCCAGCTGGCCGCCTATGTTGCCCTGATGCGGGAGATCTATCCGGGCCGGCAGGTGCGTGCCTTGGCGATCTACACGGCGAGCCTGACCTGCTTCGAGATCGGAGCCGAAAGGCTCGATGCAGCCCTGGCAGCCTTGGCGAGCGGGGCAGCGGGCGATACTCTGCCTGCCCCGCACGGACTGCTCCCGTTATGAAGATCCTGCCATCTTTGCTGCTGCGCCCGCGCCTCCTGCTGGCGTTGGCGGCGGGCGCCGGGCTGGCTGCCGTTCTGCCCGGCCACTGGCGCTGGGCGACACGCCTCGTCGTCGCCTGGGACACGGGTGCGCTGCTCTTCCTGGTGCTCCATGCATCGACCACCTTCCGGGAGTCGGTGCATCAGATCCGGATGCGGGCCGAGAAGCAGGACGAAGGCGCCTTCGCCATCCTCGTCATCGCCTGCCTCGCGGCGAGCGCGAGCCTCGCCGCCATCGCGTTCCAGTTGTCCGGTCTCGGGGCTGTCTCGGCCGGCGAGCGAAGCGGCCATCTCGCCCTGGCCGGCATCACGATCCTGTGCTCATGGACGCTGCTGCACGCCTTCTTCACTCTGCATTACGCCTATCTCTACTATCGGGATGGCAAGGCTCAGCCCTGTCTGGATTTCCCGGGCAAGGCCGACCCCAACTACGTCGATTTCCTGTATTTCTCCTATACGATCGGCTGTACGTCCCAGACCTCCGACGTCGCCGTGACCACACATCACGCGCGCGCCATCGTGCTGCTGCAGTCCGTTCTGACCTTCGTCTTCAACACCTCGATCCTGGCGATGGCGATCAATGTCGGGGCGAGCCTGATCTCGGGCGGGTCGTGACGCGCCGGCCTCGCCTCCGCTCTGCGGTGCGCGCGCCTTGACCCGAGGGGCCGGCGTTCATAGCTTCGCTGGCGAAGGGCGGCATTGCCGCCCATTGAAACCGAAAGGCGGCCAGTCATGGCAACGAGCAAGGTAACCGATCAGAGCTTCGAGGCCGACGTCCTGAAGTCGTCCGAGCCGGTCGTGGTGGATTTCTGGGCGGAATGGTGCGGCCCCTGCCGCATGATCGGCCCGGCGCTCGAGGAAATCGCGACCGAGCTCAACGGCAAGGTCAAGATCGTCAAGATGAATGTCGACGAGAATCAGCAGATCCCGGCCCAGTTCGGCATCCGCTCGATCCCGACGCTGATGCTCTTCAAGGACGGCAAGCTCGCCTCGCAGAAGGTCGGCGCCGCCCCCAAGAGCGACCTCTCGCGCTGGATCTCGGCCTCGGTCTGATTCGCGACACAGCTTGAATCGAAAGGCCCGCCTCCGGCAGGACGCGGGCCTTTCCTGTTTGAAGCGTCCGGTTCGCGCCGCAACTCAGCCGCGGCTGTCCTTGTCGATCGCGAAGGCGCCGGCGCCCGCGAAGACGAGGTAGAGGAAGACGAAGCAGTAGAGGACCGCAGCATCGCCGCCATTGGCAACGGGGTAGAAGCTCTTCGGGGCGTGGGCCATCCAGTAAGCGAAGGCCATCTGGCCCGCCAGGATGAAGGCGACGATCCGGGTCTGGAAGCCGACGAGGATCAGCAGACCGCCGACGAGCTCGAGGACGCCCGCGAACCAATACAGCGTGAAGGCCGGCGGGAAGGCGCCGTTCGGCGGCGCGATCGGGAAGCCGAACAGCTTCTGCGTGCCGTGTGCCATGAAGATCAGCGCCGTGACGATGCGCAGGACACCGAGGAAATGCGGCGCGTAGCGATTGAGCGACTGCATGGTTATGCCTCTTTGGAGAAGGGTGGGTCGAGCGCTCGCCTGAGGCACCGCCACGACCGCGTGGATGAAGAGCTTGTAGTCAACCGGCTGGAGTTTGCGCAATATCCCGTTCGTTGACGATTTCGCTTGCGTGTTTGCAAGTTCGATCACGTTTGCGCGACGGCTGTGATCCTCCTGCCGCACTGCACGCTTTACGAACCCTTAAAAGCGCCATGTTTGAATCCTGTGTGACCTGACCGCATTTGCGAGGCGGCTTGGCGGCCGAAAACGGGGCAGGATGAACGACCGGATTGCACGAGGCGAGCGGCGCGAGCCCTCCTTTGGTTATGAGCGTGGCGAGCACCACGTGGACGGTGACATGCGCCTTTCTCCAGACGATCGTCCCACCCGTTTCCAGAAGGCCGCGGCGCAGCCCGAGCCGAGCCGGCAGCTCCGCAACCCGCCGAAGCGCGACAAGCGCGGCGGCGGTGGTGGCAAGCGTCGCGGGCGCCGGCGGCGCTCTCTGCTGGGCGGCCTGTTCTACTGGACGATGGTGCTCGGCCTCTGGTGCGTCATCGGCGTCGGCGGCATCGTCGCCTATCACGCCTCGCAATTGCCGCCGATCAACCAGCTCACGGTGCCGAAGCGGCCCCCGAATATCGCGATCCTCGCCGCCGACGGCTCGCTGCTCGCCAATCGCGGCGAGACCGGCGGTCGAACGGTTACCATCGGCGAAATCCCGCCCTATCTGCCGAAGGCTTTCGTCGCGATCGAGGACCGGCGCTTCTACGAGCATTTCGGCATCGACCCGGTCGGCATCAGCCGCGCCGTCGTCAACAATCTGCGCGGCCGCGGCGGCGTGCAAGGCGGCTCGACGCTGACCCAGCAGCTCGCCAAGAACCTCTTCCTGACGCAGGAGCGCACCGCCGCCCGCAAGATCCAGGAGGCGATCCTGGCGCTCTGGCTGGAGCGCACCTACACCAAGGACCAGATCCTCGAGCTCTATCTCAACCGCGTCTATTTCGGTTCCGGCGCCTATGGCGTCGAGGCTGCCGCGCAGCGCTATTTCAACAAATCGGCGCGCTCGGTGACGATCGCGGAGGCGGCGATGCTGGCCGGCCTGGTCCAGGCCCCCTCGCGCCTGGCGCCGAACCGCAATCCCGATCTCGCCGAGAAGCGCGCCCAGCTCGTCGTCGCCGCGATGGCCGACCAGGGCTTCATCACGCAGGCCGCCGCCAAGACCGCGCTGACGGCGCCCGCCGAGGTGCCCGAGCGCGTCGGGGCGGGCTCGGTCAACTACGCTGCCGACTACGTCATGGACGTGCTCGACGATTTCATCGGCGCTGTCGAGGGCGACGTCACCGTCCTGACCACGATCGATTCGAAGCTGCAGGCCTCGGCCGAGACGACGTTGGTCGATGCGCTCTTGGCGCAGGGCGCCAAGCTGAATGCCACGCAGGGCGCGGTCGTCTCGCTCGCGCCCGACGGTGCGATCCGCGCGCTGATCGGTGGCCGGGACTATACCAAGAGCCAGTTCAACCGCGCGACCGCGGCGCGGCGCCAGCCGGGCTCTTCCTTCAAGCCCTTCGTCTATCTCACCGCGATCGAGAAGGGCATGACGCCCGACACCATCCGCGACGACGCCCCGGTCTCGATCAAGGGTTGGGAGCCGGAGAACTATTCGCGCACCTACCGTGGCCCGGTGACGCTGGCGACGGCGATGCAGCATTCGCTCAACACGGTCGCGGCCCGGTTGATCCAGGAGGTCACACCCAAGGAGGTCATCCGCACCGCCCAGCGCCTCGGCATCACCTCGGCCCTGCAGCCGAACCTGTCGCTGGCGCTCGGCACTTCGGAGGTGACGCCGCTGGAAATGACCGCTGCCTACGCGACCTTCGCCAATGGCGGCCAGTCGGTGTTGCCCTATGTCATCCGCGAGGTGCGCCAGACCAGTGGCAAGGTCGTCTATGCCCGCAAGGCAGTGGGCCTCGGCCAGGTCATCCAGCCGCAACAGCTCGCAATGATGGATACGATGTTCAACGGCGTGATGAATGGCGGCACCGGCAGCAAGTTCAACATTCCGGGCTGGCAGGTCGGCGGCAAGTCCGGCACCACGCAGGATTACGGCGACGCCTGGTTCGTCGGCTTCACCGCCAAGCTCGTCACGGCCGTCTGGGTCGGCAATGACGACAATTCGAAGATGAAGCGCGTCACCGGCAGCGGCCTGCCCGGCGAGATCTGGGGCAAATACATGAAGGCCGCCCATGCCGGCGCGCAGCCGATCCCGCTGCCGGGAGGGCTCTGGCAGGGCGCGCCGAAGACGATTGGCGAGGGTGCGCCGGTTGCCGACGCGCGAGTACCGACGGCGCCCGTGCAGACCGGGAGCGACAGGACTTGGACGCCTCCGCCGCCGCAGGAGAAGAACTTCTTCGAGCGGCTCTTCGGCGGTTGAAGGGTTTCGCCGTCATTCGGGCTCGGCGCTGCGTGCCGCCCCGGAATGACGGAGCGCTCCCGGGAAAATCGCCGGCGAGGTCAGCTCTTCGCTGCCCGGATGCCCCGCGTCGCGCGGAACAGCACCAGCGCCGTCACGCCGAGCACCGACATCACCAGCGGCAGGGGCAGCGCGACGTTTTTCAGCAGGTGCCCGACGACGAGCCCGACGCAGGCCGAGAGCAGCATCTGGCAGAGCCCGTTGAAGGATGATGCCGCGCCGGCCCGGTCCGGGAAGGGCATCATCGCTGAGGCCTGGGCCTGCGGCATGGTGAGCCCGACGCCGCAGGCATAGAGCGCCATCGGAACGACGACCCCGGCCGCACCGCCGAGACCGGTGAGCACGCAGACCAGCATGGCCAGCCCGCCGCCGGCGAGGCAGGCGACGCCGAGGGAAATCACGCCGTCCATGCCGCGCCGCCCCACGAGGCGCTGCGCGATGATCGTGCCCAGGATGAAGCCCAGCACGCCGAAGCCGAAGGAGAAGCCATATTCGACCGGCGTCAGTCCATAGATGCCGATCAGCACGAAGGACGAGCCCGAGATGAAGGCGAAAAGTCCGGCATAGGCCAGCGCCGTCAGCGCGACATAGACGCGGAAGGCGCGGTTGTGCAGCAACGTCCCGAAGCCCTTGAAGATGTTGACGAGGGAGAGCGGCTGCGGCGAGCGTGCCCGCAATGTCTCCGGCATGATGGTGGTGATGACCACGGCAAGGCCTAGCCCGAAGGCGAGCGAGGCGAGGAAGGTCGAGCGCCAGCCGAAGGCAACCTGCAGTACGCCGCCGATCACCGGCGCGATCGCCGGAACCAGCCCCATGATCATGCCCATGCGCGCGAGCTCGCGTCCGGCGCGCGGCCCGTCATAGAGATCGCGCACCATCGCGCGGCCCAGCACGATCGGCCCGGATGCTCCGAGTGCCTGGAAGGCCCGCGCCAGCGTCAGCGCGCCGATCGAGGGCGCGAAGGCGCAGGCCAGCGTCGCCAGCCCGAACAGGCCGAGCCCCGCGAGCAGCACCGGCCGGCGTCCGAGCCGGTCGGAGAGCGGCCCCCAGAAGATCTGCCCGGCGGCAAAGCCGAACAGGAAGGAGGAAAGCGTCGCCTGCGCGCCGGCGACATCCGTCTGCATCACCCGCGCGATTTCCGGCAGCGAGGGCAGGTAGAAATCGGTCGAGAGCGGTCCGAGCGCCGTCAGCATGGCGAGGACGGCGGTCATCGCCAGCGTATCGGGACGAAGCTTCATGCAGGGCCTCCGGCGCAGCCGGAGCCGGCCACGTTGCCCTGCTACGACGTCACCCGGTCATTCGGCAATGGCCTGGACCGCCGGCCGATCCTGCGTTTCGCCGTGATAGGTGGTCGCCCGCATCGAGGCGCGCTCCGAAAACGCTTCGTACCAGCGCGTCAGTCGCGGTCGCCCGGTGCGGAAATCCGGAAGGTTGCGGAACTCCAGCCAGGCGAGCGCCGTGGCCAGCCCGACATGGCCGATATGGACCGGCTCGTCGAAGCTCTCGCTACGCTCCAGCACATCGAAGGATTCGACGAGCTTCGCCGTCTGTCCTTCGCTCAAGGGCGGGTAGCGCAGATGCTTCGGCCGGCGCAGCGCCTCCCAGCGCAATGCGATGCCGGCATCGCAAAGCCCCTGCGCTATGGCATGCAGGCGCAAGGCTTGCCAGCGCGCGAGGCCGTCGGCCGGGATCAATTTGCGCCCGCCATGCAACCCGTCGAGATAATCGCAGATCACCAGGGAGTCGAAGATCGCTCCGGCTTCCGGCGTGATCAACACCGGCACCTTGCCGAGCGGATTGACGGCGAAGACCTCGGGGTTGCGGTTGGTCGGGCTCGTCTCCTGGTCGATGATCGCGAGCCGGTCGGCAATCCCGGCCTCATGCGCGAAGACGATGGTCTTGCGCGCATAGGGCGAATGGCTCTGCGAATGGAGCGTCAGGCGCTCGCCGGCCTGCATGCTCACGCGACCTCCTCCGGCTTGAGCCCGACGAGCTCGGCATAGCGCGCCGGGTCGGTCGCGCCTTCGGTATTGACCAGGAACACGCGGGATTGGCTGTCGAGCTTCAGCGCCGCGCGGGCCTGCGGGTCACGCAGGGCTGCAAGCAGGCCGGCAAGCCCGGCCGCGCCGCTTTCGCCGGCGACGATGGCGGGATCGCCAGCGGCCGGCCGGGCGAGACGGTTCATCGCCTCGACCGCGTCGGAATCCTCGGCCGTCATGAAGGCATCCGCCGCGCGGTAGAGTACACGCAGCGCCAGCGGCGAGGGATCGTAGCATTCGAGCATCGCCATCACGGTCGGCGCGCCGTGCGGAATCTTGCCGGGCTTGCCGCGCCTGGCCGCCTCGAAGATGCAGGCCGCGCGCGACGGCTCGACCACCGTGAAGAACGGCCGCGCATCGCCAAAACTCGTTTCCATCTGCGCGGCTAGTGCGGCGGCGATGCCGCCGACGCCGGCCTGCACGAAGACATGCGTCGGCCGCTGCGGCATCTGCGCCAGCCCTTCGCGAGCGATGGCGGTATAGCCCTGCATGACCAGCCCGGGGATGCGCTCATAGCCGTCCCAGGAGGTGTCCGAGACGATGGTCCAGCCGCGCTCGGTCGCGACGCGGGCGGCCTCGACCACGGAATCGTCATAGGTGCCATCGACCCGCACCATCTCGGCGCCGAAGCGGGCGATCGCCGCAACGCGTCCGTCGCTGACGCCGCCATGCACGAAGATCACGGCCTTCGCGCCGAGCAGTTGTGCGCCTTGCGCCACCGAGCGGCCATGGTTGCCGTCCGTCGCACAGGCGAAGGTCATGCCGGCTGCTGCCTCGCGGACAGCAGGGTCGTTCATGTCGGCATCGCCGAGCCGGCGCCCGAGCTTGTCGGACGCGGCTTCCAGCACCAGCCGGATCACCGCATAGGCGCCGCCGAGCGCCTTGAAGCTGCCGAGCCCGAGCCGCTGGCCCTCGTCCTTGATGTAGAGCGCACCGATGCCGAGCGCGGCGGCCAGCGCCGGGAGGCTGTGGAGGGGTGTCGGCACATGGTTGGGCCGCGCGCCCAAATGGGCTGCGATCGCGTCCGCTCCCGCCGGCCCCAGCACCTCGACATCCTCTGGATGGAGAGCTGTGCGGTAGTCCGGATGATGGTTGAGCAGGAACATGGCGGCCTCATCTGGCTGGTTTGCTCGAATGGATATTGCATCGAGGGTGAAAAAGGCGCTGGATTTGGCTCCTGCTCTTGCAAGTTTCTTTCTCGGGATGAGGCATGGCCGAGCCGACCGCTCACGACCTCGACGCTTTCGACCGGGCGATCCTTGCGATCCTCCAGCAGGACAACACCACGCCGCAGCGGGTGATCGGCGAGCGCGTCAACCTGTCGGCCCCGGCGGTACAGCGCCGCATCCGGCGAATGGAAGCGAACGGTGTCATCCGGGCCAATGTCGCGGTGGTCGATCCGGTGGCGCTCGGCCATCCGATCACGCTCTTCGTCGAGGTCGAGCTGGTCAGCGAGACGGCCGTCGATATCGACGCGGCCAAGAGCGCCTTCCTCGCCGCGCCCGAGGTACAGCAATGCTATTACGTCACCGGCGAGGTCGATTTCATGCTGGTCGTGCTGGTGCCCAGCATGGCGGCCTATGAGGCGCTGACGCGACGCCTCTTCTTCGCCAATCCCAATATCCGCAAGTTCCGCTCCTTCGTCGCGATGGACCGGGTCAAGACAGGCTTGGCCGTGCCGGTTTCGTAACCGCCTGCGGCAAGAGCAGAGCTGCTATCGCCGCGCCGTCTTGTTCCGGCTGCTTCGATATGCGACCGCGAACGCACGTGACGAACGAGCCTGACGGGCCTTGCCGTGATCACCGTGAAAGCCACCGAAACGCCGCCCGCAACTAGTGATGCAGCGCAGGGCTGGCGCGCACTCGTCCGTTCCAGCGAGATCGGCATCGTGGTGCTGGCTTCAGTGGTTGGCGTGCTGGCTGGGCTGGTCGTGCTGACGATGTCCTTCACGACGCAACTCCTGCATGAAACGATCTTCGGCTTGCAGCACGGCCAGCGGCTTTCGATCGCGACCACGATCCCGTCCTGGCGGGCCCTCGCCGGGCCCGTGCTCGGCGGCCTCGCCATCGGCTGCGCCTCCTGGCTGTTCTTCCGCCGCCGCAAGCAGCCGATCGACCCGATCGAGGCCAATGCCCTGCATGGCGGGCGCATGTCCTTCCGCGACAGCGTCTTCGTCGCGCTCCAGACCATGGGTTCAAGCGGTGCGGGCGCCTCGGTCGGATTGGAAGCCGGCTATACACAGGCCGCGAGCGGGCTTGCCTCGCATATCGGCCGTCGCTTGCGGCTGCGCCGGGCGGATATGCGCCTCATGGTAGGCTGCGCTGCCGGCGGCGCCATCGGGGCAGCCTTCGACGCGCCCCTGACCGGTGCCTTCTACGCATTCGAATTGATCCTGGGCAGCTATTCGATCGCCGCCTTCGTGCCGGTGATGGCCGCGACCTTCATGGCGACCGTCACCCATAGCTTGCTCGCGCCCGCGCTGCTTGCGGTCGAGGTGCCGCCGATCGGCACGATCACCATGGCGAACCTGCCGCTGGTCGTCCTGCTCGGCGCCGCCTGCGGGCTTGTCGGTATCGTGGTGATGCGCGCCGCCGCCTTCGTCGAGGCCGGTTTCCGGCGCTCGCGGATCCCGACCTGGCTGCGGCCCGCCTTCGGCGGTCTCGTCGTCGGCGCGCTGGCAGTCTGGAACCCCTCCGTCTTCTCGGCCGGCCACGGCGCGATCAACCTCTATCTCAGCACGGATGCCGACCTGCTGCTCTTCGCACTGGTGCTCGTCGCCAAGGCCCTGGCCTCCTCGGTTTCGATCGGCTCCGGCTTCCGCGGCGGCCTGTTCTTCGCATCGCTCCTGCTCGGCGTGCTGACAGGGCGCCTCTTCATCGGCGCGCTTGGTCTGGCCTTCCCCAACCTCGCCGGGCACGAGACGCTGTTCGCGCTGGTCGGCATGAGCTCGCTCGCGGTCTCGATCGTCGGCGGGCCGATGACGATGGCCTTGCTTGCGCTCGAGATGACCGGCGATCTCAAGCTGACGCTCGCGGTGGTTGGCGCAGCCGGCGCTGCCTCGCTGGTGACGCGCCGGCTCTTCGGCTTCTCCTTCGCGACCTGGCGTTTCCATCTGCGCGGCGAAAGCATCCGCGGCGCCCATGATGTCGGCTGGATGCGCGACCTCACCGCCGGCAGCATGATGCGCCTCGAGGTTCCGAAGATTGCAGCCGACGCCACTATTGCCGAAGCCCGGCTGAAGTACCCGCCGGGCTCGACCAACTATCTCGTCGCCGTCGCCGCGGGCGACGCCTATGCCGGCATGGTGCCGCCGGGCGCCCTCTACGAGCCCGATCCGGCTCTGGACGAGGAGGCCGCGGCTGAGCCGGCGCCGCGCACCGTCCGCCATCTCCTGCGCAATCCCGACCGAATGCTGCTGGCCGACATGTCGGTGCGCGACACGCTGAAGCTGTTCGAAGCGGCGGAGAGCGAGGCGCTGCCCGTGGTCGCCGACCGCGACAGCCGCCGCCTCGTCGGCATTCTCAGCGAGGCGCACGCGATCAAGCGCTACAGCGAGGAAGTCAGCCGGCGCAATCGCGAGTTGACCGGGGAATAGCGGGAAATGCTCAGGCTGAACGCAGTGCGACGCTCGTAACGACGCGCCAGTCGGCGATCGGCACGTCCTGGCCAGAAGTCACGAGGCCGATCCGGTCGAAACGGATGGAGCGTCCGGCGAGGCGGGCATTGATTTCGGCGATCGCGGCAGCCTTCGGCTCGGCCTCGACCTCTCCGTAGAGCAGCGAGACATGCGGCATGAAGCTCGCGAGGCCCTTAGGGTCGAGCGCCTGCTTCAGCTCGGTCAATGCTGGTGAGACGGCGAAACGGGCGTAGAATGAGCGGAAATAGGCGTCGCTTCCTTCAACGACCGAAACCGGCTCCGGGAAGGTCGCGATCGCGTTCGCTGCTGCGGCGATGGCGCGTTCCAGCGCCGCGGGCGTCGTCTCGGTGTCGCCCAGCAACGTCAGATGCGGGGCGAAGAGGGGTGTGCCGAAACGGTCCGACAGGTCGCCGACGATCCCGGCCAGCATCGCCTCGTCCGCAGGCGCCGGCATGAGCCAGAGAGAATGAATCCGCACTGTCATCCGAGTTTCACAAAGCTCTTGCATAGACTGCGCCCCGTGCGTAACGTTTATTTCAACTGAGCCGATTGTGGAAGAAATATTCCATTGTCAGGCGATAAGAGCAGAACCGGGGGAGTAGGCGCCTTGCAGCCGGAAACGCAAGCCAGAGCGGGGAGCGGCGCGGCCATTGGCGTGCGCGGTCTCAAGGTCGCCTATGGCGGCACGCGCGTGCTTCATGGCATCGATCTGGACTTCACGCCCGGCAGCTTCACCGCCCTCCTCGGTTCGTCGGGTTGCGGCAAGACCACGCTGCTGCGTTCGCTCTCCGGCTTCGTCCCGGTCGAGGACGGCTCGATCGTCGTCGGTGGGCGCGATGTCGCCGGCCTGCCGCCGGAGAAGCGCGGCATGGCGATGGTCTTCCAGTCCTATGCGCTCTGGCCGCATATGACCGTGCTCCAGAATATCGGCTACGGCCTGAAGCTGCGCGGCAAGTCCAAGGCCGAGATCGCCGCCAAGGTCGGCGAGATGCTGAATTTCCTCGGGCTTGCCGGCTATGAGGACCGCAAGGTCACGGCACTTTCCGGCGGCCAGCGCCAGCGCGTCGCGCTCGGCCGGGCGCTCGCCATCGACCCCGGCATCCTGCTGCTCGATGAGCCGCTCTCCAATCTCGACGCCAAGATCCGCATGACGATGCGCCACGAGATCCGCGCCATCCAGCAGCGACTCGGCCTGACCGCCGTCCATGTCACGCATGATCGCGAGGAGGCCATGACCATGGCCGATCGGCTGGTCATCATGCAAGCCGGCCGGATCGCGCAGGTCGGCACGCCGGAAGAGGTCTATGACCGTCCGGCCAGTGCCTTCGTTGCGAATTTCATGGGCGCGGAAAACGTCTTGCCGCTGAGCATCCAGCGCGGCGATGGGAAGGCCTCCGTCGCTGCCGGGGATGCCCGCGCAACGCTTGATGGCGCCGCTGCGACCGCCCTGCCGAACGGCGAGGCGCTCGCCTATTTCCGCGACGATGTCGCGAGCCTCGATGCGCACGACGCGGCGGCGGGCGGCGATCTCGTCGTCCCCGGCACCATCGCCGCGCGCGCCTATCCCGGTGGCATCTACCGCTACAAGGTCGAAGCCGCCGGCCGTCAGATCACGGTCGACGACGTCGTCCGTCACGAACTCGGAACGAAGGTCGGGCTGCGCATTCCGCTGCAGCGCCTTCACATCTTCCCGGCGACCGAGGCCGGGATCGCCGCCTGACAGGGAGTCAGACACATGCGCATCATCACGCTTGCCTGCTCGCTTGCCGCGCTGATCGTGGCTTCGCCGCTATCCGCGCAGACCCTCAACGTCGCCTCCGCCGGCGACCAGAACATGGTCGACTACGTCAAGGACTATCTCGGGCCGATGTTCGAGAAGGCCCATCCGGGCGTGAAGGTCGTCTCGGTCGGCACCGGCCCGGGCGATTCCGGCTCGCAGAAGATCTACGAGAAGCTCGACGCCCAGAAGGGCGCGGCCGCGACCGATTTCGACGTGGTCGTCATCCACCAGAAGGCCGCCGGCCAGATGGTCAAGGAAGGCCTGCTCAACAAATACACGGGCAATGTCGAGACGGCGAAGCTCGCCACCGGCGATTCCGCCAAGAACTCGCTCGGCACGGATGTGAGCGGCTTCGTCATCCCGATGTTCCAGTCGCAGACCGCGCTCGCCTACAATGCCGACCTGGTCAAGACGCCGCCAGCGAGCTTCGCCGAGCTCGCCGATTGGGTGAAGAAGAACCCCAAGCAGTTCGGCTATAACGGCATCAAGGGCGGCATGTCCGGCGTCTCCTTTGTCGCCGGCTGGGTCTATGCCTTCGGCGGCGACGCCGACAAGCTGATGAAGGGCCCCTATGACGCGGCCACCAAGACCGGCTGGGACAAGGCCTTCGCCGAGCTCAAGGAGTTCAACAAGAACGCCGTGATCACTCCCGGCAATGCCGGCACGCTCGACATGCTGAACCGCGGCGAGATCGCGATCGGCCCGGTCTGGGTCGACATGTTCTATTCCTGGCAGGCCGACGGCAAGCTGCCGCCGAACATGAAGCTGAAGCTCGTCTCGCCCGGCATGCCCGGCCAGCCGATGTACTATGCCGTGCCCGAGAAATCGGCGCAGAAGAAGCTGGCGGAAGAGTTCATCGCGCTCGCGACCAGCCCGCAGGTCCAGGCCGACGGCATCGTCAAGAAGTTCAACTGGTATCCGGGCATCGACGCCAAGAACCTCGAAGGCAAGCTCGACAAGGCCGCGTGGGACAAGCTCTTCACCGACGTTACCCCGGCCGAGCTTGCCAAGAACGGCAAGCCCTTCCCGATCGCCCCCTATTTCAACGACATCCTCGAGGGCTACGAGAAGAAGGTCGCGAACTGAGGTTCGCCTGATGGGGTAACGCGGGAACATCCCCGTCATCCCGAACGCAGCGAAGCGGAGATCCGGGGATCCATCCTGGGGCTCCGCGCCTTTCAATGGATCCCGGATCGGCGCCGCTTCGCGGCTTGTCCGGGATGACGGCGCAGAGCTTCAGGAGCGGTCGCGCAGAATGAACCTTTCCCAACGCCAGCTCGCCTTGCTGCTGATCGCGCCCGGCCTCGCGCTTGTCGCGGCGCTGTTTCTCTACCCGCTCTGCTTCTCGCTGATCTCGGCCTTCACCGGCCCGCAGGGCGGCTTCTCGCTGCAGGCTTTCGGCAAGGCCTGGGAGCTCTATTCCGGCGATATTCTCTTCACCGTCATCATCGTGCTCGCCTCCTGCCTGCTGACGGGGCTGGCCTCGATCGTGATCGCCGGCACGCTGACGCTCGGTGAGAACCGCTTCATCGTCGGCACGCTGAAGGCGCTCTATCGCTGGCCGCTCTTCATTCCCTTCATCGTCGCGGCGCAATGCATGCGCACCTTCCTCGCCAAGAACGGGCTGATGAACAACAGCTTCGTCTCGATGGGCCTGATGGAGCCGCTGCAGGCGGTGAGCTTCCTCGACTGGCGCGGCATCATCGCGACCTTCGTCTGGAAGCAGACGCCCTTCGTCGCGCTGCTCTTGGCCGGCGCGCTCGCCGCGCTCGACCGCGCCACGCTAGAGGCCGGCCGCAACCTCGGGGCATCGCGCATGCGCGTCCTCGTCGAGCTTGCCCTGCCGCAGGTGATGCCGCAGCTCCTCGTCGCGCTCGTCCTCTCCTTCGTGACGATGCTCTCGGTGCTTTCGGTCCCGATGATGGTGGCGGGCTCGCAGCCGACCATGCTGACCGTCGACATGGCCTTCCGCATCAACGCTTATGGCGACTACGCCACGGCCAATGCGCTCGGCGTGATCACCTATCTGATCTCGGCCGGTGCGGCGATCATCTATCTCAAGCGCGGCATGGCGAAGGAGAACACGCCATGATCCGCGCCGCCTCCGCCCTGCGCATGGTCCTTGCGGGTTTCGCGCTCGCGGCCTTCGCCTTCTTCCTGATCGGACCGCTGGTCAATCTGGCGCTCTGGTCGGTCGCCGAGCGCTGGTACACGCCCTACAAGCTGCCGGTCGTCTACGGCACGCGCTACTGGGAGCAGGTCTTCCGCCCGACCGGCGACGCCATGGCCTCGCTCGCGACCTCGGTCTGGATCGCGGTGCTGACGGTGCTCGTCGCGCTCGCGCTTTCGATCCCGGCCGGCTATGCGTTGGCGCGGCTGAAGCTGCCGGCACGCGCTTTCTTCATGGTGCTCTTCCTGCTGCCGCAGGCCTTCCCCTCGGTCGCGATCTACATCAACGTCGCGCGCGTCTTCTACACTATCGGCATCAACGGTACGGTCTTCGCCGTGGTGCTCGTCCATGCCGCGCATGGCCTGGTCTATTCGGTCTGGATCGCGGCCGCGGCCTTCGCCGCGGTCGACAAGGACCTGGAGCTCGCCGCCCGCAATATCGGCGCCTCGCCGCTCAAGACCTTCTTCTCGGTGACGCTGCCGCTGGCGGCGCCCGGCATCATCGCCAGCGGCATTTTCGTCTTCCTGGAATCGCTGGACGAGTTCACCGGCACCTTCTTCGTCGGCGTGCCGCAGGTCACGACCCTGCCGCTGCTGCTCTACAACGCGGCGATGGGCGGCAATTATCAGGTCGCCTCGATCACGGCGCTGATCCTGCTGGTCCCCTCGGTGCTGTTCATGCTGTTCATCGAGCGCTTCCTGCGGGCCGACGTGCTTGCCAAGGTCGGAGCCTGAGGCGGGGGCGGGCTTGCGCGCCCTCGGGCGATCCGCAAATCTGCCGCTCTTCCTGCCTTGCGGACCTGCGATGACGAACAGTGCTGAACACCCCCGATCCGGGATCAATCCAGGCTCCGTTCCGCACGGCCGCCCCTTCGCGGGCCTCCTCCCCAGCTTGATCGGCTTCGGCGGCGCGCCGCTCGGCGATCTCTACGGGCATCTCGACGAGGTCACGGCGCAGGACACCGTCCGTGCCGCGTTGGCGGCCGGCATCAACCTCGTCGACACATCGCCGCTCTACGGCCACGGCCTCTCCGAGCATCGCATCGGCGCCGCGCTCCGCAGCATGCCGCGCGAGAGCGTGATCGTCTCGACCAAGGTCGGCCGCTGGATGCAGGCCGGCGCGCCAAAGGGCGACGGCTCGGGCTATGCTGGCGGCCTGCCGCATCCGGCGGTGATCGATTATTCCTATGACGGCGCGATGCGCTCCTTCGAGCAGTCGCTGCTCCGGCTCGCCACCGACCATATCGACATCCTGCTGATCCATGACGTCGATGTCTGGACCCATGGCGACAGGATGGAGCAGCGCTTCACCGAAGCCATGGACGGCGCCTATCGCGCCCTTGAGAAGCTGCGCGCGTCGGGCGCGGTCAAGGCGATCGGCGTCGGCGTCAACGAGGCGGAGATGTGCGTCCGCTTCGCCCGCGCGGGCGATTTCGACGTGATGATGCTGGCCGGCCGCTATTCGCTGCTGGAGCAGGGCGCGCTGCCGGAATTCCTGCCGCTGGCGCTGGAGAGGAAGATCGCGGTGATGCTGGCCGGGGTCTTCAATTCCGGCATCCTCGCGACCGGGGCCAAGCCCGGCGCCTTCTACAATTACAAGCCGACACCCCCCGAGGTGCTGGCGCGCGTCGCCCGGATCGAGGCGGTCTGCGCCAGCCATGGCGTCGCCTTGCCGCAAGCGGCGCTCGCCTTCTGCGCGGCTCATCCGGCTGTCGCGACGATCGTGCTCGGCGCGGTGACGCCGCTGGAGGTCGCGCGCAATCTCGATCTCGTCGCGCGGCCGGTCCCGGCCGTGCTCTGGCGTGATCTCAAGGCCGAGGGCCTGCTCGCCGAAGCGGCGCCGGTTCCCGGGGCCTGAGCTTACCGGGCGGCGGCGCCGGGCGAGCCGAGATAATCGACCGCGCAGGCGACATGTAGCTTCATCACCGCGATCGCCTCGTCGATGGTGACATGCTCCTCGTCCGTGCCCATGCTGATCGGCGAGGGGCCGCAGATCAGGCCGGGCACGCCGCGCCAGCGCCAGTAGCGCGTATCGGTGCCGCCGAGGCTCGACACCGGCGGGGCGTCATGGCCGAGCAGCTCGCGGATATTGCCGCGCAGGATATTGGCCATCTCGCTGAACGGGTCGGTCAGGCTTGCCGGGTAGCTGTGGTCCTCGTTGACCACCATCTCGCAATCGGCCTCGCGGGCCAGCGCCTCGAGATCGGCGCGGATCGCGTCCCGGTCGGAGCCGATCGGGATGCGCATGTCGAGATGGGCGATGCAATGCGTCGGAATCTGCGTCGCCTTCTGCCCGCCCTGCAGGATGCCGACATTGACGGTGATACGCCTTGCGACGTCGCCCGCGCCCTTGCCGAGATTGAGGTCGGCCGCCGCGATCGTCTCGGGGGAAGTCAGCACCGCGTCGATCTCCGGCGGCAGCTCCGCGAGCTTGAGATGGTAGCGGTCGTAGATCGCGGTCACGAGCCGGCTCACATCCGCGATCGGGTTGCGCGCCCGGTGGGCGTAGCCGCCATGTCCGCCGATGCTCTTGGCCGAGAGCGAGAAGCGCAGGGTGCCCTTCTCGGTGAAGCGGAGATTGGCGAGGCCGCTCGGCTCGCCGTTGAGGCAGCAATCGGCCTCCATCTCGCCGCCGAACTCATCGAACAGGAACTTCGTGCCGTAGCGCCCGCCGGACTGCTCGTCCGAGACCACGGTCAGCGACAACGCCCCGCAGAGTTTTTCGCGGTGGGGGTAAAGCTGGCAGAAGGCGAGGATCGAGGCGAGCGTCCCCGTCTTCATGTCGGAGGCGCCGCGGCCCATGACCTTGCCGTCGACGATATCCGCATCCCAGAGCTTCTCGTTGGTGACCGGGAAGATGTCCATATGGCCGTTGAGCATGAGATGGCGGCCGGGTTTCCCGGCCTCCCAGCGGCTGATGATATTCGGCATCTCCGGCACGAAGGCCTCGGTGCGATGCGAGACGCCGGCGGCGTCGAGCAGTTCGCGCACGAAGGCCGCGGCCTCGCGCGTATCGCCCGGCGGGTTGACGCTCCTGATCCGCAGGAAGCGTTGCAGGAGCGCGATGATCTCGTCGCGGCGCGCGTCGATCGCCTGAAGCAGCTCGGCCTTCAGGGCGGCGGTAATCTCGGACATGGTCGGTCTTCTTGGTCGGCGTTGTGAAACTGGGCGGTGCTCAGCCGCGGGCGCGGAACGACATCGCCCGCGTCAGTTCGGTCTTCTCCAGCCGGGCGGCGACGCAATAGGCGGGGTTGAAGACATTGGCGATGTCGTAGCGCACCGCCTGCCCGAGCAGATGGCTCGCCTCGACCGGATCGACCCCGAGATCTTCGCCAACCCAGCGCAACAGCTCCGTCGTGGCGAATTGCAGGGGCTGGTCGAGCGGGCGCCCGCTCGCGATCACCAGGAGGTCGGTCTCGGTCTCGCAGCGCGGCCAGCGCAGGCCCTGCTTCTTGACGAGCTTCACGGTGAACTCGACCTCGAAGGAGGTCTCGACGCCGGTGCCGGCGATCTCCCCGTCGCCCTGGCAGGCATGGCCGTCGCCGAGGAAGAACAGGGCGCCGTCGACGAAGACGGGGAAGGCGATCGTCGCGCCCGGCCCGAATAGCCGGTAATCCATGTTGCCGCCATTGGCGCCGCTGGTCGCGGTCGAGATCGCCTGACCGCGCTCGGGTGCCACGCCGAAGCAGCCGAGCATCGGCGCAAGCTTGAAGCTCCAGTCCTTGGCCCGGGCTGAGGGCTCCAGCAGCTTCACCGTGCCGGCCTCGGCATCGATAGCCCATTCGTAACGCTCGCGCTTCGGCAATTCCTGCAGCATCGCGGGGTCGAGCACGCCGGGCGCCAATGGTGAATAGGTCCAGCCGGTCTTCCGGTTCGGCGTCATCCGCTCGATGGTCACGAGCAGCGCATCGCCGGGCTCCGCGCCGGTGACGAAGAACGGCCCGGTCATCGGGTTGCCGCGCGGGGCATGCTGCGCGCCGTCGCCGCCGAAGCCGGCCGCATCGAGCGTGGTGGTGACGACGCTGTCGCCGCTGGCGATCTCAAGCACGGGGGACAAGGTGGCGAGCACGTTCGAGTAGCGGGTCGGAACGAAGTGATGGCGCGCCATGGAAGCCTTCCTGAGCCGGGTTCGCGTCGATGTCCTGCGGCGGCCGGCGGTCGCCCGGCCGATCCCGCCCGACGACCGTAGGAGCAAGCTCCCGGCTTGAGAAGCGCCCGCGGGCGAACAGGTGCCTTGCGTGGCTGTCGGCGGGTGCCGTGCGAGCGCTATCGAATCTCGAGTGTGTTGACCGGGCGTGGTTTCTCCGCTCCGGCCGGCCCGCTCGTGCTTGGGGCTGGACGTCACCCATCCCTGCTATTTGGCGCAAGGTGGCAAGAACCTCTGCGCGCGAAACGATTGCTTGGGCATGGCCGGTTTTCACCGGAGTCCGAGGAGCCACGGATCGTGGTCGTTTTTTGGGGGGCGGATGGGACATCATGTGAACGGCTGGAAGGCAGGCTGCCGACGGCTGGGTTACGGGCTCGCCTTCGCCATCTCGCTCAGCTTCGGAAGCGATATCGCCAGCGCGCAGGAAGAGCAGGGGAAAAGCGCCGCTGAACTCGCCAAGGCCGCGCAAAATCCCGTCGCCGACATGATCAGCCTGCCCTTCCAGAACAATTTCAACTTCAATGTCGGGCCGCACAAGCAACTGCAGAACGTCCTCAACGTTCAACCCGTGGTCCCGATATCGCTGAACGACGACTGGAATCTGATCACGCGCTGGATCACCCCGGTGATCGCGCAGCCCGCCCTGACGGTGGACGGCGACCGCGAATTCGGGCTCGGCGACATCAACCCCAGCTTCTTCTTCTCGCCGAAGCGTCCGACGCACGGCATCATCTGGGGCGTCGGCCCGACCTTCGTGTTCCCGACCGGCACCGACAAGACGCTGACCGCAGGCAAGTACTCGGCGGGGCCGGCTTTCGTCGCCCTGACAATGGAAGGCCCTTGGGTGCTCGGGATCCTCGTGAACAACGTCTGGTCCTTCGCCGGCAAGAGCGACCGCAGCGATGTCAACGCGATGACGCTGCAGCCCTTCGTCAACTACAATTTCCACGGCGGCTGGTACCTGACGTCGTCGCCGATCATCACCGCCAACTGGAAAGCCGGCCATGGCGATCGCTGGACTGTGCCGATCGGCGGCGGCTTCGGGCGCGTGTTCAAGATCGGCAGTCAACCCGTCAATATGCAGCTCGCAGCCTACTATAACGTGGCGAAGCCCACCGGAGCCGCCGATTGGCAGGTCAGAGCCCAGGTGCAGTTCCTGTTCCCCAAATAGAATCGGCCGGATGGCCGCCGAAATCGAACTGGACAGCAATGGGCGACGGCAACGCACGAGCCGCCGCGCTTCATGAAAGGAATCGAAAGATGATCAACCGGGCTTTGCTCAGCAGCATTGCTTTCCTTCTCGCGGCCGGCCCTGGTCTTGCCGACGTCTCCTCCGAGACAATCAAATCGCTGTCCGCTCCGGACACGATCGATACCCGTGCGGGAAAGCTCGAATTTCGCGACGGAGCACCGACCCAGGAGGCGGCGCGCAAGATTCGCGATACGCTGGATTTCACCAACGCGCTCAATGTCTACAACAACAGCTTCCGAGGGGCGTCGGCGCTTGCGCTCGTCAAGGGCTTCCAGGAGATCGGCGCTAAGCCGAACGATGTCGTCATCTTCTCGGATCTGATGGATTCGAGCTCGCTGTTCCTGACCGCCAACGCCGACACGGTCTACTACATGTCCGGGCTGGATCTGAGCAAAGGCCCGGTTGTGGTCGAACAGCCGCCGAACGGCATCGGCACGATCAACGATATGTGGTTCTCCTGGATCATCGACATCGGCATGCCGGGGCCGGACCGCGGGCTCGGCGGGAAATACCTGATCGTTGGCCCCGATTATAAGGGGCCGCTGCCCGAAGGCGGCTACTTCGTCGCCCGCTCGAAAACGAATTTCGCGCTTTATGCCTCGCGCGAGAATCTGGTCGGCAACAGTCCGAAGCCGGCCGTCGAGAACATCAAGCGCAACCTGAAGATCTATCCCTATCAACCCGGCGCTTTCGGCTCCAGCATCGCCCAGGCCCTCGACGGATCCGTGCGGATCGCCGGCGAGCCTAAAATTCCCGAGATGAAGTTTATCGAAGGATCGGGGCGTTCGTTCAACACGATCCCGCCCAGCGACGCCCGCTTTTTCGAAATGATCAATGAGAACGTCCAGAGCGAGCCTGCCACCAGTTACGACATCGAGCTGAGCGGCCAACTCGCAGCGATCGGGATCGTGCACGGCAAGCCGTTCAAGCCGGACGAGCGGATGAAGAAGATTCTCTCCGAAGCGGCCGCGGTCGGACAGGCCTCGGGTCGCGCGCTCAATTGGCGCTTTGCCGTGAAGCATCCGGAATGGGCCTATTATGACGGCTCGCATTGGGGCAGCATGCTGTGGGAAGGCGGCGCCTTCTTCGAGACCCCCCCGCCCATGTTCGAGAAGGGCATGTTCAAGCCCCTCCCGCCGACCGGCGCCCGCACCCTGGATTCGCGCACGGCCTTCTATTACGGCTACACGCTCGACTCGCCGGGCATGATCATGCGTATTCCCGGTGTCGGCTCGCAATATCTGATGGGATTCCTTGATTCCGACGGGAAGCCGTTCGACGGTGCGAAGACCTACAAGGTGGCCTTGCCCAAAGGCATCCCCGCCGAGGCGTTCTGGTCTTTCACGCTCTACGACAACCAGACTCGCTCGATGCTGCAGACGCCCCAAAAATATCCCCGCGCCGGTAGCCAGAGCTACCCGTCTCCGGCAGCGGAGGCCGGGGCCGATGGCATCACGACGATCTATTTCAGCCCTTCCCAGCCGAAGGGCGTCTCTCGTGGCAACTGGATTCAGACCGATCCGATGAAGGGCTGGTTCACGATCCTGCGTCTCTATAGCCCCTTGCCGTCGTTCTTCGACAAGAGCTGGCGTCCGAGCGAGGTCGAGCAAGTCGAGCCGGTCAAGTGAACTGATCCGCCGAGACGGCGGTCGATATTACCAAGCGGGCTGGCGGAACTACTGCCAGTTCGCCGTTCGCGGACCAGCCCTGGTAATTCCATATTGATCGGCGCGGGGTTTCATCAATCTGATAGTCGTCTTTGAGCGGCTATTCTGAAAGGTTTCCGCTCGTCGCCTTGATGACGAGCGCCAGGAGATCGCGCTGTTTGCGCGTTCCCGTCTTGGTGAAGGCAGCCTTGAGCTGCGCCCGCACCGTCTCGTAGGAAACACCCAGCCTTGCGGCGATCTCCACAAGCGTGCCGCCGCGATCGAGGGCAAGGGCCAGGCGCGCCTCGGCTGCCGTGAGGCCATACGCCCGACGCAGAAGCGTTGCTCCATCCCGCGAAGCCGGCGGAGGGCGGTGGCGCATCACGACGAGGGCATCGATTTGCCCACTGTAGAGGGCGAGCGCAAAGCCGGTCTGCGCCCGCGCTACCGGCAGCGCCGCGATGGCATAGGAGCCTTCCGGCAGGTCGAGGACGAGATCGTCCGGCCGCGCCCGGTCCTTGAGGCGCAGGAGTTGCGAGCAGGCGCTGCTCACCAGCCTGGCGAAAGCATCGTTCGCGGCGGGTTGCCTGAACCGGACGATGTCCTTCGGGCTTATGTTCAAGACATTCATCTCGCTCGCCAGCGCGAGTGCAGCGGAGTTGGCGGCGCGCAGGCGGCAATTCTCGTCGACGAGAAACGCCGCGTCCAGGAGCCCGTCCAACAGGGAATGCCCGCCCGAAGGCAGGGGCCTGTCGCCGGTGATGCGGTTGGCCTCGAGGGCGCTGCGCATCCGGGGCACGATCCTTTGAATGAGGCTGCGAGCCTGGACTTCCACGCGATCCGCCTCGCCGATGTCGGAATGAATGGCCAAAGTGGCCTGGCGACCCCTGTGAGCGGCGAATTTGACCCCTGTCGCCCCATCCACGCTCCCTTCCGGCTGCAGGAAGTCGGCAAAGAATTCGGTTTTCTCCAGGGCCCTGTGGGAAAAATACAGCTCCGAGCGTTCAACCTTCGACATGGTCGCTTCCAGCCAGGCCTCCTGCCACGGGTTCACCGACCAGTAATAGTCTTTGTACGCCGCGATCGATTGCTCGCTCCAGCCGACCGACGAAAAGAACAGAGGCAGCGAGCTGTCCATCGCAGAAACCTGGATGCAGATCTTTGTGCCCGGAATGGCGGCCTGGAGCCGCTCGATGAAGAGACTCCAATGCTGCGGGTCAAATGCCGCGGCATCGACAATTTCGCCGAGCTCTCCCATCGCTCGGGCATATGTGCTCTCCTTCGCAGGCATCTCCCCAGCCCCGTCGCTCTGCCGCGATGTTCGAATGAGCCGAACCCGCCTGACTCGTCCGCGATCCGATGGATCATCTTGAAGGCTGTCCCCCGTTCGGGGGATACTCTGCCATCTGACGTAAGAATTCTAGCAGCGTCAAGCACTCTCATTATGAGAAATCTTGCGCGGCGCTCTGCTTCTCGGCTCGCCCTGTTCCCGCCCGTTGGGCCGGGAACCATGCTCAAGCAGCAGAAGACGGCCGTGACCGTGACCTTCTGCGGTTAGGATCCGAGCGATGCCTGCGAGGACGCCGTCAGGAGGTTCTATGGACCGCGACCATCGGAGAAATGTCGAAGCGAAAATCAGCGCCGGATCGATGCCGCTTCCGGGAAGTAGACTGATGAATGCATCTGACAGCGTTGAGCGACCGCGCCTCGACTCCAGACACCAGCATCATCGTGGGGAGTGCGAGGCACCCTCGTTGCACCCACCTGCCGGGCGGGGCGTTCGTGCAGTCGCCAGGATGGCCCGCGCGCCACAACCGGACGCGGCAGGATCGCCTTAGCCTACGTTGAGCCCGGCGCGTCCGGCCCCGCCAGGATCGAGGCCTATTGCGATCGGAAGGAAAGAGATTTGGCCCGCATTTAACATCCCCAGGGATGCTCGTCCGGATTGGCACCGTACTTTTCCAACCAAAGAGGCATGGGCGTCCAAGGCGATCTCACAAGCTTCGCGTTCTGTCAGCGTACGAGGGGCGACGCTCCTCCGCCGCGGTAAGCGCCGCGAGATGCTTGCGCTTCGCTTCCGCCGGATCGCGCGTGCCGAGGCTCTGCTTCTCCTCGCGCTTGCCTACGAGCTTCTGCAAATCGCCAGGGGACGCGCTTGCGGAGCCAGTAGATGCCGGTCTCGGGATACTTCCAGGGGCGAGACATTGCGAGAGCCATTGTGTACCACCCTTGTGTACCCCTCGGGCGGCTGCAAGTTTTTTGATTTGCCTAAGCTCTCTGGAAAATCAACCCCTTAGGGGATCGATGGCGGACAGGGCGGGATTGGCCCCGCTCCAACCATACATAAGTCAAATCAATAGCTTACGAGCTGCCTTTATCCGCTTTGTGTACCACTCCTGTGGCTTCGGGTCACGCCTTTTTCGACCATGCCGCCCGCCGATTCTGCGAACCGGCATGCGCTGTCGCCAAACCTTTTCCGCTGGCCGATCGCCTCCATATGGCTGCTTCCCAGACGACGCTCTCTTGGAACCGGTCTTCTCAAATTGGCTCGAAACGCTGGGGGTGTAGGCCGCATTTCATGTTGTTGCGGGGCTGGACAGACATTATTTTCCGCGATGACAGATGTCTCCGACGATCCGACTGACCTGTCCTTCCCTTCCAACCATCCATCTTCTCTCTCTCTCTTCTCCATCCTTTCCTTCCTTCCAAGCGGGAAACCGTCTCGACGAGGGGAAAGCCGCGCCTTTCGCGCAAACATCAGGAGAGAACCATGTCAGTTAGCCCGATCAACCACACCGCCGCCATGCTCCAGGCCACCGCCGCCCTCACGCGCGCCGGCATTCGTTTCCAGCAGAAGACCGGTTTTCAGCTCAAGGTCGGACCTTTCAGCTTCTATCCGGGCAAAGGCACGATCTACCGCGATGGCGATCTGCAAGCTCTTGAGGAAAAGGGGCTTCCTGCGTTCATTCGCCTGCTTCGTGACGACGGACTTGCCGGCGCCGATGCTACGCCAGTGAAGCCCGTCGACGCCCCGGAGTGAACCACCCCGGGTTTGTCGGAGGCCCCAACTCCTGAGAGGATGGGGCTATGACGAGCAAGACGACGAACAAGTTCTCGCCTGAGGTGCGTGCCCGCGCGGTGCGGATGGTGCTGGATCA
>JBDHTM010000042.1:0-37838 GCA_039808685.1 Allobosea sp. | reverse complement strand
TCTATCGCTCGATGATCGAATATACCGGCGCGACGCCGATCCCGGTGCCGATCCGCGAGGAGAACGGCTTCGCCTTCTCGGCCGAGGAGACGCTGGCGCTGATCACGCCGAAGACGCGGCTGCTCATCATCAACTCGCCGGCGAACCCCACTGGCGGCGTCACGCCCAAGGCCGAGATCGACAAGCTCGTCGCGGGTCTGGCGAAGTTCCCGGATGTCGCCGTGATGTCCGACGAGATCTACGACCAGATGGTCTATGACGGCGAGAAACATTTCTGCCTGCTGAGCTACCCCGAAATCCGCGATCGGCTGATCCTGCTCAACGGCTGGTCCAAGACCTACGCGATGACCGGCTGGCGCCTGGGTTATTCTGTCTGGCCGAAGCCGCTGCTCGACAATGCCCGCAAGCTCGCGGTGAACTCGCATTCCTGCGTCAACGCCCCCGCGCAATGGGCGGGGCTCGCGGCGCTGACCGGCCCGCAGGACGCCGTCCATATGATGCTGGCGGAGTTCGACCGGCGCCGGAAGGCGGTGGTGAAGGGGCTGAACGAACTGCCCGGCGTCTCCTGCATCGAGCCCAAGGGTGCGTTCTACGCCTTCCCGAACGTCTCCCATACCGGCTGGAAGGCGAAGAAGCTGGCCTCGGCCCTGCTGGAGGAAACCGGCGTCGCGACCATCGGCGGTCCCGATTTCGGTGTCCATGGCGAGGGCTATATCCGCCTCTCCTATGCCAACTCGCTGGAGAACATCGAGAAGGCGCTGGAGCGGATGAAGACCTTCCTCAGTACGGCGAAAGCGGCGTGACTATGATCACCTGCTACCTGCGCTACGTCATCGATCCCCATAAGCTCGAAGCCTTCGAGGCCTATGGCAAGCTCTGGATCCGGCTGGTCGAGAAGTTCGGCGGCAAGCACCACGGCTATTTCATGCCGTCGGAGGGCGTATCGAACGTCGCGCTCGCGATGTTCAGCTTTCCCTCGCTCGCGGCCTATGAAGACTACCGCAAGCGTTCCTTCGCCGATCCGGAATGCCAGGCGGCCTTCGCGATGAACGAGAAGGAGCGCTTCATCATCAGCTATGAGCGCTCGTTCTTCCGGCCGGTCTTCGAGGACGACCAGGGCGTCAAGCGCGTGCCCTGAGCCTATTCAGTTCCGCGCGCTGGCGGTCACGCCGGGATCGACCTTGAAGCTGGAAGCCTCGATCACGGCCGTTCCGATCATCGTCTTCACGGAGATGCGCACCGGCACCATCACGTCGGTGCCGGCGATCGGTGCGAGCCAGGTTGTGATGTCGCGATTCTCGGCCATGAACTTGGTGCTGGGCCGGAGCGCGCGATGGCCGGCGATCGGCACATAGCGCGCCTGGCAGATCGAGACCGGGCCGCTATAGCCTTCGAGCTTCACGTTGCGGGTGCCGGCGCTCGTGAGCTTGATGTCGTAGCGCGCCGCGCCGTCGAAGATCGGCAGCGTGCGGTTGCAGGCGGCATCCTTGCCCTTGCCGTTGACCGGCATCAGGAAGGCGCTGAGCGGGTCGACGATATTGCGCTTGTGGCTCTCGTTGAGCGGCACGCGATCGGGCTTCTCGTCGATCGGCGGCTCGATATCGATGCCCGCGACAGCTCCCTCGGCCAGAGCCATCCGCACGGTCCGGCTTTCGCTGGAATTGGCCGAGCTCACCGCGAAGGTCTTCGGCGCAAGCCTGCCGCCGACGAGCGCGCCCGTCGCCGCGCCCGAGCCGCGCCCACCGGTGACGCCCCCGGCTATTCCCGTGAGCTTCGCGGTCATGTCGAGCTTGTAGCTGGAATTGTCGATGCCGCCGCTGAGGCTCGCCGTGCCCAGGGTGATTCCCAGGAGCGAGACGTCATAGCGCGCGTCGAGCGAAGCTGCATTGGCCCCCGCGCCCAGACAGGCGGCGAGGACGAGGCCTGCGAGGGACGATGCGGCGGCGGACTTCATCCATTGTCTCCGGAACGGCGCGATCCTGCGCGGAATGCCCTCTGAATCGGCCCGAATCATGGCCGGCTTCCTCGCACGGCGAAGCGACGGCCGGTTGAAGCATCGGTCCGCGATCTTTACACCTCGTTAACGCTGAAGGGGATGTGAACGGCTTGCCGGAGTTTTCCTTGACGCAGGCTCCGCCCTTGGTTATGGAACCGCGACTTCAATTTGACTTCCGGTGCTCGCCGGCACGTCGCGTGTCGGTTTTTTTGTTTGAGCGCCCCGGGGATGTAAGGAACGATATCATGGCCCGCCGTTGCGAACTGACCGGGAAAGCCACCCTCACCGGCCACCTCGTCAGCCACTCGAACCGCAAGACGAAGACCGTCTTCCGTCCGAACCTCGTGAACGTCACGCTGCAGTCGGACGCGCTCGGCCGTTCGGTGCGCCTGCGCGTCTCGGCCAACGCCCTGCGTTCGGTCGAGCATCGCGGCGGCCTCGACGCCTTCCTGATCAAGGCTTCGGCCGGCGACCTCTCGACCGGCGCGCTCGCCCTGAAGCGCGACCTCGAGAAGAAGCTCGCCGCCAACTGAGCGGGCTTCCCTCTGGGGTTTGAAGGAAGCGGCCGCAAGGCCGCTTTTTTCGTTTGGATCAGATCAGCCGTCATGCTCGCCCTTGTGGCGAGCATCCATGTCTTAAGCACGACCTTCGACCAGCAAAGACGTGGATGGTCGGGACCAGCCCGACCATGACGCCCGGTTATGCTAGCAGCTCGAATTCCAGCAGCAACGTGCGCTGGAGGAGCGAGAAATTATCGTCCGAGATCAGGGTGAGGATCGTCCGCCCCTGCTCCTGATGGACCGACAACCCTTCCATGTTGTCGATCTCGAAGCCCATATCGGCCTCGATCAGCCGCAGACCATCGACCGGCGCGCCTGGCCGGATGTCGCGGCCCGCGATTCGCCTGATCCGCATGCCGACGCCGCGCAGCGGCTGATACCAGCGCTCCAGCACCAGCATGTCGCCCGACGGCAGGAAGGCGAGATCGGTGATGTCGTAGCCGTCATGCCGGGCGAGCTTGAACAGGCCAGGCTGCGGGCCTCCGAGGATGGCGCCAAGCGTCGGCTGATCCTCGTTGCCCAAGCGCTCGGCGATTGCCACCAGCGCACCTTTCAATGGACCCGCGGGCATGACGCCGAGCGCCTCCAGCCCGCGATTGCGCGGCAGGCGCTTCAGCTCGGGAGGAAGCGATACGGGCCGCGCCCGGGCCCCGACGCCGTCACGTGCCCAGTCGAAGCGGGCGATTTCGTGCTTGCGCTCGATCCCGATATACGCGACGCCATCGTGGATACAGAGGCTCTCGACGTCGAACAGTCCCGAGCGGGCGAGCGGCCGGCCGGAGCCACCGAGAATCGCCGCCATCTCGCCGTCTTCGAGACCGGTGAGCTTGCCATTGGCGGAAGCAACCTTCGCCGTCAGCCAGTCACCGCGGTCGCTGACGGCGACGAGATCACGCCCGCCATTCAAGCGCGCCAGCCCCGAAAACCCGCCGAAGCGCGGGTGGCCGGACGAGAGCACGAGCCCGCTGCGGAATTGCAGCGCGCCGAAGCGGCGCTGGTCTGGCCGGCGCGGCTCGAAGGCGGAGAGCGGCCGGGCCGAAATCCCGACGGGGAAGCGCGTCTGCTCGGCTGCCTGCGCGACACCGGGCAGCGCGAGCATGCCAAACCCCGCCAGCGCGGCGCGGCGCGTGAGATGCATCAATGCCCGCGGCGCTTGGACCCGGAGCCGCCCGGACCATCCTCTTCGAAGAGCTCGGCGAGCTTCTCGGTCATCACGCCGCCCAGCTCCTCGGCATCGACGATGGTCACGGCGCGGCGATAATAGCGCGTCACGTCATGGCCGATGCCGATGGCGATGAGCTCGACCGGGGAGCGCGTCTCGATCTCGGCGATGACATGGCGCAGATGCCGCTCGAGATAATTGCCGGCATTGACCGAGAGCGTCGAATCGTCGACCGGCGCGCCGTCCGAGATCACCATCAGGATCTTGCGCTGTTCGGCCCGGCCGAGCAGGCGCTTATGCGCCCAGTCCAACGCCTCGCCGTCGATATTCTCCTTGAGCAGCCCCTCGCGCATCATCAGCCCAAGATTCTTGCGCGCGCGCCGCCAGGGAGCATCCGCCGCCTTGTAGATGATGTGGCGGAGATCGTTGAGGCGACCGGGATTCGCGGGTTTGCCCGATTGCAGCCAGGCCTCGCGTGACAGGCCGCCCTTCCAGGCGCGCGTCGTGAAACCGAGCAATTCGACCTTGACGCCGCAGCGCTCCAGCGTCCGGGCCAGGATATCGGCGCAGGTCGCCGCGACCGTGATCGGCCGGCCGCGCATCGAGCCGGAATTGTCGATCAGCAGCGTCACGACCGTGTCGCGGAAATTCGTGTCCGATTCCTGCCGGAAGGAGAGCGGCTGGAACGGGTCGAGGATGATGCGCGGCAGGCGCGCCGGATCGAGCGCGCCCTCCTCCAGGTCGAACTCCCAGGTGCGGTTCTGCTGCGCCATCAGGCGCCGCTGCAGGCGGTTGGCGAGCCGCGCCACCACGCCCTGGAGATGGGCGAGCTGCTTGTCGAGATAGGCGCGCAGCCGCGTCAGTTCCTCCGCGTCGCAGAGCTCTTCCGCCGTGACGACCTCGTCGAACTTCTGGGTATAGGCCTTGTAATCGGTCTGCGGCCGCTCGTTGCCGCGGCTCTCGCGCGGACGCGGCGCCTCGCCGGCCTCCTCGGATTCGGAGCTCTCGTCCTCCTCGTCCCAGTCGCCGGCCGGTGCGTCGGTCGCCTCGGAGGCGCCCTCCTGCAGCTCCTCGGTCGCGTCCTCGCTGACCTCGACCTCGGAGCGGTCGGCGCCGCTCTCCTGCTCGGATTCGCCTTCCTGCTGCTGCTGGTCCTCGGAGGACTGGTCCTGGTTGTCCTCGTCTTCCTCGGACTCGTCGCCCTGCGCGCTCTGCTCGGCCATGTCGAGCGCCGCCAGCATGTCGCGCACCGTGCGGGCGAAACCGCGCTGGTCCTCGATCGTCTTCGAGAGCCTGTCGAGCTCCGCGCCGGCCTTGGCCTCGATCTGCTCGCGCCAGAGCTCGACGACCTTCTCGGCCGCCTTCGGCGGCTTCAGCCCGGTCAGGCGCTCGCGCACCATCAGCGCCAGCGCATCCTCCAGCGGGGCGTCGGCCCGGTCGGTGATTTCCTCGTAGCGCCCGCCGCGATGATAGCGGTCCTCCAGCATCGCGGTGATGTTCCCGGCCATGCCGGACATCCGCCGCGAGCCAATCGATTCGACGCGGGCCTGCTCGACGGCGTCGAACACCGCGCGGGCCGCATCGCCTTCGGGCGCGGCGCGGCGATGGACCGCGGCGTCATGGCAGGCGAGCCGAAGCGCCATCGAATCGGCATGGCCGCGCAGGATCGCGACGTCGCCGGAAGTCAGCTTGCGCGGCGGCTCGGGCAGGCGCGCCCGCTCGCCGACGAGCGACGGCTTGTCGGCGGCGAAGACGATTTCCATCTCCGGCTTGCGCGCGATCGCCTTCATGGCGCCGGAAATCGCCCGCTTCAGCGGCTCGGCCGGAGCCTCCTTCGGCGTTCCTGGCTTGCGGTTCGAGATGGACAAGACTGGGCCGTCCTCTGGCTTCGAAAGATTAGCGCGACCGCCCGTCATACTGCGTCGGCGACAATTCGGTCGGCTCGACGCCGGCAAGGCAGCGCACATTGACCGCGACCGTCGGCGTCCCGTCGGGCATCGCCCCTCTCGCGAAGGATTCGATGCCGCAGGTCTCGCAGAACAGGTGCTGGATCTTCTGCGTGTGGAAGCGGTACTCGGTCAGCGCATCCTCGCCCTTGGTCAGGGCGAAGGCGCTGGCGGGCGAAAACGCGAGGATCGAGCCACGGCGCTGGCAGTAGGAGCAGTTGCAGGTGATCGTCTGCGCGAGATCGGCTTCGACCTCGTAGGCGACCCGCCCGCAGTGGCAGCTTCCCTGATACTGCGCCATGGCTCGTGTCCTCTCGTTAGCTGAGCACCACGTTCGCGGCGCTTTCCGGCAGTTCCTTGCCGAAGGAGCGCTGGAAGAACTCCGCCACCAGCGTGCGCTCCATCTCGTCGCACTTGTTCAGGAAGGTGACGCGGAAGGCGAAGCCGATATCGCCGAAGATCGCCGCGTTCTCGGCCCAGGTGATGACGGTACGCGGGCTCATCACGGTCGAGAGATCGCCGTTCATGAAAGCATTGCGGGTGAGATCGGCGACGCGGACCATCTTGTTGACGACGTCCTTGCCATCCGGCGTGCTCTGGTAGTGCTTCGACTTCGCGAGCACGATCGCGACCTCGTTGTCATGCGGGAGGTAGTTCAGCGTGGTGACGATCGACCAGCGGTCCATCTGGCCCTGATTGATCTGCTGCGTGCCGTGATAGAGGCCGGACGTGTCGCCGAGGCCGACCGTGTTGGCGGTGGCGAACAGGCGGAAGGCCGCATGCGGGCGGATGACGCGCTTCTGGTCGAGCAGCGTCAGCTTGCCGGACTGCTCCAGCACGCGCTGGATCACGAACATCACGTCCGGGCGGCCGGCATCGTATTCGTCGAAGACGAGCGCGATGTTGTTCTGCAGCGCCCAGGGCAGGATGCCGTCCTGGAACTCGGTGATCTGCTTGCCTTCCTTCAGCACGATCGCGTCCTTGCCGACGAGGTCGAGGCGCGAGACGTGGCTGTCGAGGTTGACGCGGACGCAGGGCCAGTTGAGGCGGGCGGCGACCTGCTCGATATGGGTCGACTTGCCGGTGCCGTGATAGCCCGAGATCATGACGCGGCGGTTATGCGCGAAGCCGGCCAGGATCGCGATCGTGGTGTCGCGGTCGAATCGGTAATCCGGGTCGAGGTCCGGCACATGCGGATCGGCTGCGGAGAAGGCCGGCACTTCGAGATCCGAATCGATCCCGAAAGTCTGGCGCACCGACAGCTTCATGTCGGGCAGGCCGGGCGCAGTCGTCGTCGTCATCATCTTGTCTCCAGGCGCGGGGCCATGACCGGAATTCGCCGGGTAACCCAGAGCCGACCGAAGAGGGAGGCGGATGGTTCCTCATTAGAGCGAAAGACCGGAAGCGGCAATTCGCAAAGCTGCACCCCGGCCCTCGCAAAGGGCATGCCGGCTCAGTGTCGGGAGCGGCCAGCAACCTTGGCCAGAAGCTCCCACACGATAGCGGCCGAGCGTATCGCACCATCCCGGTTGATGGGCAGTGCGGGGGGCTTGGTATCTACGGCTTCCGCGATCGCGTCGGCCAGCGCCACCGCGTCGCCGACGAAATCGCCGGACAGACGGAAGCAGCGCGCCAGCCCTGCCCGTTCCATCGCCTCGGCCCGGACCGTCTGCTCGGTCTCGTTGTCCGCGTCGAAGGGCACGACGATCGCCGGCCGGCCGGCCGCGACCAGATCGAGGACAGTGTTGTAGCCGGCCTGGCTGATCGAGACCGCGCAGCCGGCAAGCAGAGCCGGGAAGTCTGGCCGCGCCCGCTCGATCACGACCTTCGCGGGAGCCTCCGCCGCAAGCAGAGCAAGGTCGGCCTCCGCAACGCCGCGTCCGGCGAGGAGCCGCCATCGACGCCCGGAACGATCGAGGCGCGCAGCCGCGACGGCGCAGGCGAAGAGCGGCAGGGCCGCGGCCGAGCCGCCGCCGGAGACGATGACCTCGTCATTCTCCTGCACGGCGCCTACAGGCCGATCATCGGCAAGATAGCCGGTATGGTGCAGCTTTCCGGCCAGGCCCTCGCCCACCGGCCATGACCGCTCGAGCGGCAGGAAGCCGGCATCGCCATGAACCAGGACCGCATCGAACATCCCTGCGATCCGCTCCTCGGCTTCGACAATCCGGTCCGGTCGCGGCGTCACCAGCACGTCGCGCACCGAGGAGAACACCAATGTCCCGGGCCTTGCGGCCTTGGCGGCGGCGATCAGCGCGAGGAACTCTGAGGCCAGTTGGCGCCGCCCGAACGGAAAATGCTCGACGATCACGACATCCGGCCGCAACCGTGCCGCCAGCTCTTCCAGCATGGCGATGCGGGCCGTTTTGCGCTCGGCGTCAATCTGCTGACCGGTTTCATCGAGCAGCGTGCGGAAATCGGTGCCTTCCGTCCTGACCGGCGGCAATTGCACGAAGGCGAAGGGCTCGTCGTCCATCGCTCGCAAAGGCATGCCGCCGCTCGCAAGCGTCACAGCGAACCCGCCCTGAACCAGCGCCCGCGCCAGATTCGCCGCCCGCACCAGATGGCCGCTGCCGAGCAGATGCGTGACCGCGATCAGGACGGAAGCACTCATGCAGCCCCGCCCGCCGAGCGCTCCAGCATCGCCGCGACGCGGTCGAGCCCGGCTGCGGCCGAAAAGGCTTTTGTCAGCCGTGCATAGGCCGCCTCGCCCAGCGCAGCGCGCTTCTCAGGCGCCCCGGCCAGCTCATTCAACGCGGCGGCCAGGGTCTCGATATCCCCAGGCGGCACCAGCAGGCCTTCGACGCGATCGCGGACGAATTCCGGAATCCCCGCGAAATCGGTCGCGACGATCGGCAAGCCCTGGCTCGCCGCCTCCATCACCACATTGGGCAGGCCGTCTCGGTCGCCATCGCCCGCCTTCTTCGAGGGCAGCACGAACAGGTCGGCCGCCCGCAACGCGGCAACGACCTCGTCCTGCGCCTTCGGCCCCGCCCAGACGATCCGGTCGTCGAGTCCAAGCGCCTGCGCCTGCGCCTGCAAGGCCTTCAGCTTCTCGCCGCCGCCGATATGGGTGAGACGCCAGTTCAGCGTGCAGGGCAGCTTCGCCAGGGCGTCCAGCAGGTCGTCGAAACCCTTCTTTGCCACGGCGCGCCCGATGGTGACGAAGCGCACGGGATCGGCCGGGTCCGAGCCGTCCCGCGTCGACCGCGCACCCGGTGCCGGAAAGCGCGCGAGGTCGAGCCCATGATAGAGGAGCTCGACCTTGTCGGGCCGGTCGGAAAGGCGCTCCAGCTCGCGTTGCCCGTCGCGCGTGCAGGTGACGCCCCAGGCCGCCGAAGTGATCTTCTCGCGCTTCTCCCAGTCTTCCGTCGTCCAGATGTCCTTGGCATGGGCGGAAAAAGACCATGTCAGGCCGCCGAGCAGGGCGGCATAGCGGATCACGGAGGCCGGAGTGTGCAGGTAATGCACATGCAGATGCCGGATTTCACGTGGCAATTCACGCGCCATCACACAGGCCTGCCCAAAGCGGCGCCAGCGATTGCGCGTCCGGTCGCGGGCGAGATCGCGCAGGAAAACCGGCAGCAGACGCAGCAGGCCCGGCCGCAGCAGCGCCGCGAGCATTCCCCGCGCCACGCGCGACGGCTCGTCATGCAGATATTCCGGCAGGTAGCGCACCGGCGCCGTGATCTGATGGTGCATCAGATGCCTGGCCGCATCGGTTGGATGGCGCAGCGACCAGATCTCGAAGGGCAGGCCGCGTTGCTGCAGGCCCAGCAGTTCCTGCGCGATGAAGGTCTCCGACAGGCGCGGATAGCCCTTCATCGCCACCGCGATGCGCGGCGCCTTGCGCTCCGTCATCGCCGCCCGATCAGCATGAAGCGCTTATAATTCTTCGTCGGCCGCACACCGGCGAACCAGACCTCCGACAGCCCCGCCTGCTCGCGGAAGGCGTCGAGCGAGGGCACGCAGCTCCGATGATCGGGCTCGCGGACATAATCATTGGACTGCAGCACCAGCGGCAAGCCCCGCGGCAAGGTCGCGAGCCAGCCCGGCACATCGTCGAGATGCTCGCAGCTCGTGTTGATGACCAACCCCGGCGCCGGCGACTGCGCCGCGAAATCCACCGCCATCATGTCGGCCGTCATCGCGCGGAAGCGGCCCGCCGCGACATGGCGATGGTTCAGGATCTCGGCGAGGGGTGCGCAGGTCGGGTCGATATCGAGGCTGACGATGCCCGGGATCGCCAGCCTTTCATCGTCGAGCAGCAGCGCGCCGAGCACGCCATACCAGGCGCCGAGCACCCAGACCGGTCCCTCGGGCTTCGGCCAGGTCTCCGCCAGCGCCTCGACCAGCCATTGCTTCGAAGCGATCTGCTTGTGATTGCAGGCGATCGACAGGTCGGGAGGTGCGCCCTTGCCATAGAGCCGCGCGATATCGGCGACGATGCGGTTACCCGAGAGCGCCGCCATGCCGCGCAGCAGGTCGTAAAATGCCTCTTGGGGCGGTTCGGGCGTCATGGGTCGATCGTCACGAGGAAAAGCCGGCGGACCATAGACATGCGCGCCCGCAAAAAACCAGCCGCACGCGCAAGGATCAGCCCATTTTGCCCGTCTCGCCCGGCTCCTGAACCACCTCTGCCGACGTGGTCGCCTCGCCGGCGACCTCGGGCACCGGCACCGCCACGTCCTCGCGCTTGCGGCGCGCGATTTCCGGCGCGCTGGCGAAGCCATAGGCGGTCAGCGGTTTCTCCCGCCCCTTGATCGCGATCTTCAGGGGCGTCGTGCCGGCATAGCTGCGCACGCTCGCCCGGATCGTGTCCTCGGAGACCACGATATCGGAGAGCACCCGGCGCGTCGCCGATTCCAGCTGGCTCGCGACCATCACGGTCTCGCCGACCGTGATCTCGCGGCGGCCGAGATTGTCGTTCTCGACAGCGCCGGTAATGGCGTCACCGGTATGAATCCCGATGCCGATTCGCAGCGGCAGAGGCAGCGCGGCGCCATATTCGCGGTTGAGCGCATCCACCGCCCGCACGATGTCGCCGGCAGCCGCGATCGCCGCCTGTGCACCTTTTGAGGGCGGGCCTTCCAGACCGAAGACAGCCATGAAGCCGTCGCCGTAGAAGGCGTCGATCCGGCCCTCATGGGCCGTGATCGCCTGCCCCATCTCGTCGAAGAAACGATTGAGCAGGCCGATGAGCTCGCGCGGCAATTGTCGCGCCGACAAGGCCGAGAAGGCCCGAAGATCGGCCACCACCAGAGTGAGGCCGCGCTTGCCGGCGGCATCGTCGAGATCGAGCGATCGCGCCGCGCCGGCATTGAGCCGCGAGGCCAGCAGGATCTGCACCTGCAGATCGTCGCGCGGCCTGATCTGGCAGGCGAGCCGGACCCCCTCCGGCGCCGAGATCCGCCGCAGCAGCTTGGCCTCGTTCGGGCCGGGCTTCGGCAGCTTGTCGTTGCCGTCCATCACCAGCACGCGGCAGGTGGCGCAGCGAGCCCGCCCGCCACAGAGCGCGGCATGAGGAATGTTGAAGCGCCGGAACATCTCCAGCACCGTCGGCCCCGGCGCCACCCGGCGCGTGCCGTGGCCGACGAAGCGCACCGTGATCTGGCGGGTCGTGCGCACCCTGATCTCGCGAATGCCGACGAAGAGCAGGAAAGCGCCGACGAGCCCGTAGAAGGCGCCCTTGCCCCACATCACGTCGCGGACGAACATCGCCGCCTGCGCGTCGCTGACCAACTCGGCCGGCATCGCCAGCCGCTCGGCCTCGCGCGCGCCGACCGAAAAGCCGATCAGCGCCAGGACCGGGATCAGGATCGCCGCCAGCAGGAACGGGTCGCGCCAGTGGCGATAGCTGTCGCGGGCGCGCAGCATGAAATGGATGCCGATGATGCCATGCGTCCAGACCAGCAGCAGCAGCAGCGATTGGGTCAGTGCAAGCTCCGGCCAGAGGCGGCGCAGGACGGAGCGGTAGCTCTCGTCCACGCCGAAATAGATGCCCATCACCCGGGTGCTGATGATGTGGTCGACCAGCAGCAGCGGAATGGCGAGACCGAGCGCGATCTGCAGCATCTCGCGCAGCGGCATCTTGAAGGTGCGCCGCTGCACCACGCGCAGCAGCGCGAAGACCGGATGGACGATCAGCGCGCCGTAAAGCGCCACCGTGCCCGGCCAGGAATGCCAGAAGCCGTAGCGCCAGTCCTGGACCTTCTCCATGGCCTCGACGCCAAGGATGCCGACGGCATGGTTGAGGAAATGGGTCGTCGCGAAGGCGAGCAGGATCAGCCCGGAGATCAACCGGATGTCCCGGCTCCAGGACGAGATCTGGTCCATACCCGCGCTCATTCCGCTGCGATGCGTGCCTGCGGCTTGCGGCCGGTTCATGCGCTGATCGACCTCGTCAAATGGTTTCATGCTCGCGCAGCAGCACGGAGGCCAGCCGGTGCACCCGGCCGGCCAGATCCCGGCAGACCGCGAGGCTGAACTCCGGCACGGTGTTGAGCAATTCGAAGAACAGATCCTTCGGAATCCGCAGCGCCAGCACCTGCGACTTCGCGCTGACGGTGGCGATGAAGGGCTTGTCGCTCAGCAGCGAGACATCGCCGGTGATGCTGCCGGTATCCTTGACGAAACGCCGCTCGTCGCCGGTCTCGCGCGGCTGCGAAATCTCGACCTCGCCTTCCAGGATGACATAGACGCCTTCGAGCCGCTCCTGCGGGCTGATCAGAACGGCGCCAGGTTCGAATTGCAGCCGCTCGCCCATCAGCGCGACCAGCTTGAGCCGCGATGCCGGCATCTCCTGGAACAGCGGCAGGCAGCGCAGGCAGCCGATATCGCTTTCAAGACTCATGACCGCGCCTCCATTCGCCCGCTGTTTTCGCGCCCGGTGCTTTCGAAGCGCAACGCCCGGTCATTGGCCGCGTCGGGCGTACCGTTCGCCTCGACCGTCCCGGTTGCTCCGTGGAACACCACCCGCAGCGGAACCTCTCCTACAAGATTAGCATCTCCGGCCAGAAGAAACAGCGTCGTGCCCGCGCAATAGCCGCACAGCCGGGCTACGACCTCGCGGGGCTCGTCCGAAATCGCAAGCAGGGCCGAGATGTCGAGCACAGCGATCTGCGGCGCCTTGACCAGCGCCTGGACCAGCGGGATCGCCTGGCGCAGCCTGACCGGCAGGAAGCGACCGCGAATGCCGCTCTCGGTATCGAGACCGAGCCGGTAAAGCGCCTCGTCCAGCCCCGATCGGGACAGGGCTTGCAGGACGATTTCGCCCACCTTGCGGGCCGCGTCCGGCACGCCGTAGCCGATGCGCCCGAACATCAGGTTGTCGCGCACGCTGGCCCCGGCCATCACCTTGTCGGGATCGTAGAAATCGACATCCTCGGCCGCATCGGCCGGCAGATGTTTGCGGAAGCTCTCCCGCGCCCGGAGGATGCGCCGCTCCAGGCGGACATCGATCAGGTTCAGCCTGTGCTTTGGCTCGATATAGCCAAGCGCCAGCGCGACGAGGTCGCACTCCGTCTCCTGGTCGAGCGGATTGCGCATGTCGTGCTTGGCAAGGACATCCGCCAGCTCGTTCAGGCGCTCGAACTCGAAACTGGCGCCGAAGGAATAGCGCTCGAACAGCGCATGGCCCTGCGGCAGGCCGGCGAAGATCTCGACCACGGTCGCGACGATCCGCGCCCCCATCTCGGCCAGCGGCTCGATCAAGGCCTCGGCCTTCAGGATCGAATGGGCATAGGGCTCGAACAGCAGGGTCGCGCTGTCGAAGCGTGTCGTGGTCCGCGTCCCGAAGATCAGGTTTTCGATGATCGGCGCATTGCGATTGTAGCGGTCGAGCACGAAGGGCTCGATCAGATCGCCCTGCTTGATCCGCGCAAGCTCCGCCGCGACCACGCGCCGTGCCGCGATGATACGCTCGACCGCCTGCGCGCTGACGGGACGCATCACCTTGCCGCCAAGGCCGAGCTCGTAGACCTCATGCGTGCAGCCGAAGACATCGAGCAGTTCGTGGATCCGCGCGGCGAGCTCGGCCGCATCGGCTACGCCGACCCCGGCATAGTCGGTCCAGTCCGCCTCGAACGGGAACGGCGAATTGCCCGAGCGGATCGCCTCGACGAAGCGGCGATGCTCCGGCGCGGCGACCGGGCCGCCGTCCTTCAGGTCTGGGCGCCGCCGCCTGAGTGGCAGCAGGATGTTGTCGCGGATCGTGCCGGCAATGATCTCGGGTTCGTCGCCGGAATAGCCCATGATATGGCTGGCCCGCTCCACCGACATGCCGGCCAGCGGTTCGCCATCGATCAGCACGCGCCCAGTATAGCTCGTCGCCTGGCGGCCGAGAATTCGGCCGAGAACGTCCTTGCCGCCGCCCTGCGGGCCGATCACCGCGACCAGGCCGGGCCGCGTCAGGCTGAACGAAAGCGGCGTCAGCAGCGGCTGGCCGCGATTGTCCAGCATCTGCACGGCTTCGAGCCGAACCTCCCCCTTCACCGGCAGGGGCTTGACGCCGTTCTCCTCATCGAGAACGAGCGTCTCGTCGGTGTTGAACTGCTGGATCACCTGATCGTACTTGATCGTCACGTCGTTGCGCTGCTGGTCCCAGTCGATCAGTTCCTTGATGGGCGGCGGCAGGTCGCGATAGGCCGCGATCACCGCGACGAGCTGGCCGATGTCGAGCCGCCCCTGCAGCGCGAAATAGCCGCCGATGGCATAGAAGAAGAACGGCGTGATCTGGGCCAGGAGATTGTTCAGGAACTTGACCGCGAATTTGCGCTTGTAGAGCGCGTAGCGGATGTCGAAGAGCCGGCCGAGCCGCCCGGCGATGTCGGACTGGACATAGGCCGTCGCGCCGTGCCCCTGGATCATCGGCCCGGCATCGACGATCTCGCCGATGCGGCCGGCGAGCTGGCGTGAGGCGATCTGGCGCTCGCGGCCGAGCCTGAGCTGCTCGCGCCGCAGGATCGGGATGATGATCGCCTGCGCGAGCACGATCAGAAGCGCGATCGAGCCCAGCCAGAAGCTCTGCGCCATGATGAAGACGAGCGCCGTCAGCGCCTGGCTGAGCAGGAAGACCGGCTGGATGAAGGCATCGCCGACGAAACCGCCGATCGGCTCGACCTCGTCCTTGATCATGCTGGCGACCTCGGCCGGCTTGACCGCGCGGATCTCCTCCGGCCGGAAGCGCATCAGCTGGCTGAACAGGTCGTAGCGCATGCGCCTCAGCATCCGCTCGCCGAGGATGCCCTTGCGCAGGTTGATGATGTATTTGAAGGCGCCGTTGATCAGGACCAGCAGCAGGAAATAGATGCTCAAGCCCAGGAGCAGGCCGTACTGGCCGACCTGGAAGCCTTCCGAGATCTTGTAGCTGGCACCGCCGAGCCAGGACGGCAGGTGCAGGGTGAAGTCCATCAGCGTTGCGGTGGTCTTGCCGTTCTTGAAGGCGCCCCCCTGGATCGCATCGTTGACGATGCGCTTGGGCACGTCGAACGACGCCCAGCTGAAGGGAATCGAGACAAGGATGATCAGCAGGACGACGACCTGCTCGGCCCGGCTCTTCTGCCAGATGTAACGGAAGAGATTGGACTCCAAAGGGCAACCCTGTACCGAAGCGCTCGCGGCGCGAGCTCGACCGGGTCCGGCGGGCCCGAAGCGACCATATGTGGTGAGGTTGCGGCCGAGTGCAATGCGCGCCACGCTGCGGTCATGCCCGCATGGCAAACCGGAGAACAGACATTGTCGGGGGAAGCGTGAAGAGGGTCGTCGCGTCGGGAGCGTTCTTCTGCGTCGTCGCCCTTGGTCTGGTTGGCGCGCCGGCCACCACGGCACGCGCCGAGGCCGGCACGGGTGCCGCTCAACGTATTCTGCATGACGGCTTCGATCAGGGCAGCTTCGCCCCGGAAGGCGGGCTTTTCTACAAGAACAACCCGGAACAGCGGGCCGGGCGCGTGATTTTCGGCGAAGCGGTGCCCTATCGCGGCATCGGCATCCTGACCCTGGTCGCGATGCCTTCCTGCCTGCCGCAATCGATCGAATGCAGCGAGCGGGCGGAGGTTTGGGAACGCCCGGAGGTGCTTGTCCCTTATGACAGCACCGCGTGGTACGGCTTTGCCCTGCGCCTCAACGACCCGCTCCCCCAGGATGATCGCAGATATGTGATCGCCCAGTGGAAGCGCGAGATCATTCCCGGCGCCATCGGCGACTATTCACCCTTTCTGGCGCTACGTCTCTATCGCGGTCGCCTCGGCATCACCGTCGAGACTGACCGGATTCCTTCCTACCCGATCGGCGGCGATGCGCGCCCCGAAGACTGCCTTCCGGGCGAAGCCCTCGTGCTGGACCGGCCCGATACGCATCAGACCCGCGCGCTCGTCGCTATCGAAAGTGGCGCTGCCCGCGAGAATTATCCGAGCTATTTCAACGCCTGCGCACCTGGAATCCGGGTCACGACCCATGCCGACCTGCCTTCCGCGCAGAAGGGCTGGATCGATTTCGTCGTCCGTTCGCAACCCGGCCCCAACGGCGACGGTTATATCGAGGTCATCGCCGATGGCATCCGCATCGTGACCGTGCAGGGCCATATCGGGCATAGCGGCCCGGGCCTCGACGACAAGCAGTATTTCAAGATGGGCCCCTATCGCGCCCCGGCTTCCCTGCCCTGGAGCATCAGCTACGGCGATTTCCGGCGCGGGCCCCGTTGCAGCGATGTCATCCGCCTGGGGCAATGCCCGCCGGATATGTCGAAAGCGATTGGCAAGACAGCGCTTTCGACGTCTAGTGACGTCAGGAAAGGTAAGGAGCCCTAGAGGCTGTTAGGGCAGGGACGTACCGCATCAGACCATGGATATCCTGCGCATCAGCGACCTGCGTATCGGCTTCACGATCCACGGCCTCGCCCGCGACGTCGTGAAGGGCGTGAGCCTGCGCGTCCCTGCGGGCAAGACCGTCGCCCTCGTCGGCGAATCCGGCTCCGGAAAATCCGTGATCTCGCAGGCGATCATGGGACTGCTGCCCCGCGCCGGCGGCATCACCGGCGGCGAGATCTTGTTCCGCGACCCGCAGGCCCCCGAGACCGTCGTCGACATCGCGACGCTGCCCCCCGAGGGCGAGGGCATCCGCGACCTGCGCGGCGGCCGGATCGGCATGATCTTCCAGGAGCCGATGTCCTCGCTTTCGCCGGTCCACACCATCGGCAACCAGATCGAGGAGGCGCTGCTGCTCCATCGGCCGATGCCGAAGGTACAGGCGCGCGAGCTGATCGAGGCGATGCTGAAGCGCGTCGGCTTCAAGCACCCGAGGCGCGCCTTCGGTCTCTACTCCTTCGAGCTCTCAGGTGGGCTGCGCCAGCGCGCGATGCTGGCCATGGCGCTGATCTGCCAGCCGGCCCTGCTGATCGCCGACGAGCCGACGACCGCACTCGACGTCACCATCCAGGCGCAGGTCCTCGACCTGATGCGCGATCTCCAGGCCGAGATGGGCATGGCGATCCTGTTGATCACCCATGATCTCGGCGTCGTCGCCAACATGGCCGACGAGGTCGTGGTGATCTTCCACGGCGAGATCATGGAGCGCGGCCCGGTCGAGGACATCTTCCGCCGCCCGCGCCATCCCTATCTCAAGGCCTTGCTCGACGCCTCCCCGCATTTCGACATGCAGGACGGCGAGCGGCTGGTCGCGCTGCGCGAGGCGCGCCCGCGTCCGGCCGTGATCACGCCCCCGCCGAAACCCTCGGCCGACGCCGCCCCGCTGCTCAGCGTTCGCGGCCTGCACAAGACCTATGTCACGGGCTCGCGCAGCTTCTTCGGCAAGGGCAGCCAGACCAGCGTGAAGGCCGTCGACGATGTCGGCTTCGACATCCGGCGCGGCGAATGCCTCGGCCTCGTCGGCGAGAGCGGCTGCGGCAAGACCACGGTCAGCAAGATCATCATGCGCGCCGTCACGCCCGATTCCGGCAAGGTGATCTTCGACGACGGGCGCGAGCGTGTCGACGTGCTCGGGCTGCGGGGCGAGGACCTCCGCCATTTCCGCCCGCGCGTCCAGATGATCTTCCAGGACCCGGTCTCGTCGCTCTCGCCGCGCATGACCGTGATGAACATCCTGCGCGAGCCGTTGGTCATCCATGGCCGGGGCGGACCGGCCGAGCAGGACGAGCGGGTGCGGACGCTGATGCAGGATGTCGGGCTCGATATCCGCTTCCTCAACCGCTACCCGCATTCCTTCTCCGGCGGCCAGCGCCAGCGCATCGGCATCGCGCGTGCGCTCGCGCTCGACCCTGAGCTGATCATCTGCGACGAGCCCGTCTCGGCGCTCGACGTCTCCGTGCAGGCCCAGATCCTCAATCTGCTCAAGGACCTGCAGGCCGAGCGCCACCTGACCTTCCTGTTCATCTCCCACAACCTCGCCGTGGTGAACTACATGGCGGACCGCATCGCGGTCATGGCCAATGGCCGGATCGTCGAGCTCGCGCCGCGCCATACACTCTTCACCCGACCGGCCCATCCCTACACCAAGGCGCTGCTGCGCTCCGTGCCCTTCGCCGATCTCGATCGCCGGCTCGACTTCAAGCTGGCCGCGCCCGGCGGCGCCTCCGACGACAGCCATTGGGACCAGGCCTTCAAGGCCGGGCCGGACGAGGCGGCGCTGAAGCATCTGCCGCTCGGCGACGGCCATTACGTGCTGGCGCGGCCGAACGCCGATCTCCGGGAGCTGGTGCCATGACGCAGCGCCGCCCGCATCCGACCCGCCGCACCGCGCTGCTGCTCGGCTCGGCTGCCCTTGCGGGAGCAGGCCTGCCGCGCTTTGCGCAGGCAGCCCCCTTCTCCGGGACCGCGATCGACAGCCCGTTCTTCGTGGATCGCGTCGCCTCCGGTGCCCTGCCGCCGGTCGCGGCGCGCCTGCCCTCCACGCCGCGGATCATCGACCTCGAGGCACTCGGCCGGCAATCCGGCCGCCATGGCGGCAATATCCGCATGCTGATGGGCGACCAGCGCGACATCCGCATGATGACGCTCTACGGCTACACCCGGCTGATGGTCTACGACCTCAACCTGGACCTCGTGCCCGACGTGCTCGAGAGCTGCGATGTCGAGGAAGGGCGCATCTTCACGCTGCGGTTGCGCCAGGGCCACCGCTGGTCGGACGGATCGCCCTTCACCTCCGAGGATTTCCGGTACTGGTGGGAAGACGTCGCCAACAACAAGCGGCTCTCGCCCGGCGGCCCGCCCCAGGCCCTGTTCTCGGCCAACGAACTGCCCATCTTCGAGGTGCTGAGCGAAACGGAGATCCGTTACAGCTGGAAGACGCCGAACCCGGTCTTCCTGCCGGCCCTGGCCGGCGCGCAGCCGACCTATATCTTCATGCCCTCGGGCTATCTCAAGCAGTTCCACGAAAGGCACGCGCCCAAGCAGGAGCTGGCCCAGCGGGTGAAGGAGAACCGCGTGCGCGACTGGGGGGCGCTGCACGAGCGGCTGTCGCGCATGTACCGGCCGGAGAATCCGAAGCTGCCGACGCTGGAGCCCTGGCGCAACACCACCGCCTTGCCGGCCGAGCAGTTCGTCTTCGAACGCAATCCCTTTTTCCACCGCATCGACGGCCAGGGCCGCCAGCTGCCCTATGCCGACCAGGTGACGCTGACCATCGGCACCAGCTCGCTCGTCCCCGCCAAGGCCGCGGCCGGCGAGGCCGACCTCCAGGCCCGCTACATCCGCTTCGACAACTACACCTTCCTCAAGGAAGCTTCGAAGCGGATGAATTTCGACGTCAAGCTGTGGAGACGGGCGGAAGGTGCCTATTTCGCGCTGATGCCGAACCTCAACGCCATCGACCCGGTCTGGCGCGACCTCAATCGCGACGTGCGCTATCGCCGTGCGATCTCGGTCGCGATCAATCGCAAGGACGTCAACAAGGTCATCTTCTTCGGGCTCGCCAAGGAAAGCGGCAATACCGCCTTGCCGGAAAGCCCGCTCTACGATCCCAAATTCGTCTCGCTCTGGACCCAGCACGATCCGGCGCTGGCGAACCGGCTGCTCGACGAGATCGGCCTGGCGAAGCGCGATGACGACGGCATCCGCCTGCTCTCCGACGGGCGCAGGCTGGAATTCACCATCGAGACCGCCGGCGAGAACACCGAAGAGACCGACATCCTCGACCTGCTCAAGCAGGATTTCCTGGATGTCGGCATCAAGATCTACCCGCGATCGAGCCAGCGCGACGTCTTCCGCCGCCGCATCGTCGCCGGGCAGACCGTGATGTCGGCCTGGGCCGGCATGGACAACGCCCTCGTCACCTCGGACATGGAGCCGGACGCGCTGGCGCCGACCTCCTCGGCGCAGTTCCAGTGGCCGCGCTGGGGACAGTTCATCGAGACCAGCGGCCGCGAGGGCGAGCGGCCTGCCCTGCCGGAGGTCGTCGAGCTCGTGCGGCTCTACGAGCAATGGCGCGTGAGCTCGACCCGCGACGAACGCCGCGCCGTCTGGCTCAAGATGCTGGCCATCAATGCCGATGAGCTCTTCACCATCGGCGTGATCAACAGTACGCTGCAGCCGATCGTCGCCTCCAAGGATCTGCGCAACGTCCCCGATGCGGGACTCTACAGCTTCGAGCCCGGCGCCTTCATCGGGCGCTACATGCCCGATACCTTCTGGTTCGACCGGCCGAAGGCCGATCAGCAAGAGAGCAAGGCCTGATCCGTGCTGATCCGCTACATCCTCAAGCGCATCCTGCTCATGGTCCCGACGCTGCTGGTCACCAGCGCGCTGATCTTCACCGTGATCAACCTGCCCGAAGGCGATTATTTCGAGACGCTCGCGGCCGAGATGCAAGCCCAGGGCGAGAAGGCGGACATGAGCCGCATCGAGTTCCTCAAGAAGGAATACGGCTTCGACAAGCCGCCGGTCGAGCGCTACGTCTACTGGGTCGCGGGCCTGCTCCAGGGCGACATGGGCTATTCCTTCGAGTACCAGCGCCCTGTCCGGGAGATCGTCGGCGACCGCCTGCTGCTGACCATGATGGTCTCCTTCGCCACCATCATCTTCACCTGGATCGTCGCCTTTCCGATCGGCATTTATTCGGCCACGCACCAATACAGCTGGGGCGATTACGGCCTCACCTTCCTCGGCCTCGTCGGACTCGCCATCCCGCATTTCCTGTTGGCTCTGGTCTTCATGTATTTCGCCAATATCTGGTTCGGCACTTCGATCGGCGGTCTCGTCGACCCCGCCTATCTCAACCAGCCGATGAGCTGGGCCAAGCTCCGATCCGTGCTCGAGCATCTCTGGATTCCGGTCATCATCATCGGCGCCGGCGGCACCGCCGGCATGATCCGGGCGCTGCGCGCCAACCTGCTCGACGAATTGCAGAAGCAGTACTACGTCACCGCCCGCGCGAAGGGGCTGCCGCCCGGCAAGGCGCTGCGGAAATACCCGTTGCGCCTGTCGCTCAACTTCTTCATCTCGGATATCGGCGATATCCTGCCGTCCATCGTCTCGGGCGCCGAAGTCGTCGCCATCGTGCTTTCGCTGCAGACCACCGGGCCGCTCCTGATCCGCGCGCTCCAGAGCCAGGACATGTATCTCGCCGGCTCCTTCCTGATGTTCCTCTCCTTCCTGACCGTGATCGGCGTGCTGATCTCGGATATCGCGCTCGCCATCCTCGATCCGCGCATCCGCCTCCAGGGAGCCGCGACCAAGTGAAGGCGACCACGCTCTCCCATCTGCCGCCCGACGGTGCTCCCCTGCCCCACGAGGTCTCGACGGCACCGTTCGAGCCCTATGCCACCGAGGCGATGACGCCGGAGCAGGAGCGAGTCTATCTCGCCTCGCAATGGCAATTGATGTGGTGGAAGTTCCGCAAGCACCGGCTCGCGGTCATCTCGGCCGTGGTGATCTTCACGATCTACGCCATGGCAGCCTTCGCCGAGTTCCTGGCGCCCTATCACTACACGACACGCAATACCGACTTCATCCGGGCGCCCAGCCAGAGCATCCACCTGTTCCACGAGGGCCAATTCGTCGGCCCCTTCGTCTACCCCTATGCCATGCGCCTCAACATGGAGAACCTGAAGCGCGAATACGAGATCGACACGACGCGCCCGGAGAAGCTGCGCTTCTTCTGCAAGGGTGATGGCTACAGCTTCTGGGGCCTGATCCCCGGCAACAGGCATCTCGTCTGTCCGCCGGAGGGCGGAACCTTCTTCTTCCTCGGCTCGGACCGGCTCGGCCGCGATATGCTCTCGCGCATCCTCTATGGCGGGCGCATCTCGCTCTCGATCGGCCTGCTCGGCGTCTCCGTCTCCTTCGTGCTCGGCGTCATCATCGGCGGCATCGCCGGCTACTATGGCGGCCGCGTCGATCTCGTCATCCAGCGCATCATCGAGATCGTGCAGTCGCTGCCGCATATCCCGCTCTGGCTGGCGTTGGCCTCGATCCTGCCGCCGTCCTGGAGCCCGCTGCTGGTCTATTTCGGCATCACGGTGATCCTCGGCCTGATGGACTGGACCGGGCTAGCCCGCTCCGTCCGCTCCAAGCTGCTCGCGCTGCGCGAGGAGGATTATGTCGTCGCCGCCCAGCTCATGGGAGCGAAGCCGCGCCGCATCATCGCGCTGCATCTGGTACCGGGTTTCATGAGCCATCTCATCGCCTCGGCGACGATCACCATCCCCCGGACGATCCTCGGCGAGACCGCTCTGTCTTTCCTTGGCCTGGGCCTCCGGCCGCCGATCACCAGCTGGGGCGTGATGCTCAACGAAGCCCAGAACATCAATGTTGTGGCGCTCTATCCCTGGCTGCTCTATCCCGTCGTGCCCGTGGTCGTGATCATCCTCGCCTTCAATTTCCTCGGCGACGGGCTGCGCGACGCGGCCGACCCCTACCGCTGACCGAAGCACGCATCGCAACCCTACGAAGCTCCCTTGCGTATCGCGTTCCACACCCCGCTCAATCCGGTCGGCGACGGCGGCGTCTCCGGCGACCGCCGCATGGCGCGCCAGCTGATGACCACGCTCGAAAGCCTCGGCCATGTCGTCGAGCCGGTTACGGCACCGAAGGCCTATTTTCGCGAGGCCGATCCCGAGCGCTTCGCCCGCTGCGCGGAGGATTCCGCGCGCCTGCGTGCGGCGATGCTCGCCGGATACGAAAAGGGCCAGCCGCGCCCGGATCTCTGGTTCACCTACCACAACTACTATCGCTCGCCGGACTTCCTCGGCCCGGCCATCGCCGCAGCGCTCGGCATCCCCTATGTCACCGCCGAATCGAGCGATTCCGCCCGGCGCGCGGCCGGTCCGTGGGCGGCACAGACGGAAGTCGTGCGGCACGGGCTCGCCGCCGGCGACGTCCATTTCTTCTTCACCGACCGCGACCGGCAGGGCCTCGAACCCTGGCGGAATGCGGGAACGGCTTTGCTCTCGCTCCCTCCCTTCGTCGCGCTCGGTCCCGACCATGTGCCAGGCACCGACCGATCCGGCCCACCGCGCCTGGTCACCGTCGCCATGATGCGCGTGGGCGCCAAGCTCACGAGCTATCTGGCGCTCGCGCGCGTCCTCGACCGCTGCCGAGACGAGGCCTGGACGCTGAGCATCATCGGGGACGGACCCTGCCGTGCCGAAGTTGAAGCCGCTTTCGCCGGTCTGCCGGGAGACCGCATCACCTGGCATGGCCAGCGCGAACGCGAGGCCACGCAGGCGGAACTGGCGCGCAACGACATCTTCATCTGGCCGGGCATCGGCGAGGCCTATGGGCTGGTCTATCTCGAAGCCCAGGCGGCAGGGCTGCCGGTCGTTGCCTTCGACAGCGGCGGGGTTGCCGAGACGGTCCGAACCGGCGAAACCGCCCTCCTCGTTCCCGAGCGTGACGAAGCGGCTCTCGCCGCCGCACTGACCAGCCTGCTGCGCGACAGGGCTCTGCGCGAGCGCATGGGCATCGCCGCACGCCGTTTCATCCGCAGCGAGCGAACGACAGTGCGTGCTGCCGAAAGACTGGCCGAGGGCCTGGCCCTCGCCGTCCGCAACCGCAGGGCCAAGCCGCACGGAAGGGCCATGCCATGAGCGCCACGTCCTGGCAGGCACTCGCCCGCGAGCTCGACCGCTGGAGTGCGGCCGGCCGCAGGATCGACCTCTGGCTGCGTGACGACGACGCCATTGCACCAAGCCCGGCACTGGACCGCCTCTCGGACCTTGCCGGACGTTTCGCAGTCCCGGTCCTGCTCGCCGTCATCCCTTTGCTGGCCGAGCCGGCCCTGGCGACGGCTTTGCGCGAAAGGCCGTTGCTGCGCCCCTGCCAGCATGGCGTCAGGCATCGCAATCACGCCCCGGCGGGCGGCAAGAAATCGGAATTCGGCGCCGAACGCATGGCAGCCGATGTCGATGCGGAGATCGCGCAAGGCTGGCGGCGCCTGCGCGATTTGTTTGGCGACGACGCCTTGCCGATCTTCGTCCCGCCCTGGAACCGCATCGCGCAGGATCATGCCGCGCGCCTCGGCGCGCTCGGCTTCGCCGGCCTCTCCTGCTTCCGCGGCTATCGCCATGGCCCGGGCGGGGGCCCGCACCTGCTCAACACCCATATCGACATCATGGATTGGCACGGCGGTCGCGTGGGCCGTTCGGCCGCGGACATCCGGGCCGAACTCGTCACCCTGCTCGCGGCAAGGCGGCAAGGCGAAGCCGGCGACATCGCCTTAGGCCTGCTGCTGCACCATCGCGACCACGACGAGACCGCCTGGTCGGCCCTCGCGGACCTTCTGCGCGCGACTGGTCATCCAGCCGTCCGGGTCGTCGATCCCGGCACGCTTGTCCGATCGCCTGCCGCCGCCCTGCAAGGCGCTGCCTTCCCTAGGGTGACGTGATTTGCAGCCGCAAGGGTTATCGCGACAGAGAGCCACGCGACGGGCTTGGATCGTCCAAGCTGAATCGCTATAACCGTTCCAGAGTTTTTCAGCTGCGTTCGTCCTCGCCAAGAGGTCGTCTGGCCTTTTCCGGAGGGCGACGTTCCGATGCCTTCAAACGTCGTCGATCTCGCCGGTGCCGAGCGCGCGCCGCGCAGCCCCCATGCGCCGCGCGTGCTGATCTACAGCCACGATACCTTCGGGCTCGGTCATATCCGCCGCTGCCGCGCCATCGCCAATGCGCTGATCGCGAGTTTCCCGCATATCTCTGTGATCATCGTCTCCGGCTCGTCGGTGATCTCGAGCTTCCAGTTCGGCGACGGCGTCGACTACGTCCGCATTCCCGGCGTCGAGAAGCAGAGCGACGGCAGCTATGAGCCGCATCACCTCAATCTCGACCTCGGCGACACCATCCGCCTGCGCGCGGACCTCATCAAGCAGACGGTCCTGTCCTTCGATCCCGACGTCGTCATCGTCGACAAGGAGCCCGTCGGCCTGCGCGGCGAATTGAAGCCCTCGCTCGACATCCTGCGCCGGCGCGGCGCCCGCATCGTGCTCGGCCTGCGCGACGTGCTCGACGAGCCCGGCGCAGTCCTCGATGAGTGGAGCCGCAACGGCGCGCTGGAAGCGCTGGACAGCGTCTATGACGATATTTTCGTCTACGGGCTCGAGAACGTCTACCAGCCCCTCACCGGCCTGCCGGGCCAGCAACGCTTCGCCGACAAGGTCCGCTACATGGGCTATCTCAAGCGGGCCGTGCCGAGCCCGATGCCGCCGAACCGTTACCCGCGCATCACCAAGCAGCCCTTCGTCCTGGTCACGCCGGGCGGCGGCGGCGACGGCGCCGGCGTGATCGACTGGGTCATCTCGGCCTATGAGGCGGATCCGACGATCGAGCTGCCCGCGCTGATCGTCTTCGGCCCCTTCATGTCGCGGGAGAAGCGCAAGGAATTCGCCGAGCGCATCGCCCGCAACCCCAAGCTCGAAGGCCTCGGCTTCGAGCCGCGCCTTGAACTGCTGATGAACCGGGCGCACTGCGTCGTCGCCATGGGCGGCTACAACACCTTCTGCGAGATCCTCTCCTTCGACAAGCCGGCCCTGATCGTGCCGCGCGTCAGGCCGCGCCTCGAACAGGCGATCCGCGCCGGCCGCGCCGACGAGCTCAAGCTGGTCGATACCCTCTACGATCCCTCCCAGACCGGCGAGGGCGAGCGCGATCCCCTCGTGATGGCTGCCGCGCTCCATGCGCTGCCGCGGCGCCCGCCCCCGTCTCAGGCCTTCATGCCGGACCTGCTCGACGGCCTGCCTTCGATCAGCCGCGCGCTTGCAAGCGATCTCTCTTTGCCCGTCCGCGGCCGCGCACTGGCGCAGACGGCTGCGACGAGCTGACCCACGGACAACCCTCGCCGGCTCTGCGAGGGCGCTGGTCAAGTCCTTGCCGCCGTCCTAGAGGCTGTTCCATGGCGTTTTCGAATTCCCTCGTGTCCGTCGCGGTCGGCGCCGTCGCCATCGTGCTCCTGCTCGGACTCATCAACATGCTGCGCGGCGGCAGCGCCAACACCTCGCAGCGCCTGATGCGGCTGCGGGTGATTCTGCAGTTTCTCGCGATCATCCTGATCGTCATCGTCCTGTGGTGGCGCAACGGCTGAGCCGGCGCGACGCTTCGCGCAAGTCTTTGAAATCACGCGATGGCTTGACGGGTCTCGCTGTGGAGGAAGGCCCGGCTTTCCGGGCTTTGCCACATTCCGAACACGAGTATGTGCGTTTCACTAACGCCTGCTCCCACGCTTATTGCCGAAGGCCCATGGTCCGCGTCGCGTTGCTGCCACTTGCCGTCTGTCTGGTCGCTTCTGCCGCATCTGCGCAGACCCGGTCCCTCTCCGGCAGTGTCTCCAGCTATGCGCCCGCCACCGAGGCGCCCGCCCCGGCCTGGGAGGCCCGCGTCGGCGCCGGCCTCGCCAATCCCGGCGGCCGCGAGAGCGGCCTGCCCAACCTGAGCGCGGACCTGCTGTCGCCGCGCCTCATCCCCCTCAGCGATCGCATCGCCGCTGCCTTCATCCCCCGCTTCAACATGGGCGCGAGCGTCAACCTCAACGGCACGCGCTATGCCTATGCCGGCGCGACCTGGTCCTTCGACCTGACCCGCGACATCTTCGTCGAGGCCAGCCTCGGCGCGGCGCTGAACGACGGTAAGACCGGCCTCGTCGTTCCCGAGAACCGCCTCGCCGTCGGCTGCAATACCGGCACGCGTGAAGCCGCGGCCCTCGGCTTCCGGCTGTCGAACCGCTGGAGCCTCGTCACGACGCTCGAGCATTTCAGCACGGCCGGCTGCTCCGACAAGCCGGGCACGACCAGCCGCGGTCCCGCCAATTTCGGCGCGAGGCTCGGCTACACTTTCTGAGATAGCTCCCCGCGGGAAACGCGCTTCCGTCCGGCCCGGGCCGCGCTATAAGCGTGGCATGGTCAAGCTCAACCGCATCTACACGCGCACCGGTGACAACGGCACGACCGGACTGACGAGCGGCCCGCGCCGGCCGAAATTCGACCTGCGCGTCGCAGCCTACGGCACCGTCGACGAGACCAATGCCTGCGTCGGCCTCGCCCGCCTGCACGCGGCCGCGGAAGATGCCGGGGTCGACGCCATGCTCGGCCGCATCAGCAACGATCTCTTCGACCTGGGCGCCGATCTCTCGACGCCCGAGACCGAGAAGCCCCTCGCCTTCGAGCCGCTGCGCATCGTCCAGGCCCATGTCGATCGGATCGAAGCCGAGATCGACGAGTTGAACGCCACACTCCAGCCCCTGCGCTCCTTCGTCCTGCCGGGCGGCACGCCGGCGGCAACGCATCTGCACCTCGCCCGTACCGTCAGCCGCCGGGCCGAGCGCCTGATGACGGAACTCGCCGTGACAGAGGGCGAAACGGTCGCGGCGCCCGCGCTGAAATACATCAACCGCCTCTCGGACTTCCTGTTCGTCGCCTCCCGCTACCTCAATGCCAAGGCAGCCGGCGATGTGCTCTGGGTGCCCGGCCAGAATCGCTAGAGGGTTGTCAGGGCACCATGTTCGTTCCCCTGCATGACGGCGTGCCGCTGCGTTTCATGCGAACGCCCTACATCACCTATGGGCTGATCGGGGCCTGTCTCGCTCTTCAGATCGTGCTGCAGCTCTGGCCGGGCCAGGAGGCGGAGCTGGCGATCATGGCCGGCTTCGGCATGATTCCCTCGGTGCTGTTCGGCACGGCACAATTGCCGGAAGAGCTCGCCCATGTCCCGGCCTGGGCGACGCTGTTCAGCAACATCCTGCTGCACGCCAATCTCGCCCATCTCGTCGGGAACATGCTGTTCCTCTGGGTCTTCGGCGACAATGTCGAGGATGCGATGGGCCATGCCCGCTTCCTCGCCTTCTTCTTTCTCTGCGGCCTCGGCGGCTCTCTCTTCCATGCCGGCATGTACCCGGATTCGCAGCAGCCGCTGATCGGCGCGTCGGGCGCGATCTCCGGCGTCATCGCCTCCTATCTGATGATCTATCCTCAGGTCCGGATCTGGGGTCTCGCCTTCAACTGGATTCCGATCCACATCCCTGCCCTCTATGCGCTCGGCGGCTGGATCCTGCTGCAGGCCGCCGCCGCCCTCTTCGGCGCGGACGGCAATGTCGGCTGGTGGGCGCATCTCGGCGGGCTGGCGACGGGCGCCGCGCTGACCCCGCTCTTCGTGCACCGCAGCATCGCCCTGTTCGGGCGCAAGGCCGCCCGTGGATGAAGCCGCGCTGTTTTGCCCCCGAGCCCTGCCTGGACGGACGTTGACAAGCGCAAACGGGCGTCGTTACGGTCCCAACGCATTCCAGCCGCGGGCCGCGATGCCGCTGTCCTGCTGTCAGGGACAGTGCGGCGCGAGGCTCATCTCTTCTGAACGGTGATCTGGCGATGAAGATCTTGGTGCCCGTTAAGCGGGTGGTTGATTACAACGTGAAGATCCGCGTGAAGGCGGACGGTTCGGGCGTCGAGCTCGCCAACGTCAAGATGTCGATGAACCCGTTCGACGAGATCGCGGTCGAAGAGGCGCTGCGCCTCAAGGAAGCCGGCAAGGCGAGCGAGGTGGTCGTGGTCTCGATCGGCCCGGCTCAAGCCGCCGAGACGATCCGCACCGGGCTCGCCATGGGCGCCGATCGCGGCATCCTGGTGAAGGTCGACGGGATCGTCGAGCCGCTCGCCGTCGCCAAGCTTCTGAAGAAGGTCGTCGAGCAGGAGAACCCCGGCCTCGTCATCCTCGGCAAGCAGGCGATCGACGACGATTGCAACCAGACCGGCCAGATGCTGGCCGCCCTGCTCGGCTGGGGTCAGGGCACGTTTGCCTCCAAGGTCGAGCTCGGTGCCGACAGTGTCGACGTCACCCGCGAGGTCGATGGCGGCCTGCAGACGGTCTCGCTCAAGCTCCCGGCGATCGTGACCACGGATCTGCGCCTCAACGAGCCGCGCTATGCCTCGCTGCCCAACATCATGAAGGCCAAGAAGAAGCCGCTCGACGAGACCTCGGCCGAGGCGCTCGGCGTCGACGTCTCGCCGCGCCTCAAGGTGCTGAAGACGGCCGAGCCCGCCGGTCGCTCCGCCGGCGTCAAGGTGGCGAACGCCGCCGAACTCGTCTCCAAGCTCAAGACCGCCGGGGTGATCTGATGACCACGCTGCTGATCGCCGAACACGACAACGCCTCGATCAAGGACGCCACCGCCAAGGCACTGACGGCGGCAAGCCAGCTCGGCGGCCCCGTCCACATCCTGGTCGCCGGCCAGGGCGCCAAGGGCGCGGCCGATGCTGCCGCCAAGCTCGCCGGCGTCGAGAAGGTGCTGCTCGCCGATGATGCGGCTTACAGCCATGCGCTGGCCGAGCCTTTTGCCGCGCTGATCGTCAAGCTCGCGGGGGCTTACGACGCCATCGTTGCGCCCTCGACCACGACCGGCAAGAACGTGCTGCCGCGCGTCGCCGCCCTGCTCGACGTGATGCAGGTCTCGGATGTCAGCGCGATCGTCTCGCCCGACACCTTCGAGCGCCCGGTCTATGCCGGCAACGCGATCCAGACGGTTCAGTCGAGCGACGCCAAGAAGCTGCTCACGATCCGCACCGCCTCCTTCGCGGCGGCGGGCGAAGGCGGCTCGGCTGCGGTCGAGAGCGTTTCGGCGGCCGAGAACCCCGGCAGCTCGTCCTTCAAGGGCGAGGAGGTCGCGAAGTCCGACCGCCCGGAGCTGGCCTCGGCCAGGATCATCATCTCGGGCGGCCGCGCGCTCGCCTCGGCCGAGAATTTCGGCAAGGTGATCGAGCCGGTCGCCGACAAGCTCGGCGCCGCGATGGGCGCCTCGCGCGCCGCGGTCGATGCGGGCTATGCCCCGAACGACTGGCAGGTCGGCCAGACCGGCAAGGTCGTCGCGCCCGAGCTCTACATCGCCGTGGGCATCTCCGGCGCGATCCAGCACCTCGCCGGCATGAAGGACTCCAAGGTCATCGTCGCCATCAACAAGGATGAGGAAGCCCCGATCTTCCAGATCGCCGATTACGGCCTCGTCGGCGACCTCTTCACCGTCCTGCCCGAACTCGACGCCGAACTCGCCAAAGCCGGCAAGTAAGGCCGGCGCATCGCTTCCGGGCCGCCTTCGGGCGGCCCGTTCCGCTCCTGCGGGAGCCTGAACGTTTCATCCGGGATCAAACCATGTCGGACCACGCGATCAAGACGATCGGCATCATCGGGGCAGGCCAGATGGGCAACGGCATCGCCCATGTCGCGGCGGCCGCCGGCTTCGACATCCGGCTGCACGACATCGCCGAGGATCGGATCAACGCCGCGCTCGCGACGATCGACGGCAACATGGCCCGTCAGGTCGCGAAGGGCGCCCTCGCCGAGGACGAGCGCCGGGCGGCGATCGCCCGCATCCAGCCCGCCCTCGGCCTGGCCGATCTCGGCGATTGCGATCTCGTGATCGAGGCCGCGACCGAGAACGAGGAGATCAAGCGCAAGATCTTCACATCGGTCTGCCCGCATCTGCGCCCCGACGCGATCCTCGCCTCGAACACCTCCTCGATTTCGATCACGCGCCTTGCCGCCGCGACCGATCGCCCCGAGCATTTCATCGGTATCCATTTCATGAACCCGGTGCCGTTGATGCAGCTCGTCGAGCTGATCCGCGGCATCGCCACCGATGACGGCACCTTCGAGCGCGCCAAGCAGCTCGTCGGCAGCCTGCACAAGACCGTCTCGGTCTCCGAGGATTTCCCGGCCTTCATCGTCAACCGCATCCTGCTGCCGATGATCAACGAGGCCGTCTACACGCTCTACGAGGGCGTCGGCTCGGTCGAGGCGATCGATACCGCCATGCGGCTCGGCGCCAACCACCCGATGGGGCCGCTCCAGCTCGCCGATTTCATCGGCCTCGATACCTGCCTCTCGGTGATGCAGGTGCTCCATGACGGGCTGGCCGATTCGAAATACCGCCCCTGCCCGCTTCTGGTGAAATATGTCGAGGCCGGCTGGCTCGGCCGCAAGACCAAGCGCGGCTTCTACGACTATCGCGGCGAGAAGCCCGTCCCGACCCGCTGAGCGAACTCGCCCGTTCTCAAAGCCCGACAGCTTGCTGAGTTTGTCGGAACCAGGCGGTCATCATCCCGGGCTTGACCCGGGATCCATGGGCTCGACGGAGCTTGTCCCGCGACGACCGGCGAAATCGGGCGACCATGTGCCGGTGCCCGTCCGCTCGCTTCAACGCAGTTGCAACAAGCTCCTTCACATTCCTGTCGTCTCGCGCTTACATTGATCACAGGGCGGGATTCGTCCTGCTTGGCGAAGCGGAGGTGCGACGGGTTTGACGGCGCATGTGATGCATCCGATGGCGTCGCCGGACGGCTGTCCGGCCCTTGTCCTGAACGCCGATTTCCGGCCGCTCAGCTATTATCCCTTGTCTCTCTGGAGCTGGCAGGACGCGATCAAGGCGGTCTTCATGGATCGCGTCAACATCGTCTCCGAATATGACACGGTCGTCCGCAGCCCGAGCTTCGACATGCGGCTGCCTTCGGTGGTTTCGCTGAAGAGCTATATCAAGCCTTCGCGTACCCCGGCCTTCACCCGCTTCAACGTCTTTCTGCGTGATCGCTTCGCCTGCCAATATTGCCACGCGCGCGAGGAGCTGACCTTCGACCACGTCATCCCCCGCTCCAAGGGCGGCCTGACCACCTGGGAGAACGTCGTCGCCGCCTGCTCGCCCTGCAACCTGCGCAAGGGCGACAAGATGCCGGCCGCGGTCGAGATGTTCCCGGCCCAGAAGCCCTATGCGCCGACGGTCAACGATCTCCACCGCAACGGCAAGCTCTTCCCGCCGAACTATCTGCACGAGAGTTGGCTGGACTATCTCTACTGGGATTCGGAGCTGGAGCCGTAAGGCTTACGCCGTCTTTCTGTTGCGCACCCCATAAGAGCGCCAATCTCCCTATAAGAGCGTTCTACTCCACCCCAAAAGTTCGTAACACCTTGGGGTCGCCGTAGGGGGCAGAGCTGCCCGCTTCTGGATGGATTTCCATTGGCCGTGCCGACCGATACTGTCCGAGACGGCGCGCAGCCCGTTTATTTTGTCCCCTCCGAGGCTGCCGTCATCACGTTCAGGGAAACTCTAGAGAGCGGCGTTCACTCACGTCATGATCGGCAGCAACGACCTAGAGCGGGCTTTTAAGCCGACGGCGTCAGCGAATTCCGAAGGGTCGATTTCGCGCGCTTTCATGACCCGGGCAATGGTGGCGCCTGGCGGAGACGCCCAATTCGGCTCGGTTCTCATATCAGCTGCGTACCATTTTGAACGATCCGGACGAGTTTGGCCCGGTGAGCCGAAGCCCAGTTCGTCGTATCGACGGCGTGCAGTCCTATGGGTTGAACCTCCAGGATGCAATCCGACCCAAAGCGGTATTCAAGGATAACCGGATCCGACCGAACGTCGACCGGAGTGTCGACCATTTCGCTCAGGTACATGGCGTTCCCCAGATCCGCGACAAGGCTGTGGAAGGCCTGTGCGAGATCGTCGCCGAGCGACGTCTGCGCCGCTTTCCGGTCGTAGGCGATCGTTCGCATTTTGACCGTCCCGAATGAGAATTCCAAGATTGCGTGTCCGTCGGCCAGCAGCATACGCGACGCTTCTAAATCAGCGAATCAGGAACGCGACAGAACGATGCAAGCATATGCCATTACGTTGCGTAAAACCTTAGCGGTTCGCCTCATCTGTCCATCGCTTCGGTGAAGACCCTGTCGCGCTCAAATCGGCAGGATCTCCGCGGCATACCCGTCGACATCGAGATGCGCCTTCAGAGCGGCGGCCCGACTCTTCGGAACCGCGATGGCCAGAAGCCGTTCGGCGCGAGAGGCTGCCACGTAGATTTTCCGGGTCTCTTCGACAGCGTCCGGATCGGTCGACGCCCCACTCAAGACATCAAGGATGGGGCCGACAGTCCGCGCCGTCAGCACCACACAGACCGCCGGGAACTCCAACCCCTTCACAGAGTGGATGGCCCTTGCGGGCAAAGCCGACGGAGACACTTCGACCAAGACCGAGCCCAACTTGCCGTTCGATCGCAGACGCTGACCGATCGTCGACGTTCCAACGAGAGTCGTCCCGATGAGGTCGCGAGCGCGCTTCAACCAAGCATCAGCGCATTCTCCCGGGCCGACCCGCAATGCCTGCCCCACTGCGATGATCTCGGGACGCCATCGGCCGTCATCGGCGTCACTCGCGGTGACATGAGTGGTGTAGTCCCCGGCGTTGGCGATGACGCCGCGAATCTGGAGAACGACCCGGTGTAGTCGGGTCAGCGCTTCGCGGCGGCGGCCTGCCCCGAAGGCAAAGTGGAAGCCCATGACGGCTTCGGCGAGCAGCAACGTCTTGTCGTTACCGGCGTCCGTTACAGCCCGACCGACAGCGTTCCCAGCGCTGGCCCATGTAGCTGCGAGCACAGGCGCCTGCTCCGGTGGAATATCCAAACTAGCGGCCAAGGTCTGAAAGCGCGCGCCAATCGTGGCGGGCACGCCGATGCCGCCGTAGGAAAGTATGTGGATCGGCGTTGTTTCAGTTTTGAACCTGCCGACGGCCCTATCGCGGACACCGCGGGTCGCCGGTGGGCGCAACTGGGAGATCGCCGCACAAATAGCCGGTGACGAACGAAAATTTCCGCTCATCGGAAGCTGGTCGTCGCCGCCGAAGGTGGTCTCGAATTTGAGCAGTTCATCGGTAAGGCCGCCTCGGAAAGCGTAGATCGCTTGGTTCGGATCACAGACGACCTTGACCCTTATTCCTGCCTTCCGAAGCCAGTCGATGATCTCAAGATCGGCCGGATTGCAGTCCTGGGCTTCATCAACGACGATCTCTCGGAACCGGCCATTCAGCGCGGACCCGAGGCGCGCTGCAAAGGCCGAGTCTGCAAGGCGGCTGGCGACGCAGACCCTGACGTCCTCGAAATCGAGATGCCCCCTATCGCGGGCTCGGACGATCATTTTACGCGCAACGGTCTCCCAAGCGCTAGGACCAGTCTTCGAATAGAAGCCGGTGCCCACTGCCTTCGAGGGCACAAAGGCGCCGGTCGACCGATCGAAGTGCTTCAGCTTCAGGGCCTGAGCGGTGTCAAAGGGCTTGATCTCCCACTCCGACTTGTCCGGAACCAGCCGGGGTGGATGGCTGCACCCATCGACCCCGAACGGTGTGATGAAAAACTGCCAAAGGAAGCGGTCGAACGTACCAATGAAGCTCGGGAAGAGGGGCGAAGGCAGGACGCCGAAGGTACGAAGCCTTCCCTCTAGCTCTTCGACGGCAGCGTTGGTGAACGATAAGAACCCCACGCCGCGCCGGTCAGTGGTCGCGCTTAGCATGTGGCGCGCTCGCTCGACCATGGTGCGGGTTTTCCCGGCGCCAGGACAGGCGCGCACGAAGGCATGCCCATCGTGCAGGATGATCGCTTCCTGTTCGTTCGTCGGCGTATAGGCGCTCGTCACGCCACGACCTCGCGGATCGTGTCGTCGATGTACTTGGGCACGACGAAACTGTGGCCGTTCTCGGGGATCTTCTCGATCAAATCGGCCAGTGTCTGGGCAAAGTCACCCTTCCGCGCATTCTTGAAAAGCTTCTGGATGGCCTTTGCTCGTGCATCACCTTCGAGCGCCGCGGCCTTATCCCATTTCTTGCCGGATCGCCTGTGCAGGCTGACGTAGGCAGCGCGCAGGATCGCCCCGTTGCCTGCCTCTAGGAGTTCGCTCTCTAGAGAGTATCGAGACGAGATCGCCGCCAGAACGCCTTCGGCGCCATTGGTTTTGGCCAGGGCTTCCAACGCGCGCTTGCGACGCTCGCCCGGCATGAGTGGCTCGCCTTCGGAACCCAGTTCGATCTCTTCGCCGCCGTCCTCCGCGTCAGCGGCGTCGGCGTCCGCTTCGTCATCATCGCCTTGGCCCACACCATAATCGCCGTCCGTCATGACCACGACCCTTTCCGCGATTCGCGCCTCATTGATCTGGCGGGTCAGCAGGTTGGCGTAGGGCATGAAATCCACCCCATCGATCGGGACAAAAACGGCTGAGCGGAAGAGCCGAAGCTTCTCCGGCTGACTCTTTAGGGTGAAGTGCTCCGCGATGACGGGCAGAAGTAGGGCTTCGGCGATACCCTCGGCGAGCAAGACGCGCCCGCCGAAGAGTAGGGCCGCCTTGGTGACGTCGAGGTATCGGTCGATCTTCCGGCGCTGCAGGTCGTCCAGATCAATCTGCGACAACGGAATGCAACGGGTCGATCGCCGAATGACGGCGGCGGTCGCTGTCGCGGCTAGCGCGTCGACCGCATCAGCAGCATCGCCCATTCCCTCGGCGAATCCCCCTTCGATCACGGCGGCGTCCGCCTCGGCTGGGGACGCCGGCTCTTCGAGGGCGTCCGAGGTCGCCGTCAGGGCGGGAACGACAGACTTGAACACGACCAGTTGCTTGCTGCTGACCCAGGCAGAGAGGTTGGGCGAGTGACTGGCCACGACCACCTGTATTTGGCCGGCCGGACCATCCTCGGATTTGACCGACCGCGATTGGGTGGCCTGGTCTTTGAGGAAGGACAAGACGGCTGCCTGGAGCTGGGGATGCAGGTGCGCCTCGGGCTCCTCCACCAGGAATAGGGTAAGGTCGGCATTCCGGACCTTTTCCAGTTCAACGGCGATCGTCGCCATGAACAGGAGGTTAGCGTATCCATGCCCGGAATAGCGCAGGTCTTCGGGATGGACGCCGTGGTCGGCGAGCTTGAATCGGAGATCGCGGGCGATATCGACCAGCGCTTCTTGCGGGGCAAAGCCCAGTGCGGTGGCCTGGGCGCGCACGCCTGCCGTCAAGGCGGTAAGTCCCTTGCCAACGGCCTCGTCGACCTTGGTCAGTACATCGTGCTTCGCCTGCCGCGCCAGTTCGCGGGCCAAGTCTTCGGACTTGGTGTCGCCGAGGAAGTGGTTGAGGAGGGCCATAATCCGCGTGGGATTGCCGGAGGCCAGGGCGCGCTTGGCGTCACGCAATGGCTGCAAATAGACGTGACGAACCATATCGTGACAGCCCGGTTCTGGCAGGTTGCCTGGCTTGCCCGCCCATAGGCTTGGGCGATCGCCCAGACCGCCGGCGTACCGAATTCCGAAGCGTGCTTCGGATAGCGATGAGTCGGTGCTAGCGGTGATGAGGCGTCCTTGCTGGCCGACAGTCAGATCACTAAAAGTTGCCTGGAGCTCGAAGCCTGTGGTCGGGCTCTGGAACCGGACATCCGTAGGCTCGCAATAGATTTCGCGGCGACCGCCGAGCGGCTGAGTTAGGAGCCGGATCGCATCGATGGCGTTGCTCTTGCCGCCGTTGTTTTCTCCCACGAAGACCGTCAGGTCCTTTTGCAGTTCAACTTCGCCCGCATCGAACGAGCGAAAATTCCGCAGCGCGATCGTCTTCAGATACATGGAATCCCCTCAGCGCAGGGACTGTCCGTCGGGACAGGCCGCATTGCAACTCTGCGGCGATACGATGGTCATCGTTTTCGAACGGTCGTCGGCGTCGCTCCCGGAGCCATATCAGTGTTCTAGTGCGGACCTTTTGATAGTCGCGACGAGTCATTCGGGTTGCGCTGGGTTTAGGTTCCGGTGCTCGCTCGTAAGTGGGCCTCACCAAGATCATTTAAGGGCCAATTTGGGCCATCCCATCGCCTCGGCACGGGGATGTTTGGAAGCCATGGCCATAAGATTATCGTCTTTGCACATCGCAGCCCCGTTAAAGCAGGGTCTTTTGAGCAGGCTCAGGTTCGCTGGTAGTGGCGAACTGCCTCCGTCTCATCTCGCTTTGGGCACTGAACCGAAGATCAGCATCACGACTCGCTGCGAGCTCGCTTAGCGCTGGCACACTCAGTTGACCCCAACTTTTACCGCGATCAGGACCCGTCGGTACGCGAGGCAACAAGCCCGGCTCCGCACTCCAAGCGATCAACTGATCGAGCGAAGCCTCGTTCAACATGTCTCGAAGGTGGTGCGCCGTCACATAAGCATCCGGCATCGCACGATGAGCCGGCAGCCCAACCTCATGAACAAGACCCTCAGGCTTGCGCTGGTATCGAAGCATCTGGTTCGAGAACCGGGGCAGATCCGGCCAAAGGCGCAAGGCGCATTTCCAGGTGCAGATCCATTGTGCGCCCGCGCTCAGCCTTGGTCGGCAAAATCGCTGCTCGAACGACGCGCGGTGAGCCGCCAACGCCACAACTTTGCCATCTGGTTTCAGAACAGACGGTGCGATGTCCTTCCAATACGGAGCGCCAGCGACGTCCTCATCCCGAATATGATGAACAGCCATCGTGTCGGGTGAGATCGGGCGGCCGGGGTTCACCAGGCATGCACCGCGTTCCTCTGTGACCTCCCATCGCCCGTCCGCTCCAATCGAGACGTCCTGCCATCCGATTTCGCAGACATCGTGGGGGCCGTCGCCGGCGGTCTCCAAGTCGATCACTCGCACACGTTGATTGGGCATGAACTGGAGATCAGCATCTCCACCCGTCGATACAAGGCAGGAGCCTTTCGATCCTCGCCGGCAGCCAGGTCACCGAAAATCCCTCGTCTTCACCTTGATCGTGTCGAGATGCAGATCTGGAATATAAATGTCCCGCGTCCGCATTCCTTTCGGCGGTAGATCGCGGATGTCGTTGAAAAAGTCGGCATCTGATCGCCGCCGCGGCGTAGCGGATTTGGTCGATCGAGCTCGGCCACTCATGCTGGCCTGAACTGCGGTCCGTTCGGCAGGAGCTTCGCGAGTT
>JBDHTM010000041.1:0-38700 GCA_039808685.1 Allobosea sp. | reverse complement strand
GTGGCGCGGATGCAGCCCGAGGTGTTGCAGCCGGTGACGATCACCGTGTCGACGCGCTCCTTGTTGAAATAGTCGCTGACGCCGGTGTTGAAGAAGATCGACGGCGCCTTCTTGCAGATCGTGAGATCGTAGGCGGGATCGTAGATGCGCGGGTCGAAGGCGGCGCTCGGGTGGTCGTGCCGGAAGGTCTCGCGCACGGCGGTGATCTTCCAGTAGGGCATCTCGCGCTCGTTCATATAGGCCGTATTGCAGTTCGCGACCGGCACGTTGTAGCGGCGTGCGACCTCCAGCAGCTTGGCGGTGTTCTCCACGGCGCGCATGACGAGCGGCGCCCCGCCGAGCGGGTACCGGGCATCGGTGAAGCCGGTCTGGAAATCGACGACGACGATGCCCGGCTTCATGCCGAAGCCGACTGGAATCTCGCCATAGCTCCTGTTCTTGTAGTCATCATCCGTCATGGATCGGTCCCTCCCGTGCGAGCGATCATTGTCGCGATCGGGGGCACGGTATCTCGATGAAAAAATCAGGCAAGATTGTTTTTTATGGCGTCGACTTGGCGACGGTGCGATAAGAAAAGGCGCCCGGAGCGCGCCGATTTCTGGTTCGAAGGCACCGGACGAAGATTGCGTGCGCCGACGGACCTGTCGCGGCGTCAAGACGGGAACAGGGATGACGAAGGCCTCACGTTCTGAACGTCAGCAGCAGGCACGCAGCGTCGCGACCTACGAGCGGCTGATCGAAGCCACGCTCGATGTCATCCATGACGTCGGCTATCACGCGGCCACGACGCAGGAGATCGCCGAGCGAGCCCAGGTTTCCCGTGGGGCGCTGCTCTATCATTTTCCAGCCCGGGCGGACATCATCCTGGCTGCGATGGAGCGCCTGCTCGACGACGGCACGGCCGAGATCCGCGCCGTCGCCCTGCGGGTCCAGAAGGGCGAGTTGTCGCTCGAAGGCTTCGTCGGCTTCCTCTGGGAGCTGTTCTCCGGCCGTTTCTTCTACCTGTCGCTGGAGATGATCACCGAGGCGCGCAACGATGCCGGCCTGCGCCAGCGGATGATCCCCGTCGTCAAACGCTTCCACGAAGCGCTCGATGCGACCTGGGTCGAGTTCTGCGATCCGCAGAAGCGCTCGGCCCGCCAGGCCCGCATCATCCTCAACCTGACGGTCTGCCTGGTGCGCGGCATGGGCGTGCAGACCGTGCTGCGCGAGGATCCAGACTATTTCGTCGACATGATCGAGGCCTGGAAGGCGCTGCTCCCGCAGATGGTTGGGGGAGGCGCCGGCGAGGCGATGTTCGATGGGCCCCGGTTTCGCGAGCGTGGCCGCGCGATGGGGGAACCCTAGGGAGCGCGTGGGAGCCGATGGGCCGCAATCGCAGCGCTCCGCTCAGCGCATGTCCCTGCGCCGGTGCCCGGCGGCTTGGAAGTGGCTGGAAGCGGAGAGTTCCAGAGATCGTTGCCGGATCTCCTCGCCTCGGGATCGCGACATCACCAGCGCGGTCCCGATGGAGCGGAAGCCGAGCTTCGACAGGATCTTGCCGGATGCCGCGTTATCGGCGGCATGTCCCGATCGAAGCCGCGTGAGGCCGACCGTCCGGAAGGCGAAATCGACCGCAGCCTGAGCGGCCTCGAAAGCATATCCCCGGCCCCAGGCCGCGCGATCGAACCAGTATCCCAGCTCTCCCGGGCGGTCTGATATCTCGTCGATGTCGACGACCCCGACCATCAGGCCTCCTGCCTCCACGGCGGAGCGATAGGCGCTGCCTTCGGCCCATTCGCGGGCGTGGTCGGAAAACCACGCTCGCATGCCCTCCCGTTCGGGTGGAAAAGCCGCCATGCGCAGCATGCGCGCCACCTCCCAATCGGATTGAATCACGAAGGCGCGCTCCGCGTCGGCGAGGTCCGTCGGGCGCAGGACGAGCCGATCCGTCACGATCTGGCGGCGGAGGACGGAGGGTGCGTTCATGTCACCATTCGCAAGGGGCGGGATCACGGGTTCGGGCCGGTCCGCCCTAGCTCAGCCGGTCTTCGGCTCTTCCTGCAGCGTGTAGCGGAAGTTGCAATGGGTCGCGCCGCCCGTGATTGTCTGCGTGCGTTCGAGCGTGATCCGGGGATCATAGCCCGTGCAGAACACGCCATCGCGATTGCAGGACAGGAGATGGCCGATCTTGCCGAGCCCCATCTCGCGATAGGTTTCAGCATAACGGCAGCGGTGGACATTGTAGTCGAATTCGGTGTCCGTCGCCTTGACCACCTCGATCACCAGCGCGTCGTCCTGCGTCCATAGCGCCTGCAGTTCCTGGAAGCTGCGCAGGCCGGTTCCGCCGGGCGTCCTGGCAGCGAAGGATTGCCCCGCCGCGATCGCGGCCTTGCGGATCGCCTGGTCGAGGATCGATTGCGCCAGCTCCTCGCCGAGGCGCTCGCGCATCTCCTCGTAGATCGGCGCGATGATGCCGGCTTCGATGCGCCTGCGGGCGAGGATACCGATCTCGCCATCGAAGACCGGGTTGCCGCCTGGCGTCGTTTCCTTGGCTTCGCTCATTTCTCTCCCTCACACGGCATCGGTCTGCTCATGCGCTCCTCGCCGATGCGTCACCCGATCGCGTTCTTCGCTCGGCGGCCCGGTGATCGTGGCTCTATCCAGCCGCCTCGTCCAGGCTCCAGCTGCCATGCATCGCAGCGACCCGCGGATCTCTTGCTCTCCGCGAGGAGCAGCCTCTAACCTGACCGAAGGTTCGACGATGGAGCGAAGCATGGCCGGGCCCTCGTCAACATCATCGACTACGGCATGTCCGCCGTCGAAGCGGTCTCCGCGCCGCGTATCTCCGTGACCAGCAATATCGTCGATGTCTGCAACCGCATCCCGCGCTTCGTGACGGACAAGCTGGCAGAAGCCGGGCACCCGATCGCGCGCTCCCCGCAGAGTTTCGCCTTCGGCGCACCCCATGCGCTGTTGCGCAGGGCGGGAGGCTGGACCGGCGGTGCCGACCCGCAGCGCGACGGGGTGTGCATCACCGTCTAGGCCGTCCCGGCCCGGCCGGCCTCCGTCGGCTGGCGGATGAAATGGCTCGGGCTGACTTCCACCAGTTCCGTCGGCTGCGCCTGCCAGCCGAGCTTGCGGATCGGGCTCGGTAACTCGTCGACGGCAAGCTCGCGCCGAAGCGCCCGGCGGCTGGGATCGGGAACCGGGACCGCCGTCAGGAGCTTGCGCGTATAAGGATGGCGCGGATCGGAGAACACGGCCTCGCGCGGGCCGATCTCGACGATCTCGCCGAGATACATCACCGCGACGCGATGGCTGACGCGCTCGACCACCGCCATGTCGTGCGAGATGAAGAGATAGGCGAGGCCGAGCTCGGCCTGCAGGTCGAGCATCAGGTTCAGCACCTGCGCCTTCACCGAGACGTCGAGCGCCGAGACCGCCTCGTCCGCCACGACGAGCTTGGGCGAGAGCGCGAGCGCACGGGCGATCGCGATGCGCTGGCGCTGGCCGCCGGAGAACTCGTGCGGGAAGCGCACATGCATCTCGGGCGCGAGCCCGACCTTGCGCAGCAGTTCAGCGACGCGATCCTGCGCTTCCGTGCCTTTCGCGAGACCATGGACGAGGATCGGCTCGGCGAGCGCACTGCCGACGCTTTTGCGCGGGTTGAGGCTGGCGAACGGGTCCTGGAAGATCATCTGCATGTCGCGGCGGACATCGCGCAATTCGCTCTTGCCGAGGCCGGTGACGTCGCGCCCGCCGAAGCGGACCGTGCCGAAGGAAGGCTCGACCAGTCGCAGGATCGAGCGCCCCGTCGTCGACTTGCCGCAACCGGACTCGCCAACCAGCGCCAGCGTCTCGCCGCGCCGCAGGTTGAAACTGACGTCCTCGACGGCATGGACCTGGCCTTGCAGGCGACCGAGCAGGCCGCCGCGGATGCCGAAGCGGGTCGTCAACCCCGCGACTTCGAGCAAGGGCGGCTCGGCCGCCTGCACGGTGTCCGGCTGCTCCATCGGCTTGCCCTCGACCTTGCCGTCATCGGGATCGATGCGCGGGAAGCGCAGCGGGCGGGCATGGCCGTTCATGTCGCCGAGCTTGGGCACCGCCGCGAGCAGGGCCTTGGTGTAGCCATGGATGGGCGTGTTGAAGACCTGCGCCGCTGGCGCGTCCTCCAGCTTTCTCCCCTTCCACATCACCACGACGCGGTCGGCGATCTCGGCGACGACGCCCATGTCATGGGTGATGAAGAGCACGGACATGCGCTCCTCGTCCTGCAGCGTCTTGATTAGCTCGAGGATCTGCGCCTGGATCGTCACGTCGAGCGCCGTCGTCGGTTCGTCGGCGATCAGGAGCTTCGGCTTGCAGGCCAGCGCGGTCGCGATCATCACGCGCTGGCGCATGCCGCCGGAGAGCTGGTGCGGATAATTGTCGAAGCGCGTCTTCGCCGAGGGGATGCGCACCTTGTCGAGCATGCGCAGCGCCTCGGCCTTCGCCGCGCCGGCATCGAGGCCGCGATGGTAGCGCAGCGCTTCCGCGATCTGGAAGCCGACGGTGAGCACCGGGTTCAGGCTCGTCATCGGTTCCTGAAAGATCATCGCGACATCGTTGCCGCGAACCTTGCGCATCTCCTCTTCGCTGAGTGCGAGCAGGTCTCGGCCTTCCAGTGCGATCCTGCCCTGGATGCGGCCATTGGCGGCCGAGACCAGGCGCATCACCGAGAGCGCGGTCACGCTCTTGCCCGAGCCGGATTCGCCGACGATGGCGACGGTCTCGCCGGGCGCGACGTCGAAGCTCAAATCCTCGACGGCCCAGCGCCATTGCCCACCGACGCGGAAGGCGGTCTGGAGATTCTCGACGGACAGGACGGGGCCGCTCATCGCTCGCCCTTCAGCTTGGGGTCGATGGCGTCGCGCAGGCCGTCGCCGAGGACGTTGAGCGCGAAGACGACGACGAGGATCGCGAGCGATGGCGCCAGCACCAGCCAGTAGCTGTCGAGGATGTTCTCGAAGCCCTCGCGGATCATGCCGCCCCAGGTCGCGATCGGTGGTTTGACGCCCAATCCGATGAAGGCGAGCGAGGCCTCGGTGCGGATCGCATTGGCGAGCCAGAGCGAAGCCATCACCAGGATCTCGGGGAAGATGTTGGGCAGGATGTGGCCTGCCATGATCCGCGCGTCGGAAAAGGCCAGCGCCCGGCCGGCGCCGATATAGTCGCGCTCCTTGACCGTGATCGTGGGCGCGCGGGCGATGCGGGCGAAGGAGGGGATCGAGGTCAGCGCGATCGCGATGGTGATGTTCTCCATCGAGGGGCCGAGCATCGCGACGAGGATCAGGCCGAGGATCAGCGAGGGGAAGGCGAGGAGGATGTCCATCGCCTGCATCACGATGATGTCGAAGCGCCCGCCGTAGTAACCGGCGAGCAGCCCGATCAGAGAGCCGACGACCATGGCGATCACGGTCGAGGCGATGCCGATCACCAGCGAGATCCGCGCGCCGTAGAGCAGGCGGGAGAGGATGTCGCGGCCGAAATAGTCGGTGCCGAGATAGAAGTCGTCATACGGCGGCTGGAGCCGCGACAGGATGTTCTGCTCCAGCGGATCGTGCGGCGCGATGATCGGCGCCAGAACGGCGGCGAGGATCACGGCCAAGACGATGGCGAGCCCCGCCCAGGAGGTCTTGTTGGCGTTGAAGGCGCCGATCGTCGCCTTCAGCCAGCGCAGGCGCGGCGGGGCGACGGGGGCGGCATCATGGACGGAGGTGCTCATGACAGCTTCACCCTTGGATCGACGAGGGCGTAGGTGATGTCGGTCGCGATGTTCACGAGCACGACGATCAGCGTGTAGATCACCATCATGCCTTGCAACATGGTGTAGTCGCGCTGGTTCAGCGCGCCGACGATCAGCTTGCCGAGGCCCGGCCGGTTGAAGACGATCTCGGTCAGCACCGAGTTGCCGATCAGGATACCGAGATACAAGCCCACGATGGTGATGATCGGGATCAGCGCGTTGCGCAGCGCATGCCGCCAGATCACGACCCACCAGGGCACGCCCTTGGCGCGGGCGCTGCGGACATAGTCCTCCTGCATCACCTCCAGCATGGCCGAGCGGGCGACGCGGGTGATGTAGGCCGCCATGATCAGCCCGAGATTGAGCGCCGGCAGTGCCATGGACTGGAACCAGGCCGAGGCCGAGCCCTGCCCGGCTGAGATCACCGGGAACCAGCGCAGCATGATCGCGAAGACGATCAGCAGGATGATCGCCGAGACGAAGGGCGGGAAGGAGAGGCCGAGCAGCGAGGCGATGCGGGTGACATAGTCCGGCATGCGGTTGCGGTTCACCGCGGCCCAGACGCCGAGCGGCACGCCGATGACGATGCCGATCGCCAGCGAGACGATCGTGAGCTCGATCGTCCAGGGCAGGACGGCGAGAACCTCCTGGATCACCGGCCGGCCCGTCACCAGCGAGACACCCCAGTCGCCGCGCACGGCGCCGGCGAGGAAGCTGAAATACTGCTCGCTCATCGAGGCATCGAGGCCGAGCCGCGTGCGCATGGCGGCGATCGCGGCGGCATCGGCCTGATCGCCGAGGATCACCTGCGCGGGGTCGCCGGGCACGATGCGCACGACGACGAAGACCAGCGACAGCACCGCCCAGAGCGTGACGATGGCGAAGCCGAGGCGTTTGACGAGGAAGGCGCTCATGATGCCGCCGGGTTGGAGGAGGAGCTGCAGCGGCTGGCCGCTGCGCCGAAGCCATTTCCACCTCACGCCGTCATCCCGGGCGGAGCGAAGCGGAGACCCGGGACCCATGCCGGAACCGTCCAGGCATGGATCCCGGATCGGCGCCGCTCACGCGGGTTGTCCGGGATGACGGCGCCGAGAGTGTCAGCTCACTTCGTGAAGTGCGTCGTTTCCAGCACCGGCGGGCCGAGATTGAGCGAGGCCTTGAGCTCGTAGCCGAGGTCGAGGCTGTCCTTGTAGGCCCAGAGCTGCATCATCTCGTTGACCGGAATGGCGCAGACCTCCTTGATGATCTTCTCCTGCGCGGTCTTCCATAAAGCGAGCTGCTTCGCCTTGTCCGTCTCCGAGCGTGCGGCGTCGATCTCGGCATCGGCGACCTTGCAATGCGAGAAGTTGGTCACCGCCGTCGGCGTCTTCACGATCGCCCGCGAGTGGAAGAACTGCGAGAGATAGACGTCGGCCACCGGAAAGCGCGCCGCCTGGAAATGCACCACCTGCGAGAGATCCTGCCGGATCTGCTGATGGAAGGTCGCGTGCTCCACCGGCTGGATCTCCAGGTTGATGTTGGCGCGCTTCAAGAGCGCCTGCACCGCTTCGGTGAAGCTCAGCATCGAGGGGAGCGTCGTGTTGATCGCTTTGATGGTGACGCCGTTGGGGAAGCCGGCTTCCGCCAGCAGCGCCTTGGACTTGGCGAGGTCGAAGGGCAGGAGCGGCGCCTTCTCGTCGGTGCCGAGATAGCCGGAGGGCACGACCGAGACGGCCGGGCGCGAGATGTTCTTGCCGCGGAACTGCCAGATCGCGTTGCGGTCGATGGCATAGGCGATGGCCTGCCGGACCTTGATGTTGTCGAGCGGCGGCTGGCTCATGTTGAGATGCAGCACCGACATCTCGGCCGGGCCCATCGCCACGACCTTGACGCCCGGCAGCGCCTGCATGCGGTCGACCCAGGCCTGCTCCTGCCGACCGAGCATCATATCGAGCTCGCCGGACTGGAAGGCAAGGTCGCGCGAGGAATCCGAGGGAATGAAGCGATAGAGGATCTCGGTCAGCTTCGGCTTGCCGCGGAAATAGGTCGGGTTGGCGACGAGCTTGGCGTATTGCTGCGGCACGTATTCCTGGAACATGAACGGGCCGGTGCCGATCGGCTTCTTGGCGAAGCCGTCCTTGCCCAACTCTTCGGCGGCCTTCTTACAGACCATGTTGCCGCCATGGTAGTTCATGACGATGCCGAGCAGGCTCGGGATCGGCTCCTTCAGTGCGATCTTGACGGTGTACTTGTCCGGCGCTTCGATCGACTGCACCGCGCTGTAGTCCGACGAAAAGGCGGAACTGTCCTTGGAGGAGGCCCGCTTCAGCGAATAGACCGCGTCCTCCGCGGTGAACTCGCCATAGCCGTGATGACACTGCACGCCCTGGCGCAGCTTGAAGGTCCATTCCTTGCCGTCGGCGGAAGAGGTCCAGCTTTCGGCGAGGTCGGGCTCCATGAACTCGGGCGAAAGCTCGCCCGGCTTGATGCGAACGAGCCCGTTGAACATCCATTGCAGCATCGCCTTGCCGGGCGTGCCGGAATTCAGGTGCGGGTCGAGCACGCCGGCATCCGAGCTCTGCATGCCGACGGTGAGCACGGTCTTCTGCGCGAGGGCGGGGCTCGCCATCAGCGCGCCGGCCAATAAGGCGGCGAGGATTGAAACGGGTCTCTTCATGGCTCTTCCCCTGCTTTTATCGTTGAGCGTGATGATCGAGATCGGGTGTCGGCGCTCTCCCGGCGCCGTCGTCAGAGCGTGTCCTCCAGCCTGCAATTGACCAGCAATTCCGCGACGGTGGCATTGTTGGGCAGCGCCAGCACGGTGGCAACAAGTTCGGCGAGATCGGCGGGCTGGGTCATGGCCTCCGGCGGCAGCGCGGTGCTCGCGGCCGTCATGTCGGTGCGCACGAAGGAGGGGCAGAGCGCCGTCGCGCGCACGCCCTTGTCCCAGGCGATGCGCCGCGCCGCGTGGTTGAGCGCGATCATGGCATGCTTGGTCATGTTGTAGGCGACATGATCGTTGCGCACGCGCTTGCCCGACATCGAGGCGACATTGACGATGCGCCCGGCGCCGCAGGCCTCCAGATAGGGCAGCGCGCAATGGATCAGGTTGAGCGGCCCCTTGCAGTTCGCCGCCCAGATCGCGTCGAGCGCAGCTTCGTCCGGCGTGTGCAGGGTCATGGCGCTATGCATGCCGGCATTGTTGACGAGCCCGTCGATCCGGCCGAAGCGGGCGGCGGCGGCATCGACCCAGGCGCGGTGGCTCGCCCAGTCGGCCGCATCATAGCGGGCAATGTGGAGGCGCGACGGGTCCCAGCCGGCGCTCATCGTCTTCAGGGAGTTCAGGTCCCGCCCGCTGAGGCTCAGGCTGTAGCCTTGCAGGTGCAGCAGCTCGGCGACGGCGCGACCGATGCCCCGATTGGCACCTGAGATCAGGATGACGCGTCCGTCGGGAAGCAGCATGGCGGGGCGGTGTCCTATCCGTGCAGGGTGAGCTCGGCGGCTGGTCGCCTGCTCTCAGCGAAGCGGTTCAGCCGGAAGGGCGCGAGGTCGAAGCGCGACCGCCGTCCCAGCGCGAGATCGGCCAGGATCTCGCCGGTGACAGGGCCGATGCCGAAGCCGTGCCCGGAGAAGCCGGCCGCGACGATCAACCCGTCGAGGCCGGTGTCGGCATCGATCGCGGGCAGGGCGTCCGGCGTCAGGTCGATCAGCCCGCCCCAGAGCCGGGCGATGCCGGCCTCGGCCAGCGCCGGCAGGACCAGCGTCGTGCGCGCGATCAACGCCGCGATGTCGCGGCTGCGCGGGGCGAGCGAGGCCTTGCTCCAGTTCGTGGGATCATGCGGCCAGTCGCCGATGCCGGTGGTAACGCGCAGGCACCCGTCGATCTCCTGCCGCCCGGCGCAGTCGGCGTTGGCGACGCCGAAGACTGGCGCGAGCAAGGGCGGCAGCGGCACGCTCTGCATCACGCAGACGAGCTTGACGGTCAGCGGCAGGGCAAGTCCGAGTGCCTCCAGCAGCTCCGGCGTGTGGATCCCCGCCGCCACGATGACGCGGTCGGCGGCGATGATCTCGCCGGTTTGCGTCTCGATGCCGGTGACGCGATCGCCCGAACGAGTCAGCGCGCGAACCGGCACGCTTTCGCGGATGATGGCGCCATGCCGGCGCGCTGCCTCGGCATAGGCCAGCACCGCCGGCACCGGATCGGCATGGCCGTCCCCTGGGCAGAAGGAGGCGGCGAGGATGCCCGGCCCGATCGCAGGCGCCCTGGCCCGCACCGTTGCATTGTCGGGCAGGTATTCGATGGCGAGGCCGAGCTTGCTCTGCTGTTCCACGAGGTCGCGGATAACGGCGACTTCGGCCGCCGTCCGCGCCAGCCGCAGATTGCCGTGGCGGCGATAGCCGGTCGGCGCGTCGAGTTCTTCGTCGAGCCCGCCCCAGCGATCGACCGCAGCTTTCGCCAGCGGCAATTCGGCGGGATCGCGGCCGGACTGGCGGACGCCACCGAGGGTCCAGCGCGACGCCATCGCTGCCACGCCGCGCGCTTCGAGCAGCGTCACGGAATGGCCCGCCCGCGCGATCTCATAGGCGGCCGAAACCCCGCTGATCCCGCCTCCGACGATGACGACGTCCGGCATGGCAGGCCTCAGGAGAGGTCGACGCTGATGCGCTGTTCGGGCTGGTCCGGATTGCGCCGCCTGTAAGCGGTGACCTCGAACTCGACCTTGAGCTCGGGCTGGCCGAGCGGCGTGCAGGTCGTGGTGTTGGCCGGATCGATCCCCCTGAACTTGGCGCCGACGACCTCGTTGACCTCGTCCATATCCGCGATATCCGGCACGAAGACCTTGACCGCCACGACATCCTTCAAGGAGGCGCCGACGGCGGCGAGCGCGCCCTCGATATTGCTGAAGGCCTGTTCGGCCTGGCCCCTGGCGTCGGGCGCGATGGCGCGGGTCTTGTAGTTCCGCCCCGCCGTGTTCGAGACGAAGATCATGTCGCCGGCGACGACGACCCGCGAATAGCTGTTCAGCGTCTCGTATTTGCTGCCGGATTTGACTTTGACGATCTCGCTCATGACGGTCTCCGGAGGGTCAAGCCTGTCCTGCCGGAAGCCTTCGCCGGCAGGCATTCCATGGTCGATATTGGTATATACCATTCGAGTTGTTTTAGGCTGTCAAGGGCGTGGCGAGATGGCAGGAGCCACGCCCACTCGGCAGATATCGCATTGATAAAAGCTCCGGCACGGCGTGGCCGCCACGCAGGGCCCCGATCGCCGGCAGGGCGTGGCGGCCGGTGTAGTCGGTCGGCGTGCAATGAGGCTTGTTTGGTATATACCAGAACGTCGCGCCATGCCCGACTGGTCCCGCTTCAGCCATAGGCCGCGATCCTGTCGTGCAGCGCACGGGGGATGGCGATGCCGTCGCGCGCCGTCCGCTCGCGGGCCTGGGCGCGCCGACTGCCGGGCAGGCGGGCGCCGGGCTGGTCCGTGATCGCAGCAAGGAGCCGTTCCAGCCGTTCGCCAGCCTGCGGGCCGGCCAGCGCCTCACTATGGATCGCGATGAAGAACTGCCCGGTCCGCGGCGAGCCGCCGAGATTGTCGGCGAAGGAGGCGGCCTCGATCGAGAGATGCGCGCTGGTCAGCCAGGCCGCCAGCAATTCGACGATCAAAGCGAGGCCGGCACCCTTGTAGCTGCCGGAAGGCATCATCGTGCCGCCGGCCAGCGCTGCGGCGGGATCGGTCGTCGGCTGGCCGTCCTTGTCGAGGGCCCAGCCGAGCGGGATCGCCTCGCCGCGCTGCTGGTGGACGACGATCTCGCTCTTGGCGACGACGCTCGACGACTGGTCGAGCACGAGAGGCGGCCGGCCGGCGCGGGGCACGGCGAAGGCGATCGGATTGGTCCCGAAGACCGGCCTCGTGCCGCCGGCCGGGGCGATCGAGGCCGGGGCGTTGACGAAGCCGAGCGCCACCATGCCCTCGGCTGCGATCCGTTCGACATGGTAGCCGACGACGCCGCAATTGTAGGAATTCGTCACGGCCAGCGCCGCGATGCCCTGCGCCTTGGCCGCCGCCAACAGCGCCGGCAGGCCGAAATCGATGGCGGGATGCGCGAAGCCGGATTTGGCGTCGACGCGCACGAGGCCGGGGCGCGGGCTGTCGAGCACCGGCCGCGCCTTGCCGTCGATCTTGCCGACCTTGGCGTGCTCGCAATAGGTCGGCAGCCGGGCGAGGCCGTGGCTGTGGACGCCGTCGGCCTCGGCCGCGACCACCGAGGCGGTGATCGCGGGCTCGTTGCGGGGATCGACGCCGCAGGCGAGCAGAACACGGCGGGTCAGCGCCTCGACATCGGTCAGGCTGAGATGGACGGCGTCGGTCGAGCTGGGAGCGCTCATGCGGCTTTTTCCTTGCCGACGGCCACGCCATAGAGCAGCGCCGCCTGTTCTGGCGTCACCAGCCCCTCGGCGAGGTCATGGGCGATGCGGGCCGAATCGCGCTTCGCCGGATCGCCGAAGCCGCCGCCGCCCGAGGTCGCGACGGTGACGACATCGCCCCGCTTCAGCGGGATGCCGGAGATCTTCGAGCGGAGTGCCGTGCGCGAGCCGTCGGGATGGGTCACCGTCATACTGCTGAGCGAGCCCGGCCCGCCGCCATGGACGCCGTGCGGCGGGAAGCGGAAGCGTTCGAAATGGGCGCTGAGCGTGCCCATATCGGCATCGAGCCGCCATTCGCGCACGAGGCCGAGCCCGCCGCGAAACTCGCCCGCGCCGCCGGAATCCGGGATCAGGCCGTAGCGCATGAAGGTGACCGGGTATTTCGCCTCGACCATCTCGATCGGGGCATTGGTGTTGTTGTGCAGGCCGCAGGAGAGGGCGCTGGCGCCGTCGCCGCCGGCATGGCCGCCCCAGCCGCCGACCTCGATGTCGAAATAGACCCGGCCCTTGCCCTGCGGGGTCCGGGTCTGCAGAGCGTAGACATAGGAGATGGCGTAATAGGCGGCCGGAATGCGCGTCGGCGCGATCTCCGCCAGCGCCCCGAAGACGGCGATGGCGATGCGATGGTTGACGACCATCCGCCCGGCGACCGGGGCCGGGAAGGAGGCGTTGACGATGCTGCCCTCGGGGAGCTTCACCGTCACCGGCCGGTAGCAGCCGGAATTCGCGGGAATGTCGCCGCCGAGCGCGGCGAGCAGGGCGTAATAGACGGCCGAGCAGGTCATGGCCGGCGTGTTGTTGACGGGGCCGCTGACCTGCGGGCTCGAGCCCGCGAAGTCGAGGGTGATCGCTTCGCCCATTTTGGTGATCTTCACCTCCAGGCGGATCGGCGTGTCGGACTGGCCATCGTCGTCGACGAGCTCGACGAAGGAGGCTTCGCCGTCCGGCAGGGCGGCGAGCCCGGCGCGCATCATCTTCTCCGAGCCGTCGAGGATCGCCGCCATGGCGGCGGTCAGCGCCCTGGCGCCGTATTTGCGTGCCATGCGGGCGACGGCGCGCTCGCCGATGCCGAGCGCGGCGATCTGGGCGTTGAGGTCCCCGCGCGTCTCGTCGGGCTGGCGGACATTGTGCAGCAGCATTTCGAAGACGCCGCGATTGAGCACGCCCTTCTCGGCGAGCCGGAGCGGCGGGATGCGGATGCCTTCCTGGAACACCTCGGTCGCGGCGGCGAAGAAGCTGCCGGCCGCGCCGCCGCCGACATCGACGTGGTGGCAGAGCGTGCCGACGATGGCGACGCGCCGGCCGTCGACGAAGACCGGCCGGAAGGTCTGGATGTCCGAGAGGTGCTGGCCGCCCGAATAGGGATCATTGGTGACGATGACGTCGCCGTCCTGCCACTCCTCCAGCGGGATGAAGCGGTCGAGGATGGTGCGCAGGCAGTCCGACATCGAGTTGAGATGCACGGGGATGCGGGCCGACTGGGCGATGTTGTTGCCCTGCGCATCGAAGACGGCGGTGGAGAAATCGAGGATCTCGCGCACCACGGTCGAGCGGCTTGTGCGCCAGATGGTGATGCTCATCTCCTCGGAGGCCGCGACCAGCGCGTTGCGGATGACTTCGAGGCGGATCGGGTCGATGCCCGGCGTGAGGTCGGTCATGGTGGGCTCCTCAATGGCTGGCGAGGCGGTCGGCGATCAGCGCGCCCGAGGCATGCGTCAGGATCGTCCAGCCGGCGGGCAGATAGATGGAGGTATAGGCTTCCTCGATGATGGCGGGGCCGGCGACCGGCTTGCTCGCACTGACCGCTTCGCGCGCCAGAACCGGCGTCGGCACGAAACCGTCGCGGCCATGGACGGGCCGCTGCTGCGCGGAATGCCCGGCTTCCGTCGCTTCCGCATGGGCCGGCACCGGCTTGGCGAGGCCGCCGACCGCCTTGAGCCTGAGCGCCACCACCTCGACCGGCACGGAAGGCTCGTCATAGGAGAAGCGCTGGCGGTGCAGCGCGTGGAAGGCCGCTGTCGCCTTCGCCACGCCCGCGGGGGAAAAGTCGGCGCCGTCCAGGGCCACGCGCAGGTCGAAGGCCTGGCCGGCATAGCGCAGGTCGAGCGCCCATTCGAAGCGTTGCGCCGCTTCCGGCACGCCGTCCTCGGCGAGCAGGGTCCTGGCCTCGGCGACGAGACGCTTCGATGTCTCGGCGAGCGTCGGTGCGAGATCGCTCAGCAGGCCGATCTGCGTCGCGCTGAGATCGTGGGCGATGTCGGACCAGAGGATGCCCCAGGCCGAGAGCGTCGAGGCATGGGCCGGGAAGACGACGCGGCGGATGCCGAGCTCGTCCGCGACCTCGCAGGCATGGACGCCGCCGGCGCCGCCGAAGGAGAGCAGGGCGAAGTCCTCGGGATCCATGCCCTTCTCGAAGAGCGAGAGCCGCGTCGCGGTGGCGAGCGCGGAGTTGGCGACGTCGATCACGCCGGCGGCGACCTGGTCGATGGAGAGGTCGAGCTTCGCGGCGATCGGCTCGGCCGCTTTGCGGGCGGCTTCGCGGTCGAGCGGCATGGCGCCGCCCATGAAGCTTTCGCCGTCGAGCCGGCCGAGCACGAGATTGGCGTCGGTGACGGTGAACTGCGTGCCGCCCTTGCCGTAGCAGGCCGGGCCGGGATCGGCGCCGGCCGAATGCGGGCCGATGCGCAGGCGCCCGCCCTCGTCGACCCAGGCGATCGAGCCGCCGCCGGCGCCGATGGTGCGCATCTCGATCATCGGCAGGCGTACGGGCAGGCCGTCGACCTCGCCCTCGTTGACCATCGCGACCTCGCCCTCATGCACGACCGAGATGTCGAAGGAGGTGCCGCCCATGTCGACGGCGACGAGATTGGCTTCGCCGAGCTCGGCCGCGAGGCGCTTCGCCGCCGCAGCCCCGCCGCTCGGGCCGGAGAGCAGGAGGCGGGCCGGCTCGCGGCCGGCCTTGGCGAGGCCGGAGACGCCGCCATTCGACTGCACCAGATAAACCTGGGCCTCGGGCAGTTCGTCCTTCAGGCGTCCCGCGAGCCGGTCGGTATAGCGCTGGACGATCGGGATCAGCATGGCGTTGAGCGCGGTCGTCGACATGCGCTCATATTCGCGGATCTCGGGCGAGATGTCGGAGGCGAGCGTGATCGCGGCGTCCGGCAGCAGCTCTGTCAGGATAGCGCCGACGCGCCGCTCATGGGCCGGGTTGGCATAGGCATGGAGCAGGCAGATGGCGACGGATTTCACCCCGGCCTCGGCGAGCGCGGTCGCGACGCGCCGGACCTCGTCCTCGTTCAGCGGCACGGCGATCTCGCCGGTGGCGTTGACGCGCTCGGTCACGCCGAAGCAGAGCCGGCGCGCCACCAGCGGCTGCGGCTGGGCGAGCGTGATCGCGTAGACGTCGCTGCGGCCGTGGCGGCCGATCTGCATCACATCCTCGAAGCCGGCCGTGGTGACGACGGCGCCGAGCGGCAATTTGCGCTCCAGCACGGCATTGGTCGCGATCGTGGTGCCGTGGAGCAGGTATTGCACCGCCTCCAGCGGGAAGCCGAAGCGCTCGGAAGCCTGCTTGATGCCGGTGATGAGGCCGATGGAGGGGTCGGCCGGGGTGCTCGGCGTCTTGATCTGGTGGATCGCGCCGGAATTGGCATCGAGAATCTCGATATCGGTGAAGGTGCCGCCGATGTCGACGGCGATGCGGATGTCGGGTTCCAAGGCAAAGCTCCAGGGTTCCCGCTCGCGCGGTCGCGAGCGGGGCGGGTGGGGTCGAAAGCGGTGTTCGGTCAAGTCTCTGGGTTCGGAACTACATCGTCATTCCGGGGCAGGCCGAAGGCCTGAGCCCGGAACCCATATCCTCGGTTTGAGAAGAACGAAGCACGGCGGTCGTCTGGTCCTCTATCGATGGCTTCGGTGTTCATGGGTTCCGGGCTCGACCCTGCGGGTCGCCCCGGAATGACGGTGTTTCCGAGCAACCTCATTTCACGAAGGTCTTGGCGAGGCCGGAGGTCCGGTCCACCACCAGAACGACGATGAGGGTGAGGGCGACGAGGAGGACGGAGAGTGCCGCGACGAGCGGGTCGGCCTGCTGCTCGACATGGTGGTACATCGCGACCGGCAGGGTCTGAATGCGCGGGCCGGTCATGAAGAGCGAGAGCACGACCTCGTCGAAGGAGACGAGGAAGCAGAGCGCCGTGGTGCCGACCAGCCCCGACTTCATCATCGGCAGGGTGATGCGGCGGAAGACGGTGAAGGGCGAGGCGCCGAGCGTCGCCGCGGCCTCCTCGACCGCGATCGGCAGGGTGGAGAGCGCCGTCGCCAGAACCCTGAGCGCATAGGGCAGCGTCACCACGAGATGGGCGGCGACCAGGCCGGGAAAGGTCGCGAGCAGGCCGAGTTTCGCGAAGACGATCAGGATGGCGAGGCCGAGCACGATGGTCGGCAGCAGCAGCGGCGCGGTGAAGAGGCTCGACAGCGCCTCGGCACCGGGCGGCTTCAGCCTGACCAGCGCATAGGCCGCGGGCAGGGCGATGGCGAGGCTGAGTGCGGTGACGACCGCGGCGAGCACGAGGCTGGTCCAGAACGCCGCCGCCATCTTGCCGTCGGCGAAAATCGCCGGATACCACTTGGTGCTCCAGCTCGACGGCGGGAACTTCATATAGGCGTCGCCGGAGAAGGAGATCGGCACCACGACGATCAGTGGCGCGAGCAGGAAGGCGAACATCACCAGCGCGGTAAGCTTCAGCGGCAGGGAAGCCGGGCGTTCATCCATGGCCGACCTCCCTCACAGGATGGCGCGCAAAGCGCGGCTGTAGAGCAGGAGCGCGCCGCCGAAGATGATCAGCACGAGGATCGAGAGCGTGGCCGCCAGCGGCCAGTTCAGCGTCACGATGGCCTCGTCGTAGATCTCGGTCGCGAGCAGGAAGACGCGTCCGCCGCCGAGCAGCTTCGGCGTGATGAAGGACGATACTGCCAGCACGAAGCAGAGCAGGCAGCCGAGTGCGATGCCCGGCAGAGTCAGCGGCAGGATGATGCGGCGGAAGATCGTGAAGGGCGGGGCGCCCAGCGTCGCGGCCGCTTCCTCGACGCGCGGATCGAGCCGCCCGAAGCCGGCGAGCAGCGCCAGGATCATATAGGGCATCAGGATCTCGGTGAGGCCGATCGTGACGCCAGTGGCGTTGAACATCAGCTTGAGCTTGGCGAGGCTGAGCGCGGCGAACGCGTTGTTGACGAGGCCGTTCTCGGCCAGGATCGCGATCCAGCCATAGGTGCGCACCACCGCCGAGGTCAGCAGCGGCGAGATCACCAGCACGAGCAGGATGGTGCGCCAGGTGCCGCTGGAGCGATGCAAGTAGAGCGCGATCGGGTAGGAGCAGATGAGCGTCAGCAGGGTGATGCCGAGGCTGACCGTGATGCTGTCGAAGATCAGCCCGGCATAATAGCCGTCCGAGAACACCTTGGCCCAGGTCGCGAGCGTATAGACCTCGCGCATCGCGCCGGTCGGCTCGACCTCGTAGAAGGACATGCGCGCGAGGTTCAGCACCGGCGCGAGAAAGCCGACGGCGTTGACCAGCGCGATCGGCGCCAGCAGCGCGACGACGGTTGCGATGCCCTTCCCCGGTTCGCGCGGGGCCGGCGCCGGCAGGGCGATGGCGGCGCCGGCGCTCATGCCGCCGCCCCGTAGACGAAGACGTCCTGCGGGCGCCAGGACAGGCCGACCGCGGTGCCCGGCGAGAGGACGGTCTCGCCGCCGCGCGTGGCGAGCTCGACCGAGAGGATCTGGCCGGCGACATCGACGTCGTATTGCAGGATGTCGCCGGCGAAGACCGCCTTCGCGATCGTGCCGGGAACGCCTTCTCCCGCGGGAGCGAAAGCGATGCGGTGCGGCCGGATCATGACCTCGACCGGGCCGGAGAGGCCGGCGGGCGCCGCGATGCGCTGGCCGGCGATCTCGACGGCGCCGTCCCTCGCCACGGAGGCGAGCCGGTTGGTGCGGCCGACGAACCTGGCGACGAAGGCGGTGCGCGGCCGCTCGTAGAGATCGACCGGCGTGCCGAGCTGCTCCAGCCGGCCCTGGTTCATGACCAAGACCTTGTCGCACATGGTCAGGGCCTCGCCCTGGTCATGGGTGACGAAGATCGCGGTGATGCCGAGGCGCTGCTGGATCTCGCGGATCTCGTTGCGCATCTCGTCGCGGAGCTTGGCGTCGAGATTGGAGAGCGGCTCGTCGAGCAGCAGGATCGAGGGCCTGACCACCAGCGCACGCGCAAGCGCCACGCGCTGCTGCTGGCCGCCGGAGAGCTGCGTCGGCCGGTGCTCCTCCTTGCCGGTGAGATGGACGAGCGCGATCGCTTCCTTCACCCGCCGGGCGATCTCGTCCTTCGGAACCTTGCGCATCTCCAGGCCGAAGGCGACGTTCGCGGCGATGCTCATATGCGGGAAGAGCGCGTAGCTCTGGAAGACCAGGCCCATGTCGCGGCGATGGGTCGGGACCTCCGTCAGGTCCTTGCCGTCGACGACGATGCGGCCCGCGGTCGCCGGCACGAGGCCGGCGATCATGCGCAGCGAGGTGGTCTTGCCGCAGCCCGAGGGGCCAAGGAAGGCGACGAGCTCGCCCTTGGGCACGTCGAGATCGAGATCCTCGACGGCCGTGAAGGCGGCATAGCGCTTGGTCAGCCCGCGGATGGAGAGGAAGCCCTGCTCGCTCATCGTTCCTGCTCCCGAAAGATGATCAGCGGCTCAGCGGGATCACCTTGCGGCGCCACTGCTCCATGATCGGGTCTCGCACCTTGGCGAGCGCGATCCAGTCGACCGGGATGACCTTGTTCATCGACTTGACCGCGGTGCGGGCGATTGCCGCCTCCGAGATCTGGGCCTTGGCGTTGGTGGGGGCGTAGAACATGCTTTCGGTGAAGGCCTTCTGAGCCTCGGCCGATAGCGCGTAATTGGCGAACTTGGCGCCGGCATCCTTGCCCGGGCCATTGGCTACGAGGCTGATCGTGTTGATCTGGAAGACGCTGCCTTCCTCCGGCAGCACGGCCTTGAGCTTGCCGCCCGAAGCGTCGGCGTTGACTTGGGCGCGGGCGTTCCAGCCGGCTCCGATCACGGCCTGGCCGGAGATGATCACCGGGTAGACCTCGGGCTTCGGCTCCCAGGTCTGTACGTTCGGCGCGATCTCGCCGAGCGCGGCGATGCCCTTCTCGACGCTCTTGAGATAATCGGTGCCGCCGCGCGCCTTGTCCATGATCAGCACGAGGGAGAGTCCCTGGATGTCGGGCATGCCGGGGATCGCGACCTTGCCCTTGAACTCGGACTTGGCGAGGTCCATCCAGCTCTTCGGCGCTTCCTTCACCGCTTCGCCGTTATAGAGCATGACGAGGTTGTCGAAGGTCAGGCCGACGCCGTCGACGTCCGGGATGCGGGCGTTGGGATAGAGGTCGGCGACGTTGGGGACGTTCTTCTCGTCGATCTTGGTCAGCAGCTTCTCGTCGGTCGCAGCCTTCGAGACCGAGACGTCCATGATGACGACGTCGGCCTGGGGCGCCGCCTTCTGGGCGCGCAGGTTGCCGAGCATCTGCGCCGAGTTCGGCATCGGGAAATATTCGACCTTGATGTCGGGATTGGCCTTCATGAAAGGCTCGACCACCGCCTTGGCATAGCGCTCCTGGAACAGGCCGGAATAGCCCATCACCGTCACGGTCTGCTGCTGGGCGAAGGCGGCCGGCGCGGAGATGCCGACGGCGAAAGCCGCGGCGATGGCGAAGCTGACGGATGTCTTCATATGCTTGATCCCCTCTCTGTTGTGATCCCGCGGACGGGTCGAGCCGTCCGTCTCCAGGCGATGCTGTTCTACGCTCCTGCCTAGCAAGGCTCAGGCCTTGGCGAGCTTGCCCTCCACCAGCGCCGTCGCGCCCGAGATATCCGGCAGCTTTTCGCCCTTGCGCAGACGCTCGAGCAGGACGAGTTCCTGCTCCTGCATCTCGATGGCGCGGCGCGCATAGGCTTCCGCGGTCGCAGGCTTCAGCACCACGACGCCGCTCTCGTCGCAGAGCACGGCGTCGCCGGGCTCGATCGTCTGACCGCCGACGCTGACGGGCACGTTGATCGCGCCTTCCGTGCCGAGGATCTTGGTGGTGATCGGCGAGGGGCCGCGGCACCACATCGGCATGTCGGTCCTGACGATCTCGGAGAAGTCCGTGGCCGGGCCGTCGATGACGCCGGCTGCGACGCCTGCGAGCTTCATCGCATGCGTGACGACGCCGCCCCAGCAGGCATGCTTGTCGTCGCCGCAGCGGTCGATCACCACGATGTCGCCCGGTCGCACCAGCTTGGTGAGGTAATGCAGCGCGGTCGAATCCGCATGCGGGATGCGGATGGTCACGGCGGTGCCGGCGATGCGCTTGCCCGGCAGCACTGCACGGACCTCGCGGTCGACGAAGCCGGAATGCAGGACATGGCCGATAGTCGCCACCTCGCATTGCTGCAGCAGTGAAACGAGATCGCCGGAGATCTGGGCCGGCATCGGGTTGACGATGAACATGACGGCTCCGCTCAGGCGATGACGTGGTGGTTGGCGACGGGCACCGCGGCGCGGACCTTGGCGGTGTAGGCGAAATCGAGCCGGCCGCTGGTGGTGCCGATGCCGTCCGACACCTGCGCGGTGACATGGCCCCAGGGGTTGATCACCATGGAATGGCCGTAGCAGGCGTTCTTGCCCTGGGCGTGGGTGCCGGTCTGGCCGGTGGCGATGAACCAGGTCTGGGTCTCGCAGGCGCGCGCCCGGGCCAGCAATTCCCAATGGTCCTTGCCGGTCATCAGGGTGAAGGCGGCTGGCAGGACGATGACGTCGGCGCCCGCATCGCGCAGCTTGCGGAAGAGCTCAGGGAAGCGGATGTCGTAGCAGATGGCGCAGCCGACCGTCTTGTCGCCGACCTCATAGGTCACGATGTCCTTGCCGCGCGAGACCATGTTGGACTCGCGATAGCTCGAGCCGCCCGGCGCATCGACGTCGAAGAGATGGATCTTGCGGTAGCGGGCGATCTCCCTGCCGTCCGGGCCGAAGACCACCGTCGTGTTGAAATAGTCGTCGCCGTCGCGTTCGCAGACGCTGCCGGCATGGATGGTGACGCCGTGCTTCTCGGCGAGGCCCGACATCAGGCGATAGCTCTCGCCGTTCGGAAAGGTCTCGGCGCTGTCGCGCATTGCCTGCGGGCTGCCGTCGAGGAAGGCGTAATATTCCGGCAGGACGATGAGGTCGGGATTGTCCTCGGCCACCACCTTCTCGACCATGGCGCGGGCGGTCTTGAGGTTCGCAGCCTTGTCGTCCTGCGAATTCATCTGGATGAGAGAGACTTTCAACGGCGCACCCCCTTCTCGGGGCCGGCGGTCCGGGCAGGAAAAGCTGCCCTCCGATCCGGCCGGCGAGGAGGAGACCAAACCCCGCCGCCGGCGGCAAACGCGAAATTCTTGTTCGGCTCGACAAGAATTGCTTATGACGGCGGGGGCTCATGCTCCTCCGCAAAGCGGTGCGACCCCAAGCCCGAATTGTGCCGACTTCGCGCGGAACCGCACCGTCATTCCGGGGCGGGCCGCAGGCCCGAGCCCGGAACCCATGAACACCGGCCAGCTTCCAGCTCGTCACGCTCGCCTTTGTGGCGAGCATCCACGCCTTCAGCACCGCATGGCGCGTAAAGGAAGACGAGGATGGATCGGCATCCCCGACCACGACGGGGATGTCGTGTTCATGGGTTCCGGGCTCTTCGCTGCGCGAAGCCCCGGAATGACGGGGAGGTTCCGCGTGAACGAGGCAGCCGCGACGGCGTTCGCCTCCGCACCTATCTCGCCACCGGCGCCGTCGCGATCTCCGCCGCCATGTCGGCGATCAGGGCGGGCAGGGCGTTGCCGGGGTCGTCGTTGAAGACGGCATGGAAATGCAGGGGAGGCAGCCTCGCATCGACGTCGAGGACGTGCAGGTCGCCATTGTCGAGGAATTCCTGAACGACCACGCGCGGCAGCGCCGCCACGCCGACGCCGTCGCGGATCAGCCGGGTGATCGTCGCCAGCGAATTCGAGTTGAAGATGCGGATCGTGCCGGTGTCGACGCCTGCGAGCTCGATCGCCCGCACGACCGATTGATGCGGCTGCGAGCCCTTGGAATAGGCGAAGACCGGATAACCGGCGAGATCGGCGACCGCGAGCCGGCCGGGCTTCAAGGCAAGCCTGGGCGAGCCGATCCACACGCAGTCGAAGGCGCAGAGTTCGATATTGCGGATATGGGGCGCCACCACCGGCCCCATGATCAGGCCGAGATCGATCTGGCCGTCCTGGATCTGGCGGGCGAGGTTGAGGCTGGTGTCGACATTGAGGTCGATCGCGACATTCGGATAGGTCGCCTTCACCCGCTCGATCAGGCGCGGCAGCCAGGCGTAGACGATCGAGTCGATGGCGCCGATCATCACCGTGCCGCGCATCTGGCCGGCATCGGCGATCGTGCGCTCCAGCTCGGAGACCATGCGCATGATCGCCTCGGCCTGCGGCAGCGCCCGCTGGCCGTGCGGGGTCAGGCTGACCGTGCGCAGGTCGCGCTCGAACAGGCGCACGCCCAGTTCCCGCTCCAGCGTCGCGATCCGGTTCGAGACGGCGGCCTGCGTCGTGCAGAGCTTCTCGGCGGCGAGGGAGAAGTTGCGCAGCCGCGCGACCCAGACGAAGGTTTCCAGGAATCTGAGGTTCAACGCCGGTGTTCCACTCTCCGATTGCGCCTTGCCCGGCGTGCAACCCGGCGCCGTTCAGCCCATCCGCTCGGAGGCGAAGGAGCCGGGCGAGGCCGGAAACACCACCGTCTTGTGGTCGTTGAGGAAGACGCGGCGATGGATATGGGCATGGATCGCCCGCGCCAGCACCTGGCTTTCGACGTCCCTCCCCAGGCTCACGTAATCCTCCGGGCTCTGCGCATGCGTGACGCGGATGGTATCCTGCTCGATGATCGGACCTTCGTCGAGATCGGCGGTCACATAGTGCGAGGTCGCGCCGATCAGCTTCACGCCGCGCTCGAAGGCCTGCTTGTAGGGATTCGCGCCCTTGAAGGAGGGCAGGAAGGAGTGGTGGATGTTGATGATCCGCCCCGACATATCCCGGCACATCGCGTCGGACAGGACCTGCATGTAGCGGGCGAGCACGATGAGATCGGCCCCGGTCTCCTCGACGATGCGCATCTGCTGGGCCTCGGCCGCAGCCTTGGTCTCCTTCGTCACGCGGATATAGTGGAACGGGATGTCGTGGTTCACCACGAGCTTCTGGTAGTCGAGATGGTTGGAGATGACCGCGACGATGTCGATCGGCAGCGCGCCGATGCGCCAGCGATAGAGCAGGTCGTTCAAGCAGTGCCCGAAGCGCGAGACCATGATCACGACCTTCAGGCGATGGGCCGCATCATGGATGGCCCATTCCATGCCGAAAGGCTCCGCGACCGCGGCGAAGCCTTCGCGCAGGGCGGCGAGGGCGGCGCCCTCCTCGGAGACGAAGCTGACGCGCATGAAGAAGCGGTCGGTCTGCGCGTCGTCGAATTGCGAGCTATCGGTGATGTTGCAGCCGTTGCGGGCGAGGAAGGTCGCGATCGCCGCGACAATGCCGCGTTGCGCCGGGCAGGTGACGGTGAGAATGAAGCTGGTCATGGCGTTGTTCCAGCCGGCCGCCGGGAGCGGCTTCGGCGCAAAGGTTTGATTGAGGTTCAGGGGTCTGCCGCGCGCGTTGCGCTGCCGTCAACCTCGATCCGCCAAACGATCCCGCTCGCTCGTCACGGCATAACCGAATTCCGCTGCCGAGGCCGAGAGCCACGACCAGAAGCTGCCGGCCATGCTGCGCGCGACCATGATCTCGAAGACGGGGCCCTCGGGACCATCGGCGCCGCGCCAGAGCGTGACGCCGAGATAGGCGATGCTCGTGGAGGCGGCCGTTCCGACCGGGAAGGCGGCCGGGTGAAGGTCGAGCATCACGCCCTTGGCGAGCAGGTCGCGGACGCGCGGGCCCGACAGGCTCAGCACGGCCCGAGCGTCACTCTGGTCGGCGATGGCGGCGAGGCGGGCGAGCTTCGTCAGATCGTCACGGAAACCCTCGCGGCTGTCGGCGATCAGGAGCCATTGGCCGGAGCCGCTCCAGACGACCTGACGGCTGCCGCTGCGGACCGCCACCGGCTTTTGCGGCAGCGACAGGCCGAAATGCTGGTTCATGGCGGCGTCGAGCGCGGCATGGCCGTTTTCGCCGGCGATCAGGGTAGCGATGCCGAGCGCGTCGCGCGCGAGGACCGTGACGCCGGTCTCGTCCGCCTTGCCGAAATGGCCGCCGGCGACCACGCCTTCCCAGGCGCGCCGCGGCATCCAGCGCGACAGGGTCGCAGATTCAGCCATGGAGGCGGGCTCCTTCCGGATCGATGAAGACGGGCGAGCAGATCTCGACGACGATGTCGCCGTTGCGGACCGGGTCATAGGCGCGGACGCGCTCGCCGATGCGGGCTGCGCCTCCCTTGATCAGGCCGAGCCCCATCCAGTGTTTCAGATGCGGGGAATAGGCGACCGAGGTCATGTAGCCCTCGTCGTTTTCCATCACGGCCGCCTTGCCGAGACGGATGAAATGCGCGCCGGCACGCAGGCGCTGCGCGGGATCGACCGGCCGGAAGCCGACGAAGGATGGGCGGTCCTCCTCGACCAGGGCCGGACGCTGCGCCATCAGGCGGCCGATATAGTCCTTCTTCGAAGACATCATCTTGCCGAGGCCGAGATCGCGCGCCGTGGTCTGGCCGTTGAGCTCGTTGCCGGCGACATGGCCCTTCTCGACGCGCATCACGCCGAGCGCCTCGGTGCCATAGGGTGTGATGCCGAAGGGTTCGCCGGCCCGCATCAGGGCACGCATCATCGCATCGCCATAGTCGGCGGGAACGGCCAGTTCATAGGCCAGCTCGCCCGAGAACGAGATGCGGAAGAGCCGCGCCGGGATGCCGCCGCCGACCGTGACCTCCCGGGCTGCGAGATAGGGGAATGCCTCATTCGAGATGTCGTGCTCGGGATCGACGACGCCGCGCAGCGTGTCGCGCGCCTTCGGCCCAGCGATGGATGCTTGCGCCCATTGCTCGGAGACCGACACCATGCGGACGTCGAGCTCCGGCCAGAGCACCTGATGGCAGAATTCCAGATGCTGCATCACCTTGCCGGCATTGGCGGTGGTTGTCGTCATCAGGAAATGGCTCACGCCGAGGCGGGAGGTCGTGCCGTCATCCATGACGAAACCGTCCTCCCGCAGCATCAGGCCATAGCGCGCCTTGCCGACCGGCAGGGCCTTCCAGCCGTTGATGTAGACGCGCTCCAGGAACTCGGCAGCGTCGGCGCCCTGGATGTCAATCTTGCCCAGCGTCGAGACATCGCAGATGCCGACGCCGGCTCGCACCGCCAGGACCTCGCGATTGACGGTGGTCAGCCAGTCGCTCTCGCCGGGCTTCGGATAATACTGTGCCCGCAGCCACTGGCCGGATTCGACGAAGACGGCGCCCTGTTCCTTCGACCAGTCATGCGTCGGTGCGAGCCGCGTCAGGCGGAAATCCTTGCCGCGATGATGGCCGGCAAGGGCGCCGATCGCCACCGGCGTATAGGGCGGCCGGAAGGTCGTGGTGCCCGTCTGCGCGATCGTCTTTCCGGTCTGCTCGGCCATGATGGCGAGGCCGGCAAGGTTCGAGGTCTTGCCCTGGTCGGTCGCCATGCCAAGCGTGGTGTAGCGCTTGAGATGCTCGACCGGGCGGAAGCCCTCGCGCGCCGCCAGCTCGACATCCTTGTCGGTGACGTCGTTCTGGTAGTCGACGAAGGCCTTGCCCTTCATGCCTTTGACCCGCCAGACCGGCTGCAGCGCGGTCGCCTCGGGATCGGTCGCCGGCACAGGCTGTGCGCTCGCAGGCGTAAGGCCGGCTTCGACCACGGCCTCGCGGCCGAGCCTTGCGCCGTCCTCCAGCGCCTGCGCCAGGGTGAAGCGTCCGGCTGCACTGCCGGCGACGGTAAGCCCCGCGGGCAAGGTGCCGGGCACGAAGCAGTGCAGGCCGTCATCCCAGACCGGCTTGCCGTTCTGGTGCGAGGTCAGGTGCAGGGTCGGATTCCAACCATTGGAAACCGCCAGCAGGTCGCAGGCCACGCGGGTCGTCGCACCAGATGCGTCGCGGATGGTGACGCCATCGAGTTGGCGGCCGCCGGACGCGCCTTCGACCACGCCGCCAGCGAACAGCCGTGCCCCGAGCTTGTCGGCCAGCGCTTTGCGCCCTGCGTCGGCCTCGGGGCGGGAATCGACGATGGCTGCGACCTTGCCGCCGGTAGCGGCGATGTCGCGGGCCGTCGTCCAGCCATCGTCGCCGGCCGTGAACAGCACCGTCTCGCGGCCGGGCAGAACGCCGTAGCGGTTGACATAGGCACGCGCCGCGCCTGCCAGCATGACGCCCGGCGTGTCGTTGCCCGGAAAGACGATCGGCCGTTCCAGCGCGCCTGCGGCCAGGATCGCGCGCCTGGCATAGATGCGCCAGCCGCGCTGGCGCGGCTGATGCGGGGCCGGCTCCAGCAGGTGGTCGCCAACGCGCTCGACCGCGCCATAGATGTCGTGGTCGTAGAGTCCGAAGACGGTGGTGCGGGGCATGATCCGCACCTCCGGCAGGCTCCTGAGCTCGGCCAGCGTCGCGGTCAGCCATCCGGCGGCCGGCTTGCCGTCGATCTCGCGCTTGTCGGCCAGCAGGCGCCCGCCGAGTTGGAAATCCTCGTCGCAGAGAATGACGCGAGCGCCGCTGCGCCCTGCCGCAAGCGCAGCCGACAGGCCGGCGGGACCGCCGCCGATCACCAGCACATCGCAGAAGGCGAATGCCTTCTCGTAATGATCGGGATCCTCCGCATCGGCCGCACGGCCGAGGCCCGCGGCGCGGCGGATCAGCGGCTCGTAGAGCTTCTCCCAGAAGGCTGCCGGCCACATGAAGGTCTTGTAGTAGAAGCCGGCCACCAGCGCCGGCGAGACCAGCCCGTTCAGCGAGAGCAGGTCGAAGGCGAGTGAGGGCCAGCGGTTCTGGCTCGCGGCTTCGAGCCCGGCGAACAGCTCGACGACGGTCGCGCGGGTGTTCGGCTCGCGGCGGGCACCTGAGCGCAATTCGACCAGCGCGTTGGGCTCCTCCGGCCCGGCGGAGAGGACGCCGCGCGGACGATGGTATTTGAACGAGCGGCCGACGAGGCGCACGCCGTTGGCCAGCAGCGCCGAAGCGAGGGTGTCGCCTGCGTGCCCCTGATAGGGTTTGCCGTCGAAGCTGAAGCGCAGCGTCCGGCCGCGATCGATCAGCCCGCCGGATGCGAGGCGGAAAGGCTGGGCGCTCATGCCGCCGCTCCCTTGCGCGCCTTCGCAAGCTCGACCGAACTGATCGCATGGGTGCGGGTGTCGCGGGTCACGACCAGCCAGGCATAACAGCCGGCGCCATGATACCAGAGCTCGCGATGTGGGCCCGCCGGGTTGTCGCGCAGGTAGACGTAATCGAACATCGCGGCCTCGGTCGCGGCCATGCCGTGGGGCCGTTGCGGGTCGGCGGCGCCGAGATAGGTGAATTCCTGGGCGTCGCGCGCGCCGCAATGGGGACAGGTGATGCGCATGGCGGGTCCTCGGCAGCGCGCGTTTAGTGCAGGTTCGGCTGGGCGCCGGCGCCCTTCTCGTCGATCAGGCGCCCGGTGGCGAAGCGATCGAGCCGATAGGCGCTCGCGACCGGGTGCGGCTTACCCGTCGCGATCAGATAGGCGAAGCAGAAGCCGGAGGCCGGCGTCGCCTTGAACCCGCCATAACACCAACCGGAATTGAGATAGAGCCCATCGACCGGGGTGACATCGATGATCGGCGAGCCATCCATCGACATATCCATGATGCCGCCCCAGTGGCGCAGCATGCGCACCCGCCCGAGCCCTGGCCAGAGCCCCATCCCGGCCTCCATCACGTCCTCGATGACAGGCAGATTGCCGCGCTGCGCGTAGGAATTATAGCCGTCGATGTCACCGCCGAAGACGAGCCCACCCTTGTCCGATTGGCTGATGTAGAAATGCCCGGCGCCGAAGGTGACGACCGTATCGATCAGGGGTTTCAACCCCTCCGAGACGAAGGCCTGGAGCACATGGCTCTCGATCGGCAGGCGCAGGCCCGCCATCGCCGCGACCCGCGAGGAATTGCCGGCGACGGCCATGGCGATCTTCTTCGCCCGGATCGGCCCGCGTGAAGTCTCGACGCCGACGGCGCGTCCATTGACGATGGTGATGCCGGTGACCTCGCAATTCTGGATCAGGTCGACGCCGCGGCTATCGGCGGCGCGGGCATAGCCCCAGGCGACCGCATCGTGCCGCGCCGTGCCGCCGCGGCGCTGCAACAGGCCGCCCAGGATCGGGAAGCGGGCATTGTCGTAGTCGAGGAAGGGCAGCATCGCGCGGACCTGCTCGCGACCGAGCAGTTCGGAATCCACACCCGCGAGCCGCATCGCATTGCCGCGCCGGGCGAAGGCGTCGCGCTGAGCGTCGGAATGGTAGAGGTTGATCACGCCGCGCTGGCTGACCATGGCGTTGTAGTTCAGGTCCTGCTCGAGCCCCTCCCAGAGCTTCATCGACAGCTCGTAGAAGGGCGTGTTGCCCGGCAGGAGGTAATTCGAGCGGATGATCGTGGTGTTGCGGCCGACATTGCCGGAGCCGAGATAGCCCTTCTCCAGCACCGCGATATTGGTGATGTCGTGCCGGCTGGCGAGGTAATGTGCGGTCGCCAGCCCATGTCCGCCGCCGCCGATGATCACGACGTCGTATTCTGTCTTGGGCGCGGGCTCGCGCCAGACCGGCGTCCAGTCCTTATGGCCCCTGAAGGCCTGGGCGAGCAGCGAGAAGACGGAATAGCGCATCGAGAAATCCGGTCGGGCTTGTCAGCCGGAGTTTGACCGACATAGGTTCGATGACATGCCCAACAGCGACATGAATTTATTCAGAAGCGACAGCGGTGCGCCGACCCATGTCGGCTTCCTGCTGATCCCCGATTTCGCGCTGCTGCCCTATGCCTCCTCGATCGAGCCGCTGCGGGCCGCCAACGTCCTGTCGGGCCGAGAACTCTATCGCTGGAGCCATGTCTCGATCGACGGCGCACCCGCATCGGCTTCGAACGGCGTCGCCATCGCGGCGGATGCCGGGGTCGGCGCAGCATTGCCGCTCGACTACCTCTTCGTCTGCGCCGGCGGGAACCCGGCGCTTTTTCGGCACCAGCCGAGCTTCGCCTGGCTGCGCCAGCTCGCGCGGCGCGGGGTGCGGATCGGCGGCGTCTCGGGGGGGCCTTATCTGCTGGCGCGGGCCAACCTGCTCTCGGGCTATCGCTTCACCATTCATTGGGAACATGCGCCGGCCCTGCTCGAGGAATATCCGGCTCTCGACCTGCGTCGCTCGCTCTACGAGATCGATCGCGAGCGCCTGACCTGCGGCGGCGGCACCGCGCCGCTCGACATGATGCACGCGGTGATCGCCCGTGAGCATGGCAGCGAACTGGCGCTCGCGGTCAGCGAGTGGTTCCTGCAGACCCAGGTCCGGGAAGGGGCGGGGCCGCAGCGCATGCCGTTGCGCGAGCGGCTGGGCATCGCGCATGCGCCGCTGCTGCGCGTCATCGCGCGCATGGAACAGACCCTCGAAAGCCCCCTGCCGCGCGTGGAGCTCGCTCGCCTCGCCCAGGTTTCGCTGCGCCAGCTCGAACGCCTGTTCCGCCAGCATCTCGGCCGGTCGCTCGGCGAGCATTATCTCGCCTTGCGCCTCGACCGCGCCCGCGACCTGTTGCGCCAGACGAGCCTCTCGGTGCTGGAGATCGCCCTGGCCTGCGGCTTTGCCAGCCCGAGCCATTTTTCGCGGGCCTACAGCACGCGCTTCGGATATCCGCCAAGAACGGAACGCGGCGGCACAAGGCAAGTGTGATCGGCAGGCGAGAGCCGTACACGATCATGGCGCACCAACGGGGCGCGGCCGATTGGAAGGCTTGGAGAGGAGGCCGAGCCAGGGCACGCGGATCTCGCGCCGCTCGAAGATCGAGCCCGGCCGAAAGCCTTGGGCAGAGAGAGCGGCAGTTCGCCGAGGGAGACCTTCCTGCCCGTCTCGCGACGATCGGCGAGACATGCGGCGCCGCTCACCAGGATGGCGATGTTCGCGGGCGTTTCGGTCCTGTTCCTGATCGATTGGCGGCAGCTTCGAGGCGTAGCACAGGGATCGCTCCTAGTCCGGCTTCGCGCTCAGCGTCCCGAAAATCGACTCCAGCTGCGCGCTCATCGGCAGGCGCAGGCGCTCGCCGCCCGGCAGCTTGTGCATGAACCAGCGGTTATAGGTGTGCTCGAGCTCGCGGCTTTCGGCGATGGTCCGGAACATCCTGTCGACCAGGGCAGCCATGGCCGGATCGTCGCGGCGGAACATGATGCCGTAGGGGTCGTAGGACAGGAAGTCGCCAACGACCATCACCTTGTCCTCGGCCTTCTCGCGCGCGATCAGGCCGTAGAGCAGCACGTCGTCGCCGGCGAAGGCGTCGGCCTTGCCGGCCATGAACAGCGCGAAAGACTGGTCGTGGTCCGGCGTGGTGATCAGGGTGGCGCCGGTCTTGAAACGCGCCTGCAGATCGTTCAGCGCCTTCTCGTTGGTGGTGCCGGCGGTCGCGATCACCGTCTTGCCGCTGAGGTCGCGGAAGGAGCGGATGCCGGACTCCTTGCGGACCATGAGCTTGGTGCCAGCCACGAAGATCACCGGCGAGAAGGCGGCGATCGCCTGCCGTTCGCGGTTCTGCGTGGTGGAGCCGCATTCGAGATCGATCTCGCCCTTGGTGAGCGCGTCGAAACGGGAGGCCGAGGTGACCGGCAGCCATTTCAGCTGCAGTTCGCGCCCGAGCTCGTCGCTCATCGCTTCGACGATCAGCCGGCAGAGGTCGATCGAGTAGCCGATCGGCTCGCGCCGGGCATCGAGATAGGAGAAGGGAAAGGAGGCTTCGCGATAGCCGATGGTGACGGCCCCGGTGTCGCGCGCCTTCTTCAGTGCGCCGGTGAGCGCGCTCGGCTGGTCCTGCGCACCCGCCACGATCGCGCCGAGAAGGCAGCCGAACAAGGCGATCACGCCGACAAGGAAACGTCGCATCATCGCTCCTTTCGAGGCGGCCATGGCGGCCGCCTGCCCGATTGGGCCCATCCGGCAAGCTCCGGCTCAGGCGACCTGGCCGGCGAGAGTGGAAGCGTCGTCGGCGGAAACCGAGTCGTCGACCGGCTCGCCGAGCTGTCCCTCCCATTTGGCGACGCTCGCGACCGCGATCGAGTTGCCGACCGCATTGGTGGCGGAGCGGCCCATGTCGAGGAACTGGTCGACGCCCATGATCAAGAGGAGCCCGGCCTCGGGGATATTGTACTGGTTCAGGGTCGCGGCGATGACGACGAGCGAGGCGCGCGGCACACCGGCCATGCCCTTCGAGGTCAACATCAGCAGCAGCATCATCGAGATCTGCGTGCCCCAGGACAGCTCGATGCCATAGGCCTGGGCGATGAACAGCACCGCGAAGGTGCAGTACATCATGCTGCCGTCCAGATTGAACGAATAGCCCATCGGCAGCATGAAGCTGGAGATCTTGCGGCTGACGCCGAAACGGTCGAGCGCCTCCAGCATCTTCGGATAGGCGGCCTCCGAACTCGCCGTCGAGAAGGAGATCAGGAACGGCTCCTTGACCAGGCTGACGAGCCTCGCGACGCGCGGCCCCAGGGTCAGGAAGCCGACCAGGACCATCAGCCCCCAGAGCAGGGCGAGGCCGAGATAGAACGAGCCCATGAACTTGGCGAAGGTGACGAGGATGCCGAGCCCCTGGGTGGTGACGGTCGAGGCGACGGCGGCGAAGACGGCGAGCGGAGCGAAATACATCACCATGCCGGTGATCCTCAGCATCAGATGGGCCATCTGATCGATCATCTCGATCAGGGCCTTGCCGGTCTCGCCCATCGAGGCGAGGGCGATGCCGGCGAAGAGCGAGAACACGACGATCTGCAGGATCTCGTTGGTGGCGAGCGCTTCGGCGATCGATTTCGGCACGAGATGGGTGATGAAATCCTTCAGCGTGAAGGAGGAGGTCTTCAGATTGGTCGCGGCGCCGACATCGGGCAGCGGCAGGTTGATGTTGTGTCCGGGCTGGAGAAGGTTCGCCAGGACGAGCCCGAGCGCCAGCGAGATCAGCGAGGCGACCATGAACCAGCCGAGGGCCTTGATGCCGACACGCCCGATCGAGGACGTGTCGCCCATATGGGCGATGCCGACGATCAGCGTCGTCAGCACAAGCGGGCCGATGATCATCTTGATCAGCCGCAGGAACACGGTGGTGACGATGTTGATGTTGTCGGCGATCTGCCCGGCGACCTTCGGATCCGGGTAATTGGTGTTGCACATATAGCCGACGATGACGCCGAGGATCATGCCGATCAGGACATAGAGGGTGATCGAGGGGCGCTTCTTGGTTTCTGCCGCGGCTGCCATAGTTCCCCCCCCGTGGGTCTCTTGATCGGCAAAAGCTGTTTCGGCGGGCTCAGATCTTGGTAACGCTCCAAAGCTCGACCTTGCGATAATCGATGTCAATCGCATCTTGAGGTTGCAATCGCGGTTGCAGGTCGACGGGGCAGAGAGCGGCAAGCTGGGCCGGGCCTGCGCCGGAAACGCCCCTTCAGCAATCCCCGCCCGTCGCTGATTTCGCTGCGCAGTTTGGCGACGACGGAGTCTGATGGCGCGCCGAAGAGCACCTTCTTCACAGCGGCTCCTGCAGCGCCAGGCACCCTGCTCGGGCTTTACGCTTGCAGCGGTCAGGAACCAATCGGCACCGACGACTGTTTGCCTGTCACTTTCGCTCATCAGCAGGAGGGGCTCATGGACAGTATCATCTACCTCGTCGGTCTCGTGGTGGTCATCATGGCCATCCTGTCGTTCCTCGGTCTTCGATAGGAGTTCGCCATGTCCATGTCTGGAACGGACGTCGTCGTCGCTCCGGTGACCGTGAGCAAGGAGAACCGCTCCTATGTGCAATGGGGGCCAATCATCGGCGGCGCGGTGATCGCAACCGCCATCTCGACCATCATGACGGTCTTCGGTTCGGCGATCGGCCTGTCGATGGTTTCTGCCGATTTCGAGAAGAGTTCGAGCGCCACGGCCCTGGCGGTTGCCGGCGCCCTCTGGGCGCTCTGGGTCATGGCCTCCGCCACGATGGCAGGCGGCTATCTGGCAGGCCGCATGCGCCAGCCGAACTTCGATGGCAACGCCGACGAGCGCAAGGTGCGCGACGCGACCCATGGCCTCCTTGTCTGGGCGACGGGGGCGCTCCTGATCACCGTCGTCACGACCTCATCGCTTTTCGGTGCGGCCAAGACGGCGGCCAGCAGTGTCGCGAGCGCCAGCGCGGGCGCGGCTGCGCTGGTTTCCCAGAATGTCGATCCGCTCGCGATGGCACTCGACAATGTCATGCGCGCGAACGGTCAGCAGCCGCCGACGGCGCAGGAGCGCGACGAGGCCTCGCGAATCTTCGTCAACGCACTGAAGAACGGCAAGATCGAGCCGGCCGATCGGGATTATCTCGCATCGCGGCTCGCGGCTCGGTCCGGCATCAGCGAGCAGGACGCGCAGAAGCGCATCGACGACGCCTATACCCGGCTGTCGCAAGCCAAGGAAACCGCCAAGCAAGCGGCGGAACGCGCGCGCAAAATTGCAGTGCTGACGGCGTTCCTCACGGCGGCCGCGCTGCTCGTGGGGGCTGCCGCAGCTGCCTGGGCAGCAACCTTGGGCGGCGAACACCGGGACGAAAACCTTCGGAGGGAACCGGCCCTTTAGTCGGGCCAGAAAATCAACCCGGCCACGCCAGTGGCCGGGCAATCGCCTTCGTCCACAGGAAGGAAGAACCCGATGCGATTGGCTCTCGCCATTCTCACCTTGGCCCTGACCGGCTGCAACAGCACGCACGAGACGACGCATCCCCGGCGGGATTACACCGTTGGCACATCGCAGTGCTCGAAATTCAAGTTCGGCACGTCTGAAATGGCCCAATGTCTCGACCGTGCAGCCGAGAGCCAATCCGCGACCATCCCCGGCGCGAGCGGCACCAACGGCTAAGCCGAGGAACACGCCCGCGAAAGACAGCGTCCGCTTCGGATAATCCGGAAGGTCGCTCTTAAACGGCGTCCGGCAGGGCTCGATCCGCTCGGGCACCGGGTCAACGAACAGATCGCGCAAGCCGCTCGCGGCGGGCCGGTCCCTCGACGGCATCGACACTCTGCCCGGCCCTGCAAATCCGACGACGCGCGCATATCGAACCCAACTCCACAGCGGAACGCGTTGCGAAGGGACAGCAGGGCGAATCCTACCGTGGCCTGGGCAGACCTCGGCTCCCCGAAGCGAAACCGGAACGTTTAGAGGTGGTCGTCGGTTGAAGCACCATGACCCGGTTCATCCGTAATGACGTAGAGTTAAAGGCTGCGCTCGACCGGGCCGGCGAACTCATGGGCCTGGGAGATGGCGACGACGAATTCCACGAGATGGAAGACATCGCGGACGCCATCGAACGGTATCTCGCTTCGTTGCGCTTCCAAAGGTTGGCCGCGAATGACGATGCGGAGATCGGAAGTCCGCATCGCTCGGGCTAGGACGACGGGCGATGATGGCAGAGCGCCGCGCCGGGCGGGATCAAGCAACAAAGAGGTCGAACTACGACCTCTTTGTTGCCGCGTCTGCTGAGATATCACTCGATGATTTGGACGATCTTGCGCGAGCTCGGCTCGACCAGCACGGTCTTGTCGTTGACGACTGCGTAGCGATACTGGGTGACGCCGACATCGGAAGGCAACGTGCGCAGCGTAACCGATGACGGGAGCGCGGTGCCGACGCTGACGGTCTCGGTCACCTTCACCGAGGCCGGCTTCTCCTTCATCACGTAGGTTTTCACCTTGCTTTGCTGGTCTGCGGTGATGGTGGTGGTTGTTGAAGTCTGGGCAAGCACCACTACGGGAGCCACCGCGATCGCGGCTGCGAGGATGAGCTTCTTCATCTTGGCCTCCTGGTTGTCCCCCAGATGGTGGGCGAAACGGAGAGGGCGAATAAAAGTTCCGGGGTGACCGGCGCGCGCTCGGGTCTCCGGCAGGCAGCTGCATCGAACGCAAAAAGGCCCTGCCAGCGGGAGCTGACGGGGCTCTGATGGGAACGCCGGGTCGATCTGCTATTGGATAATCTGAACCACCCGCCGTGTCCTCGGCTCCACGATCACCGGGGTGCCATTGACGACGGTGTACTGGTAACTCGTCGCGCCGAATTCGGCGGGCACCTCGCGATAGGTGACACCGCTTTCGGGAAGAACGGCACCGATGCTGACGGTCTCGCCGTACGAATACGACGGCATCTCGTTTGTCATAACATAGGTCCGGAAACGGGGCACAAGACTGGCTGTGATCCCGCCAGCCATACCTCCAGCCTCGCCCGTATTCCCTCCGGACTGAGCAGCGCCACCGGCGTTTCCTCCGGCCGCGGCACCCGCTCCGTTCGCACCCGCAGCTCCGCCAGCGGAGCCGCCGGCGGCACCTCCAGCCGATCCACCGGCTGCTCCACCGGACCCGCCACCCGAACCTCCGGCGCCTTGCGCCAAGGCGAGAGCGGGAATCATCGCCACGGCCGCAGCAAGAATAAGCTTACGCATGATTTCCTCCTGGTTGGCCCCAGTCAGACAATCCAACGGATGTGCTGTGAAGACGTTCCTCGCACCAGGCGCAAACGGAAAGACCCGATCCCTCTTTCGGAGATCGGGCCAAATTTGGGGAGGCGCCCTTTGCGCGGGCTAGGCGATCTTGCGGTAGTCCGCCGCCTGATTTCGGAGGCATGGGGAGCGAAGGGCGTAAAGGCTAGCGGCTCGCAGCAGGGCTACCCGCAGATGAACACCCCAGGTGCCATGGTCGGGTTGATCACGCGCCCGTCTTGGAAGGCGACGCGAATATCGATGGGGCCTGCGGAGCAATCGATGCTCTTCGGGAGGATCAGGACGAAACCGAACCGCACATTGACCAAGTCGGGACGCGACCAACTCTGTGCCTGCGCTGGTCGCATGCGTCTTGCCCGCTCGATCTCGACGACCTGGCCATTCTGAAGCGCGGCGGCATGGACAGTGAGGTTCGGTCGATCGAGGTCGAGGGCGTATCCGCGAACGATGCGCGTGCCGTCCGGCAGTCGCTGGACAGCGTCGACCGCAGCGCGGATTGAGGCCGATGCGATGAGCGCTGATCTCGACAGGGCCAGGCGCGCATGTTCCTCCAGCACCCGCTTTTCCCTGCCCGCATATTCCGAGAAAACAGACGTCCCGATCAGCGCTGCCGCGAAGAACAGTGCAAAGATTCGGATGCGCACGAGGGACGCGTTGGCGATGGCACGCTTGGATAAGCGATGGATCTTCAGGTCGACTTGGCCCAACGCAAGGGCGAGGGCGATCGATAAGACGATCCCGCCCGACCAAACGACCAGGCCAGACCACGAGTTCGGGACGAATCCGCCCGCCAGAGTCATCAGCGGCATGTGGCAGAGGTACAGCATATAGCTGGCATCGCCGAGGATTTCGCCGGCTCTGCCGGCCGCGTTCAAGGCTTGAGCCTTCGGGAAGCGGATAGCCGCTGCCACCGACAGGACAGCCGGCACGATCACACGGAGTGCCGGGGGGCCAGGCAGGAAACAGGAGGCCACCAGGGCTATGGGGGCGGCCGCCAATAAAGCACGGCCGGGGAGCAGTTGCAGCCTGCCGATGTCGAGGAGGAGGAAGCCGAGAAGGAATGGCAGGTTCGCGGCTTGCAGCGGCAGTTCGCTTGCGAGCGGCATCTGATCGAGGGCGGCACGGCCAGTGGCCGCCATCGATATCAGGATCGACACGAGCCACGCCGTGGCAAATAGCGATGCAATGCGCCGCAGGCCTAAAACCGACAAACCGGCAAGAACGACATAATAACTGATCTCATAGACCAGCGTCCATTCTACGCCCAGGAAGTAGTCGCGGGTGCCCGCCGGCGCGAGCGTCAGGCCGATAAGATCGATCCCGCGAGGAAGGCCGGCAGCGAGGAACGCCACCCAGGACAGGCCGACCACCAGCAGCATCGGCGGGTAAATCCGGGCCATTCTGCTGATGAGAAATCGGGCCGGATCGTCGCGCTGGATCAACTCCCGCATCAGGTAGCCGGACAAGGCGAAGAAGATCGCGACGCCCAGCGCCCCCCAATAGCCTCCGAAGATCGAGAGATAAGCGCCGGGTCCCGTCGTGCGCTCGGCGACCACCGAAGCATGGTAGAACAGTACGGAAACCGCGGCGATTGCGCGCAAATATTGAAGCCGGACGTTGCGCGGGACAGCCGAAAGGACATCGCTCGTTGCGCTAGCAACGGGCGTGGCCATGGGCGTGACATGGCGATTCATTTCTGAAGTCGCTTGTGTGACGGTCTCATTATGTGCGCTATTGGCCAATTCCTGGCTGGGCGACAGGTGCCTTATAGCGGCAAAAATAAGGCCGCCGCCACCCCTGAGGATGACGACGGCTAAATTGTCCGCCGTTCCTTGATGGCAAGGCCACGGGGCTTGCCAGAGCCGAAGCCGGCGCTCGGCGGCGATGTTTCGCGCGTCACCAATTAAACCCGGACGGCGGGCCGGATTTTCTCCAGTGATCGGACGCCCCTTCCTATTGCCGAGTTCTGTTCGCGCTGCCTCTGCGATTGCAACCCGCTCGCTCGCCGCGAGGGCTTCGGGATCGCATCTGTACCCCAAACCGGTGGTGACAGCCTGATTGCCCCTGGGCCCGCTTCCGGACGACCAGACGGAAGAGGCGATCTTCGTTCCTGCCTGTCGCAGCTAGCGAGCCGATCACGAAAGCCACTGCCGGCCCGTCTGCCAGGGGCGCCGGGCGCTACACGCGACCCAGCAACACAATTTCGATCATCGTTTCACGAAGCTTTTGCGGCAACTCTTCGAGTGTCGGCATTACCGCGTAGATGCCGGGCGCCACGCAAATCGGATCGGAGTTCGCGAGGAAATTCGAGACCGCCGCCTCCACCTCCGCGTCGGAAACCAAGCCTTCCGTCAGACACTGACCTAGTGTGTTGAGCGACTGCGCCCGTTCATTGCATGCCTTCAATTGCGTCGCCCCGCTCAATTCTTGAGCCCCCTGATTAGAGATTGTGCATTGTTCGCAGATGTTTTCATACCCCGTTTGGGGTGGTTACTGACGGGTCGGCACACTGCGTTGCCAAACTGCAACTTGTGGCCGTAGCAATCGCCGTCTCGGTTAGCGGCATGTTGGCCTCGGATCTGATGGTCCCGGGCTCCGGCCAACAGGGAGGCCAACAAATCGGCCGGCTGCCAATGAACGCAGGTGAACACGACTGACGCCGAAAGACAGCAAAACCGGCCTTTGCGGGCCGGTTGCGGTCGTCTGTGAACATCGGTGAAAGGGAGTTTGGTAGCGGGAGA
>JBDHTM010000040.1:0-39093 GCA_039808685.1 Allobosea sp. | reverse complement strand
CGGTACCCGGCGCCTCCACCAAAGCCCTGGTATTGCAGGGCTTTGGCGGGGGCGAAATAGGATCGACGAGGGTGTAAAGGTTATCCTTTTGCTCGGCATGGTTCCGCCGTTATCGGGCCATTGCATAGTTGCCAACGACAACAATGCTCGGGTTGCCGTCGCCGCGTAAGCGGTGCTGGTTCCCAAACCAAAGCCCTTGCGCTTAGCCGCGTAAGGCGGGGCTCGGAGGCGCCTGGCAACAGAAGCCTCCACTTCTTTTCCTGACGGCCTGCCGGCTGTTCCCGCCGGAACGCAACAAGCGGAAACCGCTACCCGATGTCCAAGGATGTTCTTCGTTACGATCTCATGGTGCAGGACGCGCTGAAGGGCGTGGTCCGCAAGATCCTGGCGGAGGCGGCGCGCGACGGCCTGCCGGGCGAGCACCATTTCTATGTGACCTTCCGCACCGGAGCGCCGGGCGTGCGCCTGTCGCAGCGCCTGCGCGAGAAGCACCCGGACGAGATGACCATCGTCCTGCAGCATCAGTTCTGGGACCTGAGCGTCGGCGAGCACTCCTTCGAGGTCGGCCTGTCCTTCTCCGGCGTGCCGGAGCGGCTGCTCGTGCCCTTCGACGCGATCTCGACCTTCTTCGACCCTTCCGTCCAGTTCGGCCTGAAATTCGAGGCGCAGGACCAGGCCGAGGATGCTGCCTCGCAGGAAGCGGAGCCGGCCGAGGCACCGCCCGCGCCGGCCAAGATCGTGCCGGCCGCCCTTCCGGCCGCCAAAGGCAAGGCGCCCGCCGCCGAGCCTGCCGCCGCATCGGCCAAAGCCGAGCCTGCGACCGAGGATGACGACAGCCGTGGCAGCGCCGAGGTGGTCAGCCTCGATTCCTTCCGCAAGAAGCCGTGACGACGGACGCCATGACCGAGACGCGCACCGAAACCGATTCCTTCGGCCCGATCGCGGTGCCGGCGGATCGATACTGGGGCGCGCAGACGCAGCGCTCCCTCGAAAACTTCAAGATCGGCGGCGAGAGCGAGCGCATGCCGCTGCCGCTCGTCCATGCGCTGGTGCTGGTCAAGAAGGCAGCCGCCCATGTCAACGCCAAGCTCGGCCTGCTCGATCAGCGCGTCGCCGGCGCCATCGCCCGTGCGGCGGATGAGGCGCTCGCCGGCAAGTTCGACGGGCATTTCCCGCTGGTGATCTGGCAGACCGGCTCCGGCACCCAGTCGAACATGAACGCCAACGAGGTCCTGGCGAACCGCGCCAATGAACTGCTTGGCGCGGGCTTGGGCGCCAAGAGTCCCGTCCACCCCAACGACCACGTCAATCGCGGCCAGTCCTCGAACGATTCCTTCCCCACGGCGATGCATATCGCCGGGGCGCTGGAGCGCGCGCGCCGGCTGCTGCCGGCCCTGCGCAGCCTCGAAAAGGCGCTGAACGCCAAGGCCGAGGCCTTCAAGCACCTCGTCAAGATCGGCCGCACCCATCTCCAGGACGCAACCCCGGTTACGCTCGGCCAGGAATTCTCCGGCTATGCGATGCAGCTCCATCTCGGCATCGGCCGGATCGAGGCGGCGCTCGGCGGGCTCCATGCGCTGGCGCAGGGCGGCACCGCCGTCGGCACCGGCCTCAACACCCATCCCGATTTCGCCACCCTCTTCGCCAAGGAGATCGCGACACTGACCGGCCTGCCCTTCCGCAGCGCCGATAACAAGTTCGAGGCGCTGGCGAGCCATGGCGCGCTCGCCGCCGCCCATGGCGCGCTCGCCGCGCTGGCCTCCGACCTGTTCAAGATCGCCAACGACATCCGCCTGATGGGCTCCGGTCCGCGCTCCGGCCTCGGCGAGATCAGCCTGCCGGAGAACGAGCCGGGCTCCTCGATCATGCCGGGCAAGGTCAATCCGACCCAGGCGGAGGCGCTGACCATGGTCGCGACTCAGGTCCACGGCAACCAGGCGACGATCGGCTTCGCCGCCTCGCAGGGGCATTTCGAACTCAACGTCTTCAAACCGGTGATCGCCGCCGCGTTTCTGCAATCCGTCCGGTTGCTGGCCGACGCCGCCGAGAGCTTCCGCGTCAACTGCGTCGAGGGCATCGAGGCCAACGAGTCGCAGCTCAAGGAATTGCTCTCGCGCTCGCTGATGCTGGTGACGGCGCTGGCTCCTGCGATCGGCTACGACAAGGCCGCCGGCATCGCCAAGGCGGCCCATCACAACGGCACGACGCTGCGCGAGGAAGCGCTGAAGGCCGGCGTCGAGGCCGAGCTCTTCGACAGGACGGTCAAGCCCGAGCTGATGCTCGGGCCGCACTGACGCAAGGCTCGCCCATGGCCGAGATCATCAACCTCCGCCAGGTCCGCAAGCAGAAGGCGCGAGCCGAGGCCGAGAAGACGGCCGAGCAGAACCGCATCTCGTTCGGCCGCACCAAGGCCGAGCGCAAGCTGAGCGAGGCCGAGCGCGACAAGGCCGCCCGCCATATCGACGGGCACAAGCTCGATCGCGACGAGCCGGAGCCGGCATGAAGCCGGAGCGCAAGCGCTCGCTCAGCATCGCCGGCCACCGAACCAGCATCTCGCTGGAAGCGCCGTTCTGGGAAGCGCTGAAGGAGATCGCAGCGAGCGAAGAGCGCCCCATCGCGGCCCTTGTGGCCGAAGTCGATTCCGGCCGGGGCGAGTTGAACCTCTCCTCTGCGCTACGGCTCCACGCGCTGGCGCATTACCGGAAGCTGGCCGGCCTTTGAGGTACCCGGATTTGCCGGGAAAATACGCCGTCATTCCGGGGCGGGCCGCAGGCCCGAGCGCGGCACCCAGAACCGATACCGTCATGCAGGAACGCCGGTCCGTGCTTTCCCGGCAACGGCATCGTTCCGGGTTCCGGGCTCTTCGCTCACGCGAAGCCCCGGAATGACGGCGTGGTTCCACAGACTTTCTTCACGCAAGCTCGCAAAGAAAGAAAAAGACGCATTTTCAATCGCTTGCCGCAACTCTCGGAATCAATGCGCGAGCCACTTGAATCTATCTCTCAGCGCGCCGGCGCGCCGCGCGGCTGTGGAACCGGCTGGATTTGCATCGGCGGCGGCAATGGCGAAACGCCACCGGTCGGCGGCTGAACGGCGCCTTCCGGCGAGCTGCTGCGCGGCGCTCCCGGCAACACGAGCGGACCGGGCTGAGGCTGAGCCTGCGCAGCCGCCCGCTCGGCCGCCGCGCGGGCGCGCTCCTCGGCTTCAGCCCGCCGGCGCGCTTCCAGCTCCGCCCGCGCCTGCTCGGCACGTCGCAACTCCTCGGCCCGTCTCGCTTCAGCCTGCCGGCGCTGCTCCTCGAGTCGCCGCACCTCTTCCTGACGCTTCTCCTCGGCGATGCGAGCCTCTTCCTGCGCCTTCAGGAATTCGCCCAGCTTCCGCTCGTTCTCGCGCATCTCGCGCTCGGCCCGCAGGCGCCGCGCATGCATCGCCCGCTCGCGCGCATCCGCCTCGAAGGCCTCGACGCGCTCGATCTCTCGCGCCAGAGCCCGCGCCGCAACCGTGTTCGAGAGGGCGCTGACATCGCTCTCGCGCCGGAGATTGGACAAAGGCCCGCGCCAGGCGATGCCGATCTGCGGCGCGTCGCCAGGCCAGCCCTTCGGCAGGCTGCCCAGCGGCCTCAGGCCGAGTCTGAGATCGGCCGTGAGTGCCCGCAGGTCGAGAATGCCGCTCGCCTCGGCGCGCAGGCCGTTGCGCTCGAAGGCAAAAGGCTGGAGCCGGATCAGGCCGCCGGCCAGCGTGAAGGGCAGCGTGACATCGCCGAGCGCCCAGGCATCCTTGTCGAGCGCCTCGCTCAGGCGATCCTGCAGGCGCGATGCGTCGCTTTCGGAGGCATCCTCGCCGGTACTGGCGATGATCCGCTCATAGGCCTTCGGATCGAACCGCGCCAGGCGCGTGCCATTCAGCATCAGGCTCCCGGCACCGCTCAGGCCAGCGACCAGACGTGCTGGCGTCTCGCCCGAGCCGCCGAACTCGACCTGCCCGGAGGCCTTGCCGCCGACGGCGCCCTTGGTGAGCTCGCCGAGATCGATCGCCATCAGGCTCAATCGTCCATTCAGCTGGGCAAGTCCGCCATCGCGCCGCAGGCCGAGCCGCCCGGCGACCTGCCCGCCACCATAGCCGCCACGGATATCGTCGATCCTGAGCCCGTCCTGATCCGAGCGCAGGGCGAAGCTGGCATTGCGGATCGTCCCGCCATCGAAGGCAACGAGTGTCCCTGCCTCGACCGCAATGTCGAAATCGGGGAAGCTCGCCACGCGTCCGAACCGCCCCGTCGACCAGAGCGTGTTCGGCGTTGCCGACGCCTGCCCGAGCGCCGCGCTCATCAGCGGGCGGAGGTCGGCGGCCGGAACCGTCATGCGGCCGGAAGCACGCCCCTCGCGCGGCAGCAGCAACGAACCACCGACCGCCCTGCCGCCGAGATGGGCAGTGATGTCGTCGAGCCGGATCGTCTCCTCCGCGATGGCGAGCCGCGCAGATGCGTCGATCACGCCGTCCGGTAGCAGGCGCGCCGGCCCCTCGGCGAGGATCTGCCCCGGCCCGTCGGCCTGCAAGGTCAGCCGCGGCCCCTGTCCGCCATCCTCGACGACGATCGAGAGGCCCTGCCCCGCGAGCGATCCGGTCGCCTTGCCTCCGCCCAGTTCGAGATCGAGTCGCCCGCTTCCGCCCTGTTGCGGCAGCGGCAAGCCAAGAGCCGCGAAAGCTTGCCGCCGGTCGTTGAGCTCGAAACCCAGCGCCGCCCGGTTCCAGGCGCCGGCCCGGTCGAGCCGCCCGTCGAGCTTGAGCTTGCCGGCCGCAGCCGTGCCCTCGGCCGACAGGCTGGTCTCACCCGAGGCCGCGCGCGTCAGCCGGAAGCCGGCATCGAGCCGCGCGAGCCCTTCGCCGACGCGCTGGAGCACCTGCATTGCCGTCTCCGGCAGCAGCGGCCCGGCCAGCGCGGTGAGCGTCTCGAAGCGCGGCGCCCGCACCCGTCCGGAAATCTCACCGCCCTCCGCCAGCAGCGCACCCGCACCGGTGACGGCGACACCACCGAAACCATCCACCGAAAGCCGGCTCAGACGCCAGACATCGCCTTCACGCCGGAGATCGAGATTGGCTGAACCCGGCGGGGCATTGCGGAACCGGACATTGGTCAGCCCAAGCTCCAGCGCCACATCGCGCTGCCGGAGCAGGCCGGACAAGCTGTTGCCGGGGGGCAGCGTATCGAGCGAGAGTCCGTTGACGGCTGCCTTGGCGGCGATCCGGTTCGGCGCGATCTCCCCGGAAGCATCGAGCCGCAGGCCCGACGAGCCCGCGACCAGCAGGCGCTGGAAGCGGCCGCCATTGCCCGTCCAGGCGCCGACGATATCGGCATCGATCCGCCCGAGCCGCGCGACGAAATCGGCTAGCGCCGGGTCGAGCCCGGCCCGCGTCAGCACGAGCCCGACACGCCGTGCATCGTCGGCCTTCAGGTTGAGCCGGCCCGAAGCGCCTTCGGAACCGAGATCACCGCTCGCCCCGATCAGCGCCCCGGCCACGCGCAGCGAGGCCGACGCATCGCTCAAGCCCCCGTCGTGCAGGTGCCCGCGCAGCGCCAGGGCCGAGAAATCCTCGCCGCGCCAGATCATCTGATCGAGATCGAGGCTGACGTCGAAGGCGCCGGGCAGTCCTTGCAGGGCGCGCTCGAACCCTTGCCGCTCGGCCAGTGCTGCCGCCAGAGCATCGGCGTCGAGCCGACGGGCGCGCAGAGCCAGCGAGCCCTTGCCCGTGCCGGGGAGATACTGCCCCTCGCCTTCCAGCCGCGCCGCGCCGCCGGCGAGATCGAGCGAAAGCCCGGACAGGTCGAGTTGCCGGCTGCCGCCCCTGACCCGTCCGGTCAGCGAGACGGCGCCACCCGGCGAGAGGTTGAAGGCGCCGTCGAGCTCGGCCCCGAAGCCCTCGGTCCCCCTCGGAAAGACCAGCGAGCCGTCGAAGCCGAGCTGCAGGTCCTCGCCGGTGAGATAGGCCTTCGTCCGCAGCCGCCCGTCGGCCTCGATCTCGCCCGTCGTGACGCGCAGCGAACCACCTGCCACCTCGCCCTCGAAGCGCCAGGGACCGGCAAGGCTGACCGCCGACATCTCGGCGGCGATCGGCGAAAGCGTGACGGCCGGCTTGCCTGCCTCGCGCCAGATCACGGCCGAGCGGCTGATCGTCAGACGGTCAAGCCGCGCTTCGGCAGGAATGCCCGCGCCGCTGCGCCGAGGCAGGCGGATCATGCCCCCCTCATTCAATGACAGGGAAATCGCAGCGCCGTCGAGACGCGCTTCGGAGAAGCGGAATTCGCCACGCGCCAGCGCCGCCAGCGCCAGCTCGACGGTCGCATGCTCCACCCTGGCGGAACTTGCCGGCCCGTCCCCCGGACCGATCCGCACATCCTCCAGCGCGATGCGTGGCGATGGCAGCAGACGCAGCCCGATCCCGCCGCCGATCTGCGTCTCGACGCCGAGCGCCTCGCTCAATCGTGCCTCGATCTGCGGCCGATAGCTGCGCCAGTCGACGAAGCCCGGACCGATCAGGGCCGCCAGCAGCGCCAGCACCAGCAGGCCGGCCAGAACTGTCAGACTCTCACGCAAATTCGGCTGCCTGCCCCTCTCGTCATGGTGGAACGGTACCGACCTCTGCCGTCATTACGAGCGCAGCGAAGCCACCCAGGGGGACGTAGAGCTTTGCCGCCCCTGGATTGCTTCGTCGCTCCGCTCCTCGCAATGACGGCGACGGCCAGCGCCGGAATATCCCATCCTGCCTGCAAGTCGCGGCGAGATCACGACATTTCGGCGAACCCACCCAGCGGCGCAAGCTGCAACGGCGTCACAGGACGACGATTTTGCCGGGATTGAGGATGTTGCGCGGGTCGAGCGCGCGCTTCAGCGTGCGCATCACCGCGAGCGCCTCGGCCCCATGCTCCAGCTCGAGGTATTTCATCTTCTTCTGGCCGACGCCGTGCTCGCCGGTACAGGTGCCGCCCATGGCGAGCGCCCGCTTGACCAGCCGGTCGATGAAGGCCTGCGCCCGCTCGACCTCTGCCGGGTCAGCCAGATCGACCAGCGGCTGCGTATGGAAATTGCCGTCGCCGACATGGCCGGCGATCGGCGCGATCAGGCCGGAGGCTTCGATATCGCGCTTGGTCTCCTCGACGCATTCGGCCAGCCGCGAGATCGGCACGCAGACATCGGTCGCGACCGAGTCGAAGCCGGGGCGCAGCGCCTTCGCCGCCCAATAGGCGTCATGGCGCGCCTGCCAGAGCTTGGAGCGGTCCTCGGCCTTGGTCGCCCATTCGAACGGGCCGCCGCCGAACTCAGCCGCGATCTCGCCGAAGCGCTCGGACTGCTCCTTCACGCCGGCTTCCGTGCCGTGGAACTCGACGAAGAGCATCGTCGTCTCCGTCAGGCCGAGCTTGGCATGCAGGTTGACGCCGCGGATCATCACGTCATCGAGCAGTTCGATGCGCGCGACCGGCAGGCCGGTCTGGATGGTCAGGATCGTCGCGTCGCAGGCTGCCTTGACCGAGGGGAACGGGCAGACGCCGGCGGAAACCGCCTCCGGGATGCCGTGCAGCTTCAGCGTCACCTCGGTGATGATACCGAGCGTGCCTTCCGAGCCGACGAGCAGACGGGTGAGATCGTAGCCGGCCGACGTCTTGCGGGCTCGGGTCGAGGTTTTCACGATCGAGCCATCTGCCATCACCGCGGTCAGCGCCAGGACATTGTCCTTCATCGTGCCGTAGCGGACCGCATTGGTGCCCGAGGCGCGCGTCGCCGCCATGCCGCCGATCGAGGCGTCGGCGCCGGGATCGATCGGAAACATCAGGCCTTGGTCGCGTAGATGCTCGTTGAGCTCCTTGCGGGTGACGCCTGCCTCGACGACGACGTCGAGATCCTCGGCATGGACCGCGATGATCCGCTTCATCTGCGACATGTCGATGCAGACGCCGCCGAAGGTCGCGTTGACATGGCCCTCCAGCGACGTGCCCGTGCCGAAGGCGATGACCGGCACGCCATGCGCCGCGCAGAGCTTGACGATCTGCGAGACCTCTTCCGTGCTCTGCGGGAAGACCACCGCATCCGGCGGCTGGTTGGGGATCCAGGTCAGCGTATGGCCGTGCTGCTGGCGCACGGCGAGGCTGGTCACCAGACGGTTGCCGAAGCTGGCGGCGAGCGCCTGCGTCACCGCTGCGACGGCTGCCGGTGAGGGTGGCAGCACTGCGGCCGGGACAGGGTTGTCATGAAGAGCGGCGGCAGGCAGGCTCATTGTCAACATCCAGGGTTGGCGCTTAGACTTGGAACAGATCGGTTTCGCAATTGGTTACGTTCAGGCATGGTTCGGCCTTATTGACCAGTCCAGGATGCTGACGCCGCTTGCGAGCGATGCATACTAGATCATGCGACGAGGAAATGGGCAGCGGCAATAATGCGGCAGCCCCTTGAACGAGGCGCCTGTCAGGGAGGCGGACATGAAACACGATACGCGCGCCCCGGCGCTGTTCTTCGCACCCTTCGTCTCGTCGGCGATGCGGGTCGAGCCGCAATGGATCGACTATAACGGCCATCTCAACATGGCCTATTACCATGTGCTGTTCGATCGGGCGGTCGACGAGGTCTTTTCGCTGGTCGGCCTGACCCGCGACTATGTCGAGACGCGCCATGCCTCGACTTTCGCGGCCGAGTGCCACATCCTCTACAAGCGCGAACTGACCGAGGGCGATCTCGTACGCATCACCGCGCAGCTCATCGCCTTCGACGACAAGCGGCTGCATTATTACCTGGAGATGCGGCATGCCAACGAGGGCTGGCTCGCGGCGACGAGCGAGAACCTGTCGCTGCATGTCGATATGATCAATCGCAAGGTCACGCCCTTCCCGGCCGATATCCTCGCCAATATCGCCCTGATGAAGGCGGCCCACAGCATGATGCCGCTGCCGGCCACGATCGGCCGCATCATCGGCATGCCCAGGAAATCCGCCATCCGGGTCGACGAGGCCGCGGACGAGCGCGAGTCCGAGACGGCGACCGAAACCCGGCACTGAAGGCGCTCCGCCGTCAGCCCCGGCGTTTGCTCGCCACTGCGTGAATCGCATAGCCGCGATAGGGCGCACCGATCCGGCATTCGGCGCCGGCCTCCTCGGCCATCGCCCTCATGGCCTCAGGCAGCTCTTCGCGCGGCGTGACGTGGAACAGCGCAAGCCAGCGCAGCAGCACCGCCTTGAACGGTGCCGGCAAGCCCGCCTGATTGCCGAAATCGACGATATGCAGCGAGCCACCGGGGCTGAGCCGGCGCAGCGCCTCGGCGATCACGCCCTGCCAGGGCGGGATCATCGACAGTGCATAGGAAATCACGATCCGGTCGAAGCCGGCGCGGCCGAACAGGATTTGCGGATCGAAATCGGTAGCATCGGCCTGTACCAGCCTGATCCGCCACTGATGCCCGCCGCGCGCGACGGACGCCCGCGCCGTCGCCAGCATCTCGGAGGAGACATCGAGCCCGTAGCAATCGCAAGCCGGGTAGCGGCGCGCAATCTTGACGAGGTTGCGCCCGGTACCGCAGCCGATCTCCAGGATGGAGCCCCCCGCCGGCGGCTGGAGCCCTTCGATCAACTGGTCGCGGCCGAGCAGATAGAACTTGCGGCTGGCATCGTAGATGTGGCGCTGATGCCGGTAGACCCGGTCCATCAGCCCGGCAGCGGAACCAGCCGTCCCGGCCACTCTCACGCCACCCGCTCCGACAGCGTGTAGAGGTGGAAGCCGCCATAGATCGCCGAGCGGTCCTGCCGGCAGAGCTCGCGGCTCCTTTCTTCCTCGTAATGCCACTGGTCAAGAATGGCCGTCGGTACTCGACCGGGCAGCAGGAGCTCGTCGGCGGCCGTGCGGAAGATCACCCGCGCACCCGGCCGGGCCGTGCGCGTGATCTGCGACCACAAGGCCGTCAGATCGGCGTCGTTCATCCAGTCCTGCGCGTCGAGCAGCACATAGGCGTCGCAGCTCTCGGCCGGCTGGTCCTCCAGAAAGGCCGTGACCGCGCTCTGGCGATAGGAGACTCCCGGCGCACGTTCCTTGACCGCCGCGAAATGCTGCGGCTGAAGATAGGGCGGAAACGCCGCATCCGGCCCGTTCCCATAGCGACGGCCGAAGGCCTGCTGGGCGAAGTAGTTGTCCTTCAGGTCGAAATCGCAGGCCAGGCGCTGCAGCCGAAGCTTCAGCGCGCCCAGGATGCCGTCCTCGCCATCGGCGGCAAGCGCCTTGTACTGCGCCGGCGGGATGCCCAGCCCGTAGAGCGAAGCCGGCTGACGCACCAGCCAGCGCACCAGCTTGCGCTCGAAGACCGGCGCGAGATGCTTGTCGTAAAGCGTCCGCTGCTCGGCTAGGTCGCGCGCCGCCAGCATCGCCTTGGGATTGCCGCCAAGCAGTCGCGCCAGCACATGCCCGGTGCCGATGAAGCGGCCGAGCAGGCCGTAACGGTGGAATCCCCGAGCGAAGAGATTGATCCGGCGCCGCCCGTTCAGGCCGCGCCCCTCCCAGTAACCGCGCGAGACAGCGTCGAGATGATCGGCGATCTCGCGATCGTAGAAGGCGACATTGGCCTTGTCCTTCGCCCGGCCGAAGAAGCGCAGGAAATCCTCCTGGCTTTCCATCCGTGCCAGCGCCGCAAGCTTGAGGCGGCCGAGCGCGATATGGGTCGCGTTGAGATCGACCGCGCTGACCTTGATCGGCGCCGCCGTCAGATAAGACAGGATGTTGCACGAGCCGGATGCGATCGCCACGACATGGTCGCCGGCCTTGAGCTGCAACGCCGCCATGTCGACGACCGGGTCCTCCCAGATCTGCGGATAGACCAGCCCCGAGAAGGCGCGGGCGAACAGCCATTCCAGCATGCCGGCCTTCGAAAGTGTCTTGCTGCGCCGGACGGCCTGTCCCAGGCCCGAGCTCGTCATGCGCCTGGCCGCGCGTGCCGTTTGCGTCACCGGTTTTCCTCCCTTTGCGGGTGGCCGGGCTGCTAGAGGAGTCGCGTGACGGTCAGGTGACGGCTTGTGGTTCCCCGCCACGGCTTCGTGAAAAAGCTCACTCGCGGCGGGGCTGAAATCCGGCGCAGGAAACGCCATATTGGCGGCACGAGTGCCGATGAGGCACCCCCGCCAGGAAGGAGATCGCGATGGGTCTGATGAGCATGTTCGGCGAGCCGAAGAAGCAGGACGAGAGCTTCCCCTTCCAGCTCACCGACGCCGAATGGCGCGCGCGTCTGACGCCGGAGCAGTACCGCATCCTGCGCGGACACGGCACCGAACGGGCCGGCTCCTGCGCGCTCAACTACGAGAAGCGCGCCGGCACCTTCTCCTGCGCCGGCTGCGGCCAGAAGCTGTTCAAGTCGGGCAAGAAATTCGAGAGCGGCACCGGCTGGCCGAGCTTCGACCAGCCTTTGGAAGGCGCGGTCGGCACCAGCGAGGACCGCAGCTACGGCATGCTCCGGGTCGAGGTCCATTGTGCCAATTGCGGCGGCCATCTCGGCCACGTCTTCCCGGACGGCCCCCCGCCGACCGGCCTGCGCTACTGCATCAATGGCGAGGCGATGACGTTCGAGCCGGAAGCGGCCTGACACGCTCCTCCGTCATTCCGGGGCGCCGCGCAGCGGCGAGCCCGGAACCCATGAACACGACGCAATCGAGAAGAGCCGCAACGATACCGCCTTGTTCTTCATGCCCTGTGTTCATGGATTCCGGGCTCAGGCCTTCGGCCTGCCCCGGAATGACGGAAGCGCTCTATGAACGGCCGGCACTGCCCTTCGCGCCAGTGCCGCCGCATCCACCGCCGGTGGCAGATCGCCGAACTGTCCCGACCAGCCGCCTTCCAGCCGCGTCGCGACGAAGGCATCCGCAACACCGGCCGGCGCATACCGCAGCAGCAGCGAGCCCTGCAACATCAACGCCAGCCGCTCCGTCAGGCGCCGCGCCTGCCCCTCGTTGCGGATCACCTCGGACAGCTCTCCTTCCAGCCGCTTCAACGCTGCATCGTAGCGCCGGTCCGCGCCCGCAGCCGCCATCAACTCCACCCGCAGCACATCGACGGCCCCCTCCTCGCGCGCCAGAGAGCGCAGCACGTCGAGGCAGATGACATTGCCCGAGCCTTCCCAGATCGCGTTGAGCGGCGCCTCCCGATAGAGCCGTGCCATCGGGTTCTCCTCGATGAAGCCGTTGCCGCCATGGCATTCCAGCGCCTCGGTCACGACCGCAGGCGCGCGCCGCGTGATCCAGTATTTCGCAATCGGCGCTCCAACCCGCGCCAGCAGGCGTTCACTCGCGGATGCCTCCTGCCGGTCGAGCGCTGCGAACAGCCGGAAAGCGAGCCAGGTCGCGGCCTCAGCCTCGACGGCGATGTCGGCGAGTACATTCTGCATGATAGGCTGGTCGATCAGCGCCTTCTGGAAGGCGCTGCGATGCTGCGCGTGGTGCGCGGCGAGCGACACCGCCATCCGCATCAGCCCGGACGCCGCCGCCGCGATATCGAGCCGGGAATTGTGGTTCATCGACAAGCCCGTGCGGATGCCCCGCCCCGGCTCGCCGATCAGATGGCCGATCGCGCCCCTGAACTCGACCTCGGAGGAGGCATTCGAGCGATTGCCGACCTTGTCCTTCAAGCGCTGGATCGCGACGCCGTTGCGCGATCCGTCCGGCAGCCAGCCCGGTACGACGAAGCAGGAAACGCCCTCACCCGTCCGCGCCAGCGTCAGGAACACGTCGGAATGCGGCACCGAGAAGAACCATTTCCGCCCATGCAGCGACCATGTGCCGTCGCGATTGTCCTCGGCATAAGTCTGCGTCTGCCTCAGGTCCGAACCGCCCTGCGTCTCGGTCATCGCCGTGCCGACAGTCGCGCCGAACTTCAGATCCGCCGGTCCCTGGCGCGGATCGTAGCGGTTCGACATCACGAGAGAGCCCCATCGCTCCCACAGGGCTGCGTCCTGCCGCAGCACGGGCACGGCGGCATAGGTCATGCTGATGGGACAGCAGATGCCGCTCTCCGCGCCATACCAGAGATATTGCAGCGCGGCGCGAGCCACCTGCGCGCCGGGTTCCGGCCGGGTCCAGGCCAGCGCATGCGTCTCCTGCCCGATGGCGAGCCCCATCAACTCGTGCCAGGCGGGATGGAAGGCGATCTCGTCGATACGGTTGCCGAAGCGGTCGAAGGCCTTCAACTCGGGTGTGTAGCGATTGGCGAGCCAGGCCAGTTCCTGTACCCGCCCCGAACCGACCGTCCGGCCTGCCTCATGCAGGCGCTCCCGTGCCCAATCGGCACCGAAGGCCGCAACGATCCCAGGCAGCACCGGGTCGGCGGCGAAGGCGTCGTAATCCGCCAGCACCGGGACCTGGTTGGTGACCTGCCAATCGGGCCGAATGGAATGTTCCGCCATCGCCAATTCTCCCTCTCCGCCGTCATACCGGGCAAGCCTGCCCCAGGTCCGATCTTCGATCGGCCCTGGGGCAGGCTCCGCGGTGCCGATCCGAAATTCACGCCTGAACCTTTATCGGAAACGCTCCGGCACGGATCCCCGGGTCTCCGCTACGCTCCGCACGGGATGACACCACAAAATGGTCTCTCACGGGGGCGCAATTCGGCCCTCCTCCCCCTATATTGCCACCAGAACGAATCACGCACGAGCAGCGCACACCCTTGTCCGACGCAGACTCCTTTTCCGCTCCTCCGCCACGCCCCGGCGGTCTTGCCGCGCGCGCCGCCGCGCAGCCGGCGGCCGGCTATCTCGCGGGACTGAACCCGGAGCAGCGCCAGGCGGTCGAGGCGACGGAAGGCCCGGTTCTGGTGCTGGCCGGAGCCGGCACCGGCAAGACCCGCGTGCTCACCACCCGCATCGGCCATCTGATCGCGACCGGCCGCGCCTACCCCTCGCAGATCCTCGCCGTCACCTTCACCAACAAGGCGGCGCGCGAGATGAAGGAGCGCGTCGCCCATCTCGTTGGTCCGGTCGCCGAGGGCATGCCCTGGCTCGGCACTTTCCACTCGATCTCGGCAAAGCTCCTGCGGCGCCATGCCGAATTGCTCGACCTGCGCAGCGACTTCACCATCCTCGATACGGACGACCAGATCCGGCTGATGAAGCAGGTGATCCAGGCCGAGAATATCGACGAGAAGCGCTGGCCTGGTCGCATGCTGGCGGGTTTCATCGACAGCTGGAAGAATCGTGGCCTCGCGCCCAAGGACGTCCCCGCCGGCGAAGCCGCCGTCTTCGCCAATGGCAAGGGCGGCAAGCTCTATGCCGCCTATCAGGAACGTCTGCTTGCCCTCAACGCCGTCGATTTCGGCGACCTGCTGCTACACTGCCTGACGCTGTTCCGCGACTATCCGGACGTGCTCCAGACCTACCACGACCGTTTCCGCTACATCCTGGTCGACGAGTATCAGGACACCAACACGGCGCAGTATCTCTGGCTGCGCCTGCTGGCCCAGGGCCGCCGCAACATCTGCTGCGTCGGCGATGACGACCAGTCCATCTATGGCTGGCGCGGCGCCGAGGTCGACAACATCCTGCGCTTCGAGCACGATTTTCCGGGCGCAACCGTGATCCGGCTGGAGCGCAACTACCGCTCGACCGGCCATATCCTCGCGACCGCCTCGAAGCTGATTGCCCGCAACGAGGGCCGCCTCGGCAAGACCCTGCGAACGGAAGATGCGCTCGGCGAGAAGGTCACCATCACCGGCGCCTGGGACAGCCAGGAGGAAGCGCGCCTGATCTCCGACGAGATCGAGGCGATGCAGGCCAAGAAACATAACCTCGCCGAGGTCGCGGTGCTCGTGCGCATCTCCGCCCAGATGCGCGAGATCGAGGAGCGCTTCGTCCAGGCCGGCGTGCCTTATCGCGTCATTGGCGGCCCGCGCTTCTACGAACGCGCCGAGATCCGCGATGCGCTCGCCTATCTGCGCTGCGTCGTCTCGCAGACCGACGACCTCGCCTTCGAGCGCATCGTCAACGTCCCCAAGCGCGGCCTCGGCGACGCGACGGTCCAGCTCCTGCACAACCATGCCCGCGCCACCGGCTTCTCGCTGATGCAATCGGCCCGCGCCGCGGTCGAGAGCGACGAGCTGAAGCCCAAGGCCCGCACGGCGCTCCGTGAGCTGGTCGAGGCCTTCGGCCGCTGGTCGAAACGCGCCGAGCACATGCCGCAGGGCGAGCTCGCCGAACTGGTGCTGGAGGAATCCGGCTATACCGAGATGTGGAAGAAGGACCGCTCGGCCGACGCCGCCGGGCGTCTCGAAAATCTCAAGGAACTCGTCCGCTCGCTCGACGAATTCCCCGACCTTCCTGCCTTTCTTGAGCACGTCTCGCTGGTGATGGACGTCGCCGACGGCGAGGCTGAGGCCCGCGTCTCGATCATGACGCTGCACGCTGCCAAGGGCCTGGAATTCGACACGGTCTTCCTGCCCGGCTGGGAGGAAGGCCTGTTCCCCAACCAGCGCGCCCTCGACGAGAGCGGCCGCGCCGGGCTGGAAGAGGAGCGCCGCCTCGCCCATGTCGGCCTGACCCGCGCCCGCAAGAAGCTGAAGCTCTATTTCGCCTCGAACCGGCGCATCCACGGCCTCTGGCAGACCAGCCTGCCCTCCCGTTTCATCGACGAATTGCCGGAGGAGCATGTCGAGGTCGAGCAGGCTCCCACCGCCTATAGCCAGGGCGGCTACGGCGCCTCGCGCTTCGACCGGATGGAAAGCTTCGGCTCCAGCTACAACACGCCGGGCTGGCAGCGCGCACAGGAGAACCGAGCCAAGAATGGCGGCTTCTCGGAAAGCGGCCACGGCTTCGGCCAAGGTAATTTCGGGGGCGGCTCACGCCAACGCGGCCCGCTCCTGATCGAAGGCGAGCTGACGGCGAAATCCTCAGGCGAATCCGCCTATGGCGAGGGTGCCCGCGTCTTCCACGTCAAGTTCGGCCCGGGATCGGTGGCGAGTGTCGACGGCAACAAGCTGACGGTCGATTTCGACAAGGCGGGCCGGAAGATGGTGCTGGACTCGTTCGTGCAGAAGGCCGGCTGAACCAACTGAACATTACTCTTGAGCAGACGACCGACCATGCCTCCCGAGATCACCCTCACCGACGCCGAAGACGACGCCTTTCGCAAGCTGCTCGGCGAAGGCCTGAAGGACTATAACGACGCGACGATCGGCCGGCATGATCGTCAGGAATTGCAGATCCGCATCAGCGACCCCGAAACCGGCGAACCGATCGGCGGGCTCGCGGGCCGGACCTCGCTCGGCCTGCTGTTCATCGATACGGTCTACCTGCCGAAGAGCCTGCGCGGCACCGGCATCGGCAGCCGCATCCTCGCCATGGCCGAGGAGGAAGGGCGCCGGCGCGGCTGCAGCAAGGCCGTGCTCTTCACCATCAGCTTCCAGGCGCCGGAATTCTACAAGAAGCTCGGCTGGCAGGTTTTCGGCGAGATCGCGCCCAAGCCGCCGGGCGCGACCCGGATTTACCTGACCAAGGACCTCTGAGCGCTCAGGCCCCGCCTTCTCGCTCGCGAAACGCCCTCCGTGCCGCCGAAACCTCGGCGTAATAGGTCTCGGCCCAGGTCCAGACGCCGCAGAAGGCGGCGCTGAGTTCGCGCCCCAGCTCCGTCAGCGTGTAGTCGACATGCGGCGGGATCACCGGATGGACGGTGCGGATCACCAGTCCGTCGCGCTCCATCTCGCGCAGCGTCTTGGTCAGCATCTTCTGGCTGATGCCACCGACCATGCGCCCCACCTCGGAGAAGCGCAGCGTGCCGTGCTCCTCCAGCGCCTCCAGCACCAGCATCGTCCATTTGTCGGCGACCTGCGCGATGACCTGCCGGACCAGCGACTCCACCGCCGGGCTGACCGGCGGGATGGCCCCGCTACGGGCATGCATCGCCGCCATCGCGGTCCGGATCGCCTGCATCCGACACTCTCCTTTTGGTGCGTATGGCACTTCTGAGCGCCTTCTTTCCACTAAAGAGTATGGGCGCCATCTCGTCTCGTGCAACCACGAGAGGGCCTTCCCATGAAGATTTCCGGAAACACCATCCTCATCACCGGCGGCGGCTCGGGCATCGGCCGGGCGCTGGCCGAGGCCCTGCACGCCAGGGGCAACAAGATCGTCGTCGCCGGACGCCGCGAAGCCATGCTCGACGCGGTCACCGCAGCCAATCCCGGCATGGAATCGATGCTGCTCGATATCCAGGATCAGGCCGACGTCGCGGCTTTCGCCCGGCAGGTAGTCGAGCGCTTCCCGAGCCTGAATGCCGTTATCAACAATGCCGGCATCATGAAGCCGGAGAACGTGCCGGCCGCCGACAACCTTGCCATCGCCGAGGAGACGATCGCGACCAATCTGCTGGGGCCGATCCGGCTGACCACAGCACTCCTGCCGCATCTCCTGAAGCAGCCCCGGGCCACGGTCCTGACCGTCTCGTCCGGCCTCGCCTTCGTGCCGCTGGCGGCGACCCCGACCTATAGCGCAACGAAGGCCGCGATCCATTCCTGGTCGATGAGCCTGCGCGAGCAGCTCAAGAACACCTCGGTCAGGGTGATCGAGATCGCCCCGCCCTATGTGCAGACAGAGCTGCTCGGCCCGCATCAGGCCGTCGATCCGGCCGCGATGCCTCTCGCCGACTTCATCGACGAGGTCATGACGATCATCGAAAGCCAGCCGGAGGCGGTCGAAGTCATCGTCGAGCGCTGCAAGCCGCTGCGCTTCGCCGAGGCGACCGGCACCCTCGGTCAGGTCTTCGCGGCGCTGAACGCGCAGCACGCCTGACGCCGCTTTCGTCATGGTCGGGACAAACCCGACCATGACAACCTCCCCGCACGCTGCTAATGCCACCGCATGCGCGAAGGCCTCCTGCCAGCGACGGTCGCGACCGTCCTCGAACTTTCCACCTCGGGCGAACAGGCCCGGGCCCTCACCGAGTTGCTCGGCGAGATCTTCGACCCCACGGAGACGGCGATCTCCGCCTTCGAAATCGAGGAAGGCGTCACCACGCTCTCGCTGAACACGCCCTGGAAGGTCGAGATCTATTTCGCCAACCCGCCTGACGAGGAAGCGGTGCGCGACCTGCTGCGCCCCATCGTCGGCGATCTCGCGGACACTCCCTTCACCACGGTCAACACCAAGGACTGGGTCGCCAACAGCCTGGAGGGCTTGAAGCCCGTCCGCGCCGGCCGCGTCCTCGTCCATGGCGCGCATGACCGGCACGTGGTCCGCACCAACGATGTCGCCATCGAGATCGAGGCCGCGCTCGCCTTCGGAACCGGCCATCACGGCACCACCGCAGGCTGCCTGCTCGCCCTCGATGCTGAATTGAAGAAACGCCGTCCCCGCCGCGGCATCGATATCGGCACCGGCACCGGCATCCTCGGGCTGGCCCTCGCCAAGCAGATCAAGCGCAAGGTCGTCGCCGGCGATATCGATGCGGTCGCGGTCGAGGTCTCCGCCCATAACGCCCGGCTCAATCATGCGCCCAACGCGCTGGATCTCTATGTCGCGCCCGGCCTGCGCCACGCCAAGGCCTGGCGCCCCGGCCATTTCGACTTCGTCTTCGCCAATATCCTGGCCGGCCCGCTGAAGCGGCTCGCCCCGTCGATCGCGCGCGTGCTCTCGTCGAACGGCACGCTGATCCTGTCGGGCCTGCTGGCGATGGATGTCGCCGGCGTGGTCTCGGCCTATCGGCACCAGGGCGTCTATCTCGCCAGCCATTCGCTGCGCGAGGGCTGGGCCACGCTGGTCATGAAAAAAGGCGGCGCAGCCCCGAGGCCGCGCCGCCTTGCCTGACCTCCGGCGCTTCCGGGGAAGCGCGAGGCCGTTACTCGATCGGCTCAGAAGCCGATATAGCCGTACTTCTTCTCGGCATCGGCCTGCAGGCTGCGGGCATCGTGCCAGACGGCGGCAGTGAACTTGGCGGCATCGGCGATCTGTTCGTAGATGTGCTTGATGATGGCGATCATGGCGAAAATCCTTGAAGGGTGTCAGCTGCGCGGCTCGTGGCCGCAGCGGCGCGAATTCAGCGGTTGAAAGGCAGGGAAACGTCGCTCGACAGCGTTGCGGACGGAAAGCCGCCCAACACGATCTCGGCCTCGTTGACGAGGAGGTTGCGGGCGCGCAGTTCGCGGGCTGCGGAACGCGCGCGGCTCACGACGAGCGCGGCATAGAAGCGCTGCATCAGGCCCGGCTTGTCGGCGCGGGTCTTGGCACCGGCCTGGACCGGTACGGGCAGCACGTCGGCATTGTTCAAGACATAGGTCATGGGTCTATCTCCGAAAAACGAAGGACAGTCCCGGTCGCTTCCTCGTTCTCTTATGCCACCAAGGTGGGATCATTTCGCACTTGCGAGAAGATATGTTCGCATATGCAAGATATGCACAAAACGCATGCGATCCGTCCATATCCGTTAATGTTTGCGAATATTGCATAACAAGACGGCACAATGCGGCGCGCGAAGGCAGCGCCGTCCCACGGAACGGGCAGTACCGCGCCGACGCATTTGCGCTGGCGCTTTCGCGGGCGCGCGGCGACGATGGCCCGACCTAAGCCGGACCTCGCCATGACCGATTCGACCCTGCCGACCTGCCGTTTCCAGTCCTTCTCCGAGCCCAGCGACCCGAAGCTCGTTGCCGGCCGCGTCGCCGCCTTGCGCAAGGCGCTGGCCGCGCAGGGGCTCGACGGCCTCATTGTTCCCCGCGCCGACGAGCACCAGGGCGAATATGTCCCGGCCCATATGGCCCGGCTCGCGTGGCTGACCGGCTTCACCGGCTCCGCCGGCAATGCCGTGGTGCTGGCCGACAAGGCGGCGCTGATCGTCGATGGCCGCTACACTATCCAGTCGGCCGAGCAGACCGACACGAAGGTCGTCACGCCGGTGCGCATGGAGGAGACGCCGCTGGAGCGCTGGGTCGAACAGAACCTGCCGGCCGGCGGCAAGCTCGGCTACGATCCCTGGCTGCATACGGTCGACGGTCTCGCCCGGCTCGAAAAGGCGGCAGCCGCAGCCGGCGGCAGCCTCGTCGCGCTTTCCCCCAACCCGATCGACGCGCTCTGGAGCGACCGCCCTGCCCCGCCCACCGCCCCGGTCAAGGCACACCCGGCCGCCTTCGCCGGCGAAGACAGTGTCTCGAAGCTCGCCCGCATCCAGAAGGCACTGACGGAGGCCAAGGTCGATGCGCTCGTCGTTTCCGATCCGCATGCGCTGGCCTGGGTCTTCAACATCCGCGGCGGCGATGTCGAGCATACGCCGCTGCCGCTCGGCTATTCCATCATTCCGCGCGAGGGCCGGCCGACCGTCTTCCTCGCGCCCGAGAAGATCACCAACGAGGCTGGCGACGCGATCGGCGCCGTCGGCGAGATCGCGCCTCCCGCCGAGCTCGACAAACAGATCGCGAAGCTCGGCGCTGCCAAGGCCAAGGTCCGGCTCGATGCCGCGACCGCAGCCTCGGCGCTCGCGACCCTGATCCGCGAGGCCGGCGGCACGCCCGATGCCGGCACCGACCCGATCGCGCTGATGAAGGCCCGCAAGAACGCGGCCGAATTGGACGGCGCCCGCAACGCCCATCTGCGCGACGGCGCCGTCATGGTGCGTTACCTTTCCTGGCTGGCGCGCGAGGCGCCGAAGGGCGGCCTGACCGAAATCGACGCCGTCGCCGCGCTCGAGGCCGAACGGCTCAAGACCGGCCTGCTCAAGGACGTCTCCTTCACCACCATCGCCGGCGCCGGCCCCAATGCGGCATTGCCGCATTACCGGGTCAGCGAGGCGACGAACCGCAAGCTGGAGCCCGGCATCTTCCTGGTCGATTCAGGCGGCCAGTACGAGGACGGCACCACCGACATCACCCGCACCATGGTGATCGGCGCGCCCACGCCCGAGATGCGCGACCGCTATACCCGCGTGCTCAAGGGCCATGTCGCGATCTCGCGGCTGGTCTTCGTCAAGGGCACCTCGGGTGCGCAGCTCGATGCCTTCGCCCGGCTTCCGCTCTGGCAGGGCGGCTTCGATTTCGACCACGGCACCGGCCATGGCGTCGGCAGCTATCTCTCGGTGCATGAGGGGCCGCAGCGCCTCTCGAAGCTCGGCTCCACGCCGCTGGAGCCGGGCATGATCCTCTCCAATGAGCCCGGCTACTACAAGCAGGGCGAATACGGCATCCGGATCGAGAACCTGATCGTCGTCGAGGAACGCCAGATCCCCGGCGCCGAGCGCACGATCTACGGCTTCGAGACGATCACCTGGTGCCCCTATGAGCGCGCGCTGATCGAGAAGGACATGCTCGATGCCGGCGAGATCGCCTGGATCGACGCCTATCACGCCAAGGTCTGGGAGAAGCTTGCGCCGCAGGTCGAGGGCGAGGCGAAACTGTGGTTGGAGCAGGCCTGCCGACCGTTGTGAGTTTCTCCCTTCTCCCCTCGGGGGAGAAGGTGCCGGCAGGCGGATGAGGGCAGCGGGACGCCCTTCATTCCCTCATCCGTCAGCGCTACGCGCTGCCACCTTCTCCCCCGGGAGGAGAAGGAAGGGCGTCACATCACCATCCTGAACCCAACCACCGCGATCACTCCAACCGCGACCACACCCAGCAAGGGCAGCCGCGTCGCGGCGAGCGCCGTGATCGCCGCAGCCGCCGTCTCGGCCCAACCGGTCGCGAGCGCGCTCGGGGCGATCACCGCGATCAGCACGGCGGGCGGGATCGCGTCGAAAGCGGCCTGTGCGCGGGGCGATAAGCTGAGCCGCCCGGCCAGCGCCAGTCCGGCCACGCGCGTGAAATAGGTCACGATCGCCATGCCAAGGAAGGCGAGGAGATTGATCGGATCGACGCTCACGCCTTGGCCTCCTCGGTGACCGGCTGTTCTTCGCCACCCGCCGCAAGCCACGCCGCCAGCAATCCGCACAAGGCTCCAGCCGCGACGTGCCAGGGCGCCCCGGCGAGCCGGTAGGTCACGGCCGAGGCGACGCCGGCCGCCGCCACCGTCCAGAACGTCACCCGCCCCTTCCAGAACGCAGCGACGAGCGCGATGAACAGCGCCGTGAAGGCGAAATCGGCGCCGAGCCGCTTGGGATCGCCCAGCACCGCGCCGATCATCGCCCCGAGCGTCGAATTGATCAGCCAGCCCGAGACGAAGGGGATCACCATCGCGAACCAGTAGGCCGGCGTCAGGCGGTGCGTGCGGGCGCGCTTCTCGGCTAGCGCCCAGTTCTCGTCGGCCATGTAGTAAAGGCCGAGGAATTTCTGCCAGCGGCTGAAGCCCTGGAGCTTGGGCGCCAGCGAGGCGCCCATCAGCACATGGCGCGCATTGATCAGCAGCGTCGAGAACACCAGCGCCGCGACCGGCGCGGGGTTGGCCCAGAGCTCGATCGCGGCGAACTGCGCCCCGCCGGCGAAGACCATGAGGCTCATCAGGAAGACTTCGAAGGGCGAAAGCCCCTTGCTGGCTGCGACCGCGCCGAAGAGCAGCCCGATCGGCGCCGCTGCCACCGCGGCCGGCCAGATATCGTTCAGGCCGCGCCTGATGTCGTCGCGCATCGTGGACATGGTGTCTTGGTTCTCTTGAAGCTTGTCGTTCAGCCGGCATGCGCCGCGCGGAAGGCACCGGGCGTCACCCCGAGCCGGGCCTTGAAGGCCCGCGTCAGATGCGGCTGGTCGCAGAAACCAGTCGCCGCCGCGACCTCGCCCAGGCTCTCGCCGCGCCGCAATCGCTCGCGCGCCCGCCGAACACGGATATCGACGAGATAGGCATGCGGCGTCAGTCCGGTCTCGCGCCGGAAGGCCCGGATGAGATGATGGCGCGGCAAACCGGCGAGCGCCGCAAGATCGGCCAGCGACAGGTCTTCCTCGTAGCGCGCCTCGATCGCCCGGCGCGTGCGCGCCACCGGCCCGTCCTCGCGCCCGGCCGCCTGCACGTTCAGGTCGGCATGGCGCGCCAGCATATGGGCATAGGCGCGCAGCAGCGCTTCCTCGCCCGCCAGCGCGTCCGTGCCTTCCTCCAGCAGGCGATGCGCAGCGCCAAACAGGGCCGCCCCCGCCGGATCCTGCACGACCGGGTCGCGGAAGAACGGCGTCCCGACAGCCTCGCCACCCGTCAGCGACGCTGCGATCTCGCGCATCAACTCGACGGAAGGATAGCTCATCCGGTAGCGATAGCCGCCTTCGCTGGGCGCGCCATCGTGGACGTCGAGTGGGTGGTTCAATACGATATCGCCGGGACCGGCATAAAGCTTCTGCCCACGCGCATGCCAGATCTCGCAGCCCATCTCGATCGTGCCGATCGCATAGGTGTCATGGGCATGCGGGGCATAGGCATGGGTGCGGAAGGTCGCGGCAAGGAACTCGAGCCCGTCGAAGCGGCGCGCGGCGAACAGATGCGCGCTCTCCCCCGCCCTGAGCGGGGTCTCCAGCAAGGCCTGTTCCTGCGAGATCGACTGCATGCCCGAAAGATAACGCAGAAGCCCGGCATCCTGTCTTGAAGAAAAGTGATCGGGCGCATCACGCGCCCGATCGGTTCGGTCGTCCGATAATGTAGCCTCAGAGGGCATGCGCGGCGGCACCGGCACCCATCCGCTCGGGACTCCTGGACCCCAGCAGCAACACGCCGAGGCCGCCGACCAGCGTCGCGACCATGGCGTAGGCGATCACGCCGAGCGTCCCGAAGCCATCGACCAGAAGCCCGCCGAAGACGGCGCCGCTTGCGATCGCGATCTGGAAGGCCGCGACGATCAGCCCACCAGCCGATTCGGCCTCGTCCTCCGGCGCAACCCGCACCAGCCAGGTCTGGAAACCGACCGGCAGCGCACCGAAGGCGAAGCCCCAGAGCCCAACCGCGACGGCCGAAGCGATCGGCGATGTGCCGACGAAGAGCAGACTCGCGCTCACCAGCGCGATCATGAAAGCGCCGAAGATCACCGAGGCCTTGGCGCTGCGCGCCGTGATCGCCCCGCCCGCGAAATTGCCGAAGAAGCCGCCGACACCATAGGCCAGCAGGACAAGCGAGATCGCCTCGACCGGGAGCTTCGGAATCTGCTCCAGGAACGGGCGCACATAGGTGAAGCCCGCGAAATGCCCGGAGATCACCACGACGATGCTGGCGAGCACGAGCACGATGCTCGGCTGGCCGAGCAGGCGGAACAGCGTGCGGATATCGGGCGAGCCGCGCGCCGGCAGCCGCGGCAGAACCGCCATCTGGACGACGAGCGCCGCAACGCCGACCAGCGCCGAGAGCCAGAACACGAAGCGCCAGCCCATCAGGTTGCCGAGATAGGCGCCGATCGGCGCGGCGCTGACCGTCGCGACCGAGACGCCCATGAAGATCAGCGACATCGCCTTGGGGAGCGCGCTGGGCGGCACCAGCCGCATCGCGGTCGCCGCGACCATCGACCAGAAGGCGCCGAGCCCGATGCCGAGCAGGACGCGGGCAAAGAGCAGCGTCGGCAGGTTGGTGGCGATCGCGGCGATCACGCTGGAGACGATCAGCAGGCCGGTCAGCGACCAGATCACGACGCGCCGGTCGACGCCGCGGGTCACGATGGCGGCGGCAAGCCCGGCAATGGCGCCGACGACGGCGGTCGCGGTCACCGCCTGTCCGGCCGCGCCGACGGAGACGCCGACATCGGCCGCCATCGGGGTCAGCAGGCTCGCCGGTAGGAACTCGGCCGTGACGAGACCGAAGACGCCGAAGGTCAGCGATGTGACGGCAGTCCAGGCCGGCTTGTCGCGGGCCTCCTCGGCGCTGTCGTCGAATTCAAGGGCAGTGGCAGAAAGGGAATCTGACATGGGGTATCTCCATGAGGTCGCCGGAAGATGGGCGTGGCCTTATGGAGTTTCCATGCTATATCATCCGGATCTCATGACCATTCGTCCAGGAATGCCATGACCGCTTCCGCCGACCACCTGACCGAGATGCTCCGGGGCCTGAGGCTCGACGGCGTCGACTACAGCCGCTGCCAGTTGGCCGCGCCTTGGGGCGTCGTCTTCCCGCCGACCCATGAGGCCTATTTCCATTTCATCTCGCGCGGCGGCTGCTGGCTGAAGACACCGACGGGCGAATGGCTGGAGCTTGCCGATGGCGACGCCGTGCTGCTGCCGCGCGGCGGCGGCCATGTCCTGGCCAGTTCGCCCGAGGTCGTCGCTTCCCCGCCCTGCAACTGCCGGGTGCGCGAAGCCTATGGCAATATCTTCGATGTCGAGGGCGGCGGCACGGGCGCGCATATGCTCGTCTTTACCGGCCGCATGACCTTCAATGTCGATCTCGACCACCCGCTCCTGCGCTTGATGCCGGACCTGATGCGGATGAGCGATTTCATGGCCTACGAGCCGGGCATCCCGCATCTGCTGGAGGCAATGGGCCGCGAGGTCGCGATGGACCGCGTTGGCGCCGGCGGCATGCTCGCGCGCCTCGCCGATGTGCTGGCGGCGGCGATCATCCGCGCCTGGGTCGAGCGCGGCTGTGGCGCTGCCAAGGGCTGGGTCGCCGCAGCGCGCTGCCCGACGATCGGCAAGGTGCTGGCGGCTATCCACGCTCATCCCGAGACCGACTGGACGGTCGAGAGCCTCGCCGAGCTGATGGGCGCCTCGCGTTCCGGCTTCGCGGAACGCTTCGCCGAAGTCGTCGGCGAGACGCCGGCCCGCTATGTCGCGCAGGTCAGGATGCATCAGGCGCGGCAATGGCTGGCCCGTGACAAATTGCGGATCGCGGCGGTGGCCCAGCGCCTGGGCTATGAATCGGAAGCCTCGTTCAGCCGCGCCTTCAAGCGCATCACCGGCCTGGCCCCGAGCCAGGTGCGGATCGCGGGCGAAGCGCCGCCCGGCTCCATGTTCACGCCTGCGGTGGAGGCGGCGGAATAGCGGCAGCCGGTCCAGCCGAGACGAGGCAAGCCATGACGATCGGCGCCATCTCCCGCCGAGATCGAAACGCTCTTCACAACGGTTGCGGCGCGGCGCGTTCTGACGCTCAATGCGGCACCTTCGCCCCTAAGGACGAGACCCATGCCGCGTGCCCCTCTCCGCTCTCCGCGACTTGCGCTGGTTCACGGCGTTGCCGTCGCATGCGCGCTATTGGCACCAACGCTCGCCTTCGCGCAGGCGCCGGCTCCCTCAACTGGTCCTTCGCCGCAGATGGCAGCCGCGCAAGCAGGTTTCGAAGCCTTGCCCGAGGCCGAACGCAAGGCGATCCAGAACGACCTGATCTGGGCCGGGCAGTTCAACGGCGCGGTCTCCGGCTCGTATGGGCCGCTGACCTTCCGGGCAATCAACGCCTTCAAGGGCGCGCGCGGCCCGGCCGACGGGCTGCTTCCGCCGGCGGAGCGGGCCGCGCTCGCCAAGGCGGCGCAGGCGGCGCGCGACGCGGCCGGTTTCAAGATTCTGGCCGACGACAAGACCGGCGTGCAGATCGGCATCCCCCAGAAGCTCCTGCCGAAGCGCGACGTGACGCCCTCCGGCGGCAGCCGTTGGCAAAGCGCCGACGAGAAGGTGACGCTCGACACCTCGACTACGCCACCCGGCGGCGAAGACCTGGCGGCGATCTATGAGAAAGCGATCACCGTCAGCCCGAACAGCCCCCGCAAGATCACTTACAAGCTGCTGCGACCGGACTTCTTCGTGATCACCGGCGAGACGCCGACCGGGCGGTTCTATCGCCGGCTCGCGTCCGGGCCGCAGGGCCTGCGCGGCTTCTCGATCGGCTATGACAAGGCGTTGGCGCCAACCGTCGACAAGCTGGTCATCGCGATCGCCGCGAGCTTCGAGCCCTTCCCGACCGCGGCCGTTCCGGCTCGGCCCTCGACGGTTGCCGGAGCGGCCGCGAGCCCATCCTCGGGGTTGCCCTCGCTGCTGTCCCCCGCGACGCGCAGCAACGAACGCTATGGCGTCGCGCTGGCTCTGAATGAGCGGGTGGCGCTCAGCGTGGCGGCGGCAGTGGACAACTGCCGAGTCTTACGTGTCGGCGCCCGCAACGCGAAGCTGCGCCAGAAGGACGATGCCAGCGGGCTTGCCCTGCTCGATCTGGAGGTCGCCGGCGCCGCGAAGCCGCCGGGTCTGCGCGACGAGGCGGCGGGCGCGTCCGAAGCGCTGGTATTGGTCGCCTTCGGCAATGATGCCGGCAAGCGGGCCGCCGTCGCGCTGCCCGGACAGAGCGCGCAGGCGGGGGGCAAACCTGCGCTCAGCGCGCCGCTCCAGCCGGGACAGGCAGGCACGCCGGCCTTCGACCGGCAGGGGCGGCTCGTGGGGATCGTCACCGACAACCCCTCCGACAAGGTCCTGATCGCCGGCGTCGCGCCGCAACGCAGCTATGCCTTCGCCGACGCAGCAGCGATCCAGGCGTTCCTGGGCAAGGCGGGCGTATCCTTGCCCGCGGCCGCGGCCGGTCAGGAGCTCAGCACGGGCGCTGTGGTCGAACGGGTCTCGGGCGCGGTCCAGCCGATCGTCTGCGGGTTATAGCGCTCATCGTCCCGTTTCGCCGTCATTCCGGGTGCAGCGAAGCGGAGGCCTGGGATGACGGCGAGCTGCCCTGTCTCTCCGCCAGGAGCGGCGGTTCAGTTCCCCGCGCTTGCCCCGACCAGGTCGAACCAGCCGGCCTCGTCGATGACCTCGACGCCATGTTTGGCCGCATCCTTGAGCTTGGAGCCGGCGCCCGGCCCGGCGACGAGCAGATCGGTCTTCGACGAGACCGAGCCCGCGACCTTGGCGCCGAGCCGTTCGGCCATCGCCTTGGCCTCGTCGCGGGTCATGCGCTCCAGTGCGCCGGTGAAGACGACGATCTTGCCGGCGACGGGGCTGGCCGAGGCCACCGCCTCCAGCGGCTGCGGCGAGACCTGCGCCAGCAAGCGGTCGAGCAGTTCCTCGTTATGCGGCTCGCCGAAGAACGCGATGAGAGCCTCGACCACGGTCGGCCCGACGCTGTCGATGGCGTCGAGCTCCTGCCGCTCGGGTGAGGCTTCGTCGGCCGCGGCGATGCCCGCCGCCCGCAGCGCCTCGAACGAGCCGTAATGCCGCGCCAGCAAGCGCGCGGTCGTCTCACCGATATGGCGGATGCCGAGCCCGAAGATGAAGCGGTTGAGCGGCGGGGTGCGCCGGTTCTCGATCGCATCGAACAGCTTCTTGGCACTGACCGCGCCGAAGCCCTCCTTGTCCTTGAGCTTCTTGAGATTGGCCGCATCGCGCGCGGCCAGCGTGAAGATGTCGGCCGGCTCCCGCACCGGCAGATCGGGATCGCTGTGGAAGAATTCGATCTGCTTGTCGCCGAGCCCGTCGATATCCATCGCGTCGCGCGAGACGAAATGCTTCAGCCGCTCGACCGCCTGCGCCGGGCAGATCAGGCCGCCGGTGCAGCGGCGCACCGCATCTTCCTTGCCGGTGCGCGGATTGAGCTCCCGCGTTGCGTGGCTGCCGCAAGCCGGGCACAGCGTCGGAAATTCGTAGGGCTTCGCATCCGCCGGCCGCTTGGCGAGGTCGACCGCCTCGACGCGCGGGATCACGTCGCCTGCCCGCTTCACCGTCACCGTGTCGCCGATGCGGATATCGGTGCCGTCGCGGATCGGCAGCCCCTTGGAATCGAAGCCGCGGATATAGTCCTCGTTATGCAGCGTCGCGTTGGTCACGACGACGCCGCCGACCGTGACCGGCTTCAGCCGTGCCACAGGCGAGAGCGCGCCGGTGCGCCCGACCTGGATGTCGATCGCCTCGAGAACGGTCGTCGCCAGCTCGGCCGGGAATTTATGCGCGATCGCCCAGCGCGGCGCCCGCGAGACGAAGCCGAGCCGCGCCTGCAGCGCGAGGTCGTCGACCTTGTAGACCACGCCGTCGATGTCGTAGCCCAGCGTCGCGCGCTGGCTTTCAATCAGCCGGTATTGCGCGATCAGTTCCGCGACTCTCTCGCAGCGCTTCATCAGCGGGTTGGTGCGGAAGCCCCAGCGCCGGAACGCCTCGACCACGCCCCATTGCGTCGGCGCTGGGAGCACCGGCATCTCGCCCCAGGCATAGGCGAAGAAGCGCAGGGGGCGCGAAGCCGTGACGCTGACGTCGAGTTGGCGCAGCGAACCGGCCGCCGCATTGCGCGGATTGGCGAATTCGGGCAACCCCTTCTCGCGCTGGCGCTCGTTGATCCCGGCGAAATCGGCATGGCCGAGATAGACCTCGCCGCGTATTTCGGCGATCTCAGGCACGGCGGACCCCGCGAGCGTCTTGGGGATTTCGGCAATCGTGCGGGCGTTCTGCGTGACGTCCTCGCCCTCCTCGCCGTCGCCGCGGGTCGCGGCCGCGACCAGCTCGCCCTTCTCATACCGCAGCGAGAGCGAAAGTCCGTCGATCTTCGGCTCGGCGGTGAAGGCGATGCCGCCCTCCTCTTCCTTCCGTCCGAGAAAGCGGTAGACGCGCGCTGCGAACTCGGCGACCGCCTCGTCGGTGAAGGCGTTGTCGAGCGAAAGCATCGGCACGCGATGCCGGATCTTGGCAAATTTGCCGGAAGGCTTGGCGCCGACCTTGCCGCTGACGCCGCCATCCTCCTTCAGCGCAGGAAATGCCTCCTCCAGGGCGACGAGCCGGCGACGCTTCGCATCATAGGTAGCGTCGTCCATGATCGGCTGGTCGTTCTGGAAATAAGCGTCGTTCGCCGCCTGCACCTCGGCGGCGAGCAGCTTGTGCTCGGCCTTCGCCTTGCGGGGCGTCAATTCGGAAACCGGCGTTTCGGAGGGGGCGGAATCTTCGGCGTCGCTCATGGCACAGCATTAGGCGAGATGCGCGTGACGAGGAAGGGCAGGAACCGACGCCCGGCGGCTTCCGGGGCATAGCCGCTCACATCCACGCGAAAGCCTGCGACAAACCGGGCCTTCGCGCGTATACTTGGCGGGCTGGGAATTGGAAGCTCGACGCCGCAGGCCGTTGACACCAGGGTTCACGTCGGCCGCAGCAGGCGAACCGGGCCGGAACCGGGAGTTACGCCATGGCCAATCTCGACGGCACCGTCCATGACATTGTTTCGATCTCGCAGCCGCGCATCAGGACGATCACGACCCGCGACCTGCTTGAGGCGCTCAGGCGCGGCTGGGAGGACTTCCTGGCGCAGCCGAGCCACCTCGTCTTCATCGCCGTGATTTACCCCGTCGCCGGCATCCTGCTGGCGCAGCTCACAGTGAGCTACAATATCTTCCCCCTGCTCTTCCCGCTGCTGTCAGGCTTTGCGCTGATCGGCCCCTTCGCCGCGATCGGGCTCTACGAAATCAGCCGCCGCCGCGAGAAGGGCCTGGATTCGTCCTGGGTCCACGCCTTCGAAGTGCTGCGCTCGCCCTCGATCCGGCAGATCCTCATGCTGGGCGCGATGCTGACCGGGCTCTTCCTCGCCTGGCTGTTCAGCGCCTGGCTCCTCTATCGTGGCATCCTCGGCCTGCCGGCGGACGTCTCGACCGCCGACTTCCTGCGGGCGGTCTTCACCACGGCCGATGGCTGGATCATGATCGTCATAGGCAATGCGCTCGGGCTGCTCTTCGCGATCCTCGCCTTCTCGATCTCGGTGGTATCCTTCCCGCTGATCATCGACCGGCATGTCGATGCACCGACAGCGATCCGTACTTCGATCGCCGCCGTCGAGGCCAACCCGCGCGTGATGATGTATTGGGGCCTGATGGTGACCGGGCTTCTGGTGCTCGGCTGCCTGCCGGTTCTGGTCGGATTGGTCGTGGTCATGCCGGTCCTCGGCCATGCCACCTGGCATCTCTACCGCAAGGCCGTCGGCTGAGGCCGGATAGCCTGGAGCGGAACCTTTGAGCCCCAAAATGGGTTCACCCCCTGCCAGATCGAGCCGCAAGGCTCCATTCCGTCAGGGGGCATTTCATGAACAACATCATCTATCTCGTCGGCCTTATCGTCGTGGTCCTCGCCATTCTCTCTTTCCTCGGCCTGCGCTGAGGAAGGAGGGCGAGAGCGGCCACCCGGACGCCGCGGGCGCCTGAAACGCGCCACTCTCAAAAAATAGCGCCGTCATCCCGGGCTTGACCCGGGATCCATCGGAGAGCGCGGAGCCCCATGATGGATCTCGGATCGGCGCTGCTGCGCAGCTTGTCCGGGACGACGGCGCTTTTCTGTAAAGGCTGAAGCTCAGCCGCGATTGCCGCCGCGCGGCTTACCCTTGCCGAAGGGCTTGCCACCGGCCGGGCGCCCGCCCTCGGGCTTGCCGGCGAAAGGCTTGCCCTTCCCTGCGAACGGCTTCTTGAAACCACCACCGGGCTTGCCGTCGTCGCGACGCGGCGGGCGCGCATCGTCGCGCGGAGGGCGGCTGTCAGTGCGATAAGGCTTGCGCTCATCATCACGCGGCCCGCGCTGCTCGCCATCGCGCGGGGGAAAGCGCTTGCGCGGCCCACGATCCTCGCCGGCAACCTGATCGTCGCCCCAGCTTCGGCGCGGCGCCGCCGGGCGCTCCGCCTTGTCGGCGAAGGACTTCGCCGGACGGCGCTCGGCCTCGCTCGTCGGCTCGATCACGATCTTGTCGCGATCCGGGATGCGCACCGACTCGTAGAAGCGCTCGGCGACATCGGCGTCGATCTCGACCTTGGTCTCGCGATCGAAGATGCGGATCGCGCCGACCTCGTCGCGGGTGATCCGGCCGCGGCGGCACAGCATCGGCAGGAGCTGGCGGGGATCGGCGCCCTGCTTGCGGCCGATATCGAGTCGGAACCAGACGGTATCGCCGCGCGGGCCGGCCGGCTTGCGCGGACGTTCGCCTTCCTCGCCCTCGTCGCGTCCCGCGCCGAACGGGCGGCGCTTGGCGGCATAATCCTCGTTGGTGCGGGCGGGACGGCGTTCGTCGCGGCCATAATTGGGATCCCCGACCTCCTCCGCCGCCGGCAGGCGGGCGCGATAGAGCCGGACCAAGGCAGCGGCAATATCGCGCGCCTCGCGACCCGCCATCAGCGCCTCGATCATGCCGGCATCGTCCTCGGCCCCGTCGGTATTGAGCAGCGGGTCGGAGAGCAGGCGCTCCTGGTCGAGCGCGCGGATCTCCTCCGGCGTCGGCGGGCCGATCCACTCGGCCTCGACCTTGGCTTCCATCAGCAGGCGCTCGGCCTTGCGACGGCGCGACGGCGGCACCAGCAGCACGCTCGTGCCCTTGTTGCCGGCGCGGCCGGTGCGGCCGGAGCGATGCTGCATCACCTCGGAATCGTTCGGCAATTCGGCATGGATGACGAGGTCGAGCCCCGGCAGGTCGATGCCGCGCGCCGCGACGTCGGTCGCGACGCAGACCCGTGCCCGACCGTCGCGCAGCGCCTGCAGGGCCGCATTGCGCTCGTTCTGGCCGAGCTCTCCCGAGAGCGCGACGGAGGTGAAACCGCGCTCCAGCAGGATCGCCTCGAGATGGCGCACGGCGTTGCGGGTGTTGCAGAAGACCAGCGCCACCGGCGCATCATGGAAGCGCAGCAGGTTGACGACCGCGAGCTCGGCCTCCTTCGGGAAGACGCGCACGGCCTTGTAGGCGATATCGGCATGGCCGCGCGTCGTCGCGGCGACCTCGATGCGCAGCGCATCGCGCTGGTAGCTCTGCGCGAGCTGAACGATCGCCTTCGGGAAGGTCGCCGAGAACAGCAGGCTGCGGCGGCTCTCGGGCGCCGTCTTCAGGATGAACTCGAGATCGTCGCGGAAGCCGAGATCGAGCATCTCATCGGCTTCGTCGAGCACGACGGCCTTCAGCGCGGAGACGTCGAGGCGGCGGCGCTCGATATGGTCGCGCAGGCGGCCGGGCGTGCCGACGACGATATGGGCGCCCTCGTCGAGCAGCATCGCCTCGCGGCGCGGGTCCATGCCGCCGACGCAGGAGATCACCCGCGCGCCGGTCTGGGCATAGAGCCAGGCCAGCTCGCGCTGCACCTGCAAGGCCAGCTCGCGCGTCGGCGCGATGATGAGAGCGAGCGGCTCAGCCGCGGGGCCGAGCTTCTCGGCCGTGCCCAGCAGGGTCTCGCCGATGGCGAGCCCGTAGGCGATGGTCTTGCCGGAGCCGGTCTGCGAGGAGACCAGCAGGTCGCGCCCGCGGGCGTCGTCTTCGAGAACGGCGCTCTGCACCGGCGTCGGGTCGGAATAATTGCGATCGGCGAGCGCGCGCGCGAGCGGCGGGCTCGTGAGGGAAAAGGACATGCGATAACGGCCTAAGGGTTGCGGCGTAAGACGAAGGAACGGCGCGAAGCGTGGGCGATGGTCGAATAGCACTGACGGGCAGGCTGCACCATCGGATGACAGCGGCTCATAAAGCAAAGCGATACAAAAGGAAATGCAACATTCCTGCGCCCGGTGCAGGGCTGAGCCGGTCCGGACGCGCCTTGCTGGGAACCGCGCGGCCCCACTAGCGTCCCGACCTGACTGGACGCGCACGATGCCGCAGCGGAGAACAATCATGACGCAGCATTCCCGCCTCATTGGCGCCTACGCGGTCTCGATCCTGCAAGATGGTGTCTTCGAAGCCCCGCTCGATGTCCTGATCCATGCCGATGGCGCGGCAGCCCGCGACGAGGCGGTCGCGCGCTGGGGCAAGCCGAAGGTCAGCATCGTCGTGAACTGCTTCGCGCTGAAGGGACCGGATGGGATCACGCTGATCGATGCCGGCACCGGCCCCTTCTGGGGCGACGCGATGGGCCACGCCCCGGCCGCCATGGCTGCCGCGGGCATTGCGCCCGAGGATGTCGCGCGTGTCCTGATCACACATCTCCACGGCGACCACGCGCTCGGCCTGTTCGACGGCGATGCTCCCCGGTTCTCCGGGGCCGAGATCATCGTCCCCGAGGCTGATTTCGGCTTCTATGGCGATGAAGCTAATCGCGCTCGGGTGCCAGAGCAGAAGCAGGGCGCCTTCGCCATCACCGCCAATGTGAAAAAGCACTATGCCGGCCGCATCCGGTCCGTCCCGACAGGCGAAGCGCGGCCCGGCATCTCTCTGATCTCTCTGCCCGGCCATACCTTCGGCCATAGCGGCTACCTGATCGAGGGCGCGGACGAGAGCCTGTTCCTTTGGGGTGATGCGCTGCACCTCTCCGACCTGCAGGCTTCCGACCCGGAGATCGGCTTCGTCTACGATCTGGACGCCGCGACCGCGCTGGCCTCCCGGCGCGGCATCCTGGAACGCGCCGCACATGAGAACTGGCTGGTCTCGGGCGGCCATGTCGACGGCTTCAGGCGGGTGGTCAAGAAGGGTGCGGGCTACGAACTGGTCGCTGCCTAATCCGCTGCCCAGCAAAGCGCAGGGAACCCTCTCCTTCCAGGAGAGGGTTCCCTGCGATATTCTGGATCACTCTTCAGCTCAGGGCCTTCAGCCTCGCAAACCCGCCGCCTGCAACAGGCGCCCAGCCGCAGCGCGGGCTTCCTCGGTGATCGAGGCACCGGCCAGCATCCGTGCGATCTCCTCGCGCCGTGCCTGGTCTTCCAGTGCCGTGACCCGTGTCACCGTGCGCGAGGCCTCGCCCTCTCCCGCCGACTTGGCGATCAGGAAATGCTGCCCGGCCTTGGCCGCGACCTGCGGCGCGTGCGTCACCGAGATCACCTGCACCCGGCCCGCCAGCCGGGCCAGCCGCTCGCCGATCGCGTCCGCCACCGCCCCGCCGACTCCGGTATCGATCTCGTCGAAGACGAGAGTCGGAGCCGAGCCGCGCTCGGCCAGCACGACCTTGAGCGCCAGCATGAAGCGCGAGAGCTCGCCGCCGGAAGCGACTTTCATCATCGGCCCCGGCCGCGTGCCGGGATTGGTCTCGACCCAGAACTCGACCTTGTCGAAGCCTTCCGGCCCCCGCGCATTCTCGTCGCTCTCGATCCGGGTGATGAAACGCGCCCGTTCCAGCTTGAGCGGCGGCAATTCGGCCTTCACGGCCGCATCGAGCCGCGCCGCAGCGGCCTGGCGGGCCTCGGACAAGGCCTGCGCGAGCCCGACAAAAGTATTTTCGGCCTCGCTCAGCTCCGCTTCGAGCCGCGACAGAGACGATTCGCTCTCGTCCAGCGCGGCCAGATCACTCGCCATCGTCGCGGCAAGAACCGAAAGCCCATCGACCGGCACGTCGTATTTGCGCCCAGCCGCGCGCAGCGCGAACAGCCGCTCCTCAATGCGCTCCTGCTCGCGCGGATCGTATTCAGCGGCGCGGGTTGCAGCGGCGAGCGTCTCGCCAGCCTCCTCCAGCGCGACGATCGCGGTGTTGAGTGCCGCAATCGAAGGATCGACCAGTTCCGGCGCCTGGCTTGCGCGGCGCTCAAGCCGGCGCAGCACGGCGGCGAGCGTCGGTACGGCCGAGGATTGCCCGCCCACCGCCTCATAGGCCTCGTTGAGATCGCGCGCGACCTTTTCCGCCTGCATCATGCCCTGGCGGGTGGCGGCAAGCACGTCCTCTTCGCCTGCCTGCGGCGCGAGCTTGCCGAGTTCCTCGACGGCATGGCGCAGGAAATCCGCTTCCTTGCGGGCCGCCTCGACGCGCAGGCGCTGCGATTGCAGGGCCTGGCGGGCGCGCTTCAACGTCTCGCTCGCGTTTGCGACGGCTTCCGCCTGGGCCTCCAGCCCGCCGAAACCGTCGAGGATCGCGCGGTGCTGCGCCGGGTCGGTCAGGGCCCGGTCGTCATGCTGGCCATGGATCTCGACGATCGCGGCGCCGACCATGCGCAGGATCTGCACGGAGACCGGCTGGTCGTTGATGAAGGCGCGCGTGCGCCCATCCGCATACTGCACGCGGCGCAGGATGAGATCGCCGTCGGTGTCGAGCTCCTGCGCCTGCGCCAATTTGCGGGCGGGATGCTGCATCGGCAGGTCGAACACCGCGCTGACCTGGCCCTGCGCCTCGCCATGGCGCACGAGCGAACCATCGCCTCGCCCACCGAGCGCCAGCGCGAAGCCGTCGAGCAGGATCGACTTGCCCGCACCGGTCTCGCCGGTGAGAACGCTCAGCCCCTCCCGGAAGCCGAGATCGAGCCTGTCGATCAGGACGATGTCGCGAATCGAGAGCTGCGCCAGCATTGGCGTTCAGCCCAGTCGATGGAAGCGGCAGGATCGCCCGTGGCCCGTCATGCGAGGGGCGTCCTCTCTCGTCAGAGACTGCCGATCCCGATGATGCCGCCGACCGTGCGCGAGAAGCCCTGGAAGGCGCGGCTGATATAGGACCCGCGATCCTCGCGCGGCTCCAGGCCGCCGCTCTGCAGCAGGGCGTAGGCGTCCTTGTACCAGGGGCTGTCGGGGAAATTGTGCCCGAGCACAGCCGCCGCGGTCTGCGCCTCGCTGGTGACGCCCAGCGCCATATAGACCTCGGTCAGGCGCATCAGCGCCTCCTCGACATGGCGGGTGGTCTGGTACTTGATGATGACGTCGCGGAAGCGGTTCACCGCGCCGGTATAGTTGCGCTTCTCCAGATAATAGCGCCCGACATTCATTTCCTTGCCGGCGAGCTGGTCCTTCGCCACCAGGAGCTTCTCCCGGGCGTCGACCACATATTCCGACTTCGGATAGGTGACGATCAAATGCTCCAGGGCCTGGATAGCCTGCCCCGTCCGCTCCTGGTCGCGGGTCGCATCCGGGATCTGGTTATAATAGGACATCGCCAGGATGTACTGCGCATAGGCGGCGTCCGGGCTCGCCGGGTTCTGCGCGATGAAGCGCTTCGAGGCGGTAATCGCCTCTTCCCATTTGTTGGCCTGGAAATTGGTATAGGCCGTCATCAGCAGGCCCTTGCGGGCATAGGGCGAGAACGGCGCGGTCTTGTCGATATCCTCGAACTTCTTCGAAGCGCCTTCGCTGTCGCCGCTCTGCAGGCGGGCGAGGCCCTCGTTGTAGAGCTTGTCGGCCGGCGTCGGCGGCGTCAGGTCCGGCTTGTAGACCTCGGGCTTGTCGAAGGGATTGAGCGAGGACAGACTATCGCAGCCGCCCAGCAGCATGGCGGCGCCCAGCGCAAGGGCGATACCCCTGCGCGGAGAAAGACCGCGATGGATTGCCGGAAGGCTTTGCCGCGTCACGCTCACGTCGTCCGTCCTCTTTCGATCGTCCTTCAAGCACCGGACCGAAAAGTGGAAGCCACTTTCCGGACAATCCGCTGCTGAAACCAAGACCGAATCGCCACCTTGCGTCTGGTAGGACGCATTGCGATCCAGCCTCCGGGAAGCATGCCTTACCTCAGACGCTTCCCCCGCGCCACTGCCGAAAACCGGTTATGACGTGATTCCGCATCGCTGCGGCATCTGGGACAAAAACCTGGCGATTGGAAGGCGAAGCCGCGTTTGCCCGCGCTTCAGTGCAGGTCCGGCGCGAAGGCGGCGGGGACGGCGGCAGCCATCTGCACGGCGCGCGGCGCCGCGAAAACCGGCTGGGATTCGACGATCGCGAAATTCGCACGGTCGGCAAACAGCGCCTCGAGGATGCGGACATTCATCCGGTGGCCGCCGCAATAGGAGCGAAACTCGCCGATGATCGGATAGCCGGCGAGCGCGAGGTCGCCGATCGCGTCGAGCACCTTGTGGCGCACGAATTCGTCGCCGTAGCGCAGGCCCTCGGGATTGATGACCTTGTCATCGCCGACGGCAACGGTGTTATCGAGCGAAGCGCCCTGGGCGAAACCCGCCTTCCAGAGCTGCTCGACATCACGCATGAAGCCGAAGGTGCGGGCCTTCGAAATCTCGCTGGCATAGGCATGCGCATCGAGGTCGAAGATCTTGCGCTGGCGGCCGATCACGACGCTGTCGAAGTCGATCTCGACATCGAGGCGGAAGCCGTGGTCGGCCGGAGCCAGCTCCGCGAAGGCGCGGCCCTGCTCGATACGAACCGGCTGGAGAACCTTGAGATAGCGGCGCGGCGCGGCGAGCGTCGTCATGCCGGTCGCCTCGATGGCGGCGACGAATTCGCGGGCGCTGCCGTCCATGATCGGCATTTCCGGCCCGTCGATCTCGACCAGCACGTTGTCGAGGCCCATGCCGGCGCAGGCCGACATCAGATGCTCGATCGTCGAGACCGAGGCCGGGCCGCGGTCGCCGATGACAGTGCAGAGCTCGGTGGCGCTGACCTTGGTGTGCTTGGCGTGGATGAGCTGGGGCGGCATGCCCTCGATGCCGGTCCGCAGGAAGACGACGCCGGAATTGGCGCTGGACGGCTTCAGGCAGATGCTGGCGGGAGCACCGGAGTGAACGCCGATGCCGGTCAGGGTCACGGCTGCCCGCAAGGTCGTCTGCCGATCGAAGCTCATTCCGTCATCCAATCCTGATCATCGGGTTAGCCTCTCTTCCGCCGCAGCGGGGGCAGGACCACGATGTCTCTCCAAGGCCGGCACCGGAGCGGACCCGGCGACGCTGTCGTTCTGATGCGCCGCAAGATAAGCTTTCGGAGCCGCCTCTCAAAATCACGCTTTCTTTCGCTGTGTTACAGCGCGACCAATCCGGGCGAGCGAATTAAAGCGCTGAAAGATAAACATTTTCTAACGACGAAATCCCGCCGCGGAAGTACCGCGGCGGGTCTTGTTACGGAGCCGTGAGAGGCTCGATCGCGTCAGTTCGCCTGGCGGCGGAGGAAGGCCGGGATCTCAAGATGGTCTTCCTCGCTGGAGCGAGTCGGGGCGGCGCGGCCGTGCGGATCGAGCTGGCCCTGCGCCGGGCGCGAGGCCGGCTGCTGCACCGGACGGCGCATATACTCGGCATGGGCGGCGCTTGGCGCGGCCGCCTGCGGCATCGGGGCCTGCGGCATCTGACGGACCGGCGCCGGGGCCGGAGCCTGCTCGGCTTCCTCGTCCCGGCGGCCGCCGAAGCCGACCGAGGCGAGGCGCTGCATCAGCGACATGCGCTTCTGCTCGACGCTGGGCGGCTGCGGGACGGCCTGCGCGCCGCGATGAGCATTGAGCTGGGCCTGGCCCGGAGCCGGCAGATCCTCGACGCGCGGCATGCGGGTCGGGCGGACCACGGCCCGCTCCGGCATCGGCGGAATGAAGCTCTCGTCGAGATGCAGGCTCGGCTCGGCATGGTGGACCGGCTCCGGCGCGGGCGCGGCGGCCATGACGGGGCGCGGCTGCACCGGCTCGATGCGGATGTCCTGCGCGACCTGGGCGACCGGCGCGGGCTCCGGCGCGGGCGCGGGGGCGGGGGCGACGCGGGCGGTCTCGATCACGGGCGCGGG
>JBDHTM010000039.1:0-39316 GCA_039808685.1 Allobosea sp. | reverse complement strand
GACAGCATCAGACCATCCAGGATCGGACGCCAGCGTCTGCATGTCGCGGAGGCATAATCGGGAGATAATATGGCCCAAGCGTCGTCTAAGGTTAGGGCTGGGGAACTGGCCTTCTCTGCGTGGGGAGATGGGAGCTCTAACGTCGGGAAGCGGTCGGCATCGGGATCCGGCCGCCAGTCGCCCTGCATTTGTCTGAAATACAAGGCGCACGCCTGTTTCAGCGCCCGATTCACTGCCACCAGCAGCCGCTGGTAGCTGTCCTCGTCGACCAGAAGGCCCTTTGCCTTGAGGCGCGGATCGACGTCAACTTTATGAAAAGAGAGGGCTCTTTCGCGCGTCATGGTTGGCTTTTTGGACGTGCCATCGGCCTCATCGCAGATCACGCTGAGCATGGCCCAGTGTGCGTTAGGGAACGCGAGAGTCCTGACCTTCCCGAACATGGCGAGCCGATCGCGGTAGATTTCGCCTGCAATCGCTTCGACCTGCGCGTCATCAAGATACTGGGCTCCCACCCGAAGGTTCGCCCAACGCGCTTCGATTTCCTGATCCTTCTCTCGATGAAGGACTTTCGCTTCGCTGGGATACTTCGTTCGAAGCGAAACCTTGATCAGCTTCGCGCCGACGACCCCAATGAGGTCCTTGGGGACGCGCTTCCGGAGATAGTAGACGCCGGTGTCAGGATGTTTCCAAGGATTGGCCATGCGAAGTACCATGTGTACCACCCGTGTGTACCAGCGGGGTGGTTGCCAAACCCTTGCAGGGCAACGTTTTTCCGAAAAATCAGAGAGTTGGGGCTGGTGCTGCGAGAGAGGATTGAACTCTCGACCTCTCCATTACCAATGGAGTGCTCTACCACTGAGCTACCGCAGCAGGTCCGGCGGCCGGGGCACTCGCGGTTGCTCTGAGGCGGTTGCGGGCGCTGGCGTCGTTCCGAAGCGGCGCCCTGATGCCACAACCTTTGGACGGACGCAACCCACTCGATCAATCCGGCAACAATAACCGTGGATCGATCCGGAAGAGACGCCCGTCGCCGAGGAGATGCGCGCTCAATCCCGCACGGAACAACGGCCGGAAAGCGATGTCGCGCAGGTTGAGGCCGCCGGCATAGGCGCCCATCGCCGGCATCACGCAGCGCCGCGCCGACAAGGCGAAACAGCGCCGCCGGATCGCCCGCCCGCGCATCCTGACCTTGGCGGCTGGATGCAGATGGCCCGCGATCTCGTAACTGCCTTCGGAAGCGGCCGGTTCATGGCGCAATGTCACGCCGGAAAGCACGATCTCGGCTGCGCTCTCGCCGCCCATGGCGCGACTGATGGCGGGGTCATGGTTGCCGGTGATCCAGAGCCAGTCGCGGCCCTGCTGCAACGCGCCGAGCACGGCGCGCGTCTCGGGGGCGAGGCGATTTTCGGCATCGCGGTCATGGAAGCTGTCGCCGAGCGCGATCACCCGGGCCGGCTGGTGGCGCCGGATCGCGTGACCAAGCGCGGCCAGCGTCGCGGTCGAATCATAGGGCGGCAGCATCACGCCGCGCGCCGCATAGGCCGAGCCTTTTTCCAGATGCAGGTCGGCAACGACGAGCGTGCGCTCCTCCGGCAGCCAGAGCGCGCCCGAGAGATCGGGCACGAGCGCGAGCCGACCCAGCATGAAGGCCTCGCTCGTTTTCGCCAACGTTGCCGTCGCCACCGTCACGCCATTGCCTCTTCCGTCAGCATCGCCTCTGCTTCCGCCAGGATCTCGTCCGCCGCCTCGCCATAGACTGCCTCGCGCCCGATCTCGAGCATGACGGAGACACCAAGCGGCGAGACATGGTCGAGCGGCTGATGCACGATTCGGCCGCTGATCCGTGTCAGCATCTCCCCAAGCCGGCGAATGTCGAGCAGACCTGTCGCCGCATCGGCGCGCGCCGCCTTGAGCAGGATATGGTCGGGCTCGTGCCGGCGCAGCACGTCGTAGACGAGATCAGTCGAGATCGTCACCTGCCGGCCGCTCTTCTCCTGGCCGGGATAGCGCCGCTCGATCAGCCCGCCGATGATGGCGCAGGAACGGAAGGTGCGCTTCATCAGCGCCGATTCCGCCATCCAGTCTTCCAGATCATCGCCGAGCATGTCCTGCGAAAACAGTTCGTCGAGATCGAGCGCGCCGCGGGCGATCGCCGCCGTCATGTCGCCGAGCGTCCAGCAGGCCATGCCGTAATCATTGCAGACGAAGCCGAGCGGGCGCATCCGACCACGCTCCAAACGCCGCGTCAGCAGCATGCCGAGCGTCTGGTGGGCGAGGCGGCCTTCGAACGGATAGGCGACGAGATAGAAGCGCCCGCCGCGCGGAAAGGTCTCGACCAGCAATTCGCCGGGCTGCGGCAGGCGCGAGACCCGCTTCTGCGCATGCAGCCAGGCCGAGACCTCCTCCGGCAGCGTGTGCCAGAGGCTGGGCGAGGCCAGGATGGCGCGCACGCGCGCGGCGAGGAAGGTCGAGAGCGGGAACTTGCCGCCGTCATAGGATGGGATCTTCGGATCGGTGCCGGCTGCTGCTCGCGAGCAGACCGCCTCGTTCTCGACGATGCCCTCGAAGCGCAGAACCTCGCCGGCGAAGACGAAAGTGTCGCCCGGTACCATCGTCTCGGCGAAATACTCCTCGATCTCGCCGAGCACGCGGCCGCCCCGCGTGATCATGCCGGGCTGACCGGGCTTTCCGGCGCGTGCCCGGCCGAGCCGGACTTTGAGCATCGTCGCCTCGACGATCGTGCCGACATTCATGCGGTATTGCTGGATCACGCGCGCGTTGCTCGCCCGCCAAAGCCCGGCCTTGTCCTGCCTGAGCTTGGCGAAGCGCTCATAGCTTTTCAGCGCATAGCCGCCGGTCGCGACGAAATTGACGACGGCGTCGAAATCTTCGCGGCTGAGATTGGCATAAGGCGAGGCGGTGCGGACCTCCTCGTAGAGCATATCGGCCTCGAAAACGTCTGAGCAGGCGACGCCTAGGACATGCTGGGCGAGCACGTCGAGCGCGCCGATGCGGGGCGGCGGCGTATCCTGCGCGGCCTCGTGCACGGCTTCCAGCGCCGCGCGGCACTCCAGCAATTCGAAGCGGTTGGAGGGCACCAGCAGGGCCTCCGAGGGCTCGTCCATACGGTGGTTAGAGCGGCCGATGCGCTGGATCAGCCGGCTCGCGCCCTTCGGCGCGCCGAGATTGACCACGAGATCGACATCGCCCCAGTCGATGCCGAGATCGAGCGTCGCGGTGCAGACCACGGCCTTGAGCCGTCCGTCCGCCATCGCCGCCTCGACCTTGCGGCGCTGCTGGGCATCGAGCGAGCCGTGATGCAGCGCGATCGGCAGGTTGTCGTCGTTGAGGTTCCACAGCGCCTGGAAGGCGAATTCCGCTTGCATGCGCGTGTTGACGAAGACCAGCGTCAGCTTGTGCGTGCGGATAGCCTCATAGACCTCGGCCATCGCATGCAGGGTGGTGTGGCCGGCGATCGGGAGATTCCGTTCCGTATCGAGAATGCCGATGCGCGGCCTCGCTCCGCCTGCGACCGTGACGAGGCCAGCCGGAGTCGCGGCGCCGCCGAGATAGCGTTGCAGATCGGCCGGTTCGCGCACCGTGGCCGAGAGGCCGACGGCCGAGACCTGCGGCGCCAGCGCCTTGAGCCGCGCGAGATCGAGCGAGAGCAGGTCGCCGCGCTTGGAGGTGACCAGCGCGTGCAACTCGTCGAGCACGATGCGGCGCAGATTTGCGAAGAAGGGCGCGGCGTCGCGATGCGAGACCAGCAGCGCAAGCTGCTCCGGCGTCGTCAGCAGGATATCGGGCGGGCGCTGGATCTGGCGGGTGCGCTTGGCGGCGGAGGTATCGCCGGTGCGAGTCTCGATCGTGATCGGCAGACCCATCTCGCGCACGGGCGCTTCAAGATTGCGGGCGATGTCGATGGCGAGCGCCTTGAGCGGCGAGATATAGAGCGTGTGCAGGCCGTCATGCTTGCCCTTGCGCTCGCTGAGCTCAACCAGCGAGGGCAGGAAGCCGGCGAGCGTCTTGCCGGCACCGGTCGGCGCGACCAGCAGCGTCGAGCGCCCGGCGCGAGCCTCCTCCAGCAACGCGAGCTGATGTGGCCGCACGCTCCAGCCGCGCCCGGCGAACCAGGCCTCGAAGGCGGGAGGGAGCGGAGAGGGGGCGGCCATGCCGATCGAGGATAGGGGGTGACGAGGGAGAACGAAAGGGGAATGAGGAGGATGTGGCTCAGACGGGTGCGACCTGTTCCCTCTCCCCTTGCGGGAGAGGGTTAGGGTGAGGGGTCGCGCGACGCTGATCGCAAACCTGGTGAGATTCGCGAAACCTTCCGGACCTGTGCGGCCCCTCATCCGGCCCTTCGGGCCACCTTCTCCCGCCGGGGAGACGGGAGGGCCGGCGCTCACCGCTTCTCTGCCACCACCAGCAGCCCCGGCACGGGCGCGCCGCGATCCTGCCGCGTGCTGGCGGGTTCGACGAGTACGGGGGTGAGCCCGGCCTCCACCAGCCGCTCCCTCAGCCAGCCTTCCGCATGCGCAAACCGCCTGTCTTCACCCACCACCACGCCTTCGCCGTCATGGCTCTGCACCGTGAAGGCCAGCAGCCCGTCCGGTTCCAGCACGCGCGCGCTCTGGGCGAAACAGGGCGCGAGCTCGCCGAGATAGACGAAGACATCGGCCGCGACGACGAGATCGGCGGAGGCGTCCGGCCGGCTGGCAAGGAAGCTCGTCAGCCCCGCGACGGCGAGCTTGTCATAGAGCGGCGTGCCGTCCGGCGCGAGCTTGGTCCGTGCCCGCTCGATCATCCGCGGCGAGAGATCGCAGCCGGCGATGAAGCCGCTCTGCTCATGGATCGCCTCGCCCATCAATCCGGTGCCGCAGCCGAGATCGTAGACCACGTCGAACCGGAAGGGCCGGCCGGCGTTGCTGCAGCAGCGGACGAGCGCCGCCTTCAGCAGGTCGGGCCCGTTGTAATGCAGGGTTTGCGTGAGATGGCTGTCGAAGCGGTCGGCATAAGCGTCGAACAGCGCGCCGGAAAAGTTCTCGGAGGTCGCCTGCTCCGCTGGCAAGGCGCCGATGCGGGCCAAGTCGAGCCGTGCGCCGAAATGGTCGTTGGGGTCGAGATCGAGGCATTGCCGCCAGGCGGTGGCGGCGTCCTCCTTGTGGCCGAGCGCCTCTTGCGCCAGCCCATAGAGATGCCAGGCGGCGGTGAAATGATAGGCCTGCGCCAGCGTCTGATCGAGGATATCGACGGCCGCTTGCGCGTCCCCGTCCTTCAGCGCAGCCTCGGCCCAGCCATAGCGACGGTCGAGCACGGGGTCGCCGGACGAGGCGAAATGCGTGGTCGAGCCTGTATCGGTCATAAAGACCGATGTAGCGGAGGAGTGTGACGCTGGCCAGACAAAGCGCCCGCTGGCGCCCCTCCGAATTGCTGCTGCCGACGCCGGCCGGGCTCTATTGTCCGCCCGCCGACATCCATATCGATCCGGTCCGCCCGGTGGCGCGGGCGCTGATCACCCATGGCCATTCCGACCATGCTCGCGCTGGCCATGGTGCCGTGCTGGCGACGCGGGAGACGCTGGCGATCATGGCCCTACGCTATGGCGAAGGTTTTGCCGGCTCGCAGCAGGTCGCGGTGCCCGGCGAGAGCGTTCGCATCGGAGAGGTCGATTTCACCTTCGTGCCGGCAGGCCATGTCCTCGGCTCCGCCCAGATCGCGGTCGAGAGCCGGGGTCTGCGGATCGTCGCTTCCGGCGACTACAAGCGCGAGCGCGACCCGACCTGCGCCCCCTTCGAGGTCGTGCCCTGCGACGTCTTCATCACCGAGGCGACCTTCGGCCTGCCGGTCTTCCGCCATCCGCCAGCGGCGGGAGAAGTGGCCAAGCTGCTCGAATCCGTCAGGCTCTTCCCGGAGCGGACCCATATTGTCGGGGCCTATTCGCTGGGCAAGGCGCAGCGCGTCATGGCCCTGATCCGCGAGGCCGGTTACGAGCGGCCGATCTATATTCATGGCGCCGTCGAGAAGATCACGGCGTTTTACGAAGCCGAGGGCATTCCCCTTGGCGAGATCAGGCTGGTCTCGGACACCGACCGCAAGACGCTGGGCGGCGAGATCGTCATCTGTCCGCCGAGCGCGACGCAGGATCTCTGGGCGCGCCGCTTCCCCGATCCAGTCACCGCCTTTGCGTCCGGCTGGATGCGGACCAGGGCGCGGGCACGTCAGAAGGGCGTCGAACTGCCGCTGGTCATCTCCGACCACGCCGATTGGGACGACCTGCTCGCGACGATCAGGGAGGTCCAGGCCGGCGAGATCTGGGTCACGCATGGCGAGGCCGAGGCGCTCGTCCATTGGTGCGGCACGGCGGGCCTCAAGGCCAGGCCGCTGCATCTCGTCGGCTATGGCGACGAGGGCGAGGCCGACCCCGTAGAGGAGACGGCTGATGCGGCTTCTGTCTAAAGGGCGATCAGCGCGACGCTGCGACGACCGGGCGCGCGGGCGTGGCCATGCCGACCATGGCGTTCGCCATGTCGCGGGCGAGGCAGTCATAGCCCGCATCGCTCATGTGGAAGCCGTCGGTCCAGAGCGCGGCCTTGAAGGCCTCGGCATCGCTGCGATGCCATTCGCGCATCGCGTCATAGCGGCCGAAGACCGGCACGGCCTCGCGCCGGGCGACCTCGCCCACGGCCTCGACATATTGGCCATAGCGCTGCGGGTCGCGCACGGACGGGAAATATTGCGGATCGAGGATGGCGAGCGCCGGGCCCGCCTCGCGGACGAGCGCGATGCCTTCCCCGACCATCGCCTTGAAGGCGTCGAGATCGCCGCCCTTGACGGCGTCGTTCGTGCCGACCTGCCAGATCACGAGGTCGTAGTGACGCGCGGCCAGCGCCGTCTTCATGCGGGCGAGCGTCTGCGGGGCCGTCTCGCCGCCGATGCCGGCATTGACGATCTCGACCTGCGATTTCGGCCAGGCCTTGCCGAGCAGCGCCTGCAGGCGTGCGGGATAGGTCTTGTCCTTGGCGCTGGCGCCGATGCCTTCGGTCGAGGAGGAGCCGATGGCGAGGATCGTCAGGGCTTTGCCCTGCGAGACCTTGGCGGAGAGCGGCGTGAGCGCAGCATTCGAGCGCACGATCGGCGTCTCGCGGCAGGAGAAGCCCGCCGCAAATGCGGAGGCTCCGACCGAAAGCGTTACAGCGATGACAGACAAGGCAAGGAACCGCATCGCGGCACGCATCGGCGTCTCTCTCCTGGCTACTCCGCTGCCGTTAAGGTTTCCTTCATGAACGGTATCTGAACGATGCGGCGCAATGGGAACGAACCGAAGCACTGTGGCGCGGGGGCGACAGCATGAACCGCTTCGCCTGGCTGCTCGATCGCCTCGCCTATGAGCCGCGCCGCAACGCCAAGATCGCGCTGATCGCGGACTATCTGCGCAACACGCCCGATCCCGATCGCGGCTATGCGCTGGCGGCGATGACGGGCGGGCTGGTCTTCCGCAACGCCAAGGCCGGGCTGATCCGCGCCCTCATCGCCGAGCGCACCGATCCCGTGCTGTTCGCGCTATCTTACGACTATGTCGGGGATCTCTCGGAGACGGTCGCGCTGATGTGGCCGGCCCGGCATGGTGCCAATGCGGTGCCGCATCTGCCTGAGGTGGTCGAGAGCCTGCGCGAGGCCGGCAAGACCGACCTGCCGCGTCTCGTCGCCGGCTGGCTCGATGCGCTCGACGAGACCGGCCGCTGGGCGCTGCTCAAGCTGATCACCGGGGCGCTCCGCATCGGCGTCTCCGCACGTCTCGCCAAGACGGCGGCGGCGAGCCTTGGCGGTGTGCCGCCCGACAAGGTCGAACAGGTCTGGCACGGGCTGGAGCCGCCCTATGCCGAGCTTTTCGCCTGGCTGGAAGGCAGGGGCGAGCGGCCCGAGGCGCGCGATCCCGCGCCGTTCCGCCCGGTCATGCTCTCGCATCCGATCGAGGACGGCGATTTCGACAAGCTCGACCCGATCGAATTTTCTGCCGAATGGAAATGGGACGGTATCCGTGTCCAGGCCGCGAGCGGCCGCAAGGCGGATGGCACCCGCGTGACGCGGCTCTATTCCCGCACCGGCGAGGACATCGCAGGGGCCTTTCCCGATCTCGTCGAGGAACTGACGATCGATGGCGCGCTCGACGGCGAGTTGCTGGTGATGCGCGAGAGCGCCGTGCAGAGCTTCAACACCCTCCAGCAAAGGCTCAACCGCAAGACCGTCACCGCGAAGATGCTCGGTGAATTCCCCGCCCATATCCGCGTCTACGACCTGCTCGTCGATGGCGAGGAGGATATCCGGCACCTGCCGCTGGAGGAGCGGCGGAAGCGGCTGGAGGCCTTCCTGTCGCGCCTCGCCAGCATCCGCTTCGATCTCTCGCCGGTGATCCCGTTCGCGTCGTGGGAGGAGCTGACCGCGGCGCGCGCCGATCCGGCCGGGGCCGGGGCGGGTGCCGATGCGGAAGCGGTCGAGGGCTGCATGATCAAGCGCCGCGATTCGCCTTATCTGCCCGGTCGTCCCAAGGGCTACTGGTGGAAATGGAAGCGCGACGCCCGGCTCGTCGACTGCGTGCTGATGTATGCCCAGCGCGGTCACGGCAAGCGCTCCTCCTTCTATTCCGACTACACTTTCGGCGTCTGGCGTGTGGGCGAGGACGGCGGGGAGGAACTGGTCCCGGTCGGCAAGGCCTATTTCGGCTTCACCGACGAGGAGTTGCTCGAGATCGACAAATATGTCCGCAAGAACACGCTGAACCGCTTCGGCCCGGTGCGCGAGGTCATGCATGAGGCTGGGGCCGGCCTCGTCTTCGAAGTCGCTTTCGAGGGCTTGCAGCGCTCGACCCGGCATAAATCGGGCCTCGCCATGCGGTTTCCCCGGATCAACCGCATCCGCTGGGACAAGCCGCCGCGCGAAGCCGACCATATCGAGGTGCTCGAAGCCCTGTTGCCGACCAATGGTTGAACCGGAATGGGTTGCAGCCTTGCGCTTGCAATGCTTGTGATGCGTGTCCGGCCTGAGGCAAAATGTCCGGGTCGGACGAATGCATCGGCCCGAGGCGGGTCACGCGGCTTCGGGCGGGGGCGGTGCAGGCTTTAAGGAGTGGGGCGATGAGCAAGCAGCCTTCGACGCGGATCGTCATCGCGGACGATCACCCGCTGTTTCGCGGCGCGCTGCGCCAGGCCGTGTCGAGCGCGCTCGGCGGGGCGGATGTGAGCGAGGTCGGCTCCCTGGAAGCCCTGACAGAGGCGCTGGCTAGCGGCGGCGATGCCGATCTCGTCCTGCTCGATCTGACCATGCCGGGCGTGCAGGGCTTTTCGGGCCTGCTCTTCCTGCGGGCCGACCATCCGGAAATCCCGGTCATCGTCGTCTCCGCCAATGACGATCCGGCGGTGATTCGCCGCTGCATCGAGTTCGGCGCCCTCGGCTTCCTGCCCAAGACGGCGGATGTCGCCCAGATGGGCGAGGCGATCCGCGCCGTGCTCGACGGCGGTGTCTGGACGCCGCCCGGCGTCGATCTCTCCGCGCCGGTCGATGCCGAGATCGCCGACATGGTCCGCCGCATGTCGACGCTGACACCGCAGCAGGTGCGCGTGCTGATGATGCTGTCGGAGGGACTTCTCAACAAGCAGATCGCCTATGAGCTCGGTGTCTCCGAGGCGACGGTGAAGGCCCATGTCTCGGCGATCCTGACCAAGCTCGATGTCGACAGCCGCACGCAGGCCGTGATCGCGGCCTCGAAAATCGCCGGCACCGCCTGGGCGACGGCCGGCGCTTCGGCCACCGCCTGACGCCATCCGTTCAGTCGCCGTTCAAGCGCGGCCTGTTTCAGGTTAAGACAGCACGGAAGTGCCCCTTATCGCATGGGGCGCAACAGGATGGCCAACGCTTCCATGGAACGGTTTCTCGGCGGCTCGCCCCTCAGCGTCCTCGTCCGCCTGATCTTCATTTCGCTTCTGGTCGGCGCGGGGATGGCCTTCCTCGGCCTCACCCCGCAGAGCCTCTACGAGGCGGCCGCGCGCTTCCTGCGCTCGATCACCGGGCTCGGCTTCGGCGCTGTGCGCGAGGTCGGGCAATGGGTCATCGCCGGCGCCCTGATCGTCGTGCCGCTCTGGCTGCTGATGCGGCTCTTCGCGGCGCGGAAGTAAGGCTTACAGCCTTTCGCCGCGCGCGATCGCGGCCGCGTCCCGCCCGATCAGGGCGGTCAGGCGGGTCAGTCCGGCGCGGCGCGCCCGCGTGGCGAGGCCGGTCTTGATCTCCTTCGCCAGCCCCGGGCCCTTGAACACCATCGCCGAATAGAACTGCACCAGCGTTGCGCCGGCGCGGATCTTGGCGAAGGCGGCTTCGGCCGAATCGACGCCCCCGACGCCGACCAGCGGGAACTGCCCTTCGACGCGCAGGAAGGCCTCCGCCAGGATGCGGGTCGAGGCGGTGAAGAGCGGCTTGCCGGAGAGCCCGCCAGTCTCGGCCTTGCTGGCGCTACGCAGGCTGTCCGGCCGCGCGATCGTCGTGTTGGAGACGATCAGCCCGTCGATATTCCGCTTGCGCGCGACCGCGATCATGCCGTCGAGCTCGGGCATGGACAGGTCCGGGGCGACCTTGATCAGGATCGGCGTGCGCTTGCCGCGGGCCGCGATCTCGTCCCGCGCCGCGAGCGTGCGCGCCACGAGATCGTCGAGCGCGCTTTCGGCCTGCAGGTCGCGCAGGCCCGGCGTGTTCGGCGAGGAGACATTGATCGTCAGGAAATCGGCGAGCGGGGCCAGCCGGCGGGCCAGCGTCGCGTAATCGGCGGCGCGATCGGCCGATTCCTTGTTGGCACCGAGATTGACGCCGACGAGTCCGCTGCGGCCCCGGCGGACTTCGAGCCGCTTCGCCACGGCCTCCATGCCCTCGCTGTTGAGGCCGTAGCGGTTGATGACGGCCTCGTCCTCCAGCAGGCGGAAGACGCGTGGGCGCGGGTTGCCGGGCTGCGGCAGCGGCGTGACGCCGCCGACCTCGACGAAGCCGAATCCCAGACCCAGCGCGCCGTCGACGGCCTCGGCATTCTTGTCGAAGCCGGCCGCGAGCCCGACCGGGTTGGGGAAGGACAGCCCGAACGCCTCGGTCGCGAGCACGGGATCGTCCGCGCCCGGCTTGAGGGCGGGCGCCGTGGCCAGCGCCATGACGGTCAGGCGATGCGCCGCCTCCGCATCCATGCGGTGGATCAGCGGCCGGGCGAGGTTGAACAGGCCGCCGATCATGCGAGTTCCTCCGGGAGGGCGTGGTTGCCATCGGGCTTCAATGGCATGGGGACGATCCAGCGCGCGACCTTCGGGTCGAGCGGGGCATAGAGATGCGGGAACAGGGCGCCGCCGCGCGAGGGCTCGTAGCGCAGGGCAGGGCCGAGGCGTTCGTCGTCGAGGGCGATGAGGAGGAGGCCGTCTTGCCCGGTGAAATGCTTCGCCGCAGTCTCGGCGACCTGGGCACCTGTCGAGAAATGAATGTAGCCGTCGGCCAGATCGATCGGGGCGCCGTCGAAACGACCCTTGGCCTCGGCTTCCGACCAGAGTGCGGCAGGGCATATCTTGTAGATCAGAGGCACCGGAAATCTCGCACGCGCATGTCGGCCACTCGCTTAAACGCTGGCAGGAGGATTCCGCAAGCCGTTGTCTGAACGTGGCGAGATTCGGATTGAAATCTTATCGAATAGGGGATATTTCCTATCTCCAATCCCCGCCCTACGGCAAGAGCGAAGCGAGGCCTGCGCGATGCTGTCACATGACCAGATCTGGGGGGCGATCGACACGCTGGCCCAGCGCTATGGGTTCACTGCCTCGGGGCTGGCGCGCAAGGCCGGGCTCGACGCCACCACCTTCAACCGCTCCAAGCGCGTCGCCCCCGACGGGCGCGAGCGCTGGCCCTCGACCGAATCGATCTCCAAGATCCTGGTCGCCACCGGCGCCTCCTTCGACGAGTTCATGAGTGTGGTGCTACGGCGCGAGCCGCCGCCGGCGCGCACGATCCCGCTGATCGGTTTCGCCCAGGCGGGTTCCGGCGGCTTCTTCGACGATGGCGGGTTTCCGGTCGGCACGGGCTGGGAGGAGGTCGCCTTTCCCGGCGTCGCCGACGAGAAGGCCTATGCGCTGGAGATATCGGGCGATTCGATGCTGCCGCTCTATCGCGACGGCGACACCATCATCGTCTCGCCGACCGCGACGGTCCGGCGCGGCGACCGGGTCGTGGTCAAGACGGTGGAAGGCGAGGTGCTGGCCAAGCAGCTCAAGCGCCAGACGGCCAAGACGGTCGAGCTCGCCTCGCTCAACCCGGAGCATGCGGATCGCGTGCTGAATCTCGCCGAGATCGCCTTCATGGCGCGCGTGATCTGGGCGAGCCAATAGGCTTTGGTTCGTCGCTGCGCTCGCAATGACGGGAAACGCGATCCGTGTCAGTGCCCGTTGGCGCGCCGCGCCGGCAGCTTGACCGCGAAGACGGCGCCGATCTCGGACGGTTCGAGCGCGATCGAGCCGCCATGGAGCCGGACCAGCTCGGCCGCGACTGCGAGCCCGAGGCCGGTCCCGCCCGGCGTCACCGAGCCGCGGAAGGCCTGGAACAGGTTGGCCCGCGCCCGTTCCGGCACGCCGGGGCCGTTGTCGATGATGCGCAAGGCCACCGAGCCGTTCTCCGGTCCCCCCGTCACCGTCAGCACCGGCAGGTCCCCGGCTTCCGCTCCTGCGCGCGTCAGCGCCTGGATCGAATTGCGCATCAGGTTCGTCAGCACCCGCGCCATCTGGTCCGGGTCGCAAGGGACGGAGAGTTCGGGTGGAATCCGGTTCTCGAAGCGCGGCTGCTTGCCCTCGCCGAGGCCGAGCATCTCGGCCTGCTCGGCGACGAGCTGCCGCAATGGCACGTCGCGGATCGCTGGTGTCGCCTCGGCGGCGCGGCCATAGGCGAGAGTCGCCTGGCAGAAATCGATCGCACGGCCCAGCGTCGCGATCAGGCGCGGCGCGAAGCGGCGGACCTTGGCGTCGCGGGTCTCGATGAGCTGGTCGGACATGAGCTGTGCCGCCGCCAGCATGTTGCGCAGGTCGTGGTTGATCTTGGAGACGGCGAGGCCGAGCTCGGCGAGATGCTTCTTGGTGCGCAATTCGTCGGCGAGCGTCTCCTGCATGCGGGCAAGCGCGCGCTCGGCCTCGCCGATCTCGTCGGCGCGCAGTGAAGGCTCGATGATGCGCTGCGGGTTCTCGGGATCGGCCTCGAACTCCATGACATTCGCGGCCAGATGCCGGATCGGCCCGATGATCAAGGCATTGAGCGCGATATAGACGGCGAGCGCGGTCAGGCCGGTGAGCAGCAGCGAGATCAGCAGCAGGTTCCAGGAGAATTTCAGCATCGCCCGATGCAGCGGCCCCTCGTCGATGACGATCTCGACGAAATCCGCGCCGCCGACCGCCTCGCCGACCACGCGGATCGGCATGGTCGCGGGCGCGACGAGCACGGCCAGCGCCTCCTCGATCGCGTTCATCCAGCTCAGGTTGCGCAGGTCGATCGAACGGGAGACCTCCGGCGGCGGCATCGAATCGAGGCTGAGCAGGCGCCGCGCCCCGCCGACGCGCGCCGCGATCGCGCGGGCGCCGACGCCCATCAGCAGGCGGTTCTCGCTGCCTTCGGGCAGGCCGTCCTCCGGTGCGCCTTCCAGCACCAGCGCCGCGACCTGCGCGGCGGCGATCCGGTCATGCAGCCAGTTGCGCCGGAAATTCGCGATGGACGGTAGATAGATCAGCACTTCCGCCAGCATGACGAAGAGCACGGTGACGAGCAGCAGCTTCGCCGAGAGGCCGAGGCGCGTGAGGCCGCGCGGCTGGCTGACCGATAGGGCTGGCTTGGGCGCATGCATCGTCGGATATCTTAGCCGAAACGCCGCAGAAAGCCGATGAGGCGGCGCAAGCCCGGCCGTGTGGTCAGTGTCGCATGGAACGAAAGCGCGGCGCGACGCGAGGCATCGGAGCGAGCGAACGCGGGCAAAGGCATGCCGGCGACAGCGCCGACGCCGAGCCCGGCCCGCATCGCGATGCACCACGGCGCGATCTGTTCGCCGGCGTCCTCGCCGGCGATGGTGACGCCGAGGATGCGGCCCTTGTGGTCCACGATTGCCTTGACGAAGCCCTCGGTCTCGCCGGCAGCCTGCGCGGCGGCGTTCTCGGCGAAGGGCCAGCGCAACACCCGCAGCTTCCCGGCTGTCTTGCGAGCTCCCATCTCCGTCAGGCCGACAGCGGCGACCTGTGGCCGGCTCCAGATGACGCGCGGTTCGCTCGCGGGATCGACCCTGACCGGCTGGCGAAACAGGATGCTGCGCAACAGCAGCCCGATATGGTCGTCGCCGGCGCGGTCGGGGAGGGCGGCCGCGGCACCGCCGGCGCAGGCTCCCAATGCGTAGACGCGGCGATTGCTCGTCCGCAGGCCCCGGTCGACGGCGATGCCGGAAGCGTCATGGCGGATGCCGGCGAAGTCGAGGTCGAGGGTCTCGATCGCGGGCCGCCGCGGGCCACAGAGGATGAGATGCGAACCTTCGATGGTCTTTTCGCCCGAAGGCGTCGTGAGGATGAGACGCAATCCCGACCGAGCACGTTCCACCCGCAGCGGCGTGCTGTTTTCGTGAAGCTCCAGCCCTTCGCGCAGCAGGCGGCGGCGCAGGATCGTCGCGGCTTCGTCGTCATGGCCCGCCAGCAGTTCCTCCGACGCGACGAGCGACGCGGCAGGGCCCAGCCGACGCAGGGCCTGGGCCAAGGCGACGCCCGCGCCGCCGACGATGATCGGCCGCTCGGGCAATCGGGTCAGGCCTGCCAAATCGGACTCATGAAGGAGCGGCACCGTATCGAGCCCTGCTATCGCGGGCGGAGCGATGCGCGCGCCGGTGGCGATCACGAAGCGGCGCGCCTTGATCGGGCGTCCGTCGACGGTGACCGTGCTGCGGCTGGTGAAACGGGCCTCGCCCCGGATGACGATGATGCCCAGCGCAGCCAGGCGCTCGGCCGAATGATTGGCCCGGTCGGCGGCCAGGGCACGCTGGACATGGTCATGGATCTGGGCCGGATGCGGCTGTGGTTCCGCCGCTGCCGGGCCACGTCCCGCCGCGTTGCGCAGTGCCTGCGCCCGAGCGGCGATGGCGACGAGCGCCTGGGTGGCGAGAGGCCCGCGATCCCCGCCGATGGCGCCGCGCTCGATCAGGACGACCGGGACGCCGAAACCCGCCGCGGCGATGGCCAGCGCGACGCCGTCGCCGCCCGCGCCGATGACGCAGATGTCGGGTGTCAACGCGGCTGGTTTCGCCGCCTTGGCCGTGCCGTCGCTCACCGGATATCCCGTTTCGCTCGTCTTCCTCATCGCTGATGCGTTGCCCGGCTGGCGGAATCAAGGCCGCTGCGCAACGGCTTCGGAAAAAGAGCGACCTTTAGGGGTTCAGGCGACGCTGCGATTGCCGGTCCGGCCCTTGATGGTGGTCAGCGCCTCCGGGCGGCCGAACAGGAAGCCCTGGGCACGATGAGCGCCGAGGAGCTGGACGGCGATGCGCTGCTGCTCGGTCTCGATGCCTTCGACGACGACGTTCATCTGGAGACGGCGCGCCAATTGGCAGACAGCTTCGATGACGGCCTTGGAGGCCTCGTTGGTATGGACCTCGCGCGCGAAACTCTGGTCGATCTTCACCTGCGCGAACGGATAGGTCGAGAGATAGGCGAGCGACGAATAGCCGGTGCCGAAATCGTCGAGTGCGAAGGTCACGCCGAGCGACCGCAACTCGTCGAGCACGGAGAGTGCCAGCTTCTCGTCTTCGATCAGCAGCGATTCCGTGACCTCGAGCATCAGCCGGCGCGATTCGAGATGGGAGGCGAGGAGCGCCGCCTTGACCGTCTCGACGATCCGGCGCGGCTCGCGGAACTGCAGCGGCGAGACGTTGACGGAAACGCTGATGCCGGGCTCCCAGCCCGCGGCATCGCGGCAGGCCTGGCGGATCGCCCAGTCGCCCATGCCGGCAATCAGGCCGGATTGCTCGGCGATCGGGATGAAGACGTTCGGCGGCACCATGCCGCGGGTCGGGTGGCGCCAGCGCATCAGCGCCTCGCGCGACACGACCTCCTGGGTCTTCAGGTCGATGATCGGTTGATAATAGAGCTCGAGCGTGCCGTCGGTGCAGGCCTTGCGCAGATCGATCTCGATCTCATGCCGCTCCGTCATCTCCTCGGCCATGGCCGGGTTGAAGAACATCAGCGTGTTCCGGCCGGCGGATTTTGCCTTGTACAGCGCGGTATCGGCATGGCGCAGCAGATCCGCCGGATTGGCGCCGTCGAGCGGCGCCATGGCGATGCCGATGCTGGCGGTCACGTAGACCGTTTTGCCGCCGACGTCGAAGGCACGCGCCATCGCGTCGATCATGCGCTGGGCGATCGCGGTGACGGCGAAATGGTCGGAGGAGGGCAGGATCAGCAGGAATTCGTCGCCGCCGAAGCGGGCAAGCAGGTCGTTGCTGCGGACCGCCCCGCGCAGGCGGCTCGCGGTCTCCATCAGCACATGGTCGCCGATATCGTGACCGAGGCTGTCATTGACCTGCTTGAAGCCGTCGAGATCGAGGTAGAGCAGGGCGAAGGCATCGCCCGTGCGCTCCAGCTTGGCGAAAGCCTCCGTGATGTGCGCGGTGTATTCGAAGCGGTTTGCCAGCCCCGTGAGCTCGTCGAAGCGCGCCATCTGCTCGATGCGTGCCTCCGTCGCCTTGCGCTCGGTGGCATCCTCCGTGAGCATCAGGATGCCGCCCTCGGCGGCGGGCGCGAGCGTGACAACCAGCACGAGCCCGCCCCGCGTCACCAGCTCGCGGCTGGTTGCTTGCTGGGTCGCCTGGACCTCCGACAAGGCCGCGCGGATGTCGCGGAGCTGCTCCTGGCTGATCACCTGCCGCTCGACCAGGAAGCGCGCGATCGCCGTCAAGGGCGTGCCGGGCAGGGCGAGAGTCTCCGGCAGGCCGTAGAGCGTGCTGTGGGGCGCGTTGCTGACCGCGAGCTTGAGGCTGCGGTCGAACATCGCAAGCCCGTCGATCATCGTGTTGAGCGCGGCGTCGAGCGTCAGGTTCTGCGAGTGCAGGGCAGAGGCGAGCGCCTTGGACTGCTTGTTGGCGTCGCTGAGGGCGAGCAGGTTCCGGTGTAGCGAATTGGTGATCGCGATATTGGCCGCCACATAGAGGAAGGCGAAATAGCCGATATAGCGGTAATAGGGATTTTGCGCGGCGATCAGGCCGATCGCCATCGGGATGCAGAAGGTCAGCAGCTGCACCGCGACGAATTTCGGCCGGCCGGCATTGCGCGCGACATAGCCGGAGGCCAGCGCGATGGTGGAGGAGACCGAGGTGATATGCGCGGCGGCATCCTCGGTCTGGACCAGCGCGACATAGCAGCTATAGCCGAGCACGGCGCTGAACACCGTGGCGCCCAGAAAATAGTCGCGGTCCCAGCGGCGGGTTTGCGCGTAGCTGTCCTGCGCGTGGTTGCGCCGCCGATAGGCGATCACCGTGACGATCCGCAGGATGACGATGAGCGTCACCAGAATGGTGAGGCCCATGAAGATGTCCATGCCCGTGGAAAGCCAGCACAGGAACGGTGTCAGGATGCCGGCGATGCCGCCGGGGATGATCGAGGCGGGTGACGAGAACAGCGAGCTGACCAGCAGCGTATAGCCGGTCAGGTCGATGGACTCGCCCTGCTCGCGCCCGCCAGCTGTTATCAGTCGCTTCAGCGCGCCTGCCATCTACTCCTGCCTTTGCCGCCCCCCCGCGGTCGAGACGCGCGGAATCCACACGTCGCGCATCCTGCCAGGGAGTTGTATGGGAGCAGAGGTAAATGCTTCGTGTGGTTTTCCCGCGGCACTCCTTCGCAGGCGGGCAGGGACCTGCCGGAGGGCGGAGTGCCGCCTCCGGCTTCTCGAATCAGACCGGGGCCAGATGGCGCTGGTAGACGCGCGCCAGCATCCGGTCCTGCGTCTGCGCGATGCGCTGCAACTTCGAGATCGCGCTTGGGCTGAGACGGAGCATGCAATCCGTCCAGATTTGGCCGAGATGGCCGAGTTCCTCTCGCAGATCCCCTGAGCGGCGGTTGAAGGCCGAGAACAGAGCGGTCTTCGCGGCATGGATCGGCAGGGAGTCGGCGCAATACTTGCGGATCCAGTCCTCGCCCGCGCCGGTCGGGACCACGGCTTCGAGGCCGCCGGCGGCCATGAAGTCCCGCGCACTCATCTCCTCGCCGGAGAGCAGCATCTGCTCGGCCGCGCGCTGGCCCATGCGCCGCGACAGGATCGCGACTGCCGTGATCGGGAAATGGTTGAACTTGATCTCCGGGTAGACGAACGAGGCCTGTTCCTCGGCGATCATGACGTTGCACGAGCGTGGCGCATCGATGCCGCCGCCGATCGCCTTGGCATGGATCGTCGAGAGCGTGACCACGAGGCCGTTGAGGCCGCCTGAGTTCCAGATCGCGCCTTCCGCCGAGAGCCTCGCATATTCCGTCAGCGCCGCGCGGTCGTTCTTGGCCAGGCAGTCCAGATAGAAATCGAGATCCCCGCCGAGCGTGAAGAAGGGGCCCCTGCCGCGGAAAGCGAGAAAGCGCACCGGCGCGCGGTGGTACTGGTCCGGCGCTCCCCACAGCGCAACGATGGCGCTCTGGATCTTCACCAGGCTGTCGAGCAGTTGCAGCGTGAAGACGGGCTTCAGCTCCGGCCGGATCGTGACCCAGAGCGTCTTGATGTCCGGCTCATAGGCGATCTCCACCTCCGGCAGAAAACCCGCCCGGTAGCGGATCGCATCGATGACCTCACAGCTTTCGAGCAGGGTCGGCGAGGGGCCACCTGCTCCGGTCTTCAAGGACTGCAACATCACGCTACCCCACAAACTCCTTGATGCCGGCAGCCTAAACGAGCTTAACGAAGTGTAAACGGAATCTCCCGGAAATGGTTAATAGCATTAAGCTTTTTTGGATGACGCAGCGTCATGTGTCGCGTTTCGAGACGCCCCGAGGTGCAACCAGGCAAGGGCCGGGCCGCCGCTGTTTGGAAGAAAGTTTCGCCGTTAGGCCAAACGCACGAAACAAACGGTCCGTGAGATGGCGGGCCGGAGAAGGAACGTTGCCCGGCTCGAAAAGCCGCATCGGAATAGCCCCGCTCCGGCGCGATGCTGGCCCGTCATGGGGCAGGGCCTGCAGCGATCGACGATGCTTGTCCGGAGGCGGCTCACGGTCTAACCATGTCGCCGCGAATTCGCCGCGTTCCCGCGTTCAAACAGCCAAGTTGCAAAACACCGCCGAGCTGATGCCGTGACCCGCCAGACAGCCGAGGACGAGAGACAGGCGCGCCTTGCCGCCGCGCTCCGCGAGAACCTGAAGCGCCGCAAGGCCCAGGCCCGCGCTCGCCGCTCGGACGAGGCGCAAGCGCAGAAGCCGGTCCCGCCTGCTCAGGCCGAGCCTCCCCGGTCCTGACTTTCCTTACTCCCAGGGCCGCCGGGTTTCCGCGCGGCCGATCAGGACCACACGATGGACAAGATCCGCATCACCGGCGGCCAACGCCTCAACGGCGTCATTCCGATTTCCGGCGCGAAGAACGCCGCCCTGCCGCTGATGATCGCGAGCCTGCTGACCGACGAGACGCTGACGCTGACCAATGTGCCGCGGCTTTCGGACGTGACCGCGCTCTCGCGCATCCTCTCCAACCAGGGTGTCGACCGCACCGTCGCCGGCAAGCGCATCGGCCAGTCGGCCGAGACCGGCCAGACCATCTCGCTGACCGCGCGCCAGATCGTCGATACCTGCGCGCCCTATGAGCTGGTTTCGACCATGCGCGCGAGCTTCTGGGTGATCGCACCGATCCTGGCCCGGATGGGCGAGGCCAAGGTCTCATTGCCGGGCGGCTGCGCCATCGGCACGCGCCCGGTCGACCTGCTGCTGATGGCGCTGGAGAGGCTCGGCGCCGAGATCGTCATCGAGAACGGTTATGCGCTGGCGCGTGCGCCCAGGGGCCTCAAGGGGGCCGAGATCGTCTTCCCGAAGGTGACGGTCGGCGGCACCCATACCGCGCTGATGGCCGCCGTGCTCGCGCAGGGCACGACCGTGATCGAGAACGCGGCCCGCGAGCCGGAGGTCACCGATCTCGCCGCCTGCCTCGTCAAGATGGGCGCGAAGATCGAGGGCGCGGGCACCTCCCGGATCGTGGTGACCGGGGTGTCGCGCCTCGGCGGCGCGCACCACGCCGTTCTGCCTGACCGGATCGAGGCCGGCACCTATGCGATGGCCGTGGCGATGACCGGCGGCGATGTCCTGCTCGAAGGCGCCAAGCCCGAGCTGCTGCAATCGGCGCTCGACGTGCTTTCCAGGTCCGGGGTCGAGATCGACACGACCAACGAAGGCATCCGCGTGCGTCGCAATGGCCATGGCATCGAGGCGGTCGATGTCGACACCGATCCCTTCCCGGGCTTCCCGACCGACCTGCAGGCGCAGTTCATGGCGCTGATGACGCGGGCCAAGGGCACCTCGCGCATCCGCGAGACCATTTTCGAGAACCGCTTCATGCATGTGCAGGAACTCGCCCGCCTCGGCGCGAAGATCCGGCTGGACGGCGATGTCGCCCATGTCGAGGGCGTCGAGAAGCTGACTGGCGCGCCAGTGATGGCGACTGATCTGCGTGCCTCGGTCTCGCTGGTGATCGGCGGGCTGGCGGCTGAAGGCGACACCACGATCAACCGCGTCTATCATCTCGACCGCGGTTTCGAGGCACTGGAAGCCAAGCTCGGCCGCTGCGGCGCGGTCGTCGAACGCATCAGCGGCTGATTCTCGGCTGTTGATTTTCTCGAGGCGGCTCGTCAGAACAAAACCATGTCAGACGATGCCGCCGACCCGCTCAAGCTCATCGCGCTCGATGCCGATGACCTCGCGATTGTCTCAGCCCATCTTCAGGATGCGGTGCTGAAGGCGGCCGATATCGTCTACCTGCCGCGCGAGCAGCGTTTCGCGCTCGCGCTGCGCCGCTTCGACTGGGAGGGCGCCCAGCACGGCCAGCGCCGACGTCGTCTGACGGCGCTGCATTTCGACCGCGTCCAGTCCGTGCGCAGCGCCAAGCTGAACAAGAACGATCCCGACAAGGTCCTGAACCTTCTCGCCGTCACCTTCGATTTGGGCGAGGAGCCGGCCGGCGACGTGACGCTGCATTTCTCGGAAGGGGCGGCGATCCGCCTCTCGGTCGAATGCGTCGAAGCCCAGATGAAGGATCTCGGCCCGGTCTGGGAAGCGGTCGCGACGCCTGGCCACCCCAACGGCACCTGAGCCCGTAAGGCCGTCACCGATTTTCGGCCGGCGCACGCTTCAACCTTCCACGCCCTTCGTCTAAGAACGCGCCGTCATCCCGGACAAGCCGCGAAGCGGCGCCGATCCGGGATCCATCGAAGGGGGCTGCGCTCTACGATGGATTCCGGGTCTTCGCTGCGCTACGCCCGGAATGACGACTGAGAGAGTTCGGATTCCCCGAGGATGCCCATGCCGATCAGGCTCGACGACAGGGATGCCCGCTTCGCCGAGAGCTTCGCGGCGCTGCTTTCCGCCAAGCGCGAGGTCTCCGAGGAGGTCGACCGCATTGCCGCCGACATCATCGCCGATGTCCGCGCGAAGGGGGATGCCGCACTCATCGACTATACCTCCCGCTTCGATGCGCTCGACCTGACGCCTGAGACCTTGCGTGTCTCCGAGGCCGAGATCGATGCAGCCGTGGCGGCTTGCTCGCCCGAATTGCTGGCGGCGCTGGAAACCGCGCGCGAGCGTATCGAAGCTTATCACCGCCGCCAGAAGCCGGCCGATTCCTGGGTCGAGGACGCGGTTGGCGTCGGCACCGGCTGGCGCTGGAGCGCGATCGAGGCGGTCGGGCTCTATGTGCCCGGCGGCACCGCGAGCTACCCGTCCTCCGTGCTGATGAACGCCATCCCGGCGAAGGTCGCCGGCGTGCCGCGCATCGTCATGGTCGCGCCGACGCCGCGTGGTGAGACCAATCCGCTGGTGCTCGCCGCCGCCCGCCTTGCCGGCGTCGACGAGGTCTATCGCATCGGCGGCGCGCAGGCCGTCGCGGCGCTCGCCTATGGCACGGCCGCGATCGCTCCGGTTGCCAAGATCGTCGGCCCCGGCAATGCCTATGTCGCCGCTGCCAAGCGCCGCGTCTTCGGCCAGGTCGGCATCGACATGATCGCCGGCCCCTCCGAGGTGCTGGTGATCGCCGACCGCAGCGCTAATCCCGACTGGATCGCCGCCGATCTGTTGGCGCAGGCCGAGCACGACGTCTCCGCCCAGTCGATCCTGATGACCGACGATGCCGCACTCGCCGCCGAGGTCGAGAAGGCGGTCGCGGCCCAGTTGGCGACGCTGCCGCGGGCCGGGATCGCCGGCAAGAGCTGGCAGGAATTTGGCGCGATCCTCCTCGTCGCCGATCTCGAAGCTGCCGTGCCGCTGGTGGACCGGCTCGCGCCCGAGCATCTGGAAATCATGACGGTTGACCCGGACCGGCTGGCAGGGCTGATCCGTAACGCCGGCGCGATCTTCCTGGGTGGCCATACGCCGGAGGCGATCGGCGACTATGTCGGCGGTCCCAACCACGTCCTGCCCACGGCCCGCTCGGCCCGCTTCTCCTCCGGGCTTGGCGTCGGCGATTTCATGAAGCGGACCTCGCTCCTGAAATGCGGCCCCGGGGGCTTGCGCGCCCTGGCCTCTGCCGCCACGCAATTGGCTGAAGCGGAGGGCTTGCAGGCGCACGGCCGATCCGTGACGATCAGGCTCAATCGCTAGAGCATGCGCGAAAAAGCGGGAGCCGGTTTTTCGCAAGAGGGATGCTCTGGAGCTTAGTGATTTCGGCGTCGCCGGGCAGGCGGTGCCGCGGCCGGAGGAGCGATGTCCGACGTCTCGACCGATTCCACCCAGCGCCTGGTCGGCCTGACTCTCGACGAGAATTCGCTTGGCCGCGGCACGCCCGACCAGGAGCATGAGCGCGCCGTCGCGATCTATGACCTGATCGAGCGCAACAGCTTCGTCATCCCCGATCACGATGGCGGCCCTTACCTCGCGCATCTTGCCATGGTCGAGCGCCGTCTCGTCTTCGAGATCAAGGAAGCCGATGGCGCGCCGGTGGTGACGCATCACCTCTCGCTCAGCCCGTTCCGGCGCATCATCAAGGATTATGAGCTGGTCTGCGACAGCTATTACGCGGCGATCCGCACCTCGACGCCGGCGCAGATCGAGGCGATCGACATGGGCCGGCGCGGCCTGCATGACGAGGCGGCCGCCATCCTGGCGGAGCGGCTGGCCAACAAGGTCGAGGTCGATTTCGATACGGCGCGCCGCCTCTTCACGCTGATCTACGCCCTGCATTGGAAGGGCTGACGCGCTTGGAGCTCCCGCGCAAGGTCCAGAGCGTGCTGTTCATGTGCGCGATGAACGCCGTGCGCTCGCCGATGGCCGAGGCCCTGGCCAAGCATTTCTTCGGCAAGTCGATCTATGTCCAGTCGGCCGGGGCCCGCAAGGGCGAGGCCGACGGCTTCGTGCTGACGGTGCTCGATGAGATCGGGATAGACCTCAGCCGCCACAAGCCGAAATCGGTCGAGGAGCTCGAGGAATGGGAGGGACTCAATTTCGACCTGATCATCACGCTCTCGCCCGAGGCCCATCACAAGGCGCTGGACCTGACGCGAACCCACGCCGCCGAGGTGGAATATTGGCCGACCGTCGATCCCACCGTCTTCCAGGGCTCGCGCGAGCAGAAGCTCGATGCCTATCGGGACGTCCGGGACGGCTTGATCAAGCGGATCAAGCAGCGGCTGCAGAGCTAGGGGCGCTCACCGCACCAGCACCGCTCCGCCGCAGCGCACGCCGCTGACCCAGCTATCGGCCTGGCCTAACCCGATGCCGAGTGTGCCGAGGACGCCGTTGAGGATCTGGTCGAGCGGCGTCGCTGCGCCACTGATGATGCCGCTGACGAGCCCGTCCAGGCCCGGCAGCCCCAGGCCGAGCCCGAGGGCTTCCACGCGCAATTCCAGATCGCCGATGAGACGTCCCAGCAGGGTGGCGACGAAATTCTGGGTCGAGGTGGTCTTCTTGTCGCCGCGCTGGATCTCCGCGTAGTTGAAGCTGATTGCGGCCTCCGCGAGATTGGTCATCGTCACATGGGCACGGCCCGTGACCTTGGCGAGCCCGGCGGCATTGACGAGGGTAGCTGCGGGCGGATTCGGTGCCCTGTTGAAATTGCTGAATTCCGCCGTCGAGACCTGCCCGATCCAGGCATCGACCACGGCCGGCGTCACGCCGAGCGTGACGCGCGAGGTCGAGACGTCGCCGGGCGCGCATTGGATGCCGGTAAGCCGGGCGGTCGCGGCGGCGAGTTCGAGATAGAGCGGCAGCCGGACCAGCGGGGCGGCGCCCGAGCCGACGAGGTCGACGTTGAGCAGGAGCCGCGTCTGTGCCGTGTGGACGCTGGCGCCCGTGCGGCCGATGCGCATCAGGCTGGTACCGACCGGCCGCTCGCCGATGCCGAGCTTCAATGAGGCGGCGGCGATGCCGGGTAGATTGAGGTTGAGGCCGACATCGATCTGGCGGTTGCCATTGGCAATCTGGGCGACCGCCGAGACGATATCGAGCGCCGTGAGCGAAGCCGCGAGCGGTTTGGGTCCAGCGAGCGGCTTGTCACCTGCGGGGCCGAAGGAGATCAGGGAGGCGAGGTTGACCGGCAGGTTGCTCACCGATGTGGTGGCGATCCGGCCGAGCGCCGCGGTCGCGGTGCCGCTGCGCGTGTCGTGGTCGCGGGAGGCGTCGACGACTGCCGCCAGCACGTCGCCGAGCCGGGCATCGGCCTTCAGCACGTCGTCATAGGTCGCCGCCGTCAGGTTGAGGCGGGCGGCGAGGCGCTTCGCGAAGTCGAACAGATCGACGCGGGACTTGATCAGCGCGTCGTAATCCATGACCGACAGCGAGACGGTGCCGCCCAGCAGCCCTCCGAGCAGGCTATTGAGCAGGCCGCCATCGAGCTTGAGCAGGCGGGAGCCGACGGCGAAGGAGGCCTGGCCATCGTGGATGGCAATGGCGCTGGAGCCGATCGGCACGTCGCCGCTGGTGCTCGCCAGGGCCGATGCGCTTCCCGTGGAACGGGGGACCGACCCTTGCACCTGCGGGGCGGCCGACGATGTCAGGACCCGCCCGAGCAGCAGCGGCGCGGTAGTCAGCATATCGATCCTGACCGCATTTGCGGTTGCGGCCGGGCCCGGCACGAAACGGGCCTCCGGCGCCCGCTCCGGGTCGGGGGTGTAGATGCCGGTCTGCAGCGCCTGGATCATGCTGCCGGAAAAGCCGTTCAGCGTGGCGCTGGACTGGGCGGCGGCCAGCGCCCGCGGCAGGTCGCTTGCCGCCGCGAGAGCGGCAAGGTCGTTGGCGGTCTGCAGCTTGCGTTTCTCGTAGAAGAAATTGCCGACGTCGACAGCCATCGCCCCGAAGCCGAACAGCATGGTTGCGGAGATCGCGAAGAGGATCGCGGTGCCGCCCTTCTGGTCCCCTGCGAAGTTCCTGAGCCTGAGCATGGAGCGCCTCTCGCTGGCATGAGATCCCCAAAAAAGCGATCAGTATCCGCCGCGCTGGACGATGGCCCGGCGCTCAATCATCGGTTGTGGAAGCGAAACCAGCCTGCCGAGATTGTCATAGACCGAGCCGCTCATGTCGTAGGCGACCGCGACCTCGAAACTCTGCAGCTGCGGGCCGGTCTGGCCGGTACGGACCCGGACTTTCCCCGGATCGATGAAGGCGTAGGAGCCGGCATGGGCGGCGACGAAATCGCGGGCGATCTGGGATCGCTCGGTATCGCTCAGGCCCGATACGGACGAACGTGCGGCTTCGGCGGCGATCTGCTGGATGCTGTGGTAGATCCCGAAGACGTAGCCGTAGCCCATGATGCCGACGAGAAGCAGCAGAAGGACCGGAGCGACGAAGGCGAACTCGACGGCGGTCGTTGCGCGCTGGTTTCGGGAGTAGCGGGACAGGGCAGGCAGCATGGCCATTCCTCGGAGATGAATACAACTAAAAGTTGTAAATCTCCCTCGTTGATGAAGGGTAAACGCGTGTCCGGACGAAGGATCACCCTTCAACGCAGGTGAACGGCTTAAGTAAAATTTTACGTCGGCAGGTTTGCTTCGCCGCTACGTCGCCGTCGCTTCGAGACATTTCCCGCCTATGCCTTCGACATCTTCTGCGGAACCGGGTGCAGCGCGCGCAGAGCGGTTGTCGCCTGTCGGTGGCTTCGTCGTCGGACTGGTGTGCCTGCTGGTGAGCCTCGGGGCGCTCGTAAGCCTGCCTCGGGCGACTGACGGCACTGTGCCGGTCGCCATCGTCTTCCCGCCCTGGACAGATGGTGCCGAAGCGATCGCGCGTAGTTTCGCCGCCGGTCATCGCGTCCTGCGCAGCGGCCGTCTCCCCGCGATCGTCGTCGTTGCGCCGACGCCGGGCGGACAGACACGGTCATTGCCCCGGGGGGCATGGTTCTCCCTCGTCCTCGCGGGCCTTGCCGGATGCCTCGACATCCCCGGCCGAACGGAAAAACTGTCATGATCTGGTCCTTGTCAGTGGTCCGCGACAGGGTCGCGCAGGCTCTGCTCGCGCTTGGACTGCTGCATGTGCCGCTGCTTGCGCTCGGCTTCTGGGTCAATGGAAGCTCCGGCGTCGTTCCGGTTCTCATTGCCGCGATGGCCGCCCTTGCGGCCGTGCTGTCCTATCGACTGGCCGGCCCGGTCATCGTGACGCAGCTCGTCATCGCGGCCGTCCTGATCGGACAGGTCTCGATCCTGGTGTTCAGCTTCGCCGGCCATCCCTGGCAGCCTGACATCCATATGTACTATTTCGCGGTGCTGGCCCTGCTGGCGGGCTTCTGCGACTGGCGGCCGATCCTGATCGGAGCCGCGCTGACGGCCGCGCACCATCTCGTGCTGCAATATGTGCTGCCGGCGGCGGTCTTCTACCAGGGCGGCAACCTGTGGCGCGTGCTGCTCCATGCGGTGATCGTCATCATCGAGACGTCTTTCCTGGCAGGCTTCGCGGTCGTGCTGCAGCGCATGTTCGCCGCGAACGAGCGGAGCCTGGCGCGGGCGCAGGAGGTGGCCGAGCGGGAGCGTGTCGCCGGCGAGAAGGAGCGCAACCTCGCCGAGGAGCTCGGGCGGCGCGCGGAGATGCTGCGCGATGTCGTCGCCGGCTTCCGCTCCCAGATGGAGCAGGCCATGGCCGTGCTCGACAATTCCGCCGCAGCGATGAAGACCGAAGCCGGCGCGCTGACCGAAACCTCCGACCGTGTCCGGGGCCAGACCGCGATGGTCTCGGATTCGGCCGCCGGCACGATGGACAGCATCGACCATCTTTCGGCTGCGAGCACGGAGCTCGTCGCCTCCATCGGCGAGATCGGCCGCAATGCCAGCCAGTCGGCCGATGGCTCGAAGGCGGCGGCAGAGCTCGCTCGCCGCGCCAGCGCCGAGATCGAGCATCTTGCGCAGAGCAGCGAGAGCGTCGGCGCCGTCGTCGAGATCATCCGCGGCATCGCCGCCCAGACCAGCATGCTCGCGCTCAACGCCACGATCGAGGCGGCCCGCGCCGGGGAGATGGGCCGTGGCTTTGCGGTCGTCGCCAGCGAGGTCAAGACGCTCTCGGCCCAGACCGCCAAGGCCACCGACGAGGTCTCGCAGCAGATCGGCACGATGCAGCAGGCCTCCCAACGCTCGCTCAGGGCGATCCGCGACATCGTCGAGGCGGTCGGCGAAGTCGAGAGCGTCGCCAATGCGATCGCGCTCTCCGTCGACGAGCAGAGCCGCGCCACGGCTGAGATTGCCCATCAGGTCCGGCTGTCCTTCGAGGGCGCGCAGCGCAGCGCCGATGTCGCCGGCGGCTTCGAGGTCATGACCCGCCAGACCCATGGCGCCGCCCAGCAATTGCAGGATGCGGCAAGCGCGCTCGCCCGGCAGGCGCAGGAGATCCGCCAGGACGTGGCGAGTTTTTGCGAGCGCGTCGCGGCGGCCTGAGAGCTTTACCAGGGGCGGCCGGGGCCGACCGGTCCGACGCCGAGGAAGCTGCCGAGGCTCGCCGCGATATCGGCGAAGCTGCTGCGCCGGCCAAGCGGTTCCGCGCCGACACCCGGACCGAAGGCGAGGATCGGCACATGCTCGCGGGTATGGTCGGTGCCGGGCCAGCTTGGATCGTTGCCGTGGTCGGCGGTGACGACGGTGATGTCGCCCGGTCTCAAGGCCGCCTCGATATGCGGCAGGCGACGGTCGAAGGCCTCAAGCGCTGCGGCATAGCCGGGAATGTCGCGCCTATGGCCGAACTCGGTATCGAAATCGACGAGATTGACGAAGCAGAAGCCGCCATCCGGCAGGCCGTCCCAGGCTTCCAGGGCCGCATCGAGCATCGCCGCATTGCCGAAGGGCTTGATCTCCGTGCCGGTGGCGCGATGTGCGAAGATGTCACCGATCTTGCCGACGGTCACGACGGTCCGCCCTTGTGCCGTCAGCCGGTCGAGGATCGTCTCGTCCGGTGGCGGGATGGCGAAATCCTTGCGGTTGCCGGTGCGCGTGAAGCCTTCCTCCGGCGATCCGACGAAGGGCCGCGCGATGACGCGCCCGATCCGCAAGGGATCGACGAGGCCGCGCACGGTCTTGCAGAGGGCATAGAGCCGGTCGAGCCCGAAATGCTCCTCATGCGCCGCGATCTGCAGCACGGAATCGACCGAGGTGTAGCAGATCGGCTTGCCCGTCCGGATATGCTCCGGCCCGAGTTCATCGATGATCGCGGTGCCCGAGGCGTGCTTGTTGCCGAGGATGCCGGGCAGGGCGCCTTGCTTGACGATGCCGGCGACGAGCTCCGGCGGGAAGGAGTCCACGAGGTCGGTGAAATAGCCCCACTGGAAGGGCACTGGGCAACCGGCGATTTCCCAATGGCCCGACGGCGTGTCCTTGCCCTGGCTGATCTCGACGCCGTAGCCCCAACGCCCTTCGGGTCTGGACGGTTTCGCGATGCCGGCGAGTGGCTGGCCGGTCGATATCTCGCAGGCATGGGCAAGTCCGAGGCGCACGAGGTTCGGCAGTTTGAGTGGCCCGCTGCGCAGGCCCTCGCGATCGCCGCGCCCGTCGGCGCAGGCTTCGGCGATATGGCCGAGCGTGTCCGAGCCCGCATCGCCATAGGCAGCGGCATCGGCCGCGCCGCCGCAGCCGACCGAATCCAGCACGATCAGGAGCGCGCGCGCCATGCTCAGTCCCTCACGGCGGCGGTGTTGGCGGTGTCGAGATTGAGCGCGGCCGCCAGCAGCGCCTGGGTGTAGGCCTCGCGCGGCGAAGCGAAGATCGCCTCGGCTGGGCCTTCCTCGACCACCTTGCCGTTCTGCATCACGACCACCCGATGCGACAGCGCCCTGACCACCTTGAGGTCATGGCTGATGAAGAGATAGCCCAGCTTGCGCTTGCTTTGGAGACCCCGCAGCAATTCGACGATCTGCGCCTGCACGGACATGTCGAGCGCCGAGGTCGGCTCGTCCAGCACGACGAATTTCGGATCGAGCGCCATGGCCCGCGCGATCGCGATGCGCTGGCGCTGGCCGCCGGAGAATTCGTGCGGGTAGCGATCCATCGCCGCCGGATCGAGACCGACATCGGCGAGCGCCTGTGCCACCACCTCGCGGCGCTGCTGATAGCTCAGGTTCGGCTGCTGGATGGCGAGCCCCTCGGCCACGATCTCGGCCACCGACATGCGCGGCGAGAGCGAGCCATAGGGGTCCTGGAAGACGACCTGCAGATCCCGGCGCTTCGGCCGCACCTGCTTGCTGGACAAGCCGTCGATGCGGTCGCCGAGGAAGACGATCGGCCCTTCCGACGAGATCAGCCTGAGGATGGCGAGGCCGAGCGTGGTCTTGCCCGAGCCGGACTCGCCAACGACGCCCAGTGTCTCGCCCTCGCGGACCTTCACCGAGATGCCGTCCACCGCTTTCACATGGCCGCTGATGCGCCGCAGCAGGCCGGACTTGATCGGGAACCAGACCTTGACCGGCCCGGCCTCCAGCAGCGTCGCGGCATCAGCCGGGACCGGGGCAGGGCGCCCCTTCGGCTCGGCCGCGAGCAGGCGCTTGGTATAGTCGTGCTGGGGATTGGCGAAGATCTCGGCAACAGGACCATGCTCGACGACCTTGCCCTTCAGCATCACGCAGACCCGGTCGGCGATGCGCCGGACGATGCCGAGATCATGGGTGATGAACAGCATGGCCATGCCGAGCCGGGCCTGAAGCTCCTTCAGCAGCTTCAGGATCTGGGCCTGCACGGTGACGTCGAGCGCCGTGGTCGGCTCGTCGGCGATGAGCAGGTCCGGCTCGTTGGCGAGCGCCATCGCGATCATCACGCGCTGGCGCTGGCCGCCGGAGAGCTGGTGCGGATAGGCGCCGAGCCGGCTCTTGGCGTCGCGGATGCCGACGAGGTCGAGCAGCTCCAGCGTGCGGGCGCGCGCCTTCTCGCCGCGCAGGCCCTTGTGCAGTTCGAGGATCTCGCCGATCTGCCGCTCGATCGTATGGAGCGGGTTGAGCGAGGTCATCGGCTCCTGGAACACCATGGTGATGTCGTTGCCGCGCACCTTGCGCATCGCGTCTTCGTCGGCCGCGATCAGGTCCAGCCCGTTGAACAGCACCCTGCCCGAAGGGTGATGCGCCGCCGGATAGTTCAGGAGCTTGAGGATCGACAGCGCCGAGACCGACTTGCCGGAGCCGGACTCGCCGACCAGCGCCAGCGTCTCGCCCTTGGCGATCGAGAAGGAGACGCGGTCGACGGCGAGCGTCTCCCGCCCGCCCTGGCGGAAGGCGACGGAGAGGTCTTCGACGGAAAGCAGCGGCGCGGTCATGCGAAGGTCTTCCGCGGGTCGAAGGCGTCGCGCACGGCCTCGCCGATGAAGATCAGCAGCGACAGCATCAGCGCGATCACGATGAAGCCCGAGAGGCCGAGCCAGGGCGCCTGCAGGTTCGACTTGCCCTGCGCCAGCAATTCGCCGAGCGACGGCGAGCCCGGCGGCAGGCCGAAGCCGAGGAAGTCGAGCGAGGTCAGCGTGGTGATCGAGCCGTTCAGGATGAAGGGCAGAAAGGTCAGCGTCGCCACCATCGCATTCGGCAGCAGGTGCCGGATCATGATGGTGCGGTTGGAGAGGCCGAGTGCGCGAGCCGCCCGGACATATTCGAAATTGCGCGCCCGCAGAAACTCGGCGCGGACGACGCCGACCAGCGCCACCCAGGAAAACAGCAGGAGGATGCCGAGCAGCACGAAGAAGCCGGGCGTGATGATCGCCGCGACGATGATCAGCAGGTAAAGCGCCGGGATCGAGGTCCAGATCTCGATCAGCCGCTGGAAGATCAGGTCGGTCCAACCGCCGAAATAGCCCTGGATGGCGCCGGCCGCGATGCCGATCACCGAGGAAAAGGCGCAGAGGATCAGCCCGAACAGCACGGAGATGCGGAAGCCGTAGATCAGGCGCGCGACCACGTCGCGGCCCTGGTCATCGGTGCCGAGCCAGTTCCACTCAAGGTCGCGGCAGGTCTTACCGCCCGTGCGTTCCGCGATTGCCTTGCACTGCTCGTCCTTGAGCAGCCAGGTCGGTGGTGCCGGCGCCGGCACCGGCAGGTCGAGATTATGCGTGCGATAGGAGTAGCGGATCGGCGGCCAGATGGCGAAGCCGTTGGCCGCGATCTCCTTGGCGATGACCGGGTCGCGATAATCGGTGGTGGCGAGGAAGCCGCCGAATTTCTCTTCGGGGTAATTCACCGCGACCGGGAACAGCCACTCGTCCTTGTAGCGCACCACGAGCGGCCGGTCGTTGGCGATGAACTCGGCGAAGAGCGTCAGCACGAAGAGCGCGAGGAAAAGCCAGAGCGACCACCAGCCGCGCTTGTTGGCCTTGAAGTTGTTCAGCCGGCGCCGGTTGATCGGCGAGAGCTTGAGCCAGCCCTGCTTGGCCTCGGCCGGCGCGAGCGGGATATCGCTGCGCAGGGCGGGCGGGGGAGCGTCGATCAGCGTGTCCATGCTCACGCCTCCCGGCTCTCGAAATCGATGCGGGGATCGACCCAGCTATAGGTCAGGTCGGTGATGAGATGCACGACGAGGCCGATCAGCGAGAAGATGTAGAGATTGGCGAAGACCACGGGATAGTCGCGGTTGACGATCGCCTCGAAGGAGAGGAGGCCGAGCCCGTCGAGCGAGAAGATCGTCTCGATCAGCAGCGAGCCCGCGAAAAGCGCATGCACGAAGGCACCGGGAAAGCCGGCGATGACGATCAGCATCGCATTGCGGAAGACATGGCCGTAGAGCACGCGCCGCTCGCTCAAGCCCTTCATCCGGGCGGTCAGCACGTATTGCTTCCTGATCTCGTCGAGGAAGGAGTTTTTGGTCAGCAGCGTCGAGGTGGCGAAGGCGCCGAGTGCCATGGCGAGCACCGGCAGGGCGATATGCCAGAGATAGTCCTTGGCTTTCCCGAAGAGACTGAGTTCGGCCCAGTTGTCGGAGGTCAGGCCTCTTAGCGGGAATATCTGCCAGAACGAGCCGCCGGCGAAGAGCACGATCAGCAGGATCGCGAACAGGAAGCTCGGGATGGCGTAGCCGACGATGACGACCGCGCTCGTCCAGGTGTCGAAGCGCGAGCCCTCCTTCATCGCCTTGCGGATGCCGAGCGGGATCGAGATCGCGTAGGAGATCAGCGTCATCCAGAGGCCGAGCGTGATCGAGACCGGCAGCTTCTCCTTGATCAATTGCAGCACCGGCGCGTCGCGGAAATAGCTGCGCCCGAAATCGAAGCGGGCATAGTCGCCGAGCATCTTCAGGAAGCGCTCGGGCGCCGGCTTGTCGAAGCCGAACTGCTTTTCCAGTTCCTTGATGAAGGCGGGGTCGAGACCTTGCGCGCCGCGATAGGCACTAGCCTCGCTCTGCGCCCCGGCATCGCCGCCCTGGCCGCCGCCGACACGGTCGGACGCGCCGCTATTCGGGTTCTGGAGCTGCGAGATCACCCGCTCCACGGGCCCGCCCGGCGCGAACTGCACGATGACGAAGGAAACGAGCAGGATGCCGAACAGCGTCGGTACCATCAGCGCGAGGCGCCGGGCGATATAGCTCAGCATGAGGCTCCGCCGTCATTCCGGGGCAGACCGAAGGTCTGAGCCCGGAACCCAGAACCAATGCCCTTGATCGAGAAGAGGAACGCGTTCGAGCCCAGACAGTTGCCGGCATCGGTTCTGGGTTCCGGGCTCTTCGCTCGGCGAAGCTCCGGGATGACGCGGAGGTTCCACACCATCACGCCTTTCCGATCCGCTTGGCCTTCTCGGCGTCGTACCACCAGATGCCCGGCGCGCCGGAGGAGTATTTCGGCTTGGTCGCCGGCCGGTCGTACATGTCCCAATAGGCCAGCCATTCCTCGTCGTTCCACCACATCGGGATCCAATAGCGGCCGGCCCGCAGCAGACGGTCGAGGCATTTCGCGGCGACGATGCAGTCGGCATAGGTCTTGGCCTGGCCGATCCTTTCGATCATCGCGTCGATGGCGGGGTCGCTGATGCCGGCGACATTGCGCGAACCCTTGGTCTTCGCCGCTTCCGAGCCATAGACGATGCGAAGCGAGTCGCTGGGGATCGCCCCGCCCGAGAGCGCCCGGCTGATGATATCGAAATCGAACTCGTCGAGGCGGCGCTGGTATTGCGCGGGATCGACGAGGCGCGAGGTGGCGTTGATGCCGAGCCGCTTCAGATTGGCCTGGAAGGGCTGGGTATGCGGCTGCAGGGCGGGGGTGGAATCGAGGAACTCGATCTCGAAGGGCTGGCCGTTCGGCAGCTTCAGCACATTGCCGTCGCGCTTGCAGCCGGCGGCGCGCAGCATCTCGTCGGCCCTGCGCAGCAGGGTGCGGTCGCTGCCCGAGCCGTCCGAGACCGGCGGCAGGAAAGGCTCGCCGAAGACCTCCTCGGGGACCTTGCCGCGCCAGGGCTCGAGCAGCTTGAGCTCCTCGGCTGAGGGCTTGCCGACCGCCTTCGAATCCGAATTCTCGAAATAGGAGGTCATGCGCTCGTAGGAGCCGAACATGATGGTCTTGCGCGTCCATTCGAAATCGAAGGCCAATCCCAGCGCCTCGCGGATGCGCGGATCGGCGAATTTCTCGCGCCGGATATTGTAGACCCAGCCCTGCGAGCCGACCGGCTCGGTCTTCGGCAGGGCCTCCTTCTTGACCTTGCCTTCGTGCACGGCCGGAAAATCGTAGCCGGTCGCCCAGATGCGCGAGGTGAACTCTTCCTGGAAGGTGATGGCACCGCCCTTGAAAGCCTCGAAGGCCACCTGCCGGTCGCGGAAATACTCCCAGCGCACCCGGTCGAAATTGTTGGTGCCGATATTCACCGGCAGGTCCTTGCCCCAGTAGTCCGCCACGCGCTCGAACTCGATGAAGCGGCCCTGTTCGAAGCGCCCGACCTTGTAGGCGCCGGAGCCGAGCGGCGGCTCCAGCGTCGAGGCGGTGAAGTCGCGCGTCGACCAGTATTTTTCGGAGAAGACCGGCAGGCCGGCGATGACGAGATGCAGGTCGCGTCCGCGCTTCGGCGAGAGCTTCACCAGGAGGATGTCGTCGCTCTCGGCTTCGGCCGAGACGAGCTCGTTCAGGAGCAGGCGATAGGACGGGTGTCCCTTGGCCTTCAGGATGTTCATCGAGAAGGCGACGTCGCGGGCCGTCACCCGCGATCCGTCATGGAATTTCGCTTCGGGCCGCAGGCGGAAGCGATAGGTCAGCTTGTCCGCGGAGACCGCGACGCTCTTGGCGAGCAGCCCATAGACCGAGCCGGGCTCGTCGCCGGAGCCGGCCATCAGGCTGTCGAAGCAGGCGTCCATGCCCGCCGCCCCATCACCCTGCAACACATAGGTGTTGAGCGTGTTGAAGGTGTCGAAGCTCTGGTTGCCGCCGGCCCGCTTGATCTGCATCGTCAGCAGGCCGCCCTTCGGCGCCTTCGGGTTCACATAGGCGAAATGCGGAAAGTCGGCGGGCAGGGCGAGCTCGCCGAAGGTCGAGAGCCCGTGCGATTCGGTCTCCTGCGCCAGCGCCGCGCCGGGAAGCCCCGGCAGGGTGCCCGCGACGGTCGCGGCACCTGCGGCTTCCAGCAACCTGCGGCGTGTGATGCGCATCGCCATCGTTTCGCGTCTCCATCTGATTCGCCGTTGTCCTGTGTCGCCTGTGCGGAAGGCTACGGCAATGGCCGGATGGGATTGTGCGGGCAAGCCGAAGGCGGGAGCAAGGCGAGGCCAAACAAAAAGCCGGGCGAAAGCCCGGCTTGTCGTAGCGAATGGTCGCGAGTGGCCGAAGCTCAGGGCTTCGGCAGCGGCTGCGGCGAATCCGAGAGCGAGTTCAGATAGGCGACGACATCGGCGCGGGTCTCGGGCTTGGCGATGCCGGCGAAGGCCATGGCCGTGCCCGGCACATAGGCCTTCGGGTTCTTCAGGAAATGGTCGAGCGCGTCGGCGTCCCAGGTCTTGTCGTTACGGCCCTTCATCGCGGCGGAGTAGCCGAAACCTTCGACGGAGCCTTCGTTGCGGCCATAGACGCCGAACAGATGCGGGCCGACCTTGTTGGCGCCGCCCTTCTCGAAAGTGTGGCAGGCCTTGCAGGCGCCGGTGGCCTTCTCGCCCTTGGCGGGATCGGCCTTGGCGAGGCGAACCGCGATCGGCTCCTCGGCCGCGGCAGCAGCCGCTCCGCCGCCGCCATGGGCCGGCTCCTCGCTCGGCAGGTCGAAGCCCGTCACGGCCGGCTTCTTCGGCGCGAAGACGATGCCGGCCGTCATGTTGAGGCCCATCACCACGAGTAGCGTGGAGAGAACCGCGCCGGCGATCTTGTTGGCTTCGATGTTCATCGTATCCGAACCCTGGTGCCCTCCGCGGCCCAAGGCGCGGGAGACGAGATAGCGCTTGGCCGGAGTCTTGAAAGGCTCCAGCTTCCGCCGTTGCTTAACCGCTTTGCGCGCTTCATTGCAACTCGTATAAGCACGCACCGTTTGAGACTTTTTGCCGCCCGAGCCGAGCACGCCCCAAAATGGCCCGTCCGCTGATCCTGATCCCCGCTCGCATGCAGGCCACGCGCCTGCCCGGCAAGCCGCTCGCCGACATCCATGGCGAGCCGATGATCGTCCATGTCTGGCGCCGCGCGGTCCAATCCGGCGCCGGAGACGTCGCTGTTGCGACCGATGCGCCGGAAATCGCGGCTGCGATCGAGGCGGCCGGCGGCAAGGCGGTGATGACCAGCGCGAGCCACCAGACCGGCTCGGACCGCATCAAGGAAGCTGCGGATATCCTCGACGCCGACAGGCATTACGACATCATCGTCAATGTGCAGGGCGATTTCCCGACACTGGCTCCCTCAGCCATCGCGGCGGCAGTGAAGCCGCTCGCCGATCCGGCTGTGGATATCGCGACGCTGGCCGGCGTCATCGATGACGAGGAGGAGAAGACGGCGCCGAGCGTCGTGAAGCTCGTCGGCAGCGAGATCGCGCCCGGCCACATGCGCGCGCTCTATTTCACCCGGGCGACGGCTCCGTACGGCGACGGGCCGCTCTACCACCATGTCGGCCTCTACGCCTATCGCCGCGCCGCGCTCGACCGTTTCGTCAGCCTGCCGCAATCGCCGCTGGAATTGCGCGAGAAGCTGGAGCAATTGCGCGCACTGGAGGCCGGCATGCGCATCGACGTCATGGTCATCGACCATGTGCCGCGCGGCGTCGACACGCCGCCCGATCTCGACCGCGCCCGCACGATCCTGAAATCGCGCTGAGGCCGGATCGGCCAAAGCGCGTCATAACAAGAAGCCGAGGAGCCTGAAGTCGTCCCATGTCTTTTGTCGTGTCCTATCAGGGTGAGCCCGGTGCCTTCTCCTCGCAGGCGGCCCTCCAGGTGTTTCCGGACTGCGAGCTTCTGCCCTGCGCCACCTTCGAGGATGCGCTCTCGGCCGTCAGTGACGGCACGGCCCGCTACGGTATGATCCCGATCGACAATTCGATCGCCGGGCGCGTCGCCGATATCCACCATCTGCTGCCGCGCTCGGGGCTGCACATCATCGGCGAGCACTTCCTGCCGATCCGCTTCCACCTGATGGGAGTGGAAGGCGCGACGCTGGCGACGGTCAAGACCGTGCAGAGCCATATCCATGCGCTCGGCCAGTGCCGCAAGATCATCCGCAAGCTCGGCCTCAAGGCCGAGGTCGCCGCCGACACCGCTGGCTCCGCCCGCCAGGTTGCCGAGGCGGGGGACGTCACTCGAGCCGCGATTGCCCCGCGCATCGCGGCCGATGTCTACGGTCTCAATATCCTGATGGAGGACATCGAGGACGAGAAGCACAACACCACGCGCTTCGTCGTGCTCTCGAAATATCCGGAATATGCCCGCCAGGGTGTCGGCAAGACCGTGACGACGCTGATGTTCCGCGTCCGTAACATCCCCGCCGCGCTCTACAAGGCGATGGGCGGCTTCGCCACCAACGGCATCAACATGACCAAGCTGGAAAGCTACATGGTCGACGGCCATTTCTCGGCGACGATGTTCTATGCCGATGTCGAGGGCCATCCCGACGATCCGGCGCTGCGTCGCGCGCTCGACGAGCTCTCCTATTTCTCGAAGGAGATGAAGATCATGGGCGTCTACCCCGCCAATGACTTCCGCTCGACGATCGAGGAAGCCGGCGAGTAAGGCGCGCAGCAGTCCGAAGGCATCAGTCGCTGACGCCCTCGCGCCCTTCGATCGCCATCAAGGTCGCGGTCAGCAGGGCGACGAGCTTCTCCTGCCCGCCGGCCTCGGCGAAGACCTTGGCCTGCGCGAGCGTCAGCGTGCGGCCGGCCTTCACGACCTCGCCGCGCGCGACGAGGCGTTCGCCTGCAGCCGGCGCGACGAGATTGATCTTGAACTCCGTCGTCAGCACGCCGCGGCTGGGCGCCATCAGGCTCAGCGCCGCATAGCCCGCCGCGGTATCGGCGATGGCGCTGACGGCGCCGGCATGGACGAAGCCGTGCTGCTGGGACACCCTCGGGCTGGGCGTCAGCACGATCTCGACACGGCCCGGCGCGATCGTACCGAGGCTTGCGCCCAAAGTCGCCATCAGCCCCTGCTTGGCGAAGCTCGCCGCGATACGTTGCGCGACCGCGTTCTGCTCAGAGGACATGGCTCGCTCTCCAGGGCCGGATCGGGCGGATCAGATCCGTTCGCCTTCGAGCGCCCAGGCCCGCACCAGCGTGTTGGCGATGGCGATATGCTGCGGGCAGGCGAGCCCGTCGGGATGCTTGCCCTCCAGCATCTGCAGCACCTCTGCGCGCGGGAACCAGCGGCCTTCCTCGAGCTCGGTCATGTCGAGCGTGATCTCGTCGCCGAGCGCCTCGGCGATGCAGCCCATCATGATCGAGGAAGGGAAGGGCCAGGGCTGCGAGGCGAGGTAGCGGACGTTGCCGACCCTGAGACCGGCTTCCTCCCAGCTCTCGCGCCGGACTGCGTCCTCCAATGTCTCGCCCGGCTCGACGAAGCCGGCGATGCAGGAATACATGCCGGGCGCGAACCGGGCCTGGCGCGCCAGCAGGCAGGCATCGCCGCGCGTCACCAGCATGATCACGACCGGGTCGGTGCGCGGGAAATGCAGCGCGCCGCAGGATGTGCATTCGCGCCGCCAGCCCGAGGCGCCGGAGACCGTCTGCCCGCCGCACTGGGCGCAGAAGCGGTGGCGCGCATGCCAGTCGAGAACGGCCTTGGCCTCGCCGAGCGGCCCGACCTCGTCCTCCGGCACGATGCGCTTCAGCGCGACCGAGCGCAGGTCGGTGACGAACAGCTCGGGCCGCTCCTTCAGCGGTTCGGCCAAAGCCTTGTCGAGCAGGCGCCCGAAGCGCGGCGTGCCGTCTTCGGCCAGCCCCATGAAGATTTCCTCGGCGGCCGGGCCGAGCAACTCGGTCTCGCCATGGCTGAACCAGACCGTCAGTGCCTCGCCGTCGAGGCGCTTCAGGATCGGCGTCTCGCCCGCGACGACCGCGATCCGCGTATCCGAGCGATGGCGCAGGGCCGTCACCGCATCGGGTTTGTTGCGCAGGTCTTCGCGCCGGTCGAGCCGGTTGATCGCGAAGCCGGTGAGGGAGGAGCGTTCGCGGCGAGGCAGGGCGTCGTTCATGTCTTGGGTCTAGACCCGCGACGCCTTGCCGCGCAAGCGCGTCTCACGCCTCCCCGCGTCCGCGCAGAAGGTGG
>JBDHTM010000038.1:0-39627 GCA_039808685.1 Allobosea sp. | reverse complement strand
GGATCACAGGCGCTGATCCAGTCTCGGATCTGACACGGCGCACCGGGATGGCTCTGCCATCCCGGTTTTCGCATGATCAATCGCCCGCCATGGCGCGGCGCGCAGCCGGATCGCCAAGCTGTGATAGCGCGAATGTGAGAGCGGCCTGCACGGCCAGATGCGACAGCGCTTCCGGCGCGAGGCTCCCGAATTCGCAGTGAAGACTTGCCGCGTTCTCGGAGGTGGCATAGCCGATGAAGACGCGTCCGACGGGATTGCCGTCCTCATCCGGCTCCGCGCCGGTGACGCCCGTGACCGTCAGCGCCAGATCTGCATCGGCGCGGGCGAGTGCGCCGGTGGCCATCGCCTTCGCGACATCGGCATGCACGGCCGTGCGCGCGGCAAGGAGTTCGCGCGATACGCCGACGAGCTGGGCCTTGGTGGCCTTTGTATAGGTAATGAAACCGCCGGCCAGAACCGCCGCCGCCCCGAACGGGCGCGACAGGCGGTTCGCCAGCAGGCCGGCCGTGCAGGACTCGACCGTCACCAGACGCAGAGCCCGGCTGGCGGCGAGTCCGATCAGCCGCTCCGCCAGAGCGTCGACCGTCTCGAAACAGGCGACGGCCCGGGACTCAAGATTGGTGCTCTCTGACATAGCGGTGATCCGTGTAGCGGCCGGCATAGTCGCGGTCGATCATCGCGATCAGGCTGCCGCTGTCGACCTTGCGCAGGATCGCCACGCCCTCCCCCTGCGGGAACAGTTGCGGGAACACGGATTGCCAGTTCTCCAGCATGTTCCGCAGCAGTCGATGAAGTGGCCGGTGAATGCGGCCGCCCGGCGATGAGCGGCCTGCTCTTGCGCATGGCGAACCAGCCGAAGATCCCTTGGCCTGCAAGGCTGAGCGCAAGGAAACCGCCGGTCACTCAAGCCATATCGCGACCAAGCCCGCACCTTATATCCGCCCGTCCTCCAGCCTGGCCAGGATGGCGGCCCGGCGCCCGGGCGAGGCCGAACGCCGGCAGCGCCTAGGCGGCCTGCTTGTTGATGGAGGTGGTTCCAAGCTTCGTCAGAAGCTGGTCGGTCTTCTCTTCCTCTCCCAGGGTCTGGTCGAGGAGCCTGACGGCTTCCTTCAGGCCGAGCTGCTGCGCCCAGGCCTTCAGGGTGCCGTAGCGCGCGATCTCGTAATGCTCGACGGCCTGCGCCGCCGCGACGAGGCCAGCATCGAGGGCTGGGCTGCCCTCGAATTCCTCGATGATTCCCTTGCCCTCCTCGATGATCCCGAGAATGGCGTCGCATGTCTTGCCGCGCGGTGCCTTGCCGATGATGTCGAAGACCCCCGTCAGGCGCTCGACATGGCCTTCGGTCTGGTCGAGATGCGTCTCAAAGGCTTGCTTGAGCTCGGGCGCGTTCGCGGCCTTCGCCATCTTAGGCAGCGCCTTCAATATCTGCTTTTCGGCGTAATAGATGTCCTTCAGCGTATCGAGGAAGAGATCGTCGAGGGTTTTCGGCTGAGCTGGCATGGTGACCTCCAAAGTCAAACGGCGCTCGGGAACGAACCGGGCGGGGATGGCCTGAATGCGCGGTTGGTCGGCTGCTCGACCGCGACACGGGGCACCCGTTGGCCGAGCAGCCTTGCTCATCAGGCTGAGCCTCTTCCAAACGAAAGCGCAGCTCCTTGGTTGCTCTGCCTGCGCGCGTGTACGGTTGCGTACAGAAGCTGTCGAAGCCCGCACTCTTAACGAGGTTGCGATCTGATCGGGATGGCATCCCGCCCCTGCCCCGGCTGCCTGACGGGCCGAGGAGAAATCCTCAAATCCCTGCGAAGAGGAGCCGTCATGGGATCGTCAGGTAGAGCGCGATGGAACCGATGCGGTACCGGTGGAAGACGGAGGCTTCCTCTGGAGCTCCGGCCACGGCCCTATCGAGCGTCAGGACAATTCCGAACAGGACGACCTTTGGTAGGTGCCGGCTTGCTCGTCGAAGCGGGTCCAGCCCTCCCTCTGGTACTCGGCTCGTCTAGTATCCATGTCGATCGGCGCGGTGCCGTCCATGATCTTCTCGATAGCGGGAACATGGCTCTCAGCGGCGCGGACCGAGACCACCGCTCCGCCGCGACGCACGGTTTCCGCCAGAAAATTGGCTTCGTCCTCGCCCAATCGGCGCCCGTTAGGGCACCTATCAGGCTTCCAGCCGCCGGTCCAACGCCCGGATCGGCACGGACGCCAACCCGGCGAGAAGACCGGCGCCGCCGCGAGCACCCCGGCCACGCTGCGCCCACGGCCGCCTCGTCCGCGATCCTAGCCTGACGATAGCCGATGATGCTGATGTCGTTGGAAGAAGCGCCTGCCGTTTCGAGCCGGGTCACAGCGGTCTCGGCGTCCGCGTAGCTCTCGTAGGAGCGGGTGACCGTCGGCGTCATGACGTCCTCCGAGGTGCAGCCCCTCGGGACGAACCGGGGTCTTCAGAGCTTGTTCCCAGGCAGAGACTGGCGGTGAAAGTCACCCGACCAAGACTCCACGCCGCATCCGGCTGCTGCAATCGAACCGGATTCCGGAACGTCGGCCGGGCGAGCGAGTTCTGCCGGGAAGAGGAAATGGCGGCAAGCCAGCCCGCCGAGCGGACGTTATCGCACGATCGCACGCCGCCTCCGGACAGCACCGCTGCAACAGAGCGGGATTAGGCCCATGGCTGTTGTCTTTTCGGATCGCCGCGCGGCCGGTCGCACGCTTGCCGGCAAGTTAGCCCATTTTGCCGGGCGCGACGACGTGACCGTCCTGGCCCTGCCGCGCGGCGGCGTGCCCGTCGGGTTCGAGGTCGCCAAAGCCCTGGAGGCCCCACTCGACGTCTTCGTCGTGCGCAAGCTCGGCGTGCCCGGCTACGAAGAACTCGCCATGGGCGCGATCGCGACCGGTAACGTGCGTGTCCTGAACGACGAGATCGTCGAAGGCCTGTCGCTCCCGCCACATGTCATCGATGCGGTCACCACCCGGGAAGAGAAGGAGCTCGCGCGCCGCGAGCAGCTTTATCGCGGCGGACGTCCGCCGCTTCAGGTGACCGGCCGGACCATCATCCTCGTGGATGACGGGCTCGCGACCGGGTCGACCATGCTGGCGGCTATCCGGGCGTTGCGTGATCGCAGCCCGGCCCGCGTCGTCGCCGCGGTTCCGGTCGGCAGCCCCGACACCTGCGAGGCGATGAAGGGCGAAGCAGACGATGTCGTCTGCGCGACGATGCCGCAGCCGTTGATCGGCGTCGGGCGCTGGTACGCGGATTTCTCCCAGACCAGCGACGACGAGGTCCGTGCGCTGCTGGCCAGATCCGCACAGGGATCGGCTTCGTCGGATGCCGACGCCTCTGAACGGTCAACCATCGCTGAGCTGCGCAGGCATATCGTGCATCTTTTCAGCCGGCCTGGTGATTATGACCAGCTTCTCGATGCGATCGGTGAGGCGCGCTTCGTGCTGCTCGGCGAAGCCTCGCACGGCACGCACGAGTTCTATGAGGAGCGGGCGCGGATCACGCGGCGGCTGATCGAGGAAAAGGGCTTTTCGGCCGTCGCCGTCGAAGCCGACTGGCCCGACGCGTACCGGGTCGATCGTTATGTACGCGGCGCGAGCAAGGACCTCGACGCCGAGGAGGCACTCTCGGACTTCCGGCGTTTCCCGACCTGGATGTGGCGGAACAAGGTCGTCGTCGATTTCCTCACATGGCTGCGCCGGCACAATGACGCCGTCGGCGAAATCGGACCCAAGGCCGGGTTCTACGGCCTCGATCTCTATGCCCTGCATGGCGCGATGAAGGCTGTGCTGCGCTATCTCGAAAAGGTCGATCCCGACGCTGCCGAGGTAGCCCGCCACCGCTACGCCTGCTTCGACCATTTCGGTCCGGACCCGCAGGCCTACGGTTTCATCGCCGGCAACGAGATCGAGAAATCCTGCCAGGACGCGGTGGTCATGCAACTGGTCGAGATGCTGAAGCAGCGTCCCCCGGTGGCCCGACCCGGAGATGGCGCCCTCGAGGACGAGCTCTTCACAGCGCAGCAGAATGCTCGGCTCGTGAAGAATGCGGAGGCCTATTACCGCGCCATGTTCCTGGCGCCTGAATCGACCTGGAATCTGCGCGATCGGCACATGGCCGAGACCTTCGAGGCACTTGCCGCTCATCTCGGGCGACATGGGCAGCCCGCGAAAATCGTGGTCTGGGCGCATAATTCCCATCTCGGCGATGCCAGGGCGACGGACAGGAGCCGGATCGGCGAGATCAATCTCGGCCAGCTCATTCGCGAGGCGCATCAGCGCGAAGCCTTTCTGGTCGGCTTCACTACGCACCACGGCACGGTGACTGCCGCGACCGATTGGGGCGGGCAGGCGGAGCGCAAGACCGTCCGCCCCGCATTGGCAGGCAGCTATGAGGCGCTGCTGCATGACATCTCGTCAAACCGTTTCCAGCTTGATCTGCGCGGTGCCGGCGAGCACCTGCCGCGGCGGCTCCTGGAGCGCGCGATCGGGGTCATCTATCGGCCGGAGACAGAACGGATCAGCCATTATTTCCATGCCGAGCTCGCTGGGCAGTTCGACGCGCTGCTGCATTTCGACGAGACCCGCGCCGTCGAGCCGTTGGAGCGCAGCTCGGAGTGGGACGCCGGCGAGCTCGCCGAAACCTATCCCTTCGGAGTCTGAAGCGGCCTGCGGGCGCCAGAAGGCCGCCATGCCATCAGACCTGGTCAGGGGCGAGCGCCCTCTGAAGCGCCGCCCGACGGTTGTCGAAGGCGTCTCCGAGGTCCTCCAACACGAGCCGAACGACACGGCTTCGCGCGAGGCTTTCCGGCAGGCCAAGCGTGCGACACCATGCAGATCCGCAATGGATAGGTCGGCGCAGCAACACGGGCTGCGCAGAGGAAGGGCCCAGGGTCTGAAGCGTGCGGCCCCGAAAGCTGCCCGGATCGCGCCGCGGACCGAGCGACCGCGAAGCCGGGCGGGGCTTGCTGTTCCATGGCATAGGCGTCGCGAAACCGTTCATCAGCCATTCGTCTTGGCCATGTCGATCTCGGTCGCATACAAAAATGGCTGCCCTGCGCACAGGCAGGGCAGCCGAAGAAGGGTTAGCGCTGACCGCCCTTGCGGCCGGCCTCGGAGGCACGTTCGCGATCATTGGCGAAATTGCCCGAGCCGCCGCGTTCGCTGCCCTGCTGGCCGCGTTCGCTGCCGCTCGCTTGCTGCTGGCGATTGCCGCCGCCGCTGTGCTCGCCGCCCTTGCGGCCCGCCTCCGAAGCGAGATCGTGATCCTGCGAGAAGCTGCGCTTCTCGGCCGGGACGCTCTGGCCGCCCTTCGACGCGATCTCCCGCTGCTTGTCCTCATCCATGGAGCCAAAGCCGCGCTTGTCGTTGTTTGCCATCGCAAACCTCCAATTGCTCGATTGAGGGAAGAACCCGAAGGTTCAAGAGATAAAACGGATCGGTCGAGCCGATGTTCGGTGAAGCCAGGAAGTGTGCGCCGCCGCACGGTGGAGGCGCCAAAGCTCCTCAATCCAGCCGTCGTGAGGAACTGCATCCGGACGAAACCGTTAAGCGCGGCCCCGGTCGCAATGCGATCCAGAGCCATGGTCGTACGCCTGCGAGATTCGATCACGCTGGATAAGCTCAGCGAGCGGCTGCCCTACATGCAGTGAGCCCGCACACCCGGTGGCATTTTCCTCGCAGGCGCCCGATTCGTTCGCGCTACACCTGGATGGCCGGCCGACAAGCCAATTTTCTGTTGCGCTGCGCAACGCGACAATTGCTTCCCCGGCGGTGCCGGAGGGGTCGGGAAGCAGAAAACGCCCCGAAGGGCGTCTACTAAGCGCTTGATTTCATTGAGATTGTCTGGAGCGGGCGAAGGGATTCGAACCCTCGACCCCAACCTTGGCAAGGTTGTGCTCTACCCCTGAGCTACACCCGCATCCGAGACAGTCGCGCCGTGTTGGCGGCGCGGCCGGGTTATTGCCCCAAAGCGCCGCGAAGCGCAAGCACCCCAGTGAAAGTTTTTTTGCCGCCTTCCACAAAAGCGCGAATTCATCGGCTCCGTCTTGCTGCCGTCGGCCAGCGAGGATAGGCATCTTCCAGTCTGTCCAGCCCGTTCCGGCACGCGTTTTCAGTGACGTTTCAAACCATGCCCCCTGCCGCTCGCTCCACCATGACCACGCCCGTCACGCCCGACCAGCTCTGCGCCTATCTCGCCGAGAAAGGCATCGCCTTCCATCGCACCGACCACCCGGCCGTGTTCACCGTGGCCGAAACCGCGCCGCATCGCGACGAGATGACCGGCCACCACACCAAGAACCTGTTCCTCAAGGACAAGAAGGGACGGATCTTCCTGGTTTCCGCCGAAGCCCATGCGCGAATCGACCTGAAGCGCCTGCACGAGCGCATCGGCGCCAGCGGGCGTCTCTCCTTCGGCTCGGCCGAGCTGCTTCTGGAGAAGCTCGGCGTCACGCCGGGCTCCGTCACCGCCTTCGCCGTGATCAACGACCGCGCGGGCGAGGTCACCATGGTGCTGGACGCCACGCTCGCGAGCGGCGAGGACGTCAATTTTCACCCCCTGATCAACACGGCGACGCTGCGGGTCAGCCGCGACGATCTCCTGGCCTTTTTCCGGAGCACGGGGCATGAGCCGCTGATCGTCGATTTGCCCGTCCCGCCCGATGGACAGAATGGCTGAAGCACCCCATCTATGGGGCGACTGCGCGGGCGGCCGTAAGGACATGCCCTCGCCTCCAGGATATCTCACGAAGGACGACCCATGCTGGTCAATGGCGAGGCGGCCGAGCAACCCGGCCTGATCAAGGACACCACGACCCAGGGCTTCCGCCAGGACGTCATCGCCGAATCGATGAAGCAGCCGGTGCTGATCGATTTCTGGGCGCCCTGGTGCGGCCCCTGCAAGCAGCTCACCCCCGTCATCGAGAAGGTGGTCAAGGCCGCCGGCGGCAAGGTCAAGCTCGTCAAGATGAACATTGACGAGCACCCGCAGATCCCCGGCCAGCTCGGCATCCAGTCGATTCCCGCCGTCATCGCCTTCAAGCAGGGCCAGCCGATCGATGGCTTCATGGGCGCCCAACCCGAGGGCCAGATCAAGGCCTTCATCGAGCGCCTGGTCGGGCCGATGGGCCCGGGCGAAACGGGCGAGCTCATCGAGGCCGCTGCCGCCGCCATCGCCGCCGGCGACCCCGCAGGCGCGAGCGAGCTCTATGCCGGCGTGCTCGAGGTCGAGCCCGACAACCTCGCCGCCATCGCGGGGCTCGCCCGGTTGCATCTCGACAACGGCGATATCGAGGGCGCCAAGGGCATTTTGGGCATGGCCCCGCAGGACAAGGCCGGCGATCCCGCGATCACGGCGATCCGCGCGGCGATCGAGCTCGCCGAGCAGGCCGCCTCGCTCGGCGACACCGCCGAGCTGGAAGCCAAGGTCGCGGCCGATCCGAAGGATCATCAGGCTCGTTTCGATCTGGCGCTGGCGCTCAACGCCCGCGACAGGCGCGAGGAGGCGGTCGACCATCTCGTCGCCATCATCAAGGCCGATAGGAAATGGAACGACGACGGCGCGCGCAAGCAGCTCCTGCAGTTCTTCGAAGCCTGGGGCCCGATGGACGAGGCGAGCGTTGCCGGACGCCGCAAGCTCTCGACCCTGCTGTTCTCCTGACCAGCGACAAGGATGAGGCGCGCATGGGCATGAACGCCGTCTACGAAGGAGCCAGGGATTGCCCGGAGGTGATCCCGCTCTTTCCGCTGGGCGGCGCCCTGCTCCTGCCGCGCGGCCAGATGCCGCTCAACATCTTCGAGCCGCGCTATCTTGCCATGATCGACGATGCGCTGAAGGGCGATCGCGTCATCGGCATCATCCAGCCCGAGCCGGAAACCGGGCGGCAGCCCGAGATCCCGCCGCTGCTCAAGGTCGGCTGCCTCGGCCGCATCACCCAGTTCGCCGAGACCGGCGACGGCCGCTACATCATCACGCTGACCGGCATCAGCCGCTTCCGCCTGCTCGACGAATTGGTGGTGACGACGCCCTATCGCCAGGGCCGCGTCGGCTATGACGGTTTCGCCGCCGATTTCGTCGCCCGCACCGGCGAGGAGGAGGTCGACCGCAAGGGCCTGCTCAAGGCGCTCAAGGACTTCGCCAAGGCCAACGACCTCAAGATCGACTGGAAGGGCGTCAACGAGGCGCCGAACGAGGCCCTGGTCAACGCGCTCTCGATGATGTGCCCGTTCGGGCCGCGCGAGAAGCAGGCGCTTCTGGAGGCGCAGACGCTGAGAGACCGGGCCGAAGTGCTGGTCGCGATTACAGAGATCGAGCTCGCCCGCGGCGGCGGCGACCCGGACACGACCCTGCAGTGACGCCCGTTACCCTGCCTATCGAAGCTCCGCCCTCCGTCTGGCCGCCTCGTCGCGCGGTCACCGCCTGGATTTTCTTCGACTGGGCGGCGCAGCCCTTCTTCTCGCTGATCACCACCTTCGTCTTCGCGCCCTTCTTCGCCTCGGCGCTGGCCAGGGACGCGGCCGACGGCCAGGCGCTCTGGGGCTATGCCACCGGCCTTGCCGGACTGTGCATCGCCCTGCTCTCTCCCCTGCTCGGCGGCATCGCGGACCGGACCGGGCCGCGCAAGCCCTGGATCGCCGCCTTCGGCGCGCTCCTGGTGATCGGCTCCGCCATGCTCTGGTTCGCCGTGCCTGGTTCGGCCTCGGCGGTGCCGATCGCGCTTGCCGGCTTCGTCATCGCGACGATCGGCGCCGAATTCGCCACCACCTTCAACAATGCCATGATGACGCGGCTGGTGCCGCCGGAACGGCTGGGCTGGCTCTCGGGTACGGGCTGGGCCGTCGGCTATATCGGCGGCCTCCTGTCTCTGGCAATCACGCTCGGCCTGCTCGCGGCCGATCCGCAGACCGGCAAGACACTGGCCGGTATCCCGCCGATCTTCGGGCTCGATGCCGCCGCCCGCGAGGGCGACCGCTTCTCCGGCCCGCTGACCGCGCTCTGGTTCGTCGTCTTCGTCACGCCGATGTTCCTGCTCACACCCGATTCGAGCAAGACGGGCTTGAGCCTCACGGAAGCGGCCCAAGGCGGCGTGGGACGATTGAGGGCGACGCTCGCCGAATTGCCGAGGCTGCCCGCGCTCGGTCGCTTCCTGCTCGCCAACATGATCTATCAGGATGCGCTGGTCGCGCTCTTCGCCTTCGGCGGCATCTATGCGGCCGGCGTCTTCGGCTGGCAGACCATCGAGCTCGGCATCTTCGGCATCCTGCTCACCATCACGGGCACACTCGGCGCCTGGCTCGGCGGCAAGCTCGACGACGCTATCGGCGGCAAGCCGGTGATTCTGGGCGCGATCGCCTGCCTCCTCTTCGCCTGCCTCGGCATTCTCTCGCTGAGCGCCGACCATATCCTCTTCGTGATCCCGGCCACCCCGCCCGCGCCGGGCGACGGGCTCTATGCCTCGGTGCCGGAGCGGGTCTATCTGGGCTTGGGCCTGCTGATTGGCCTCGTCGCCGGACCGATGCAGGCTGCCTCGCGCAGCCTGATGGCGCGGCTGGCGCCTCCGGGGCGTATCGGCGAATTCTTCGGGCTGTTTGCTCTGTCGGGAAAGGTCACGTCCTTCCTGGGGCCGACGCTGGTCGCGCTGGCGACGACGATCTTCGCCAGCCAGCGCGCGGGGCTGGCCGTGCTGATCGTGTTCTTCCTGGCGGGTGCGGCGCTGCTGGCCGGCGTGAAGGTCACCCGCAAATCATAGGGTGTCATCCCGCATCTGCGCAGCAGCACTGACGTGCCGCAGCGCGTGCGGGATGACAGCTTTCACCGAACCAGGATGTTCCTGAACTGCCAGGGATCGCTGGTATCGATGTCCTCCGGGAACAGGCCCGGGCGGCCGTCGAGCGGCGTCCAGTCGGTGTAGTAGCCCTTCACCGGCCCGAGATAGGGCATCTGGATCTCGAGGCAGCGGTCGAGATCCATTTCCTCGACCTCGACGATGCCGGCCTTCGGATTCTCCAGCGCCCAGACCATGCCGGCGAGCACGGCCGAGGTGACCTGCAGCCCGGTCGCAGTCTGGTACGGAGCGAGCTTGCGCGCCTCCTCGGTCGAGAGCTGCGAGCCGAACCAGTAGGCACCCTTGTCGTGACCGTAGAGCAGCACGCCGAGCTCGTCGATGCCGTCGACGACCTCGTTCTCCTCGAGGATATGGTGCTCGTCCTGCGGACGTCCGGCATTGCCGAACATCTCGTGCAGCGAGAGCACCGCATCGTTCGCGGGGTGGTAGGCGTAGTGGCAGGTCGGCCGGTAGATCGCCTTGCCGGTCTCGTCGCGCACGGTGAAATAATCCGCGATCGAGATCGACTCGTTATGCGTCACCAGGAAGCCGTATTGCGGGCCCGGCGTCGGGCACCAGCTCCTGACCTTGGTCTCGGCGCCGGGCTGCATCAGGTAGATCGCCGCCTGCGAGCCGGACTCGTGGGTGCGGGCGTTCTCCGGCATCCATTTCTCATGGGTGCCCCAGCCGAGCTCGGCCGGCTGCACGCCCTCGGAGATGAAGCCCTCGACCGACCAGGTGTTGACGAAGACGCCCGGCGGCTTCGGGTTCTTCGAGCGCTGCGTGTCGCGCTCGGCGATATGAATGCCCTTGACGCCGACCTGCTTCATCAGCCCGGCCCATTCCTCGCGGGTCTTGGGCTGCGGCACGTTGAGGCGCATGTCGGCGGCGATGTTCAGCAGGGCCTTCTTGGCGAGCCAGGAGGCCATGCCGGGATTGGCGCCGCAGCAGGAGACGGCCGTCGTCGAGCCGGGCGCACGGGCGCGCTTGGCGGCCAGCGTCATCTCGCGCAGCGCATAGTTCGAGCGCTCGCCTGGACCCTTGGTCTCGTCGAAATAGAAGCCGAGCCAGGGCTCATTGACCGTGTCGATATAGAGTGCACCGAGGCTGGAGCAGAGCTCCATGATGTCGCGCGAGCCGGTGTCGCAGGAGAGGTTGACGCAAAAACCCTGGCCGCCGCCGGCGGTCAGCAGGGGCGTGAGCATGGTCTTGTAGTTCTCAATGGTGACGGCTTCCTGGATGAAGCGGATGCCGCGCTCGTCGAGCAGGTGGCGATTGGAATCATCGGGAGCAATGACGACGAAGCGGCTCTTGTCGAACTTGAAGTGCCGTTCGAGCAGCGGCAGCGTACCGCGGCCGATCGAGCCGAAGCCGATCATCACGATCGGGCCGGTGATCTCGCCGTAGACGGGCCAATTCGTCATTCTCTGTAACTCCTGGGTTCTAGGGATAAAAACGGGTCAAAAGGGTCGTATGAGCGCAAAATCGCGCCGTCAATCGCAAGCAGCGCCTTCCACGCGGGTGAGCGCATGGAAAGCGCCGGGCGATGACGGCGCGATGACGATGACTCGGAAGCGTCAGGCGGCCTGCGCCAACTCACCCGCTTCGAAGGTTGCGGGAATGGCGGCACCGGTACCGACCAGCACGCCGCTGGCGCCATCGAGCGCGCCCTCGCGCAATTCGATCGCGAGGAAGCGCTCGCGTTCGACCGGGCCGGGCATGGCGAGATCGCGCGTCAGCGCCGGATCGAAGCCGAAGCGGGCATAATAGGGCGCGTCGCCGACGAGGATGACGGCGCCATGGCCGCGGCAGGCGGCGCGCCAGAGCGCCTCGCGCATCATCGCCTTGCCGAGTCCCTCGCCCTGCAATTCGGGCTTGACCGCGAGCGGGCCCAGCAGCAGCGCCGGCACGCCACTGGCTTCCACATGCCAGAGGCGGACGGTCGCGAGCACTTCGCCGTCGCGTTCGGCGGTCAGCGCAAGTCCCTCGGCCGGCAGACGGCCCTCGCGCAGGCGCTCGCTCGACTTGGCGGTGCGGCGCTCGCCCAGGCAACGGTCGAGCAGCGCCTCGCGGGCGGGAATGTCGGCAGCGATCTCGTCGCGGATCGTGATCATGACGCACCTCCTGCCGGAGCGCCCATTCTCACGGACCTACCCGGCGCCACGCTCGCGCGCGGCCACAATGAAACGATGTGGGGAAGAGGGGTCCGGCGGGAGCCACGCCCGCATCTCCGTTCTGGAGACACGAACGCTCCGCCCGTTTGACCGGGCAGCCTGCCATTTCAGACAGGGCGCTTCGCCGGACCCAATGGGATCAGGAAGGAGCTCGCGCTCCCTCCAACGTCAGATGACGTATTGCTTCAGCGGCGGAAAGCCGTTGAAGGCGACGGCCGAATAGGTCGTCGTATAGGCGCCCGTGCCCTCGATCAGCACCTTGTCGCCGATCTCCAGCGAGAAGGGCAGCATGTACGGGGTCTTCTCGTACATGACGTCGACCGAGTCGCAGGTCGGGCCGGCGAGCACGCAGGGAACCGTCGCATCGCCATCGCGCACGGTGCGGATGGGGTAGCGGATCGCCTCGTCCATGGTCTCGGCGAGACCGTTGAACTTGCCGATATCGAGATAGACCCAGCGGACCTCGTCCGTTTCGGCCTTCTTCGAGATCAGCACGACCTCGGCCTCGATCAGGCCGGCTTCGCCGACCATGCCGCGGCCCGGCTCGATGATCGTCTCGGGCAGCTGGTTGCCGAAATGCTTCGACAGCGCCCGGAAGATCGCGTCGCCATAGGACGGCACGCCCGGAATCGGCTTCAGGTAGCGCGCCGGGAAGCCGCCGCCGAGATTGACCATCGACAGCGAGATGCCGCGGGTGGCGCATTCCTTGAAGATCGCCGAGGCCGAGGCCAGGGCCGAATCCCAGGCGTTCACGTTGGCCTGCTGCGAGCCGACATGGAACGAGATGCCATAGGCCAGGAGGCCCATGCGATGGCCATGCTCGAGCACGTCCGCGGCCATCTCCGGCACGCAGCCGAACTTGCGCGAGAGCGGCCAGTCGGCGCCGGCGCCGTCGCAGAGGATACGGCAGAAGATGCGCGCATCCTTGGTGCCGGTCTTCTCGGCGGAACGGGCGACCTTCTCGACCTCGGCCGCGCAGTCGACGGCGAAGAGGCGCACGCCGAGCTCCATGGCGCGCACGACGTCGCGCTCCTTCTTGATGGTGTTGCCGAAGGAGATGCGGTCGGCGGTGGCGCCGGCGGCGAGCGCGAGCTCGATCTCGACGACCGAGGCGCAGTCGAAGCAGGAGCCGAGCTTGGCCAGCAGCGCGAGCACCTCCGCCGCCGGGTTGGCCTTCACCGCGTAGAAGACGCGGGTGTCGGGCAGCGCACGGGCGAAGGCATGATAGTTCTCGCGCACGACATCGGTGTCGATGACGACGCAGGGCCCGTCCTCACGTCGGGCACGAAGAAACTCACGGATGCGGTCGGTCATGAGACGCGACTCCCCTCCGGCGCAAGCGGCGCCGATACGACGTATCGCCGAATGATTCGTTGCCGTCGCAAGGCGCTGTGGAGACGCTTGCTACAGCAGACGAGCCGTCCGGACCCGAAACACCGTTCGATTGGGGAAGACCCCGCACGGCCGGCAATGAAGGACAAGCCTCTTCGGTGTTGACCTGTGGAAAGCCAACGAGACCAAAAAAGCCCGCTCCGTCGTTGCTTTAAGCTGCGTCCCCCGTGGAGATTCGGGGTTCGCCGGTTTTGCCTCCGGCTGCCGGTCTGTGTCGGGGAGCAATCTCCTCGCGGAGACTGGGAAGCGTGATTTGAGGGATGTCCATCCCCTCCATCCGTCCTCCAACCCCTGGCGGCTGTCCGGCCTCTTGTCCGGATGCCCACCGACCGGCACGCGGCCACAGGCACGTGCGAATTGGGTGAACGCGATATACGGACCCCGACTCCGGATCACAAGTGTTTTGTGCACCCGGAGCCGCATTTTTTTGCAGGGCCGATCCGCGTCCGTTCGGGAACGAGTGATCGCGGAAAGCGCTTTGCCGGCTATAGCTTAGCCGCGGTCTGTGCGTTGGCGGCAGGACCTTGCGATATCTTCATCTCCTGTCAATCGCACATGCCCTAGACCAGCCCCATTTCATGGCCTTAAGTCTCGGTAGCCGCCTATTTTGCCGAGCCCAGGCGACGGGAAGACGGACCACGCATGACCACGACAGACCGCCGCCGCGTCCTGGGCGGACTTTCAGCCGCGCTCTGCCTCTCGGTGGCGCCCTCCGTCCTCCTGGCACAGCAGCCCCAGCCTCAGCAGCAGGGCCCGCAACCGCCCCCGGCTCCGCAGAACGCCGCGCCGCAGCCGCGCTTCGGCTTCGAGGACGTGCAGCGCCGCGCCCGCGAGATCGCCGCCGTTCCCTATGAGCCGATCGCGCCGCTGCCGGAGGCGCTGGCCAAGCTCGACTACGATTCCTGGCGCGACATCCGCTTCCGCCCCGACCGGGCCCTGCTGGCGCAGAACGGCTCGCCCTTCCGCATGCAGATGTTTCATCCGGGCTTCCTCTTCACCCGGCCGGTCACGGTGAATGTCGTGCGCGACGGCGTGCCGATGCCGGTGCCCTATGCCGCGAACCTGTTCGACTACGGCAAGGTCAAGTTCGACAAGCCGCTGCCGGTCAATCTCGGCTTCGCCGGTTTCCGCCTGCATTATCCCCTGAACGACCCGCGCGTCTTCGACGAGCTGATTTCCTTCATCGGCGCGAGCTATTTCCGCGTGCTCGGCCGCAGCCAACGTTACGGCCTCTCGGCGCGAGGCCTGTCCATCGGCGCTGGCACGGCCGCCGAGGAGTTCCCGGTCTTCCGCGAATTCTGGATCGAGCAGCCGGCAGCCAATGCCGAGCGCGTCATCATCTACACTCTGCTCGACTCGCCGCCCGTCACGGGCGCCTATCGCTTCACCATCTATCCCGACCTCGACACCGTCATGGAGGTCGCAGCGACGCTCTATCCGCGCGCGCCTGTCGAGAAGCTCGGCCTGGCACCGCTGACCTCGATGTTCTTCACCGGCGAGAACGACCGCCGCTTCTTCGACGATTTTCGCAGCGAACTGCACGATTCCGATGGGCTGATGATCCATTCCGGCAGCGGCGAATGGATCTGGCGCCCGCTGCGCAACCCGAAGCAGCAAGCCGTCTCCTCCTTTGTCGAGCGCAACATTCGCGGCTTCGGCCTGATGCAGCGCGACCGCACCTTCGAGCACTATCAGGATCTCGACCTCTCCTACGAGCTGCGGCCCTCCTACTGGATCGAGCCGCAGGGCGACTGGGGCGAAGGCGTCGTCGAACTGATCGAGATGCCGACGACCGACGAGACCAACGACAATATCGTCGCGCTCTGGGTGCCGAAGACACCGCTGGAGCCGGGCAAGGAATTCTCCTTCGGCTACAAGCTGATCGCGATGCTCGATTCCAGCGACCTGCATCCGGGCGGGCGCGTCGTGAACACCTACCAGGCCAAGCCCAAGGCGCTGGGCTCGGGCGAGCCGGTGACCGAGGGCTCGCGCCGCTTCATCATCGACTTCGCCGGCGGCGATCTCGACTATCATCTGAAGCAGCCGGACAAGGTCGAGATCGTGCCCTCGATCGCCTATGGCCGGATCGACCGCGCCTTCATCGTTCCCAACCGCAAGACCGAGGGTTTTCGCGCCTTCATCGACGTCGTGGTCGAGCCCGGCCAGCTCGCCGAGATGCGCGCCTTCCTCAGGAGCGGCGGCAAGACGCTGACCGAGACCTGGAGCTACCCCTGGCGCGCCGAAGCGCAGGGCTAACCGAACAAGGTCGATCTGAAGGAGCCTGCGCCATGGACGTCGTCGAGAACCCCGGACAGAACCGCTTCGAACTCGCGCTCGACGGCGGCACCGCGCTCGTCGCCTATCGCCGCGACGGCGAGCGGCTGGTTCTGGTCCATACCGAAGTGCCCGAGCAATTCGCCGGGCAAGGAGTCGGCTCAAAGTTGGCGAAGGGCGTCTTCGAGCTGCTCCGGGCGAGCGGGCGCAAGGCCGTGGTCCGCTGCGAATTCCTCAAGGGCTGGATCGCGAAGCATCCGGACTACAACGACGTCGTCGACGGCTGAGCCAGCCGATCAGGAGGCCTTGCGGCCGCCCCGACGCGCCGGCTGCTTCTTGCGGCCATAGAGTTCCAGGCGATGGCGGACGAGTTCGTAGCCGAGTTCGGCCGCGATCCGCCGCTGCAACTCCTCGATCGCATCCGAGGAGAACTCGATCACCTCTCCCGAATCGACGTCGATCAGGTGATCATGGTGCTCCTGGTCGGCATGCTCGTAGCGCGAGATGCCGTCCTCGAAGGCATGTCGCTCGATCGCGCCCTGCGATTCCAGCACCTTCATCGTCCGGTAGACGGTCGAAAGCGACAAGGTCGGGTCATGCGCGAAGGCACGGGTGAAGATGCCCTTCGCGTCGGGATGGTCGTCGGCTTCCGCCAGCACGCGCAGGATCAACCGCCGCTGCTGCGTCATGCGCAGCCCGGCCCCCTTCAGCTGGCTCTCGAAAACGGCGATGCGCCGGTCGGTTTCGGTCATGCCCTGCCATAGCAACGCCAGAGGCCGATTGCAAAAACGACTATATAAAAATCATTCTCATTAGCAATATAAACGCAAAAGAGAATCAATAGCAATAAATAGCGGTTGCCTGGAGAGAGCGCCTCATTCCGGGCTTGACCTGGAATCCGTCCTGGAGCGCAACATCCGTCGATGAGTTCCGGATCGGCGTCGCTGACGCGGCTTGTTCGGAATGACGGCGTGCTTCCGCGAAAGATCAACAGCCCTATGCCCCGAGCCCGGCCGCGATCTCCGCAACGAGCTCGTAGGAGCGCTTGCGCTTCTCGTGGTCGAAGATCGGCGCGGTGATCATGATCTCGTCGGCGCCGGTCTCGCGCACGAAAGCGCCGAGCGTGCGCTTCAGCGTTTCCGGCGAGCCGATGAAGGCATAGCGCAGCATCCCTGAGACATGCGCCTTCTCGGCCGGCAACCAGTACTGCTCGATATCGTCGATCGGCGGCTGGAGCTTGCCGCGGGCGCCCCGGACCATCCCGACGAAGCGCTGCTGCAGCGAGGTCGCGAGATAACGCGCCTCCTCGTCCGTATCCGCTGCCACGACGTTGATGCCCGGCATCGCATGTGGCGCTGCCAATTGCTCCGACGGCTTGAACCGCTCGCGATAGACGGCGAGCGCTTGCATCAGCGCATCCGGTGCGAAATGCGAGGCGAAGCTGTAGGGCAGCCCCAGTTCGGCCGCGAGCTGCGCGCCGAACAGGCTCGACCCGAGGATCCAGAGCGGCACGTTCAGCCCTTCGCCCGGCACGGCGCGGATTGCCTGGTTCGGCCTCGCCGGCGAGAACAGCGCCTGCAATTCGAGCACGTCCTGCGGGAAGCTGTCCGATGACATCGGGTTGCGACGCAGCGCCCGCAAGGTGAGCTGGTCTGTGCCCGGCGCCCGGCCGAGACCGAGATCGATGCGGCCCGGAAAGAGCGCCTCCAGCGTGCCGAACTGCTCGGCGATGACGAGCGGGGCATGGTTCGGCAGCATGATGCCGCCGGCGCCGACCCTGATCGTGCTGGTCGCCGCCGCGAGCTGGCCGATCACCACCGAGGTCGCAGCGCTGGCGATGCCGACCATGTTGTGATGCTCGGCCACCCAGTAGCGGGTATAGCCGAGCCGCTCGGCATGGCGGATCAGGTCAGTGGATTTCAGCAATGCCTCGCGCGGCCCCTCCCCTTCGACGACGGGAACGAGATCGAGGACGGAGATCGCGACCATGACGGCCCCTGCTGGCTGGCGTCGGGATAAGCCCGGCGGAACGACGTAGCTTCACCAGATGGGAAGGCTGGGCGGCGCGGTCCAGAGGACGACCTGCCGCGTCATGGCGCGCCTGCGCTGGCGTTCTGGCGGGGGAACGGGCTCGGCACAGCCGCGTTCTTGGTTCGACAGAGCCACGCCGAAGGGAGCGACCATGACCGCCACCACCAATCCCGCCAAGGAAAGCCTGCGCAAGGAGCAGAAGGAGCAGCGCAAAGCCGCGCGCGAGCACGGCAAGGATGCAGAGCTCAACCGGGCCTTGAAGGACACCTTCCCCGCCAGCGACCCGGTCGCGGCCCAGACGCCGATCAAGCCCGGCGCCAAGACCAAGAAGCCGGCCTGAGGCTCAGTCGCGCTGATAGAGCAGGCGGGCGCGGATCGTGCCGTCCAGCGCGCGGATATCCTTGAGGATGTCGCGCGCCTCGGCGCTTGAGACCCCGTCAGCCTCCATCACGACATAGCCGACCTCACCGTCGGTCTGGTAGTTCTGCGCCGCAATATTGACCTGCCGGCTGGCAAAGACCTCGTTGAGGCGCCGCAGCATGCCCGGCACGTTGCGCTGGACATGGATGAAGCGGGTGCCGATGGCGCGCGCCGGCAGCTGGACCTGCGGGAAGTTCACCGCGCCCACCGTCGAGCCGACATCGGAGTAATCGACGAGCTTGCGCGCGACTTCCGCCCCGATGCGCTCCTGCGCCTCCTCGGTCGAACCGCCGATATGCGGCGTCAGGATCACGTTGGAGAGGCCCTGTAAAGGCGTGACGAAGCGCTCGGCATTGGAGGCCGGCTCGACCGGGAAGACGTCGACCGCCGCGCCCGCGAGGTGGCCGCTCTTCAGCGCCGCCGCCACCGCGTCGAGATCGACGACAGTGCCGCGCGAATTATTGATGAGATAGGCGCCCTTCTTCATCTTGGCGACCTGCGCCGCGCCGATCATGCCCGCGGTCTGCGGCGTCTCCGGCACGTGCAGCGAGATCACATCCGCCGCGCCGAGCAGGGCGTTCAAGCTCTTCGTCGGCTCGGTATTGCCGTGGCGCAGGCGGTCGGTGTGATCGTAATAGATCACGCGCATGCCCATCGCCTCGGCCAGCGTCGAGAGCTGGCTGCCGATATTGCCGTAGCCGACGATGCCGAGCGTCTTGCCGCGCACCTCGAAGGAGCCGTTGGCCGACTTGTCCCAGCCGCCCTGGTGCGCGTCGCGCGAGCGATCCGGAATGCGTCGGAGCAGCATGACGATCTCGCCGATCGTCAGCTCGGCGACGCTGCGCGTGTTCGAGAAGGGCGCGTTGAACACCGGCACGCCACGCAGCCGCGCCGCCTCGAGATCAACCTGGTTCGTCCCGACCGAGAAGCAGCCGACGGCGAAGAGCCGATCGGCGCCGGCGAAGATGTCCGGCGTGAGCTGCGTACGCGAGCGAATGCCCAGCACATGCACGCCCTGGATCGCCTTGAGCAGGCCGTCGCGATCGAGCGCCTTCGGCAGACGTTCGAGATTGCTGTAGCCGGCCTGCTGCAACAGCTCGACGGCGGAATCGTTGATACCTTCCAGGAGCAGGACCTTGATGCGGTCCTTCGGAAGGGAAAGGCGTTCGCTGGTGCTGGTCATGACGATGCGCTCACGGAGGAGCGGCTGCTATAGTCCCCCGAGCCCCGCAGGCCAACGCCCTGGACGTAACTCAGTCGCTAAAATCGTCGCGACTGATGCAGAATTCTCATAGCGGTTCAGGCCTTCTCGACGACCAGCGTCGAACCCTCGACCCTGACGACCTTGACCTCGGTCCCGGCCAGCAGTTCCGGGCCGGTGATCCGCCAGGACGAATCGCCGACGCGCACGCGCCCCTCGCCCCCGGTCATCGTCGTCTCCAGCCGGAAGACCTTGCCGATCAGCTGGCGGCCGCGATCGTTGAGCCCGATCGCCGCGTCGGGCTCCTCGCTCTTGCGGCGCGTCAGCATGCGGCCGGCGGCGACACAGGCGATGGCGAAGAGCGCAAAGACGATGCAGGCCGTCTGCCAGCCAAGGCCGAAGAGGCCGACCACCGCGCCGGTGATGAGCGCGGCCAAACCCAGCCAGATCAGGAAGACGCCGGGCGCCAGCATCTCGCCGCCGATCAGCAGCAGGCCCAGAATGGCCCAGAGCCAACCATTATGTGTCGCAAGCCAGTCGGGCATCGTCGTCTGCCTCAGTCGCTCGCACGCCCGGAGACCGGCACCGAGCCGGTCCCGCCTCTGCTCCGAACCACCGTATCCTCGCCGAACACGGCCTTGGTGAGCTGCGCGATGCCGCCGACCGTGCCAGCGAGCGAGGCGGCTTCGATCGGCACGATCACGACCTTGCTGTTATGGCTCGAGGCGATCGATTTCAGCGCATCGGTATAGCGCTCGGCGATGAGGAAATTGGCGGCCTGGATGTCGCCCTTGCCAATCGCCTCGGAGACCATGGCGGTGGCGGTCGCCTCGGCCTGCGCCAGCCGTTCGCGCGCCTCGGCATCGCGCAAAGCCGCTTCCTTGCGGCCTTCGGCCGCGAGGATCTGGGCCTGTTTCTGGCCCTCGGCCTTGAGGATCTCGGCCTGCCTCTGCCCTTCCGCTTCGAGCACGGCGGCGCGCTTCTCGCGCTCGGCCTTCATCTGCCGATTCATCGCGCCGGCGATATCGGCCGGCGGCAGGATGTCGCGGATCTCGATGCGCGTGACCTTCACACCCCAGGGCGAGGCGGCGGCATCCATTACGCGCAGCAGTCGCTCGTTGATCTCGTCGCGATGCGACAGGAGCTGGTCGAGGTCCATCGAACCGACGACGGTGCGGATATTGGTCATGGTCAGGACCATCAGCGCGTCGTTGAGCGAGGCGACCTCGTAGCAGGCCTTGGCGGCGTCGAGCACCTGGAAGAAGGCGGCGGCATCGATGCGCACGCCAGCATTGTCCTTGGTGATCGCCTCCTGCGAGGGAATGTCGAGCACCTGCTCCATGACGTTCACCTTGTGGCCGATGCGGTCGATATAGGGCACGATCAGCCCGAGACCCGCGCTCAGCGTCCGCGAATAGCGGCCAAAACGCTCGACCGTGTAGTTGAAGCCTTGTGGGACGGTGCGGACGCCGCGTGCGATTGTCAGGATGACCAGCGCCACGATCACGATCACGGCGATGTTGAAGCCCGACAAATCCATCTCATCCCCCCGCTGCGCCGATGCGCCGTCCTGCCCATTCGATGCTCAAACTGGCGTTTGCGAGAGCCGGATGCAAGCAGGGGTATCAAAGGGCGAGCCATACACGGGGACACGGCTCGCCCCGAAATCCGCGTCAGCTTTGCGTTGCGTCCGTATTGCAGCGCACCAGCATCCGCGAGGCCGCGGTCACGCCCGCAAGCGAGAACTGATAGGTCGTGACGTTGCCGCGCAGCGAGCGCGCTTCGAGCGTCATCGTGCTTCCCGCCCGCATCGCCGCGAGCAGCGCCGGCTCCCGTTCCAGCCGTTCGAGCCAGGCATTGCTGCCCTCGGTCAGCATGCGGAAGCTGTCATCGCCGATCGTGACGGTGACCACGGAGTTCCGGGCGAAGTCGTAGCCGGTCTGGAAGCTCGATTCCGTATCCGAGGCTTTATCGCCCGTCTGCACGAAGAAGAAGACTTCGCCGTGACGCAAATTCGACGGTTCTTCCGACGAAGGCTTGCTCATGATGAAGCAACGCGCCAGATCGCCCTTCGCGTAAGTGGCCGCGTTCCAGTCGCCGAACTGTCCCAGGGATTTAGGGCTCGCCGCCTGTACGGCCGTGCCTGCCAGAATGGTGAGGCAGGCAGCCGAAAGCGCTGTCTTGAACATGGTCTCATCTCCTTTCATCGCGGCCAACTTGGAAAGGAGAGTGTTACCGAGGCGTAAATAAGGTCCGAACAATTCATGCGTCGATCCGGCGCAGGACGGGTCAGGCCGGCGACCATGCCCCAAAAACGACGATGCCCGGCACAGGGCCGGGCATCGGAACGCATTCAGGAAGACAATGCCTCAGGCGAACTGGCCGTGGCAGTGCTTGAATTTCTTGCCGGAACCGCAGGGACAGAGCTCGTTGCGGCCGACCTTGCCCCAGCTTTCCGGGTCCTCGGGATTGCGGTCGAGCACGGCCGTGTCGGCATCGGTGGCGGCGAACTGCACGCCGGTGCCGCTGTAATCGCCGAAGCCCGAGCCCGCGCCGTCCTGCGCCTGCATCGGCGCCTGGTCTTCGGGCTGGTCGAAGCGCACCTCGATGCGCGAGAGATGGCCGGTGACCTGCTGGCGCAGATGGCCGATCAGCCCGTCGAACAGCTCGAAGGCCTCCTGCTTGTACTCCTGCAGCGGATCGCGCTGGGCGAGGCCACGCCAGCCGATGACCTGGCGCAGATGGTCGAGCGTGACCAGATGCTCGCGCCAGAGATGGTCGAGCGACTGCAGCAGCACCTGCTTCTCGACATAGGTCATGACCTCGTCGGTATTGCGCGCGATGCGGCCGGCATAGTCCTCGTCGGCGAGCTTGCGGATACGCTCGCGGATTTCGCTGTCGGCGATGCCCTCTTCCTTGGCCCAGTCCTCGATCGGCAGGTCCAGATTGAGATGCTGGATCACCTCCTGCTTGAGGCCGGCGGTATCCCACTGCTCGGGATAGGCTTCCTCCGGGATGTGGCGGGCGACGACATCCTCGACCACGCCATGGCGCATGTCGTCGATGGTCTCACGCACGCTGGCCTGGCGCATGAAATCGCGGCGCTGCTCGAACACGACCTTGCGCTGGTCGTTCATGACGTCGTCGTATTTCAGGATGTTCTTGCGGATGTCGAAATTGCGCGCCTCGACCTTGCCCTGCGCCTTCTCGACCGCCTTGTTGATCCAGGGGTGGACGATCGCCTCGTCCTCCTTGAGGCCGAGCTTCTGCAGCATGCCGTCCATCCGGTCGGAGCCGAAGATGCGCATCAGGTCGTCCTGCAGCGACAGGAAGAACTTGGAGCGGCCGGGATCGCCCTGGCGGCCGGCGCGGCCGCGCAGCTGGTTGTCGATGCGCCGGCTCTCATGGCGCTCGGTGCCGACGATGTAGAGCCCGCCGGACTTGAGCACGCGCTGCTTGAACTCGGCCACCTCGGCGCGGATGGCGGCGGCCTTGGCGTCGCGCTCCGGGCCTTCCTCCATGCCGGCGAGGTCGTGATTGATCCGCATCTCGGCATTGCCGCCGAGCTGGATGTCGGTGCCGCGGCCGGCCATGTTGGTGGCGATGGTGATGGCGCCGGGCACGCCGGCCTGGGCGACGATATAGGCTTCCTGCTCGTGGAAGCGTGCGTTCAGCACGGCGAAGGCCTTGGTCGTCTTGCCCTCGCGCGCCGCCTGATAGACCGGCTCCAATGCCGTCGGATCGGTGAAGTCGATGAGCTTGTAGCCCGCCTCCTCCAGCATCTCGGCGATCAGCTCCGAACGCTCGATCGAGGTGGTGCCGACCAGAACCGGCTGGCCGTTCTCCTGCGCCGCCTGGATCTCGCGGATGACGCCGCGCACCTTCTCCTCGAAGGTGCGGTAGACCTCGTCGTCCTCGTCCTTGCGGGCGACGGGGACATTGGTCGGGATCTCGACGACCTCGAGCTTGTAGATCTGGAAGAACTCGTCGGCCTCGGTCGCCGCCGTTCCGGTCATGCCGGCGAGCTTCTGGTAGAGGCGGAAATAGTTCTGGAAGGTGATCGAGGCCAGCGTCGCGTTCTCAGGCTGGACGGTGACGTGTTCCTTGGCTTCCAGCGCCTGGTGCAGCCCCTCAGAATAGCGCCGGCCCGGCATCATGCGGCCGGTGAATTCGTCGATGATCACCACCTCGTCGTTGCGGACGATGTAGTCCTTGTCGCGGGTGAAGAGCGTATGGGCGCGCAGCGCCTGGTTGACGTGGTGGACCAGCGTGACGTTGTGGGCGTCGTAGAGGTCGCCCTCGGTCAGGATGCCGGCCTCGCGCAGCAATTCCTCGATATGCTCGTTGCCGGCCTCGGTCAGCGCCACCGTGCGCTGCTTCTCGTCGACCTCGTAATCGGTCGGGATCAGGCCCGGCAGCACCTTGTCGATCGCGACATAGAGATCCGACTTGTCGTCGAGCGGGCCGGAGATGATCAGCGGCGTGCGGGCTTCGTCGACCAGGATCGAGTCGACCTCGTCGACGATCGCGAAATGGTGGCCGCGCTGGCTCATCTGCGCGACGTCGTATTTCATGTTGTCGCGGAGATAGTCGAAGCCGAACTCGTTGTTCGTGCCGTAGGTGATGTCGCAGGCATAGGCGCGCTGGCGCTCCTCGTCGTCGAGGCCGTGCACGATGATGCCGACGGTCAGGCCGAGGAAATTGTAGAGCTTCGCCATCCACTCGGCGTCGCGCCGGGCGAGATAGTCGTTGACGGTGACGACATGGACGCCCTTGCCTTCGAGGGCGTTGAGATAGGTCGGCAGCGTCGCGACCAGGGTCTTGCCTTCGCCGGTCTTCATCTCGGCGATGGCGCCCTCATGCAGCACCATGCCGCCGATGAGCTGCACGTCGTAGGGCCGCTGGCCGAGCACGCGCTTGGCCGCCTCGCGCACGGTGGCGAAGGCCGGGACCAGCAGGTCGTCGAGCTTCTTGCCCTCGGCGAGTTGCTTCTTGAACTCCTCGGTACGCGCCTTCAGCGCCTCGTCGCTCAAGCCCGAAAGCTCTGTCTCCAGGGCGTTGATCGCCGCGACGCGGGGCTGGTAGCCCTTGACGCGGCGGTCGTTCGACGAGCCGAAGAGTTTCTTTGCGAGCGCGCCAAGCATGTTGGGCCTTTCAGGTGATGCGTTGAGCCTCTGGCTGGCGCGTATCGCTTGTCGCGCGCGAACCAGAGGTTCGGTATTCTCGAAATGCGACCGCGTGTTTAGACGCGAGCGCGGGCAGGGTCCAGCGTGCGTTTCGTCCTATCGGCAGCGAAACGGCAAGTGAATTCGGCACCGGATGTGGGGTTTTTCCGCTCCCCTTCCAAGAGCCTGCGCTCAAGATCATCAGACGCTGCGGCATCCGGCCCGGTGCAAAGCTGCGTGATCGGCCGCTGCGATCGCCTGAACCGCCTTGCCTTTGCCGCGTTCATCGGGCAGTGCAGCCGCCAAACCGCCTCGGTTCCGACGAAAGGCCGTCATTCATGAGCTCAGCCCGTTTCATCGCCGTCCTCGGCTTCGCGCTGCTGGCGGGCCCGGCCTTCGCCCAGGCCGACAAGGTCGTCGCCAAGGTCGACGGCATCGCCATCACCGAGAAGGACATCCAGCTCGCGACCGAGGATCTCGGCGAGCGGCTCGCCCAGCTCCCAGAGGAGCGCAGGCGCGACGAGGTGATCAACTATCTCGTCGACCTCAAGCTCGGCGCCAAGGCCGCCGCCGACGCCAAGATCGGCGATACCCCCGATTTCGCCGCCCGCCTCGCCTATTATCGCGAGAAGGTGCTGCTCGACGAATACCTGACCCGCGAAGGCAAGAAGGCCGTCACGCCCGAGGCCGCCAAGAAGCTGTTCGACGACACCACCAAGGCGATGGCGCCCGAGGAAGAGGCCCATGCCCGCCACATCCTCGTCGAGGACGAGGCGCAGGCCAAGGCCGCCGTCGAGCGGCTGAAGAAGGGCGAGGATTTCGCCAAGGTCGCGGCCGAGCTGTCCAAGGACCCGGGCTCCGGCAAGGAGGGCGGCGATCTCGGCTGGTTCACCAAGGACCGCATGGTCCCTGAGTTTGCTGAAGCCGCCTTCAAGCTGAAGAAGGGCGAGATTTCCACGCCGGTGAAGAGCCAGTTCGGCTGGCACGTCATCAAGCTCGAGGACAAGCGCACCAAGCCGCTGCCGGATTTCGCCGCGGTGAAGCCGCAGATCGACCAGTATCTCGAGCGCAAGGCCCAGCAGGACCTCGTCCTTGCCATGCGCGAAAAGGCCAAGGTCGAGCGCCTCGACAAGCCGGCAGCACCTGCTGCTCCCGCTCCGGACGCCGCCAAGCCGGCCGAGCCGAAGAAGAACTGAGCATTTCGCTCGATACCACGCAATTTTGAAGGGCGGCCCTTGCGGCCGCCCTTCTTGTTTTCGTCATCGGCCTGCGGCAGAGGGCTTTCGAACGAGATGCGCTGCCCGGCGATGAGGACGATTCGCCGGTTTTCCGGCAGCGCGCCGCAGGAGGAAGCCCGATGGCCGGCAAGGATGTCCCCGTTTCCCCGCTCGCGCCGAAGCGCCAGCCCAAGGTTCCAGCCGTGCCGGGTGTGCGCTTCGCCACCGCCGAGGCCGGCATCCGCTACAAGGGCCGCCAGGACGTCTGGTTCGCGCTGCTCGACGAGGGCACGCAGGTCGCCGGCGTCTTCACCCGCTCGAAATGCCCCTCCGCCCCGGTCGACTGGTGCCGCGAGAACCTGAAGCAGGGTTCGGCTCGCGCCGTCGTCGTCAATTCCGGCAATGCCAACGCCTTCACCGGCCTGAAAGGTCGTGATTCCGTCAAGCTGACCGCCGAGATCGCGGCCAAGGCCGCCGGCTGCAAGCCCCACGAGGTCTTCATCGCCTCCACCGGCGTGATCGGCGAGCCGCTCGATGCGACCAAATTCAAGGGCGTTCTCGACGAATGCGCCAAGCGCGCCGCCGACGGCCCCTGGATCGACGCGGCCCGCGCGATCATGACCACCGACACCTTCCCGAAGGCCCTGACCCGCAAGGCCAAGATCGACGGCAAGGAAGTCGTCATCGCCGGCATCGCCAAGGGCGCCGGCATGATCGCGCCGGACATGGCGACGATGCTCTCCTTCGTCTTCACCGACGCCCCGATCGCCGCCCCGGTCCTGCAGGCCCTGCTCTCCAAGGGCGTCAAGGGCTCGTTCAACGCGGTCACCGTCGACAGCGACACCTCGACCTCTGACACGCTGATGCTGTTCGCCACCGGCAAGGCCGCCGCCCGCGGCGTGCCTGTCATCACCGAGGTCAACGACAACAGGCTGTCCGGCTTCAAGCGCGCGCTGAACTCGATCCTGCTGGAGCTCGCCCATCTCGTCTGCAAGGACGGCGAAGGCGCCCGCAAATTCGTCGAGGTGCGTGTCACCGGCGCGGCTTCCGCCCGCTCGGCCAAGCGCGTCGCGCTCTCGATCGCCAATTCGCCGCTGGTCAAGACCGCCATCGCCGGCGAGGACGCCAACTGGGGCCGCGTCGTCATGGCCGTCGGCAAGGCCGGCGAGCCGGCCGACCGCGACAGGCTCGATATCGGCTTCGGCGACATCGTCGTGGCTAGGCAGGGCGCGCGCGCGCCGTCCTATGACGAGGTCGCGGTCTCCGACTACATGAGGGGCGACAATATCGTCATCACCGCCGATCTCGGCCTCGGACGCGGCAAAGCCACGGTCTGGACCTGCGACCTGACCAAGGCCTATGTCGAGATCAATGGCGACTACCGCTCCTGACCAAGCGCCTCCCCCCGAACCCGGCCGCAGTTTCATCGCCGTCAACCTGCTGATCTGCTCCCTGCTCTGGGGCTCCAGCTACCTGTTCATCAAATTGATGAGCGGGCAGGTTCCGGCGCTGGCAATCGCGGCCGGGCGCGGATTGCTCGGCGGGGCCGCACTGGCGCTCTGGAGCCTGTGGCGCCGGCAGAATCCGCTGCCGCGCCGGGCCGAGATCGTGCCCTGGATCGTGCTCGGCACCACCAATGGCTGGCTGCCGAACGTGCTCGTCGCCTATGCGCTGACGCAGCTTCCCAGCGGCCCGGCAGCGATGATCCAGGCGGCGAGCCCGCTCGTCACCGCGCTCGGCGCCCATCTCTTCTTCGCGGAGGAGCGGCTGAACCGGCGCCGCGTCGTCGGCATCCTGCTCGGCATGGCCGGCGTCGCCATGCTGATCGGCCCACGCCTGTTCGAGGGCGGCGGCACGGCGCTCAGCGTTCTGGCCATGGTCGGCGCGGCGCTGAGCTACACCACCGCCAATCTCTACGTCCGCTCGGTGCCGGCCGCGACCGGCGAACCGGCCCGGCTGGCGCTGGGGCAGCAGATGTTCTCGGGCACGATCGCCACGACGCTCGCGCTCGGCTTCCTGGGTCCTTCCGCCTTCCTGCCCGTGCTCGACCATCTGCCGGCGATGCTGGCGCTCGGCGTGCTGGCAACCGCGATCCCGGTCACGGTGTTCATGCGCCTGATCCGGGCGGCAGGGCCGACGCGCGCCGCGATGACCGGCTACCTCGTGCCGACGGTCGCCGTGATCCTGGGCGTCGTCGTCCTGCACGAAGCTCTGGAGTTGCGGCAGGTCCTCGGCGGCTGCATCATCCTCGCCGGCGTCTTCCTCGTCACGACGGCGCCGCGCAAGGTGGGGGCCTCATGAGGATCAGGACTATCGCGGCGGCCGCGCTGGCCGGCGCCGTCATGGCGGGCTGCGTCGACCGCAAGCCGGCGACCGTGGCCTTCTCCGCCGAGGAGGCCGCCTTCATCAAGAAGACCGGCACCGGCGTCATCACCGGCCACGCCTTCCGCACCAAGCCGAGCGGCGTGGTCGTCAATGCCGCAGGCCAGGTCGTGCGCCTCATTCCCGATACGGCTTTTGCGCGGGAGCGCTTCGCCAATCTCTACGGCAAGGGCAAATACGTGCCCCACAGCGCCTATCCGCGCGACGACAATGTCGATCCCGCCTATTCCGAATACACCCGCACGACCAAGGCCGAGGCCAATGGCCGCTTCGCCTTCGACAAGGTCGCGCCGGGCAGCTATTTCCTCACCACACAGGTGATCTGGGGCGAGGAGACCGCCTTCACCCGCGAGGGCGGCTCGGTCTATGACAGCGTCACGCTGACGGGCAAGGAGACCGAGCCCGTCCAGGTCATCCTCTCCGGCAACTGAGTTCCCCCGTGAAGCTCCTTCTCGTCGTCGCCTGCGCCCTGATCGATGCCGACAATCGCGTCCTCGTCACCCAGCGCCCGGAAGGCAAGGCGCTGGCGGGCCTGTGGGAATTCCCCGGGGGCAAGCTGGAGCAAGGCGAGCGACCCGAGCCAGCGCTGATCCGCGAGCTCTCCGAGGAGCTCGGCATCACCGTGAAGGAGGATTGCCTCGCGCCGCTGACCTTCGCGAGCTACGCCTATCCCGAATTCCACCTGCTGATGCCACTCTATATCTGCCGGCGCTGGGAAGGCACGGCGATGTCGCGCGAGGGTCAGGCACTGAAATGGGTCCGCCCCGGCAAATTGCGTGATCTCGCCATGCCGCCCGCCGACGAACCTTTGATCCCGCCCTTGATCGACCTGCTCGGCGCCTGAATCCAGGAGCCACGGCTCTGTCAGACGCAAGCCACCGGCCCCGATATCCCGGGATCTGCTTATTGACCCGGCCCCCTGGCCGGGCAATTGCGACGATCAAGCCGGAATTTTCGCGACCGCGGGCACGGATTCAGCCGCAGCCTCGTCCAGCCCGAGCTGGAAACGCTCGAATCGCTGCAACTCCTCTTCGATCGCAACTTTCAGCGCCGGCGTCTCGCAGCCGTCGAGCCAGGTCCATTGCTGCATCAGGAGCTTGCCCGCGGCTCGGTCCGTCTTGAGGTCGAGCACCGCGACGACGCGCTCGCCCGCCAGAACCGGCAGGCCGAAATAACCGTAGACCCGCTTCTCCTTCGGCAGATAGGCCTCGAAGACATGGGCATAGTCGAGGAAGAGCTTGGCGCGCTTGCGCTGGATCATCAGCGGGTCGAAGGGCGAGAGGATGTGGATCAGTGCCTCATCCGGCGCAGCCAGCGCTTCCAGCGCAGCCGGACTGGCCCAGTGCTGGGTCTTGCCGGCGCCCTCCACCGCCACGGGTACCAGCTCCCTGCGCTTGACGCGGGCGGCGATGAGTTCGGCCACAGCCTTCTTGCTGGGCGCATCGAGATGGCAGGCGGAATCGAGACTGACCAGCCCCTGCGCCCTGAGCGCCCGGTCGAGCAGATAGCCCGTGATCTGCCGCTCGCTCGCCGGAATCGGCTTCTTCTCCCACTGAAAATGCCGGTCGAACAACTCATAGGTCTTGACCATGCCGGAGCGGGCCGCAATCGCGAGCTCCCCGTCGTAGAAGGCGCGTTCCAGCAGGCCCTTGGACGGCTTCTTGCTGGCCCAGAGATGCGCCTTCTCGATTAGGTCCTCCTCGATATCGCGGATCGTCAGGGCGCCGTCCTTGCGAATCCGGCGCAGGAGCTTGCGCGTCTCCTCGCGGGCACCGACAGCCGACCAGCGCTTCGGCTCCTCACGATGCGCCTTCATCGCCGGCAGGAAATAACGGATGTCGCGGGTCGGCACATAGGCCAGCGCATGCGTCCAGTATTCGAAGACGCTCTTCTCGACCGATTGCAGATGCGCGAGATCGGCCCGGCGATAGGCCGGAATCCGGGCATAGAGAATATGGTGATGGCAGCGCTCGATCACGTTGATCGTGTCGATCTGGACATAGCCGAGATGCTCGACAGCAGCCCGCGCCGCCTCCAGCCCAACCCCGAAAGGATCGCGCCGGTCGAGCCGTTGGGCATGGAGCCAGAGGCGGCGAGCCTGTTCGACGGGAAGGGAGATCGGCTTGCGTAGACGCGGAGGCATGAAACGCAAGCTAGCCGGGCTTCGTGCCTCCGGTAAGAGGCCAGAGGAATGGCCGCTGACAGGATCCGGCGGGAGCCTCTCCTCCGCGGCCGCCTACGGCGCGACGATCAGCGCCCAGTAGACCTGGTATTTCGAGCCGGGCGCATAGGCCGTGGCGATGCCCATGCGCTTCGCTTTCGCGTCCTTCATGACGCGATCATGCTGAGGCGAATCCCGCCAGCCCGAGAAGGCCTCGGCCAGGCGGCGATAGCCCGCCGAGAGATTGGCTTCGGCTCCCGGCTGCCCTTCCCGGGCGAGGCGCGCCTTCACGGCGTCGGCCTGGGCCGGCTTGTCCGACCCGGCCATCGCGGCAGCCTCGCGCTGGGCGGCCTCGACCAGCGCGGGATCGAGCACGAGCGGCCCGAGCCCGGCATTGAGGCGATAGGCCGAGATCATTGCCCGCGCCTGCTCGGTATCGACCTGCGCCGAAGCCGAGCCCAGATCCCGATAGAAGGCCGGCTGCGCCTGCCGCTGCGGCTCGGTACAGCCGGCAACGCCGAGAAACGCGAGAGCGCCCGCAACCGCCGCCGGGCAAGTCATCGAGCGTGAAGCCGCGGCGCGGCGCAGAAAGCTGGGCATCCGGTCATTCCTTGTTGTCATCCTTGGCGGGCTCGGGGGCCGCGGCGGGAGCGGGCTTCGCAGCCTCGGTCTCTTCTTCCTCGGGCTCCTCCGCGGCGACCGGCTTGTGCGTACGGCGCGCCGGCGAGGCTGCCGCAGGCTTCGGCCTGTCCCGCTTCACGCGGCTGCCCGCGCCGTCGCGGCGCCCGACCGCCTCGGCGATGCTCCCGAGCGAATGCTCCACGCCCTCCAGCCCGCGCACCATCAGTTCCGGCACAGCGGCAGCCGGCTCCATCTCGGCGAGGCGCTTGTGGATCGCGAAATTCAGGTCGCTGTTGACCCGGCCCGTGATCTCGACATCGCCGACCACGCAGATCAGCTCGAAATCCATCGTCGTGGTGCCGAGCTTCTTGAAGAGCACCACCGGTGGCGGCTTCTGCATGACGTCGCCGTGGTTCGAGGCGACCTCGGACAGCATCGCCCGCACCTGGCCGGCATCGAGCGTCCGCGACACGGTGAGCGCGATCAGCACGCGTCCGGTCCGGTCGTTGCGGACACGGTTGCGCACCACGCCGGAGATCAGGTTCGAGTTTGGAACGATCACCGTCGCCCGGTCGAAGGTCGCGATCTCCGTCGAGCGGACATTGATGCGCTTGACGATGCCCTCGATGTCGCCGACCAGCACCTGATCGCCGACCCGGATCGGCCGCTCCCAGAGCAGGATCAGGCCCGAGACGAAATTCGACACCACCGACTGCAGGCCGAAACCGATACCGACCGAGAGGGCCGAGGCAACCAGCGTCAGGCGCTCCAGGCTCAAGCCCACTGCCGTGACCGTGATCGCGGCCGCGGCGATATAGCCGATATAGCCGGCCGCCGTGGTGATCGAATTGCGCAGGCCGGGATCGAGCGCGGTCGTCGGCAGGAACTGCTGCTCGAGCCAGCGCTGCATCGCCCGGGTCGCGCCGACGCCCATGGCGAAGACCGCCGCGCCGACCACGATGGTCGATAGCGAGACCGTGACGCCGCCGACCTGGAAGCCAAAGAAGGCGGCGCGCAGCGAAACCAGGAAATCGTTGGATTCCAGGCCCCAGGGCGCCAGAACCAGCAGCAGCGTCACCGCGATCAGCAGCAGCTTCAGCACGCCGACGCCGATGACCGAGATCTTCTCCAGTGTCGCGGAGCGCAGACCCATGCCGGCCTTCAGCGTGAGCGCAAAGCGTCCCTTGCCACTGAGCAGCACGGGGATGCCCAGGTCGATGAACTGGAAGGCCAGCAGGAACAGGCAGGCGACGATGCCAACCCAGAGCGCCTGTTCGGCCAGGAACGCGGCGAAGATGACATAGCCGCTGAGCGCCGCAGCGATGATGGCGAAGCCGATGATCCAGCCGAGGATGCGCACCGGCCCCAGGCTCGCGCCGTCTACCGGGACATAGGGGCCGAGGCAGGCTTCCTGCTCGACCTCGTCGTCGTCGCGGATCTGGTAGAGTCCGGCGATCAGCGCGAGCGCGAACAGGATGGCGAAGAAAGCCTTCACGATGATCGAGATGGCGAGGCCGGCGGCGATGGCCTGCAGCCAGGCCTCGAACACCTTGCCGATGGACATGACCGCCGCAAGCGAGCTGGCGATCCAGACGACGCTGCGCGCCGTCGCGTCCATCACCTTGACGAGGCGCCGCTGCGGGCTGGACGGCGCGAACAACGCGTCGGCCAGCGCCTGCACGAAGGCGAAGAAGGCGAGGCCCACGATGACCGCCCAGATCCCCGGCTGGATGCGTGGCGGCAGGAGTCCGGTCGTGCTCAAGGCCTTGTAGATCAGCCAGCTCGCCAGTGCCGGCGGCGCCGCGCCGGCGACGATATGGGCAAGCGCGATATAGAGGCAGTGCAGGTTGCCGGTGTCCTGGGTGTTGCTGAAGCGCGCCTTGAAGCGCGGCAGATAGCGCGCCCGAGCCCAATAAAGCAGGATCGCGCCGATCAGGGCGAGCCCGACGATGGAGCCGCGCGTGCCGGAAAAGGCGTCCCTGACACCTTCCAGCCAGCCGCCGAAGATGTACCCGGAGGCGCGCAGATCCTCCGGCGCCGTCGCAATCGCGTTCGTCCAGACCTCAGGATTCGCCACGGACGGGCCGGCGGCGAACAATTCCCTGGCGAAGATCTCCCGACGTTTGTCGCCGATGCTGCTCTGCAATTGCTCCGCCTGGAGCAGCGAGGCCTTGGCGAGCTTCAGCGTCTCGTCGGCATCGGCGAAGGCCTTGGCGCGCGCCTCGCGGTCTCGCGCGATCTCGGCGCTCTCGGCCGGAGCGCTGGCCTCCGGCTTGGGGCCGAGCTGTTCGAGCCGGAGCTTGGCCTGGTCGACCTTCGGCGCCTGCTCGTCGATGATCACGCGCAGCTGGTCGAGCGAAGGCTGCAGGCGCAGGCGTTGCCGCTGCAGCTCGGCATCGCTGGGATTCGGCGAAGCCAGCGTCGTCTCGATCTGGGCGAGATCGGCACGGACGCTGTCCAGCCGGGCACGGAGGCTGCCCGGTTCGGGCGCCGTCTGGGCAACCGACGAGCCAACCGTGGTCAACGCCATCACGACGAGGACCAGGCAGGCTGCCAGGAAACCCTGCAGGCTGCGGAAAGACGATTGCGCCCTGCGCGCTGTCATGGAGATGCGGCCCTGTCCGTCCAGATGATTCGGCTCCGGCTCGACCCTCGGCACAGCCATGCGCGCAAGGCAAGACGAAGAGCGGATTTCAGCCGGCACGGACAACTCCCGGGCGTGCAGATGGATCGGGGCGGGGAGACAGGCCCCGGCGCCTCATCACCGCAAAACACGACCTGAAGATGGCGAAGGCATCGCCCTCGGCCTCAGCCCCGTACCTTGCCCTTCGCCTTGGCGCGATTGCAATAGCTCGCATTGCCGAGGCCGGTGCCGATCGTCAGCACCGCCCAGTTCTCGACATCCTGCATCGCCGGCATCTCGCTGAGCCCCTGGATGACGGCATCGTTGTGCATCACGACCTCCGTCTGGTGTTCGCCGATCTCCGGCAAGAGCTCCCGGATACTGTCGACAAGGTTGAAGCGGCTGCTTTCCCAGTTGCCCGGCAGATTCTGCGCGCCGCGATCGATCGCGCCGTCCGGCTCGATCAATCCGGGACAGCCGACGCCGATGAAGGGCGCGACCCGCAACCCCTCCTTCTCGGCGTTGCCGATCTGCTCGCGCAGCATCCGGCCCAGCCGCTCGATCGCCTCGTCACGGCTCGGTTCCTCATCGGCATAGCGCCAGAGCTCGGACTTCCAGACCCGTGCCCGGCTGAGGTCGGACGCCTTCTTCTGCCGGAGCTCGACGATGCCCGCCCGGATGTTCGAGCCGCCGATATCGACGGCGACGATGCTGTCATAGGCTTCGAATATCCATTTCGGCGCGAGATGGGCGCTGCCGACGAGCCCGGCCTCGTCGGGATGATGGCTGACGGGGACCAGATCGAGGTCACGCCCGTCGGTCCGCAGGATGATGGCCGCACGCGCGATCGCAAGCTCGCCGATCCGGCTCTCGCGAAAGCCCCCGCCCACGACGATGCGCTCGACCTCCGCCCAGTTCTTCAGCCGGGCGAAGCGGCGGATGACGAAGGCTAGCGACTGGGCGAAGCCCTCGACGGCACTCAGGACCAGCGCCGCCTCCTTCGCATCGCCGTCCTTCAGGAGCGCATCGAGCTCCTTCTTGCTGATCTCGGCGGTCTTGCCCTTCAGCGGGTCGTCGCCGTTGCGTTTGAGATGACTGCGCAGCGCATCGAGATGCTCGACGAAGGCGCCTCGGCTCGCCTTGTCACCGACGAAGCCGTCATCGTCGCGAACCTCCAGATTGTAGCTGGTGACCACGACCGAAGGCAGCTCGGCGGCGCCATGCGGCCCGGTCGCGGCCTTCGCAGTGTTGCGTGGCGTCTCAGCGGTCGCCGTGGCCATGGTGTTCCCCCTCGCTCGCCAATGGATCAGCGAAGGCAACCCGCCGACGGCAGCGACGGTTCCCCTGCCGGGACGATGCGCCGCATGCAGCCCGCCCGCGCGCAGCCGGCCCGCCGCGACGGTTGACCGCCATCGCGAACGCCGCTCCAACAGACAGCGCGCTGCATGAATGCGGTCTGGGGGACGAAACGTGTCGGATCTGGTCTTGCGGATGATCGTCATCGGGATCGGCGCAACCGCGCTCACCGATATCTGGGCTCAGTTCCTGCGTCTTTTCGGCTTCCCCAAGCCGAATTGGGCGATGCCGGGTCGCTGGTTCGCGCATCTGCCGCGCGGCCGCGTCTGGCATGACGACATCGCCAAATCCGAGCCCGTCGCGGGCGAGCTCGCGATCGGCTGGGTCTGCCATTATCTTGTCGGCATCGCCTTCGCCGGGATCGTGCTGGCGATCGCAGGGACCGGCTGGGCCCGGAACCCGACCTTCCTGCCGGCGCTCATCGTCGGCTGGGCGACGATCGGCTGCGGCTGGTTCATCTTGCAGCCGGGCATGGGCATGGGCATCGCCGCCGCGAAGAAGCCGAACGCGAGCCAGATCCGGCTGCTGAACTTCGTCAGCCACACCCTCTTCGCCATCGGCCTCTACGGCACGGCGCTGCTGACGCGCTGAAACGCTTCAGTCGAGAATGCGCGTCTCGTATTGGTAAAGCTCGCGGAAGCCGAGGCTGCCATAGAGATTGATGGCGACCGCGTTGCTCTGTTCGACCTGCAGATACGCGCTGTGGCAGCCCATCGCCGCGGCCCAGCCCATCAGCCCTTGCACGATCCTGCGGCCATAGCCATGGCCGCGATGGCCGGGATGGACGCAGATCAGGCCGATCTCGGCCATGCCGCGCTCGGCGACGCTCATGCCGAAGGCCACCGGCTCGCCTTCGACCAGCCAGGTCCCGAAGGCCGCCGGCAGCCGGACCTTCTCGATAATCCCCGCGAGGTTGCCGGCATGGGTCTTGTTGCCGCTCTGCAAGGCGGCGACCCCGGCGGTCCATTCCTGGCTCGGCCGCGCCTCGATCTGCAATTCGGGTTCCTCGGAGGCCGTGAAGCCGGCAAGCGGCGCGATCTGGCCGAAGGACTTGTCCTTGATCCGGTAACCCCGCTCCAGCACCGCAGCGCGGGTTGAATCCGCCACCAGCGGCGTCAGGCGGATGGCGGGCACCAGCCCGTCGGCGCGGTAGAGCTCCTCGATCAGATCGAGCATCGTGCCGTCGAGTTCGGCGCCATAGCTCAGCGGCGTCGCCGAATTGGCCCTTCCCGAATAGCCATTGGCGAAGCGCAGCACCCAGTCGCCGACGATCAATGTCGACAGTGCCGGCCAGGCATTGATGATGCGCCGCTCGCAGCCGAGCACCAATTCGCTGTTATCCGTCTTCGTCAGCACCCTATCCCCCTGACGGCTTGCGCGGTATCGGCCGCCAGCCCGGCGGCGCCATCTCGAAGCCCTTGAATTCGAAACCCGGCGCGACCGTACAGCCGACCAGCGTCCAGGCGCCGAGCGAGGTCGCGCTCTGCCACCAGCCCGCAGGCACCACGAATTGCGGCCGCTGACCGGCAGCAAGCTCCGTGCCCAGATGATGAGCCGAAGCGTCATGCCCGTTCGGCGAGACGGTGATGACCAGCGGCGCGCCGGCATAATGGTGCCAGATCTCGGCGGCATCGACGCGATGCCATTCCGAGGTCTCGCCGGTGTCGAGCAGATAATAGATCGCGGTCGAGAAGCCCCGGCCTTCCGGCCCGGCTGGATCGCGAAAGGTCTCGCGATAATGGCCGCCTTCGGGATGGGGCTTGAGATCGAGCAGGCGGATGACGTCCGCCGCCGTCAGCCCGTCCAACCGCATCGTCATTCTCAGAACCGGTTCTTGGCTTCGCGCAGGGCGGCGAAGACCGCGCCCGGCGCGGCGCCTTCCAGACCGACCGCCTTCGCCAGCGCCGGCTCGCCCGCGCGAAAGAACGGATTGGTCGCCTTTTCCTCGGCGACCGTGGTCAGCGCCCAGAACCGGCCCTCGGCCTTGGCTTTCTCAGCTTCGGCGAAGCGCGCCTTGAGCGCCTCGTTGGCGGAATCGACCGAGCAGGCGAAGCGGGCATTGGAGAGGGTATAGTCATGGCCGCCGAGCAGGCGGGTGTCACCCGGCAGCGCCATCAACCGCGAAAGCGAGGTCCACATCCGCTCCATCTGGCCAGGCTGGACGCGCCCGCAGCCCATCACGAAGACGACGTCGCCGACCAGCGCGAGCTTGGCGCCCCGCCCGACGAAGCTGAGATGTCCGTCAGAATGCCCGGGCGTATGCCAGATCTCGAAGCTTTCGCCGCCGAAGCTGACGGTATCGCCTTCGCCCAGAACCCGGTCGAGCGGCGCACTGGTCCGCGCATCGGCCGGACCGACGACCGTCGCGCCGGTCGCCTGCTTCACCTCGGCCACGCCCTGGGTATGGTCGTGATGGGCGTGCGTGATGAAGATGTCGCTGATCGCCCAGCCCTTGGCCTTGGCGGTGGCGAGCGTCTCGCCCGCATCGGGCACGTCGACGGCGACGCAGGCGCCGCTGGCGGGATCATGGAGCAGCGCGCCCGCATTGTCGTTGAGCGTGCGGAAGACGTGAAGGTCGAGCGGCATGGCTTCCTCCGGCAGGGTGGCCCGCCGAAACGGCAGGCGGTCATATACCTTGCATGGGCCATGCCTGGCCGGCGATCAACCCGGCATTGCCGCAGGGCGGCCCTTGCGTTCGGGCGCCATGCGTTCCATCTCAGGCGCCATGCCTCTCGACGTCGTCGACCTGCGCGCCTTCTATGCGAGCCCGCTTGGCCATGTGGCTCGGCGCTTCATCGGCCGGGCGATGCTGCGTTTCTGGCCGGACTGCGCGCGCCAGCGCGTGCTGGGCCTGGGCTATTCCACACCTTATCTCTCGGTGCTCGGCATGCAGGCCGAACGGACCATCGCCTTCATGCCGGCGGCGCAGGGCGTGGTGAACTGGCCCTCGCCCGGCCTCTCCGCCTCCGCCCTGGTCGAACCGACGCTCCTGCCCTTGCCCACCGCTTCGATCGACCGGGTCGTGCTGGTCCATGCGCTGGAAGAGACGGAAAGCCCCGATGACCTGCTGGAGGAGGTCTCGCGCGTGCTCAATCCCGGCGGGCGGATGATTTTGGTCGTGCCCAACCGGCGCGGGCTCTGGGCTAGGATGGACGGCACCCCCTTCGGCCAGGGCCGTCCCTTCAGCCGCCGCCAGCTCTCAGCGCTGATGCGTGGCGCCGAGTTCTCGCCGGAGCATTGGACCGAGGCGCTCTATGTCCCGCCCCTGCAAAGGCGGCTGCTGATGCGCTCGGCGCCCGCCTGGGAGCAGGTCGGCGCGGGCTTGTCCCTGCCCTTCGCCGGCGTCCACATCATCGACGCGACCAAGCAGTTCTACCGGCGCGCGCCCCTGCGCGCGACACGGCGCAGCTTCGCGCTGCGACCCATTCTGCTGCCGCAGCCGGCACCGACGCCGCGTGCGGCAAACCCGCCGTGAAGTCATGAACGGGTTGACAATTTCGCCGGGGCGCGGCCAAGGTCCGCCGCTTTTCAAGCCCGGTTTCCCTGTAAACCGCCGCTCCGCCCGCTTCTGGCGCGGAATCTGAACTGGATCACGATGCGTAGCTATCTGGATTTCGAGAAACCGGTCGCCGAGCTGGAGGCGAAGGCGGACGAGCTGCGGGCCCTCGAGGCACGCGGCGACGGCATCTCCCTGTCCGAGGAGATCGGCAAGCTCGACGCCCGCGCCAGCCAGGCGCTGAAGGAGCTCTATGCCGCGCTGACGCCCTGGCAGAAGACGCTGGTGGCGCGCCACCCGCAGCGCCCGCATTTCAAGGATTACTGCGCCGGGCTGATCACGGAATTCACCCCGCTCGCCGGTGACCGCGCCTTCGGCGAGGACGAGGCCATCGTCGGCGGCTTCGGCCGCTTCCGGGGAGAGCCGGTCTGCGTCATCGGCCAGGAGAAGGGCGACTCGACCGAGACCCGCATCCGGCACAATTTCGGCATGCCCAAGCCCGAGGGCTATCGCAAGGCCGTGCGCCTGGCCGAGCTCGCCGACCGTTTCGGCCTGCCGGTGCTGAGCTTTGTCGACACCGCCGGCGCCTATCCCGGCATCGAGGCTGAGGAGCGCGGCCAGGCCGAGGCCATCGCCCGCTCGACCGAGGCCTGGCTCGGCCTGCGCAGCCCCAGCGTCGCGCTCGTCATCGGCGAGGGCGGCTCGGGCGGTGCGATCGCGATCGCCGCCGCCAGCCGCGTGCTGATGATGGAACATGCCATCTACTCGGTGATCTCGCCGGAAGGCGCGGCTTCGATCCTCTGGCGCGACACCGCACGCGCCCAGGACGCCGCGACCGGCATGAAGATCACCGCGCAGGACCTTTTGAAATTCGGCATCATCGACCGGATCGTGCAGGAGCCGACCGGCGGCGCCCATCGCGACGGCCATGCCGCGATCAACCGCGCGGGCGACGCCATCGCCGCCGCGCTCAGTGATCTTGCCAGCTTGAGCGCCGACGATATCGTCGCGAAACGCGCCGACAAGTTCGTCGCGATCGGCCGCAATCTCTGAGCAATCTGGGGAAACGAATATCTCGCGCTTGCGAAAGCAAGGGTCCTTTACCCTCCGTTGACCATGTGGCCAGACGCGGGAGGCCTATGGTAAGGAACCCTCAAGGCTAACGCATCTACAACGAGTCGACGGGCACAATTTGGCCGTCTTGCGAAGTCACAGGTCGCGCCCCGGCCTGCCGTTCGATGGGATTGACGACGTGGCAATCAAGCAACTCGCGCTCGTGGCTTTTGTTGCATT
>JBDHTM010000037.1:0-40621 GCA_039808685.1 Allobosea sp. | reverse complement strand
GGCGACCGCGGCGATGCCGGCGGCGGAACCGAGGAGGAGGCTCTTGACGAGCTTCATTTGGTAACCTCCAAAAGAGTTTCGAGACCCTCGGGCTTCAGCCTGCCCCCCGCCCCAAGCTTTCTAGCCTGATCGCAGAACCTGCCTATTCCCGGTCTTTCGCCTGCGTCACCGACCTATTTCGGAGGCGAAGGCGAAAAACAGCGACCGGGAACGTCCCGACGCATCTCCACCATACGAAAGCCGCCCCACCGATCAACCACGATCCGGCGCTCGGACCTGTGAATGGGGTGCTTTGGAAACCGGTGTTGCAGGGGAGCCACGCTTTGAGTGGCGAAATTCACCAAGCATTAACCCAGACGGCACCGCACAAGAGGTTTTGGCCCTGCGAGGACGAGGAATCGCATGGTTGAGAACCGGTTTTGCGCCGAATCTCCTGGAGCCCTGATTCCCGCGACGCGGGCTCAGTATTCCCATTCGGCGCCGATTCCGACGGCGGCGCTGCCGTCCGCTCCGGTCTCGGCCTGGAGTTTCAGGCGCTTGGTCACGTCGATGCCGACCGAGACGCCGCTGTCTTCCGGCTTGGAGCCGACCTTCACGCCGACCGAGATGTTGTCGCTGATGTAGCGCGAGGCCCCGACGGTCGGCCCGCCCGCGCCCATCTGGATGTCGAGATTGTCGACGCCCAGCGATTTGCGCAGCCGCTCGAAGGTGTCGTCCCCGCCGCCGCCGGCGAACTGCGCCGCCGCCTGGGCGAGCTGCAGGGCCTGGAACGGCGACAGCGATCCCGAAGCACGCGCGAAGAGCAGCCGCGACAGCACTTCATCGGGCGGCAGTTCGGGCTGGGAGGTGAAGGCGAAGACCGGCTGGTCGGCCGGGCCGCTGATCACGATCCTGGCGGTCACGTCGCCGGCGCTGGTCTGGGCGACGAAATCGAGATCGGGAATCAGCCCGCCGGCGAAGGTCAGCCGGCCACGGCTGAAATCGAGCCGCTGGGTCAGGACGCTGAGCCGGCCGCGGCGCAGCTCGAAGCCGCCATCCAGCGCAGGCGACGAGGAGGTGCCGCCGACGCGAAGCTCGCCGCCGAGCTCGGCATCGATGCCGCGTCCGCGGATGAAGACCTTGCTGGGGGCGGAGACGGTCAGGGCGAGCGTCGCATCGAAGGCCGGCGCGGAGCGGCCGCGCCCCTTTGCCGCCTGCGCCCGGCGCGCGGCGGCGAGGCGCGCGGCGGCCGCGCCGTGTGCGCCCACATGCTTGATTCCGTCGACCGGCCGGAGCGTGGTGGGCAAACGGTCCGGCACGGAGACCTCGAGCGAGGCGATGTCGATCCGACCTCCAACGCGCTGGCGCTGCACCAGCGGACCGGCAATCTCGAGATCCATCCCCGCGACGGCCGTGACCAGACCGCTGGAGACGAGCTGGGCGCGGTTGCCGCGAATGCGGATATTGCCGGGGAAACCGGCGGCCGGATCGACCTTGACCTGGCCGCTCGCGGAAATCGTGCCGCCATTCGGCGTCTGGGCGGAGGCGCGCTCGATCGTGAGGTTGTCGCCATTGGCCGCGATCCGCGCCTCGATCGCGTTGAGGCGGATGCCTTGCAAGGCGTCGGTGAAACTGCCGCCGGTCAAGGTCGCGTTGCCGCCGAGATGCGGGGCGGAAGCGGTTCCGCCGGCGCGCATATCGAGGGTGACCGCGCCCGTGACACGCTGACCGCTCGCGCCGAGCATGGTGTTGGCGAGCGCGGCGTCGACGCGCCCCTGCGCGCTGAGATCGAGCGGGCCGGTGGCGTTGAGCGGGGCGGTGCCGCGTAAGGTCAGACTGGCTCCCTTCCCGGCATTCACGGTGGCAGAGATGCCGGTGGCATTGCCCTTGAGCGCGCCCTCGCCCTGGATCTCGACCGGCGGCAGGCCGGCCTGCCGGGTTTCGGGCGTGACGAACTGGGCAATCCTGAGCTTCCAAGGCCCCGACAGGTCGCCGGGCGTGCCCTTGACCTGCGCCTCGGCATTCAGCGTGCCGCCAAGCTTCAGGCTGGGCACCGCGATGCTCGCGGCGGAAAGGGGTACGTCGCGGGCGGCGAAGCGCAGATCGAGCGTCTCGCCGGCGCGGCCATCGAGGGTCACGCGCCCCTTGTTGATCATCAGGGCGAGATTGGCGATCTCGACGCCGGAGGCCGGGAAGCTGAATGCAGCGGGGTTGGCGAGCGTGATCGCGCGGCCGTCGCGGCGTGCATCGAAGGAGGCGAGCTCCAGCTTCAACGGCTCGCCTGGGACCAGCCGGCCGGCGCCTTTCAGGGCAAAGCCGCGGGCATTGGCGCTCAGCGTGAAGGCGCTGGCATCGGGGGCTCCCTTGGAATCGAAGCGGATGCCGCTGATCGCCTCGCCGGCCGCGACGGCGCGGTCGATGGCGATCGCCGCGTCGAGCATCGGGCGGCCGTAGATGTCGCGGGCATTGGCGCGGGCGTCGAGCTTGTCGATCGTCAGCGAGGGGCCCGCGAGCCGCGCGCCGCGCGCGGTCAGGTCGATATCCTGCCGGCCTTCCGGCGCCGCCAGCACGATATCGGCATCGAGCTGGCCGCCGAGCTTGGTCAGCGCCAGTGCCGAGAGATCGTCGAGATTGCGGGCAGAGAGCGTCAGGCGCCCCGCGGCGCGGCTCGCCGGGTCGAGCGTCAGCCCGCCATTCAGGCGGACCGAGCCGAGGGCGAAATCGAGCGTCGAGAGGTTCCAGCTGTCGTCGGGCTGACGCGCGAGGCGCAATGAGCCGGTCGCGGGCTTGGAATCGACGTCGCCGGCCAGAGTAAGGCTGGCGTCGAGCGCGCCCTGCAGATCCCTGGCCACGGCATCGATCGTCAGGCGCGGAATCGGCCGGGCGAGCGCGGTGGCGTTGGCGACGGCGATGCGGGCGGTGGCGTCGAGCTTGTTCTGCGGGCCGGTGATTTGAGCGGTGACGTCGCCGCGGCCGGAAAGACGCGGGTCGGCGCGCTTCAGATCGGGCAGGTTCAGGGTAAGCTTGAGATCGGACTGCTGCCGTCCGATCGAGCCATCGGCCGTGAAAGCGGCATGCTGGCCGGCGACGCGCAGGCCGGTCACCGTATAGTCGCCTGCAAGCGCGTTGACGCGCCCGGCCAGCGTCAGGTTGCCGGCGAGCAGGCGGTCGAGCGCGGCTTCGCCGGTCGCGAGACGTTCGGCCCTGCCGGCGAGCGTTGCGGTGTAGTTGTTGAGGCGGGGCGTTGCGTCGATATCGGCGGTGATATCCGCCCTGCCCCCGAGCGGACGTCCGGCGAATCCACTCAAGCGCCCGAGATCAGGCAGCGCGGCCTTGAGCTGGCCGAGCATCCGCGCCTGGCCGAGCTTACCGCGATAGTCGAGTTCGACACCGGACAGCGCGAGCTTCAGCGTCTCGAAGTCAGCGGTGGCATCGTCATTGCCGGTGCCGCGCAAGGTGAAGGTAACCTTGTCGCCGACCGCACGCGCCAGCGCCTTGTCGGCCAGGACGATCCCACTGGCTTCTCCGTCGGAGGCCAGGGCGATGCGGGTGCCGGGTTCGCCGATGGTGCCGGTCGGCGTCGCATTGAAGGTGAGCGCGACCTTGCCGATCTGCCCGGCCGGCAGCTTGGCATCGCTGGCGTCCAGCTTCGCGACGACGGTCGGCCCGGCCACCGGGCCGCGGATCGTCGCATCGAAGGCAAGCTCGCCGATCTCGGTGCCGGAGGCGACCGTGCGACCGCCCTCGTTGGGCCGGGAGGCTGCCGTGACGCGCAGGTCGACCGTCTTGTCGGGGTTGTAGCGGCCGAGCACGTCGAGACGCGCCAGCGCCGAGACCAGCGCGAGATTGCGGATATCGATCCCGCTGTCGTCGCGGAAGCCGACCGAACCGTCGAGGCGGGTCGAGCCGGCGAAGACCGGCGCCACAGGCGCCGGCATCAGGCCCTCGATGCGGGCATCGAGCGCAAGCGCGAGTTGACGCTCGGCTCCCGAGCGCGACAGCGTCGCGGAGCCGTCGGCGCCGATGGTCGGGCCCGCCGTGAATGTCAGGCTGGAGCGGAAGGAATCGAGCGGCCCGTCGCCCTTGAGGTCGAGCTTCACCGGCGGCTCGCCCGGCAGGCCGGCAACCTTGGAAATCAGCCCGCCCGCCGGCTCGTCGAGCTTGGCGGCGAGTTGCAGGCGCGTGCTTTCCGGAACGAAAGACAGGGTCACGTCGAAGAGCCCGCCCATGTCGAGCCGCTTGGCCTCGAATTTGAGGTCGAGACCCTCGTTGGGCGGCCCGAGCCGCGCGGCGCCGCTGGCGCTCAGACGGGCGGCGACGCCGAGCACCGGTTGCCCCAACGCCAATTCGTTGAGCTGAAGCGCCCGGATGATGACCTTGAGCGGCAGTTCGGGCAGGATCGGCTCGTTGCTCGGCGGGGCCGTGCCTACCGGCTGCGGCGCGGGCTTGCGCAGGATTTCGAGCTTGCCGATCTCCAGCCGGTCGACATCGAGCCGGCGCAGCAGCAGGGCACTGCGCGTCCAGATCAGGCGGACGCGGTCAAGCCTCAACCAGGCGCCGTCACGATCCGAGAGCACGATGTCGCGGATCTCGACATCCGAAGAGAGCGCGCCGTTGACCTGACCGATCGAGACCTGGCTGGTATCGCTCGACAGGGCCTTGGAGATCAGGTCGGCGACGACACCACGATCGGTCTGGGCGTTCTGGGCGAAGCCGCCGAAATGCGCCGAGACCAGGAAGCCCGCCGTCAGCAGCAGTGCGTACAGCGCGAGGCGCGGAAGGGTGAGGAGCCGGCGCATCAGAAGGCCTGCCCGATGCTGACATAGAGCGCGACAGGCTTGTCGCCCTTGCGCGGGTTGAGCGGCGCGGCGACGTCGACGCGGATCGGCCCGATGCCGGTATAGTAGCGGAAGCCCAGGCCGGCGGCCATATACAGCTTCTGCTTGCCGTCCGGCAGGCTCGATGCATAGGCGGTGCCGGCGTCGAAGAAGGGCACGACGCCGATCGTGTCGGTGATCTTGATGCGGGCCTCGACCGAGGCCTCCAGCAGGCTGCGGCCGCCGATGATCTGCCCGAACGGCCCGATGGGCGACAGGCTGCGATAGACATAGCCGCGCACGGAACCGCCGCCGCCGGCATAGAAGCGCCGCGTCGCCGGGACGTCGGCAAGGCTGGCGCCGGAAATCGAGCCGAAACCGACGCGGCCGGCGAGAATGTAGCGGGCATCCTCGTCGAGCGCGTAATAGGCGGAGACGGCAGCCTTGGTCTGGTAGAGGCCGACCGTCGAGCCGAGGAAAGTGGGATAGGGCGTGAAGGACGCCGTCGCCCGGAAGCCGCGTGTCGGATCGAGCAGATTGTCGGTGGAATCGTATTTCACCGAAAGGGGGATGCCGACCAGCGTGTAATCCACCTGCCCGAGCACGTCGCTGGTCTGGCCGCGCTCGACCTCGATGCCGGCCTGGACCGAAAAGGTATCGCTGAAGCGGTGACGGATCGCGGTCGTGACGTTGCCGTAGCGGGCGGTGTAGCCGCCATAGCGATTGAGGCCGATACGCTCGCGCGACGCGACGCCGTCGAGCAGCAGATCGTTACGGCTGCCGCCGAGTGCCGGCTTCATGAAGCTGAAGGCGAAGCGGCCGCCGAGATCGGATTCCTTGAAATCGCCGAAGCCCTGGATCTTGGTGCCGTCGATGCGCGGCACGAAGAAGACGTTGGCCTCCAGCCGCAGGCGCTCGGCGCCGCCCAACAGGTTGCGGTGCTCCCAATAAATCTTCACCGCCGGGCCATCGATCGTCGAATAGCGGGCAGAGAAGCCGAGCAGGCGCTTGGGCCGCTCCGTCACCTCGACGAAGATCGGCAGGTTGCCGGCGCCGTCGAGCTTGTCGCCCTCGCGGATGCGGACGGAGCCAATGGCGGGAATTGTCGCGATCGAGCGGCGCGTATCGGCCAGGGCCTTCGGCGAATAGGGATCGCCCGGCTCGAGATAGATGAAGGAGCGCACGACCTCCGGCGGAATCTCGTCGGTCTGGCCGAGCGTGATGTCGCCGAAACCGGCGAGTGGGCCGGGCGCGATGACATAGGTCACGTCCATGATGCCGGCGGCGTGGTCGACGACGGGCCGGAGCTCGACGACCTTGGCGAGCGGCCGCGACTGCGCGCGCATATGATCGACCAAAGCCGCCTGCGCGGCCTTCAGCGCGGCGGTGGTGGCCGGGTCGCCCGCCTTCAGCCGGGAGACCTTCAGCGGATCGGCGATCGCCGGCGAGCCGGCTTCGTCGCGCTCGACGACATCGATCCTGCGCAGGCCGAAGACCTTGCCGGGACGGGCGACGACCTTGATCGGCACGGCGTCGCGGTTGCGATGTGCTTCGAGCGTCCTGACCAGCGTCGCGTTCGGCTCGGCTCCGACCTTGAGCGGGACGCCGTCGACGATGAGCGTGACATCGGCGTTGAAATAGCCCTGCGACCAGAGCGCATCGAGCATCGGGTTGAGATCGGTCGCCATCCGACGCGACAGGCTCTCGCCGTCGGGCGGGGCGTCCTGGCGCAGGCGGTAGAGCAGCGAGGCGTCCTGCAGCGAGCGCGTCAGCGCCTTGGCGTCGTCGGCCTCGCCGAGATCGAATTCGAGCTTGTAGGGCAAGGCGGACGGGCTCGGCGCCGGCGGCTCGTCCTTCTTGGTGAAGAGGCCGAACACGTCCAGCGACGACAGATCGAAAGCCCGGGCCGGTTCCGCCTGCAGGCTCAGCAGTGTGGCAAACGCACAGCCGCCGCTCAGCGCGACCGCATGCCCTGCCCTACGCCAAAACCGCATCCACCCTCCAAGCAACCCCCACACTCAAACAGTGCCCATGCCCGCCGCCATCATAGGGAGGCGTCAGGTTCGCGCAATGCTCAAGGACTCGATCGTTCCCGCTAACGAAGGGTTAAGGTCACGGTGGCGAGCGGCGAAAGCCGGGTCACGACCTCGCCCTTGCCGGGCGAAAGCACGCCGCCGCAGAGGCTGCCGGTGGTCACGATCTGGCCGGCCTTCAGGCTGCCGAGATCGTCGCTTTGGCGGTTGGCCCAGGCGAGGAAAGGCGTCATCGGGTCGCCGTTTCCGTGGACGGCGGGCTGATCGTAGATCGTCACGCCGTTGAGCGAGATGAAGCAGCTGAGGCCGGTGAGATCATCCAGCGTGGCGATGTCGAGCTCGGGGCCGACAAGGTAGCCGCCATGGCCCATCGCATCGGCGAGCCAGAGCGGGAACGCGACATTGCCGGCCCAGTCGGCGAGGCGGCTCTCGACGATCTCGATGCCGAGATAGGCTTTGTCGCAGCAGCCCAGCAATTCGGCGCGCGACCAGGGCTGCCCGGGACGGAACGGCACGTCGCGGGCAAGCCGGAGCGCGATCTCGATCTCGATGCGCAGTTCCGCGCCGATCGCACCCTCGTAGACCTCGCCGGGCGCCAGCCAGGGGCCGGGCATCAGACCGGCGACCGCGGTGCCGTCCTCGGCGATGCCGACCTTCCAGCCCGCTTCGGGCAGGCCGAGCGCCTTGCCGACCGCGGCCTGCGCGGCGAGGCCTTCGGTGAGGGCTGCCGGCACCGGCAGGCTCGCGATCTCGGCCAGCGAACGCTCGCGGCGGGCCTTCACCAGCGCATCGCTGATGGTCTCGACGGTGGTCGGCATGGGAATTCCTCTGCATCCGGACGGGCAAGCGTATTCCGCCCCTGCTATCGCAGCGGGCAGGATGCGACAAGGCAACCTGATATAACGGGGCTCACGCCGGCACGACGGAACCTCGCGGTGGCTTTACGGTTCCCCGAGGATGGCACAGATCCCTCATCGCTCTCGGCTAGCACTGTTGCAGGCGCTCGCCGGCCTCGTCCTGCTCGGCTCCGCTGCCGCGGCACAGTCGTCCGCTCCGGCCGGAGAGTTCGTGCGCCAGACCGCCATCGCCCAGATGTTCGGCATGGAATCGGCGACATTGGCACTTCACAAGAGCAGTTCGCCCGCGATCAAGGATTTCGCGCACACGCTCGCCAGCCAGCAGGGCGCGGTGACGAGCGGCCTGCGCCGGATCCTGGCCAAGCGCTCGGACATCGCCCTGCCCGACCGGCCGGACACGCGCCATCTCGACCTGCTGCGCGATCTCACCGACAAGCAGGGCGCCGCCTTCGACAAAGCTTATGTCGAAGTCCAGCGCTGCACGCATCACGAAGTGGCCCTGCTGATGGAGCGCTATGCCAGCGAGGGCGAAGACCCCGAGCTGAAGAGCTTCGCTGCGCAGTCGCTGCCCGTGTTCCATGAACTCGACCGTAAATCGCGGGAGTTGCCGGTCACGCCTTAGCCTGTCTCAGCCCTTCGCGCGCGCCTCCGACTCACGCTCGTAGACGGCGAGAAAGGCCTTGCTCATCAGCGACGGTTCATCGTCGATCAGCCTGCGCAGCGTCGCGGCGCGGATGGCCTGGAGTTCGGCATCATCGGGCACGGCTGCCGCCGCGAGCTCTGCCAGCGCCACGGCGAGCCGGTTCTGCCCCTGCCTCGCCAAGGCCTCGGCCCGCTCGGCGAGCTTGCGAGCGCCGCCGGCGAGTTCGGCGAGTTCGGCCGCGAGTTCGGCAGTCCGGGCGGGCTTCAGATGGGCGGCATTGCCGTCGAACCAGCCGGCATTGAGATGATAGATGCTGCGGACGAGGAATTCCGGATCGTCGTATTTCGGCAGGAGATAGGGCTTGGCGATATAGTTCGGGGGCACCTTGACCTTGCTGAGCACCTCTTCGAGCGTCGCGCCCGCATTCATCAGCGCCAGCGTCTCGCGGACGAGATGTTCCAGCGCCTCGGCGCCATCACTCAGCATCCGGGCCACCCGCTCCTGCCCGAAGACGACCGGGCCGTGGCCGGGGATGAGCGTTTCCGGCTTGAGAGCTTCCATCCGTCGCAGCGCCTGCGCCCACTCGGCCGCATAGCGCTGGACCTTGCGGGGATTGCCGGCATTGGGGAACACCCAGATCACGAAATCGCCGCTCGCCAGCACGCGCCGCTCCGGCAGCCAGACGAAGGTCGCGTCATCGGTCTCGCCGCGGCCGTGGAAGAGCTCGAGCCGCTCCCCGCCGATCGAGAGAGACAGGGTGTCGTCATAGACCTCGTCGGGGCGGCGCTGGCTGATCGGGTAGACATAGCCGGGCATGTTGAACTGCTGGCTCTGCACGAGGCTGTTGAAGCCATGCGAGTCGACATAGCGCTGCATGCGCCGGGCGACATTGCGATGAGCGACGATGCGCGGGCGCGGCCATCCGCGCGCATCCGCCTCCGCATCGATCACCGTGATGCCGCTGGTATGGTCGATATGGCCGTGCGTGAAGATCACCGTGTGGATCGGGCTGTCATCCCAGGAGCGGATGACATCGAGCGTCTGCCGGGCCGTATCCGGCTTGGCGGTGTCGATCAGGACGAGCCCGTCCGCCGTGCGGATCGCCGTCACGCTGCCGCAGAAATAAGTCGTGTGGACGGTGATGATGTTGTCATCCACCTGCGTGATCGCGCCATGCGAGACCGAGGCAGTCCATTCCTCCATCGCAGCGGAACCGTCCCAGAGACGCTCGAACAACGGGTCCTGTTTCATGCGGGCTCCTCCGGCAAAGCCCCCTGTGTTTAGCACCATCGACCGCGGGCGACAGGCCGGCCGGTCTGTATGCTGACGGCAGGCGTCAGTGGCTCTCCCGACGCCGTCCCCCGTAAAGCGAAAAGCTCAACCCCCCAAACCCCTTCGCCTCTGGACATCCTGCCCCAAAGCCCGGCAAGAAGCGCGCGGACGCCGCGGCTTCAAGATCGCGCGTGAGATTTGAGAAACGCCCCGGGAGGAGACAGGAAATGAAATCGCTTTGGGTCATGGCCGCCGCGCTCGGCGCCGCCCTCAGCCTGCCTGCGCAGGCGCAGGACAAGGTCAAGCTGGTCGACGTCATCGAGTTGTCGGGCGCGGGCGCCGCCGCCGGCACCAACTGGAAGAACGGCGCCGAGATGGCCATCGCCGACATCAACGCCAAGGGCGGCATCCTCGGCAAGCAGGTCGAGATCGTCCATTACGACACGCAGACCAATCCGGGGAACACCCGCGCCGCCGTGCAGCGCGCCATCGACGAGAACGCCTATGCCATCCTCGGCCCGATCTTCTCGGGTCCGATCGGCGCCTCCATGCAGATCTCGCAGCGCGCCGAGATCGCCCAGATCGTGGGCGGCGAGGCGGCCGGCTTCACCCGGCAGGGCAACCCCTACATCTTCCGCACCTCGATCAGCCAGGCGGCGGCGATGCCGAAGATCGCCAAATACCTGAAGGACACCGTCAAGGCGGGCTCCATCGCCGTCGTCTGGGTCAATAACGACTTCGGCAAGGGCGGGCGCGACACCATCCTGCCCGAGCTCGAGAAGGCCGGCATCAAGGTCGCCGTCGACGTCTCGACCGAGCAGGGCCAGGCCGATTTCACCGCCGACGCGATCAAGGTGAAGAACGCCAATGCCGATGCCGTCTTCGTCTATCTGAACGAGGAGGAGAGCGCCCGCTTCCTGCGCGCCGCCAAGCAGCAGGGCATCACCAAGCCGATGATCGGCGAGACCACGCTGCTCGGCGCCAAGGTGCTGGAGCTCGCTGGCGACGCCGCCAACGGCGTCAAGGGCCATGTCGGCCTCTCGACCGACGCACCGATCCCGGCCCTGCAGGATTTCGGCAAGCGCTATCGCGAGAAATACGGATTCTCCTCCGACCATAACGGCGTGAAGGGCTACATGGCCGTGTTCATGGTCAAGTGGGCGACCGAGAAGCAGAAGAAGCTCGACAAGAAGGGCGTCGCCGATACGCTGCGCGGCGCGACCATCAAGGCGAGCGAGGAGCCGGGCATCCTGATGGATACGGTGATCGAGCAGAACGGCGACCTCGACCGCGAGAGCTTCCTCGCCGAAATCGTCAACGGCAAGCAGGTGATCAACACCACCCTGCCGCGGATCAAGCCGTAAGCAGCCTGCCCATACGCGACGTCATCCCGGGCGAGCAGCGCTCGACCCGGGATCCATCGAAGGGCACCGCGTTCTACGATGGATCCCGGAGCTCCGCTTCGCTGCGTCCGGGATGACGCGCGCTGATTGAACACGAAACGCTCTCCAACCGAGCGCACACCGCATGGCCGAATTCATCGCCTATCTCATCGCCGGCATCGCCACGGGCGCGATCTATGCGCTCGCCGCGATCGGTTTCACGCTGGTCTGGCAGACCTCGCAGACGATCAACTTCGCCCAGGGCGAGTTCGTCATGCTGCCGGCCGTGCTGATCCTGCTCGCGGTCAAGCTCTTCGGCCTGCCGCTCTGGGCCGGTGGATTGCTCGGTATCGCCGTCTTCCTGCTGATCTTCGGCGCGGGCTTCAAGCTCGTTGTGGTCGACCCGATGATCAAGCATGGCGTGCTGCCGCTCGCCATCGCCACCATGGCGCTCTCGATCATCATGAAGGAGGGTGCCAAGGACGGTTTCTCGGCCGAGGCGCAGAACTTCCCGTCGCTGGTGCCGACCGAGATGATCAACCTGCTCGGCGCCTCGATCTCGCTGCAGCATCTCGCCATCATCCTCGTCGCCTTCGCCGCGATCGGCCTGCTGCAATGGTTCGTCGGCGGCACCAGGCTCGGCCGGCAGATGCAGGCGACGGCGCAGAACCCGACAGTGGCGCGTATCCTCGGCATTCCCGTCGAGCGGATGGTGCTGCTGACCTTCCTGCTCAATGCCGCGCTCGCGGTCGTCGCCTCGCTCCTGATCTCGCCAATCTATCTGGCGAAGTTCTCCAACGGCGAGACCATCGGCCTCTTCGCCTTCATCGCCGCCATCGTCGGCGGCTTCAACCAGGTCCGCGGCGCGCTGGTCGGCGGCATCCTGATCGGCGTCGCGGATTCGCTCGCCGCCGCCTACATCTCGACGCAGTACCGGCTCGCCGTGCCGCTGGTGCTGCTCGTCGCCATCATCCTGGTCAAGCCGGAAGGGCTGATGGGCCGCAAGGAGGAGCGCCGCGTATGAGCGCCCCCGCCGTCCAGAATTCCGCAGCCCCGCGCCGTCCGGCCCGCCGGATCGACGTCGCGCTGGCCGCGCTCGTTTTCGGCGCCATGGTCCTCTGGTTCGCGCCGGTGGGGATGGGCCGCTACGGCACCTATGTGCTTTCGCTCTGGCTGGTGATGAGCATCGGCGTGATGGGGCTGAACCTCACCCTCGGCTATGCCGGGCAGAGCTCGCTGGCGCAGGCCGCCTTCATGGGGCTCGGCGCCTATGCCGCCGCGATCCTGACCACCAGATACGGGGTGAGCTGGTATGCCGCCTTCGCGCTGTCAGGCCTGCTGACCTTCGCGGTCGGCCTGCTGCTCGGCTTCCCGGCCTTGCGTGTTCGCACGCATTACCTTGCCTTCGTCACGCTCGCCTTCTCGACATTGATCTGGCTGCTCATCCGCAACGAGCAGTGGCTGACCGGCGGCGTCTACGGCATCTCCAATATCAACCGGCCGGACTTTTTTGGGATCAAGCTGTTCGGCGCGCTGGAATTCCACCGCTTCGTCGTCGTCGTGACGCTGATCCTATCGCTAAAGCTCTGGTGGCTCGTCCGCTCGCCCTGGGGCCGCGCCTTCACGGCGTTGCGTGAGAACCCGGTCAGGGCCGCGAGCCTCGGCATCGATACCCGCACTTACACGCTGCTCGCCTTCGCCATCGGCTCGGCCTATGGCGGCTTCGCCGGCTCGCTCTACGCGCCATTGGTCGAGTTCATCGACCCCTCGCCGTTCTCGCTGTCGCAGAGCCTATTCCTTCTGCTGATGGTGGTCGCAGGCGGCTCCGGCTATCTGTTCGGACCCTTTGTCGGCGCGCTGCTCGGCGTCGTGCTGCCGGAATGGCTGCGCTTCGCCGGCTCGCTCTATCTCATCATCTTCGCGACGATCGTACTCGCGCTGCTCGTCATCTGCCCGCAAGGCGTCTGCGGCCTCATCGAACGCGGCTGGCATGCGCTCCGGCGCAAGACCGGAGGTGCGCGATGAGCCCGGTCCTCGAAGTCCACGACCTCCACAAGGCCTTCGGCGGCATCAAGGCCGTGAACGGCGTCTCCTTCTCGGTGAAGGAAGGCGAGATCCTCGGCATCATCGGGCCGAACGGCTGCGGCAAGTCGACCTTGTTCAACTGCATCCTCGGCCAGCTCGAACCGACGCAAGGGTCGGTGAAGCTCGACGGCCGCGACGTCACCAACATGCGCCCCTCCGCGCTCAACCGGCTCGGCGTCAGCCGCACCTTCCAGCTGCTGCAGGTCTTTCCGGAACTCTCGGTGCGCGAGAACCTGATCCTCGCCCGCCAGGAGCACCAGGGCTCGATGCTCGGCCGCCTGTTCGGCGCGCGCGATGCGGGCCTCTCCGAAAAGGCCGAGCAGATGATCGGCTTCTTCAAGCTCGGCCATCTCGCGGAGGCCAAGGCCGGCGGCCTCTCCTATGGCCAGCAGAAGCTGCTCGACGCGGCAATGGCCTTCATGGCGGGCCCGCGCCTCGTGCTGCTCGACGAGCCGGCCGGCGGCGTTAACCTGACCATGCTCGGCGACCTCAAGGACCGACTGCGCGCGATCAATGCCGAGCAGGGGGCGACCTTCGTCGTGATCGAGCACAACATGGATTTCGTGATGTCGCTTTGCACGCGCGTGATCGTGCTGGCCGAAGGCAAGGTGCTGGCCGAGGGCACGCCGGCCGAGGTGCGCGCCAACCCGGCCGTGATCGAAGCCTATCTCGGGCATTGAGGAGCATGGTGATGACCACACCCATCCTCGAACTCGACGGCGTGGTCGGCGGCTACGGTGCCATGACCATCCTCAACGGCACGACTTTCGCGGTGAAGCGTGGCGCGATCACCACCGTCATCGGGCCGAACGGTGCCGGCAAGTCGACCGTGTTCAAGGCGATCTTCGGCCTGCTCAAGCTGCGGGAGGGCCGCATCCGCTTCGACAGGCGCGACATCACCGGCTGGAACCAGCGCAAATTGCTCGAAGCCGGCATCTGCTACGTGCCGCAGGGGCGCAACATCTTCCCGGAGCTGTCGGTGCGCCATAATATCGAACTCGGTACAGTCGCCGCCGGCTCAGGCATCACCGACATGCCTCGGCGGCTCGAAGCAGCGCTCGACCGCTTCCCGGCGCTCAGGCGAAAGGCCGACCAGCAGGCCTCGACGCTCTCCGGCGGGGAGCAGAAACAGCTCGAGATCGTGCGCGGCCTGCTGCTCGATCCCAAGCTCGTCCTGATCGACGAGCCTTCGATCGGCCTGTCGCCCCTGATGGTGCAGGAGACCTTCGGCATCCTGAAGGACCTGCGCGCCAGGGGCGTCTCGATCCTGATGGTCGAGCAGAACGCCCGCTCGGCGCTGGAGATTTCCGATGAGGGGCTGGTGCTCGAACTCGGCCGTACGCGCATGCAAGGTCCGGCAGCGGAAATCCTCGCCGATCCGCGGATCGGGCAGCTCTTCCTCGGCGGCACGCTGAGCGAAGTGGCCTGAGCAACGATTGTCCATGTCGCGACAAGGGCATGGCCCCTGCCCCCTGACATGCCGATTCAATCCCGGCCCGGATTGACGGCACGGCCTTTCGACCCTCCGGAAGGTCCCGTCTCTCGCACGAACCCGTCCTTCGGCATTTGACTTGGCGACGGCGGAACGCTCTTGCTCTCCCGATTGCCGAGGGAATGCCGATGTCGAATGCGCTCGAAGGTATCGTCGTGGTCGCGCTGGAGCAGGCGGTGGCCGCGCCGGTCGCGAGCTGCAAGCTCGCCGATGCCGGCGCGCGCGTCATCAAGCTGGAGCGGCCGGAAGGCGATTTCGCGCGCGGCTATGACGGCTTCGCCAAGGGCCAGTCCTCCTATTTCGTCTGGATCAACCGAGGCAAGGAATCCTGCCGGGTCGACCTGCGTCAGCCTGACGATCTCGTGCTGGTCGAGGCGATGATCGCATCGGCCGACATCTTCATCCAGAACCTTGCGCCGGGCGCCGCCGACCGTCTCGGGCTCGGCAGCGGGACGCTCCGACAGCGCCATCCGGGCCTCATCACCTGCGACATCTCCGGCTATGCGCCGGGCACACCGCATGAGCGGCGCAAGGCCTACGACCTGCTGATCCAGGCCGAATCGGGCCTCTCCGCCATCACCGGCACCGCCGATTCCGGCCCCTCGCGCATCGGCGTCTCGATTGCCGACATCGCGACCGGGCAGGCGGCCTATGCCGCGATCCTAGAAGCGCTTCTGAAACGGGCGCGTACCGGCGAAGGCTCCACGATCGCGCTTTCGCTGTTCGACACGCTCGCCGAGCTGATGAACGTGCCCTATCTCACGCGCCGCTATGGTGGCATCGAGCCGGCGCGGGTCGGGCTCGCCCATCCCTCGATCGCGCCCTATGGCGTGTTTTCCCTGCTCGACGGAGAGGTGCTGGTCTCGATCCAAAGCGAGCGGGAGTGGCAGGTCTTCGCCCGCGACGTGCTCGAAAGCCCGGAGCTGGCCAGCGATACGCGCTTCGCCTCCAATGTGATGCGGGTGAAGGAACGGGCCTTGCTCGACGGCGAGGTGCAGGCGCGGCTCGAGCGGCGGCGTTTTGCGGATGTCGCCGCCGCGCTCGATCGCCATGCGATCGCCTATGGCACCGTCTCCAGCGTCGGTGGGTTGATCGACCATCCGGCCGCGACCGCCCTGCCCGTTCCGACGCCGAACGGCCCGGTGGAGATGCTGGCACCCTCGGCGATCGTCGATGGAAGGCGGGTCGCGATGCGGCCGGTGCCGGCGCTCGGCCAGCACGACGCGGCTCTGCGTGCCGAATTCGCTCGCCAGACCGAAACGAATCCAGCCTGAGATCCCCCCGGCCGAGGAAAGACCGTCATGAGCATCGACATCGCCCGGCTCGCCAGCTGGACCGGCAGGGCCGAGGAAGCGCAGGACCTCGTCACGCCGCGCCTGGTGCAGAGTTTCGCAGCCACCTTCGGGCGCCATCTGGCCCCTCACGCGGCGGGCGATGCGCCGCTGGCGCTGCACTGGTGCCTGGCGCCGCCGATCTCGGATATCGCGGCCTGTGGACCCGACGGCCATGCCGCCAAGGGCGAATTCCTGCCGCCCGTGCCGCTGCCCCGGCGGATGTGGGCCGGCGGCCGGATCGAGACGCTGGCGACGCTGCGCGAGGGGGATCGCGTCACCAGGCATTCCCGCATCGGCGACATCACCTACAAGGAAGGCCGCACCGGCCCGCTCTGCTTCGTCGCCGTCCACCATGACTATGTCACCGAACGCGGCGTGGCGCTGCGGGAGCGGCACGACATCGTCTATCGCGAGGCGGCGCAACCCGGCGCTTCCGCGGCCGGAGCGCCGGGGCCTGCCGCCGATGGCGAGCCGGCTGACCTCGTCTGGGAGGTCGAGGGCAGCCCGCTGCTGCTGTTCCGCTATTCGGCGCTGACTTTCAACGGTCACCGCATCCACTATGATTTCCCCTATGCGACGGAGATTGAGGGTTACGCCGGGCTGGTCGTGCACGGGCCGATCCAAGCGACGCTGATCGCCAACATCATCGCGACGGTGACGGAAGGCGCGCCGATCCGGCTCGACTATCGCGGCATGAGCCCGCTCATCGCCGGCGATATCTTTCGCGTGAAGGCGAAGCGGCAGGCCGATGGCAGCGTCCGCGGCTGGACCGAAGGCGTAGATGGAGGCGTGCGCATGGAAGGCGTTCACCGTCCGGCGTAGCAACGCCTCAAGCGGGTGCGACGAAGGGTTGGGATATCTTGCCGAAGACCGGCAGCGCTTCCAATCCGGCGGCATGGGCTGCGAGCGCGGGTATGGCGGCAGCGTCGACCAGCCCCGGATGCGCCTCCATGATGAAGCGCAGGGCCACCGCTGCCGCGATGTCGGCATGGCCCGGCGTCTCGCCGAACCAATAAGGAGCGATGCGGGCGGCGCGGTCGCGTTCGAGCGCGGCGAGCGCTGAAAGGATCTGACCGCGGCAGCGCTCCGCCCAGACCGCCGAGGCCTGCTCGTGCAGGCACAACTCATAGAACAGGCTCACCGCCTTCTCAGCCGCCCCCATCGCGAGCGCGACGACGGAGAGCGTCTGCCGCCGGAGCGGGCCACTGCGCGGGCAAAGTGCCCTTTCCGGCCCGGCAAGATCGTCCAGAGCGTCGATCACGCCCGCACTGTCGATAAGCACCTCTCCATCGTCGAGTATCACGGTCGGCACCCGCATCAACGGATTGAAGGCCCTGACCTTCTCGCCATCGGCGAAGACGGACCAGGGCCTGTGCTCGAACGGCAGGTCGTAAAGCGCGAGCGTGATGCCGACGCGCCGGACAAAGGGCGAGTCATACTGGCCGATCAGGATCATCGCGCTCTCCGTTCACCATCTTTCGAATGTCGGGCGGGCCGGGCATCTTCCCTGTGTCACCACCGCGCCGCAATGCTAACGTCCTGTCCCGCAGCGCATAGCGGGAGCCGGCCATGGCACAGGATCATCGTCTCAACCGTCGCGAGACGCTCAAAGCCGGAGCCGCGATCGCCGCCTGCGCTGCCCTGCCTACCGCGACCGCGGCGCAGACGCCGGCAAAGCTCAAGCTGCGCGTGCTGGAGACCAGCGATCTCCACGTCAATATCGTGCCTTACGACTATTTCCGCGACGGCCCCGACGACACGGTCGGCCTCGCCAAGACGGCGAGCCTGATCAAGGCCGCGCAGGGCGACGTGAAGAACAGCCTGCTCTTCGACAATGGCGATTTCCTGCAGGGCTCCTCGCTCGGCGACTACATCGCTTATAAGAAGGGGCTCAAGGCCGGCGAGACCCACCCGATGCTCGCGGCGATGAACGCCCTGCCCTATCTCTGTGGCACGCTGGGCAATCACGAGTTCAACTACGGGCTGGAATTCCTCGACCACGGCCTCGCCAAGGCGGAATTCCCGCTGGTTTGCGCCAATGTCGAGCGCATCGGCGGCTACCCGCTGGTCGATCCCTGGCGTCTGTTCGAGCAGAGCTTCGAGGACGAGGCTGGCAACCGGCATGTGCTGAAGATCGGCGCGATCGGCTTCGTGCCGCCGCAGATCATGCAATGGGACAAGGGCAATCTCGACGGCAAGATCGTCGCGGCCGACATCGTCGACGCCGCCGAAAAGCACATGCCGGACCTGCTCGACGCCCAACCCGATCTCGTGATCGCGCTCTGCCATTCCGGCATCGCCGGGGGAACGCGGCGCGGCATGGAGGAGAACGCGGCGCTGCACCTGTCGAAAATCGACGGCATCGACGTCATCCTGACCGGCCACCAGCATCTGGTGTTTCCCGGCGGCAAGTCCTTCGACGGCATCGATGGCGTCGACAACCGCAAGGGCTCGCTCAACGGCAAGCCGGCCTGCCAGCCCGGCTTCTGGGGCTCGCATCTCGGCGTCATCGACCTCGAGTTGGAGAAGCGCGGCGAGCGCTGGACGATCGCCGATTTCAAGGTCGAGGCGAAGCCGATCTACGAGCGCACGCCCGATCGCAAGATCGTGCCCAAGGCCGCTGCCGAGCCGGCGATCCTCGCCGCGGTCAAGGCGGATCACGAGGCGACGCTGGCCTATATGCGCGAGCCGGTCGGCAGCACGGCCGCGCCGATCAATTCCTATTTCGCGCTGGTGGCCGACGATCCTTCGATCCAAATCGTCGCGGACGCGCAGATCGCCTATGCCAGGCCGCTGATGGCGCAGACGCGCTGGAAGGACCTGCCGATCTTGTCAGCGGCGGCGCCGTTCAAATCGGGGGGGCGATCGGGCCCTGCTTTCTACACCGACATTCCCACCGGCCCGCTGGCGCTGAAGAACATCGCCGACATCTATCTCTATCCGAATACGGTTCAGATCGTGAAGGTCAGCGGCGCGGACGTAAGGGAATGGCTGGAGCGCTCCGCCGGCATCTTCAACCGCATCGACCCCGCGAAAAGCGGCGAGCAGCCGTTGATCAACCCCGCCTTCCCTGCCTTCAACTTCGACGTGATCGACGGCGTGACCTACCGGATCGACGTCACGCAGGCCTCGCGCTACGACAATGACGGCAAGCTCGTCGCAGCCGAGGCGCACCGCATCCGCGACCTCGCCTTCGCCGGCCGGCCAATCGACGAGAAGGCCGAATTCCTCATCGTCACGAATAATTACCGTGCCGGCGGCGGCGGCAATTTCCCGGGCACGAAGACCACCGTGGTGCTCGAAGCGCCCGACCTCAACCGCGATGTGATCGTGCGCCATATCCTCGGCAAGAAGACGATCGACCCGAAAGCCGACGGCAACTGGTCGCTCATGCCGTTGCCCGCCGGCGTGGATGCGACCTTCCTGACCTCGCCCGCGGCTGCGGGGAAGCTCCCTGCCGACCTCAAGGCGGAGCCGGCCGGAGACGGTCCTGAAGGCTTCGCCAAGTACCGGCTGCGCGGCTGACTGGGCAACCCTGGCGCTTGGAGCCTTTGACAAAGCCCATCGAGACCTCTCCGGCTTTGGCAGAGGCTCCAAGTCATAATTTGTCTGCGAAACCTCCGAAGGGGCATACCGTTCTTTAATAGCTATTTTGCGAGAATGGCGGCTGGCTGGGCGACAAACAGACATAAATGGTGGCGGGACGCCGGATGATCGTCGACGTTCATGAGAACGACAGCGCGATGAAATCGGAGCTGGTGGCTGCGCTCTATGCCACGCCCGGAACGATCTTCATCGGCACCGTCACGGTCGCGGCCGTAATGGCTGCGAGCGGGCTCCTGACGGGTGATCTCGCTTTCCAGGCGATGGCCGCGGCCATGGTCGCCATCGGCCTGTTCCGCTATCTGTCACATCGCTACTACAAGGGCGTCCATCTCGCGACGGCCAGCGAGAGCCAGATCAGCGCGCTGGAAAACCTCGCCATGGCCGGCGCCTGGTCGACGGCTGGCCTGATCTCGGCCTTCGGCTGCTACGCCGTCCTGCGCTACACCTACGAGCCGGTCGCCGCGCTCGCGATCGCCCAGACGATCGGCTATCTCGCCGGCATTTCCGGGCGCAACAGCTCGCGGCCCGTGATCACCCGCGTGCAGGTGCTGGCAGCGGCGACGCCCTTCACGCTCGCCCTGCTCTGGACGCGGGATCCGGCCTATCTGGTGATCGGGCTTTCGGTCCTGCTCACCACCGTCCTGACCTTCTCCAGCGCCCAGGTGATCCATCAGATCTTCCTCGCCCGGCTGCGCACGATGCGCGAACTGGAACATCTGGCCGTCAACGACACGATCACCAGCCTGTACAACCGCCGCGGCTTCATGCGCGAAATCCGGCAGATGGCCGCCTCCGGCCTCCCCGTCACGTTGATCTCGATCGATATCGACCGTTTCAAGAGCATCAACGACAGCCTGGGCCATGATATCGGCGATGCGCTGCTGCAGGGCTTCAGCGAGACGCTGATCGCCGAGCTCGGCGTGGGCGACATCGCCGCACGCACCGGCGGCGACGAGTTCATGGTCGCAACCCCGCGCGACGCCGAAAGCGCGAGCGCGCTCGCCGCCCGCCTCGTGATGATGCTCGCCAGCCAGCGTGTCATCGGCGGGCGCCATATCACCGCCACGGCCAGCATGGGCCTTGCCCCCGCCGGCTGCGCCGCCTCGATCGACGAGGCCCTGAAATGCGTCGACATCGCCCTCTACCGGGCCAAGCTCGACGGGAGGAACCGTTTCGTCATGTATACCGACGCCATCCGCGACGAGCATGAAGACGGCGTGGCGCTCGAGACGGAGCTGCGCGACGCCATCCGCCGTGGCGAGTTCGAACTGCATTTCCAGCCGATCTACAACCCGCGCTCCGGCACCGCGACCATGGCCGAAGCGCTGCTGCGCTGGCGGCATCCGCGCCGCGGCATGGTCAGCCCCGAGATTTTCATCCCGCTCGCCGAACGGACCGGACTCATCACCGTTCTCGGTTCCTGGGTGCTGGGCGAAGCGATCCGGGCGGCCCTGTCTTGGCCGCGTACCGTCGGCGTCAGCGTCAATGTCTCGGCCCGTCAGTTCGACCACGGCCACGACATCGTCGGCGTCGTCGAAGCCCTGCTCAGGATGAGCGGACTCGAGCCGCAAAGGCTGACGATCGAGATCACCGAGAGCTCGCTGATCCACGATCCCGACCATGTCATCTCCCGCCTCGTCGCGCTGCGCGCACTCGGCGTGCGGATCGCGCTCGACGATTTCGGCACGGGTTATTCCTCGCTCAGCTATCTCGCCCATCTGCCGATCGACACGATCAAGATCGACCAGGCCTTTACCCAGGAGATCGGCACCTCGCGCAAGGCGGATTCGCTGATGAACGCGATCGCGCAGCTCGCGCATGACCTGAAGCTGCGCCTGATCGTCGAGGGCGTGGAAACGCAGGAGCAGCTCACCATCATCGAGAAGCACGCCGTCCACGGTATTCAGGGCTATATCTTCGCCCAGCCGATGACAGCGGACGATTTACTGCCCATGATCGGCAATCGTGTCGCGACGGGGCGGATGGGGTCGGCGCGCTCGCGTTCCGGCTCGCGCAAGCCGGGACGCTACAGCCAGGTTGCCTGACGCCCCGGACGCAGACGATCGCGCGAGCCGGAGACCTTGATGCGCCCGAACTATCCGAGCGGAAAGGATCTGCTGAGCGCCGACGCCGTGTCGCGCTTCGATCTTGACGATATCATCGAGCGCGCCGAGCGGCATCTGCACGAGGAGGAGCTCGAGAAGGCCGGCCAGCCCCTGCCCGAGCAGCCCCCTGCCCCCCGCCGCCGGCCAAAGGTCATCGCCACGCTGTTCGACCAGCGCAGCACGCGCACCCGCCTCGGCTTCCAGACCGCGGCCGCGCGGCTCGGCCACCAGTCGATCGACGCCTATGACACCGACCGCAGCCGGATGGGCACCGCGACCGGCGAATCGATCGAGGACCATATCCACACGGTCGAGCTCTACAGCGACCTGCTGGTCGTGCGCTCGCATCTGGAGGACATGCCCTATCGTGTCGGGCGCCTGAGCTATCTGCCGGTCATCAATGCCGGCAACGGCGCCGACGAGCATCCGACACAAGCCCTTGTCGACGTCTTCGCCATCCGGCAGATGCGCGGCCCGATCGAGAATCTCAGCATCGCCCTGTCGAGCGACACGCGGGCACGTTTCGCGATCTCCTTCGTGAAGATGCTGCGCCTCTCGCCGCCGAAACGCTTCACGCTGTGCTGCCTGCCGGACGTGCCGATCAATCCGGCGATGCGGGAAGCCATGACCGTGCTCGCCGATCTCGGCACGCAGGTCGGCCTCGTCCACGACATCCGCCACACGCTCGACCATGACGTGCTCAGCATCCAGATGCAGGACATGAGCAAATTCGCCCACGCCTCCCTCGGCAACGAGGCCGTCGACAAGGAAAAAGAGAGCGAGCCCTTCACCCTGACCGCCCGCAAGGTCCTGGATGCCCGTTCGGACACGCTGATCCTCAACCCTCTTCCGCGCTTCTCGGAGCTCGACACCTCATGCGACAGCCTCCCGAACGCAGGCTATTTCCGCCAGGTCCAGCTTTCCGTGCCGATGCGAATGGCCATTCTGGAGCGCATGTTGCTGGGGATCCCGTGGACGGGACAGGCAGAGGCTTTCCGGTCTTCCTCGGGTGGATGAGCACCTACCTGGCCTGCTATCTCGCGATCGCTCTCTCCATCCGCCTTCTGGCCGGCTATCTCACCGTCATCGAGATCGGGCTGCTGCGCTCGGTCGGCAGCCTCGCCATCGCGGGCTCCGTGATCTGGGCGGGCGGAACCGAAGAGCGCCGCACCATCCTGCCCCGGAAGCTGCACGAAGATGTCGCCCGCAGCGTCCTGCACCTTGCCGGGTCGCTCGCGCTGATCTGGAGCCTGGCCCACCTGCCGCTTGCACTCGTCACCACCATCGAGTTCAGCGGCCCGCTCGTCGCGGCCGTGCTGCTCTTCCTGATCCTGCGCCGGCGCCCCGGCACCGGACCAGCGCTCGGGCTCGCCGTGCTCGCGACCGGCATCGGGCTTCTGGTGTTCAGGCTGAACGCGGTCCCGAATCGCGACCTTGCCGTCGCGATCGGTGCGGTCGCGATGCTGACGACCACCAATCTCATGCTGGCGCGGTTGGCAGCCCAACGCAGCACATTGTCCATCGTCCTGCTGATGCATGCGATCCAATTGCCGCTCTACCTGCTGCTCTGGCTTTTCGTGCCGGAACAGTGGTCACCGCCGCCGCAGCCCTATCGGCTGTCCTTCGCGCTGCCGGAACTGGCCGTGATCGGCGGCGCGGTGCTCGCGCTGATCGTCGGCGGCTTCGTCTCGCAGGCCGCGCTCGCCAATGCCTCGCGCCACGCCACGCCCCTGCAGCTGTGCAGCGCCGACACCCTGCGCGTGCCGTTGATCACGCTCGCGGCCTATCTGCTGCTGGCGGAACTGCCGCCGGCAGAGCTGTGGCTGCCGGGGCTCTGGGTGCTGTGCGGCGTCGTCATCACCAGCCTGCCCGTCGCGGCCGGCCCGAAGCTGCGCCCGGAGCGAACCGGGCGCGCCTGAATTCGGATCTCAGGGCGCGATCTCGAAGATCACGTTGACCTGCGTCCGGTAGGTGTTCTCGCCGCTCGCCAACGGCACGGCGGCATCGCTGGCGGCCATGCGCACGGCGCCGCCATAGGGCATCGGGCGCGGCATGCTCGACTGTTCCTCGATCAACAGGATCTTGCCGAGCTTGACCTCCGCCGCCTCGGCCAGGGTCCTGGCACGGGCCACCGCGTCGGCGACCGCACGCTTGCGCGCCTCGGTCAGGGTCGGCTTCATGTCGTCCTTGACGAAGGCGATGCCGCCGCCCTGGTTGACGCCGAGCCCGACCACCTTGTCGAGAATACCGCCGGCATCCGCGAGATTGCGCACCCGGACGGTCAGCGCATTGCTGACGCTGTAGCCCGTGATCTTCGGTTCGCCTGCGCGGTCCTTGCCCGGCTGGGCATAGCGCGGCTGGATGCTGAGGCCCGAGGTCTGGAGATCGCGCTCGGCGACGCCGGCTTCCTTCAGCGCGGCCAGCACCTGCTTCATCGCGTCGTTATTGGCGGAGAGCGCCGCACGCGCGGTCTCGGCCTCGCGCAGGACCGTGAGATTGAGGATCGCCATGTCCGGCGCGACATTCACCTCGCCCTCCCCGGTCACGCTGATGCGCGGGCCGGGCTGAGTTGCCGGATTCTGCTGGGCCATCGCAGGGGCGCAGAGCAGCGCGGCGGCGCCGACGAGAACGGTTCCGGCCAGAGCGAAGGCAAGGCGATTCGACATGATATCTCCTGATCTACCGGCTCCATCGGCCGGGCTGGCATCCGAGCAGCGACATCTTGTCGAAATTATCACGACGCGGCGGCAATCGACGCTAGGCTGCATCCCGGCTCGTCGAAGCCCCTTCTCTCACCGATCGAGGCGACCGTGATCATCGTCCAGCGCCTGCTGACCTACGCCGCGCCCGAGAACGATGCTGAGGTCAGGATCAGCGTCTATGCGCCGCTACGCGGCAAGCATGATTGGAGTTGCGCTTACGAGATTGCATGGCCCGATGTGCCGCGCCTCGGCTACGGCTACGGCGTGGACGGGACGCAGGCGCTCCTGCTCGCGCTTCAGGCAATCGGCACGGACATCTATACCAGCGACCATCACCGCTCCGGCTGGCTGTATTGGAAGCAGCCCGGCCAGGGCTACGGCTTCCCCGTGCCGCCGACGATCCGCGATCTGCTCGTCGGCGAAGATGCCCGCCTCTACGGCTGAGGCTATTCCTCGACCAATCGCCGTGCGATGACCTGCGCCTGGATCTCGGCCGCGCCCTCGAAGATGTTGAGGATGCGGGCGTCGCAGAGCACGCGGCTCACCGGATATTCCAGCGCGAAACCGTTGCCGCCATGGATCTGCAAGGCGTTGTCGGCCGCCGCCCAGGCGACGCGGGCGCCGAGAAGCTTGGCCATGCCGGCCTCCAGATCGCAGCGCCGGTCGGCGTCCTTCTCACGAGCTGCGAAATAGGTGAGCTGGCGGGCGATCAGGATCTCGGCCGCCATCATCGCGAGCTTGTCGGCGACGCGCGGGAAGGCGATCAGCGGCTTGCCGAACTGGATGCGCTCCTGCGCATAGCGCAAGCCGAGGTCGAAGGCCGATTGCGCGACGCCGATGGCGCGCGCCGCGGTCTGGATACGCGCCGCCTCGAAGGTCTGCATGAGCTGTTTGAAGCCCTGGCCGGGCACGCCGCCGAGCAGGTTCTCGGCCTTCACCTCGAAACCGTCGAAGGCGAGCTCGTACTCCTTCATGCCGCGATAGCCGAGCACCTCGATTTCGCCTCCGGTGAGGCCTTCGACCGGGAAGGGATCGGCATCGCTACCGCGCGGCTTCTCGGCGATCAACATCGAGAGGCCCTTGTAGCCGGGCTCCGACGGATCGGTGCGGACCAGCAGCGTCATGATGTCGGCGCGAACGGGATGGGTGATCCAGGTCTTGTTGCCATGGACCTTCCAGACATCGCCCTCCTTCACCGCCTTGGTGCGCAGCGAAGCGAGGTCGGAGCCGGTATTGGGCTCGGTGAAGACGGCGGTAGGCAGAACCTCCCCCGAGGCGATCTTCGGCAGCCACTTCTCCTTCTGTTCGGACGTGCCGCCGCAAAGGATCAGCTCGGCCGCTATCTCGGAGCGCGTGCCGAGCGAGCCGACGCCGATATAGCCGCGCGACAGCTCTTCCGAGACGACGCACATCGAGACTTTCGACAGCCCCATGCCGCCGAATTCCTCGGGGATGGTCAGGCCGAAGACGCCGAGCTCGGCCATCTTCTCGACCACCGGCATCGGGATATATTCGTTCTCCAGATGCCATTCATGGGCATGCGGCGTCACCTCGGCGGCGCAGAAGCGGCGCATCTCCGAGCGGATCGCTTCCAGCGTCTCGTCGAGGCCGGTATCGCCGATGCTGGCCGCGCCCTGATCCTGGCTGAACAGCGCGACGAAGCGGGCCCGGTTCTCCGGCGTGTTGCCGTCGGCGATGAGGGCATCGACGGCGTCCGAGCAGGCGGCGGCAACCGCCTTCTGCGAGAGGCCGAGCGCCGGCAGGCGGAGGATCTCGCCCTGGCTCATCGGAATGCCACCGAAGATCTGGGCGGCATATTCGCCGGCGCCGATGCGCAGCGCATAGTCCTCGACCGCGCCGTAGCGGCCTTCCGCCTCGAGGCGCTCGCCATAGGCCTTCAGCTCGCGGAGCGCCGTGACATAGGTCGCGAGCCAGGACAGGCCGTGGGCGGCGTGCTGCTCGGCCTCCAGCCGGGCGGAGGAAATGCGGCTGTCGACCAGCACCTTCTGCCGCACCGCGGCAACGGCGTCCTGGAACAGGGTCTCGAAGCCGGGCAGCGCCGCTGCGATCAACTCGATCGCGTTCGGCCGGTTCTCAGCCTTTGCGGCCGTATTGGCGTTCATGGTCTTCGACCCTCCCTTTGTTGCGACGCAGCATAAGGGGAGATCGCGGGAAACCGAAACCCTCCTTTTTGGGGAGAAGCCTATTTCCGGCTGGCGAGCACGACACCGAGGATCGTCACGGCCATGCCGCCGATCTGGAGCAGGCTCAGCGTCTCCCCGAAGAGCAGCCACGCCTCGACCGCGACGAGGGCGGGAACGAGATAGAGGAAGGTGACAATGCGCGAGACCTCGCCGCGCCGAAGCATGTAGAAATAGAGCCCGATGCCCCCCAGCGAGAGCACGACGGCCGACCAGGCGAGCACCAGCCACATGGTCAGGTTCCACTCGATCCGCATCGGCTCGAAGGCATAGGCGAAAGGCAGGACGACGAGGCAGGCCGCGACATACTGGATCGCCGTCACTGTACGCAGATCGCCGGTGGAGAGATGCGTCTTCTGGTAGAAGGAGCCGAAAGTCACCGAGACCATGCCGATCACGTTAATCAGGATCGGCCCGAGGACGCCCCAGATCGCGGCTGGCTGAACACCTGCGAGCTGCGGCTCCAATACCAGAGCGATACCGATAAAGCCGCAGAGGATGCCGAGCCAGCGGATCGGGGAAATCCGCTCTCCCAGCAGCGCTGGCGCGAAAAGCGCGGTCAGCACCGGCTGCAGGCCGGCGATGAGCCCGGAAATGCCGGCCGGCAGGCCATGGCGCACCGCCCACCAGACGCCGCCGAGATAGATGCCGTGCAGCAGGACGCCGGAAATGGCGGCGTTGCGCAAGGCGCGCCAGCCGCGCGGCCAGGGCGCGCCGGTCGCGAGCGCCAACAGGGAGACGATGAGCGCCGCACTGGCGAAGCGCACGACCAGAAAGGTCAGGGCATCGGCATAACGGGCCGAATAGCCCGCAACGACCCAGCCCGAGGACCAGAGAAAGGTGAAGATCAGCGGGATCGCGCGCAGGATGAAAGGCGAGGACATCGGAACCTGGAAGGCCGGACTTCGCCGTCTCTAACGCCGATCGGCGGCGGCAGACAGAGCGCCAACGCGCCCTGCCCATGCTCTCACCGGGGACGCCCGCCTCAATCGCGGTCGGGCGCGCCCGGCGGGAACAGCCCGCGGAAAGGCCTCGCCTCCTCGACGGCGCGCGCGAAGGAGGGTCGCGCCAGCAGGCGGGCCCGATAGGCGCGAAGATTGCCGAAGGCGGCGTCGATCTCACGGACCCAGTCGGCATAGAACAGCGAGGGCGCCGCCGCGCAATCGGCCAGACTGAACGCGTCGCCGCAGGCCCATTGTCGACCGGCCAAGGCTCCGTCGAGCCAGCGATAGACGTCGCCCAGCTTCTCATGTGCTCTGGCAACACTATAGGGATCCCGGTCGTCGGCCGGGCGCAAGTGATCGAACACGATCGCCTGCATCGGCGTCATCACGTAATTGTCGAAGACGCGATCCATCATCCGCACCTCCAGGGCCTGCTTAGCATCGGCGGGCACCAAACGGGTCAGCCCCGGATGAAATAGGTCGAGATGCTCGATGATGACGCTCGATTCGACGACAGGCGTCTCGCCATCGACGAGTACGGGCATCTTCTTGAGCGGCCAGAGCCTGACCCATTCGGCGCCGACCTCGGGGTTTTCCGGCCCCAGATGGCGATAGGTGAAGGGCGTCGCGTTCTCGTAGAGCGCCACCAGCACCTTCTGACAATACGACGAGAATGGATGAGCATAGAGCGTGAGTGACACGGGCTTCTCCTGCTTGAGCCTCGATGCCCTCGCATAGGATAACCGATTGCATATTGCAATCGGATTTTGACCGGACGGCCTTCCCGGAGCGGAACGGCAGAAGGCGCCGTACAATCGTTAACAAAAAACTCCGCAGCCCCTTCCGCTTCGTCAACCAATCCTCAAGAACGCTCGCGCACTGTCGATCGCGACCGAATGTTCCGACGATGCCAAGCGATTCTTCTTCCCTTTCCGCCGAAAACACAGAGCTGCTGAACAGCGAGCACGAGGGCTTCATCACCTTCGCGCAGAATGCGCTCGCCTCGGCGATCCTGAATTTGGCCGCCGTGGTCGCCGTGGCGGCCATGCTCTGGCGCCCGGATCGGGCACCTGCGCTGATCTGCTGGGTTGCCGCCGCGGCCGCTTATTCATTATCGATGGGGCTCGATATCGCCGCCTGGCGCAGCCGGCGCCACGAGCGTTCCCCCTGGCCGATGCAGATCGTGCATCTGCGCGCGCCGATGCTGGGACTGATCTGGGGTGCGCTACCCTGGGTCGCCGGCCCAACCACGCTGCCGAACGAGAACATCGCGATAGGCTTCGTCATCGCGGGCATGATCGCCAGCGGCATGACCCGCTTCGTGGTGGCGCCGCGTGCGGCGCTGATCTATGGAATCACGCTCGGCGCGACCTCGGTCCTGGCCTTCGCCCAGCACTCCCTGGACACCGCGACCACCGTCGCGGTGCTGCTCGCCCTCTATCTTACGTTCATGAATCGCCATGTCAGCGCCTATGGCGCGACGCTGGGCGAGGCGGTGCGCGGCCGCAATGCCGCCCTCGAAAGCAACCGGGAACGCGCCCGGCTCCAGCTTGCTGCCGTGGCAGAGCGCGATGAAACGAGCCGCCGGCATCAGGAGCTGATGGAGATCGTCGCGGCCTTTCGCCGGTCCCTGGCCGGCTTCCAGGCCGTCGTGCAGCGCGAAACCCAGGGTATCGCGGCCAGCGCGGCCTCCCTTTCCGGCATGGCGGGAACGACCGCGAGCCAGGCTGGCGCGGCACGCAACGCCGCGGCGTGCGCCGCCGGCGAGATCGATGCCATTGCCGCGACCACCGGCCAGCTCAACGACGCGATCACCCTGATCGGCGAGCGAACCTATCGCGCCGGAGCCGTGATCAGCGACACCGTCTCGATCAGCGCGACGGCGATGAGCGACATCGCCCAGCTCGCGAGCGTGATGCAGGGCATCACCGACATCGTCGAGATGATCCAGGCGATCGCAGGACGGACGAACCTGCTCGCCCTCAACGCGACCATCGAAGCCGCACGCGCCGGCGAGGCCGGGCGCGGCTTCTCCGTCGTCGCCGCCGAGGTCAAGGGCCTGGCCGCGCAGACGACCGAGGCGAGCAACGAGATCATCACCAGGATCGGCGCGATCGGCGCCTCGGCCGGCCATGTGACGCGCTCGATCGAGGCGATCCGGCAGGCCGTTCTCGATGTCCACGACGTCACGCATGCCATCGTCTCCGCCGTCGAGGAGCAGCGGGCCGCGACCGCCGCCATCTCCCGCAACATCGACTCCGCAGCGGATCACAGCCGTCAGGCGACCGAACGGGTCGAGCAGGCCTACAAGGCCGTTGGCGAAACGAAGACCGAGATCGAGAAAGCGCGGCAGGCGGCCGAGGTCATGGCCGAGGTAGCGGGGTCCTTGACCACCTCGGTCGAGGCCTTCCTGCACCGCATGGAAGCGGTGAACGCGCGCGAGCGCGCCGCCTGAAGCGCCTCAGCTTGCCAGGGCCTCGGCGACATCCTCATAGGTCCTGAGGCCGGTGCGCGGCGCATAGACCAGCACGGCCATGTTGCCCGGCGCGTGCTCGTTCTTCCACATCTTGTGGTGGGCGAGCGGGATCTTGTCCCAGGGGAAGACCTCGGACATGCAGGGGTCGATGCGGCGGTCGAGCACGAACTGGTTGGCCGCGCTCGCTTGCTTGAGATGGGCGAAATGCGAGCCCTGGACGCGCTTCTGCCGCATCCAGACATAGCGGGCGTCAAAAGTGATATTGAAGCCCGAGGTCCCGGCGCAGAACACCACCATGCCGCCGCGCTTGGCGACGAGGCAGGAGACCGGGAAGGTCGCCTCGCCCGGATGCTCGAAGACGATGTCGACATCCTTCTTGCCGGTGATGTCCCAGATCGCCTTGCCGAACTTGCGGGCTTCCTTGGTCCACTCGTTGTATTCGGGCGAGTTGACCTTGGGCATCTGGCCCCAGCAGTTGAAATCCTTGCGGTTGATCACGCCCTTGGCGCCGAGACCGAGCACATAGTCGCGCTTGGTCTCGTCGGAGATCACGCCGATCGCGTTGGCGCCCGACGCCGCGCAGAGCTGGACGCCGAAGACGCCGAGACCGCCCGAGGCGCCCCAGACGAGGACATTGTCGCCGGGCTTGATCGTGTGGGGAGCGTGGCCGAAGAGCATGCGATAGGCGGTGGCGAGCGTCAGCGTGTAGCAGGCAGCCTCTTCCCAGGCGAGGTGCTTCGGCTTGAGCATAAGCTGACGCGACTGCACCCGACAGAACTGGGCGAAGGAGCCATCCGGCGTCTCGTAGCCCCAGATGCGCTGGGAGGGCGAGAACATCGGGTCGCCGCCATTGCACTCCTCGTCGTCGCCGTCATCCTGGTTGCAGTGGACGATGACCTCGTCGCCGACCTTCCAGCGCTTCACCTTGGAACCGACGGCCCAGACGATGCCGGCGCAATCGGAACCGGCAACATGGAACGGCGCCTTGTGGACGTCGAAGGGCGAGATCGGCTGGCCGAGGCCGGCCCAGATGCCGTTGTAGTTGACGCCGCCGGCCATCACGAGAAGCAGGACCTCCTCCTCGCCGATCGACCAGGTCGGCACGACCTCGACCTGGAACGAATCCTGCGGCGCGCCATGACGCTCGCGGCGGATCGCCCAAGCATACATCTTGTCGGGGACATGGCCGAGCGGCGGCAGTTCGTCGAGCTCGTAGAGATCCTTGAGCGGCTTCACGGCGGCCTGCGACTGCGACATGGTCGTCTCCCTGCTCTCTTCCGTCGTTGCCCAGACCGGAGCTCGTCGGCGGTATGGGACCCCGATCATGCACCATATGCTGCGCTGCGCCATTAACCTAAGGAATCACACCGCAGCGCAAAACCCTTTCTTTCGGCTGCTTGCGCTTTCTTCATCGTTTGCCACGATGCTGACGGCCTGCGCGGCACCGAGGAGAGACAATGCCCGGTCTGCTGATGATGGTCGGCGTACCCGATATGCCTTTGCTTTCCGTCGTGCTCGTCATCACGATGATCATGCTGGGCGCAATGATGTTCGGCTGGCTCGCCGACCTGCTGCTCGACGACGGCGGCTTCGGCATGATGTTCAACACCGGCATCCTGCTGGTGGGTGCCTTCATCGGCGCCTGGCTGTGGCATCGCTACGGCGTCCCCACGCGCTTTCCGGCCGAGGCCGTACGCGCCGTCATCGCCACCGGCTCGGGCCTGCTGCTGCTGATCACCCTGGCCGCGATCCGGCCATAGGTCAGCCGTCGAGCCTGGTTCCAAAGCTGTTCAGATATTTCATCCCGGTATCGCACATTAGCGTGACAATGGCCGCACCAGGGCCGAGCCGCTCCGCGAGGCGCAAGGCGGCCGTAACGTTGCCGCCCGTCGAGGTTCCCGCGAACAACCCCTCCTCCCGCGCGAGCCGCAAAGCCATCGCCGTCGCCTCGGCCGTCGAGACCGCTTCGATGGCATGGACCAGATCGGCCCGCCAGAGCGGCACGACATAGCCCGCGCCGATGCCGTCGATCTTGTGCGCACCGCTCGGCCCGCCGGAGAGCACGGCGGATTCGGCCGGCTCGACCGCCATCAAGGCGATCTTCGGGTCGCGCCGGAGCAGCGCCTCGCCGGTTCCACGGAGCGATGCTGCCGTACCGACGCTCTGGACGAAACCGTCGATCCGCCCGCCGGTCTGCTCCCAGATCTCGTCCGCCAGCCGGTCATAGGCCGCAAGCTGGTCGGTGTTGCGCATCTGGTCGGTCCAGAAGGCTCCCGTTTTCGCCGCGATGACGCGGGCGGCCTCGATCATGTCCCTTGTCAATTTCTCGGTCATGCGGCCGGATTCGCTGGGGATCACTGTCAATTCGGCACCGAGCAGGCGCATATGCGTCAGCTTCTCGCGGGCGAAGGCATCGGAGGTGACGATATGCAGGCGGTAGCCCTTCACCGCGCAGACCTGCGCGAGCGAAACGCCGGTGCTGCCACCGGTATATTCGACAACGCTGCCGCCCGGCTGCAGCCGGCCGTCACGTTCGGCGGCCTCGATCATTGCGAGGGCCATGCGGTCCTTCATGCTGCCGGTCGGATTCTCGCTCTCGATCTTGAGGAGGATGCGCGTGCCGTTCGCCGGCACGATCCGGCGCAGCGGCAGAAGCGAGGTGCCGCCGACGCGGCTCAGGATGTCGATGGGCATGGCGATCCTCGTCGGAATTTACATGTATATGCAATTATTGTGCCTACATGTAAATTCCGATTCGCCATGAACGAGACGAGCGGATTGCGTGGGGAATTGCAGACACTGGCTGCCGGCTGCGCGGGCCTGAGCCTGCGCCAGGCCGCGCGCCGGGTGACGCTGTTTTATGACGAGGCCTTGCGGGACAGCGGTCTCAGCCTCGCCCAGGTCGGATTGATGGCTCAGATTGCGACGAGCGCGGATGACCGCATGGCGGCGCTGGCAGCGCGGGCCGGGCTCGATCCCTCGACCCTGTCGCGCAACCTGAGAGCGCTGGAGCGCGACGGGCTGATCGAGATCGCGACGGTGGAGAAGGATCTGCGCCGGCGCGCCGTCTGGCTGACGGAAGAGGGCTTGCGGCGGCTTCAGCGCGCCTTGCCGGCCTGGCGGGAAGCCCAGGCCCGGATCGCGGAACTCTTCCCCGCCGACCTGCTGGGGCGGATCACCGCGGCGAGCGAGAAGCTGGGCGGAAAGGAAGACTGAAAGCTCGCTTCCAATGTGCTTCTCCGGAACCACATCGTCATTCCGGGGCTTCGCGCAGCGAAGAGCCCGGAACCCATGAACACGACGCTTGCCGTCATGGTCGGGCTTGTCCCGGCCATCCAGGTCTTTCTTCGTGCAAGGCCGTGTTCAAGACGTGGATGCTCGCCACAAGGGCGAGCATGACGAACTGGACCGACGTCGTGTTCATGGGTTCCGGGCTCAGGCCTACGGCCTGCCCCGGAATGACGGCGTGGCACCGGGCGAAATCGACAGATGCTACTCGCCGCCGCTCCGGCGGGCAGCGAGCATGTAGTTCACGTCCATGTCCCGCGACGCGCTCCAGCGGCCGGTCAGCGGGTTGAAGACCACCCCCGTCTGCGTCCCCAGCGTGAAGCCGTTGCCCTCGATGGCACCGCCGAGTTCGGCCGGAGTCACGAACTTCTCCCAGTCATGCGTGCCCTTCGGCAGCCAGCGCAGGACATATTCGGCGCCCACGATGGCGAGCGCATAGGATTTCAGGGTGCGGTTGAGCGTCGCCATCACCAAAAGGCCGTCCGGCTTCACGGCCGCACAGCAGGCGGCGACGAAAGCCTCGACATCGGCGACATGCTCGACGACCTCCATGGCGAGCACGATGTCGAAGCGCTTGCCGGACTCCACGACCGCCTCGATCGTCTCCTCGCGATAGTCGATGGCGAGCCCGCTCTTCTTGGCATGGCTGAGCGCGACCGCGATATTGGTCGGGGCCGGATCGAGACCGGTGACCTCGGCCCCCAGGCGAGCCAGCGGCTCGGAGAGCACCCCGCCGCCGCAGCCGATATCGACAAGACTCAAGCCGTCGAGCGCGCGCATTCGCTTCGGATCACGCCCGAAATGGGCGCAGGCCTCGTCGCGGACGAAGGCGAGCCGGACCGGATTGAACTTGTGCAGGACGGCCATGGGGCCCTTCGGGTCCCACCAGTCGCGGGCGATCGCCTCGAAGCGGGCGACCTCGGCCGGGTCGATCGTCGAGCCTGTGCGCTGGGTCGCAGCCGCCATGAACCGGTCCTTCGCTATGCGATGCCGCATTGACACCGCGTCTGTCGCCCGTCATCTACACCCGCCCCGCCGCAAGTGCGAGGGCGACGTTTCGACCCGGTCCAAAGCCGGGACAACTATCGAAAAGACCGTCATGGCCCGTCTGGTGATGAAATTCGGCGGCACCTCTGTCGCCACTGTCGAGCGGATCAAGAACGCGGCGCGCCACGTCAAACGCGAGTTCGACGCCGGCCATCAGGTCGCGGTCGTGGTTTCCGCGATGTCGGGCAAGACCAACGAGCTCGTGGCCTGGTGCAAGGAAGCGGCGCCGATCTACGATCAGGCCGAATACGATACCGTGGTCGCCTCGGGCGAGCAGGTCACCTCCGGGCTGATGGCGATCGTCCTCCAGGAGATGGGCCTGCCGGCGCGCTCCTGGCAGGGCTGGCAGATCCCCCTCTACGGCTCGGACGCGCATGGCTCGGCCCGGATCGAAAGCGTCGACGGCGCCGGCATCCTCGCCGGCTTCGACCGCAACCGCGAGATCGCGGTCTGCTCAGGCTTCCAGGGGGTCAACCCGCGCACGCACCGCATCGTCACGCTCGGCCGCGGCGGGTCAGACACCAGCGCGGTCGCACTCGCGGCCGGGCTCAAGGCCGATCGCTGCGACATCTACACCGATGTCGACGGCGTCTACACCACCGATCCGCGCATCGTCCCGAAAGCGCGGCGCATGGACAAGGTCTCCTTCGAGGAAATGCTCGAAATGGCCTCGCTCGGTTCCAAGGTTCTGCAGGTGCGCTCGGTCGAGATCGCCATGACCCAGCGCGTGCCGACCTATGTGCGCTCCTCCTTCGACGACCCCGAAAACCCCAATCCTGGCACCCTCATCTGCGACGAGGACGACATCGTGGAACAGCAGATCGTCACCGGCATCGCCTTCTCCCGGGACGAAGCCCAGATCACCCTCCGCCGCGTGGCCGACAAGCCCGGCGTCGCCGCGGCGATCTTCGGCCCGCTCGCCGATGCCAATATCAATGTCGACATGATCATCCAGGTCGTCTCGGACGACCAGGCGACGACCGACATCACCTTCACCGTGCCGACCGCCGATTACGAGCGCGCCCGCACCCTGCTCGAGAGCAAGCACGACACGATCTCCTACCAGGAGATCCAGGGCGCGACCGACGTGGTGAAGATCTCGGCGATCGGCGTCGGCATGCGCTCGCATGCGGGTGTCGCGGCGCGTGCCTTCCGGGCGCTGGCCGAGAAGGGCATCAACATTCGCGCGATCACGACCTCCGAGATCAAGTTCTCGGTGCTGATCGACTCGGCCTATACCGAGCTCGCGGTGCGCACGCTGCACTCGCTGTATGGGCTGGATGCGGCCTGAGGGCTGCCATCGGATGACGCCGTCATTCCGGGCAAGCGCAGCGCAGACCCGGAATCCATCGTAGAGTGCATTGCCTTACGATGGATTCCGGATCGGCGCCGCTGCGCGGCTTGTCCGGAATGACGGCGTGGTTCGGTAAGACAGCTCACTCCGCCGGATGCGTAACCGGCGGCGGCGTGTGCTTCGTGCCGCGCACAAAGCCCCCCAACTTCACCAGCCCTTCCGAGAGCCTGTCCATGTAGAGGAACAGGACGGGCGTGATGAACAGTGTCAGCACCTGGGAGATCATCAGGCCGCCGACCACGGCGATGCCGAGCGGCTGGCGCAGCTCCGCGCTGGCGCCCGCGCCGAGCGCGATCGGCAATGTGCCCATCAGCGCCGCCAGCGTCGTCATCAGGATCGGCCGGAACCGCATCACGCAGGCCTTGTGGATCGCCTCCTGCGCGGACAGGCCCTCGCGCCTGAGCACCAGCGCCACGTCGATCATCATGATCGCGTTCTTCTTGACGATGCCGATCAGCATCAGCAGGCCGATGATCGCGATGACCGAGAGGTCGAGGTCGAACAGCCTGAGCGCCCCGAGCGCGCCAACCGCCGCGGACGGCAGGCCGGTCAGGATCGTCAGCGGGTGGATGAAGCTCTCGTAGAGGATGCCGAGCACGATGTAGATGGTCAGGATTGCGCCGGCGATCAGCAGGCCTTGATTGGCCAGGGAGTCCTGGAAGGTCTTGGCCGTTCCGGCGAGCGTGGTCGTGATCGACTTGGGCAGGTTGAGCTGTTCCTTGATCGCCTCGATGCGCATGACGCTGCCGCCGAGCGCGACGCCGGCCGGCAGATTGTAGGAGATCGTCACCGCCGGGAGCTGGCCGAGCTGGTTGACCGTGAGCTGGCCGGCCGTCCGCTCGATCTGGGCGATGGCGCCGAGCGGAACCAGCGTGCCGGACTTGGTGCGCACGCGGATCGCGTTCAGGCGCTCCGGGGTCCAATGTTCGTTCGGATTGAACTCGACCACCACCTGATAGCTGTCGCCGGCGGTGTAGATCGTCGAGACCTGACGGACGCCGAAGCCGGAATAGAGCGTCGAGCGCAGGATGTCGGAGCCGATGCCGAGCGCGTTGGCCTTGTCGCGATCGATGATGACGGTCGCCTGCAGGGCGTTGTTCTGGAGATCGGTGGTGACGTCGGCGAAAGTTCCGCGGTCGCGGCTCATCGCGTCGGCCAGGCGCAGGGCCCAGTCGTTCATCTGACCCTGGTCGAGCCCCTGCACGACGAGCTGGTATTGGCTCTTCGAGGAACGCGCGCCGATATTCAGGTTCTGCACGGGAACCATATAGGTGTTGATGCCTGCCACCTGGCTGAGATCCCCGCGCAGCGAGCCGAGGACCTGCTGCAGCTTGGGACGCTCGTCCAGCGGCTTCAGTTCGACGAAGAGGCGCCCGGAATTGAGCGCGCTGCCGCCATTGCCGTTGCCGCCGACCGACGAGGCGACATGCGCGACATAGGGTGACTTGCGGAAGACATCGGCCACTTCGGATTGCAGCTTCAGCATCGCGTCGAAGGAGATGTCCTGCCGCGCCTCGGTCGAGACCTGGAGCTGGCCGATATCCTCCTGCGGGAAGAAGCCTTTAGGGGCGCTCTGCAGGAGCCAGACACTGCCCGCCATGGTCAGGAAGAAGGCGAGCAGCATCAGTGGCTGGAAGCGCAGGCAGAATGCCAGGCCGGCATCGTAGCCGGCGAGGAGCTTGTCGAAACCCTTCTCCAGCAGGCGGCCGAGCGCATTCTCCTGGTGATGCCCGGAATAGCCCGAGAGCAGGCGCGAGCAGAGCATCGGCGTCAGCGTCAGCGAGACGAAGGCCGAAGCCAGGATCGAGACCGTCACCACCACCGCGAACTCATTGAAGATGCGGCCGATGACGCCGCCCATCAGCAGCACGGGGATGAAGACCGCGACGAGCGAGAGCGAGATCGAGATGATCGTGAAGCCGATCTCGCCAGCCCCCTTGAGCGAGGCCTCATAGGCGGAGAGACCGTCCTCCTCCATGTGGCGCACGATGTTCTCGAGCATGACGATGGCGTCGTCGACGACGAGACCGACGGACAGCGTCAACCCCAGCAGTGAGATGTTGTCGATCGAGAAACTCAGCATGTACATCGCCGCCAGCGTGGCGATGATCGAGATCGGCACCGCGACCGCGGGGATGAAAGTCGCGGCCACGCGGCGCAGGAAGACGAAGATCACCATGATGACCAGCGCGATGGTGAGCAGCAGCGTGAGCTGCACGTCCTCCACCGCCTGGCGGATCGAGGTCGAGCGGTCGTTGAGCAACGAGAGCGAAGCCGCCGCCGGCAACTGGGCCTCGAAGGCCGGGAGCATCGCCTTGACGCGATCGACGACCTCAACGGTATTCGCGTCGGGCTGGCGCTGCACGGCGAGCACGATCGCCGGCATGCCGTCATAGGTGCTGCGGGTCTGGGTGTTCTCGACGGAGTCGATCACCTTGGCGACGTCGCCGAGCCGGACCGGCTTGCCCGAGCGCGTGGTGATGATGACATTGGTGAATTGGGCCGCGTTGGCGAGCTGCGTCTGCGCCTGGATCGTGAGCTGCTGCGCCGTGTTCTGGAGCGTGCCGACCGGCGTATTGGCATTGGTCGCGGTGATCGCCGCCTGCAATTCGTCGAGGCCGATGCCGCGCGCGGCAAGTGCGGTCGGGTCGATCTGGATGCGCACCGCGTATTTCTGGCTGCCCCAGATCAGCACCTGCGCGACTCCGTCGACGGTCGAGAGCGCCGGCGAGATGACCTGCTGGGCGAAGGCGTCGAGCTGCGAGAGCGGCACCACGTCGCTCTTCAGCGCCATCAGGATGATCGGCGCGTCCGCCGGGTTCACCTTACGGTAGCTCGGCTGGGTCGTCATCTCGATCGGCAATTGCCGCTGGGTGCGGGCGATCGCCGCCTGCACGTCGGCGGCGGCCGCGTCGATATCGCGGTTCAGCACGAACTGGATCGCGATCGAGGTCGAGCCCTGGGAGTTCGTGGTCGAGATCGAATCGATGCCGGCGATGGTGGCGAACTGCTTGATCAGCGGCGTCGCGACCGAGGTCGCCATCGTGTCGGGCGAGGCGCCCGGCAACTGGGCGGAGACGTTGACGACCGGGAACTCGGCCCGCGGCAGGGCCGCGACCGGCAGGAAGCGCCAGGCGAAGAGCCCCGCCAGAACCAGCGAGACCGACATCAGGATGGTCGCTACGGGGTGGCGGATGCAGAAACCGGAGACGTTCATGAGCGTGCGCCTTCTGCAACCGGCGTGGCCTGCGGCGGCTTCTCGCCGGTGGCCGCGCGCTCGCGCACCCGCGTGCCCTGCTTCAGGCGCATCTGCCCGTCGGTGACGACACGCTCGCCCGGCGCGATGCCCTCAGTGATCGCCGTGCGCTCGCCATCGCTGAGAGCAACCTTGATCTGGCGGAGATCGACGGTGGAATCCGGCTTGATGACGAAGGCGTAAGGCCCCTTCTGCCCGGTCTGCACGGCAACGGTCGGGATCACCGTGACGCCGGTGAGCGTCTCCGGGACGATCTCGACATCGACATATTGCCCCGGCCAGAGGCTGAGGTCGTCATTGGCGAAGGCGGCCTTGGCGGTGATGGTGCCCGAGGTGATGTCGACAGTGGAATCAACGAAATTGAGTTTGCCCTCGGCCGCCGAGCGGCTGGAATTCGGCACGCGGGCCGTCACGGGCACAGGCTTTGCGGCGGCGAGCGCGCCCTGCAAGGTCGGCAATTCGCTCTCCGGCATGGCGAAGGAGACGCGCAGCGGCTTCATCTGCGTGATGGTCAGCAGGCCGGTGCCGCTGTTGTTGCCGCTGGCATTGACGAGATTGCCGGGCGTGACCTGCACGGTGCCGATGCGGCCGTCGATCGGTGCGGTGATACGGGTATAGCTCAGCTTCAGACGATCGGCGTCGAGCGTCGCGTGGTCGCCCTGGATCGAGGCGGCCGAGCTCTTCTCGTCAGCCGTCGCCTGGTCGACCTGCGCCTGCGTGCCGGCATTGCGGGCGAACAACTGCTTGTAGCGGTCGAGATCGGCGAGGTTGCGGGTATGGGTCGCCTCGTCGCGGGCCAGCATCGCCTCGTCCTTGGCGATCTGGGCCTTGATGTCGCGATCGTCGAGGGTGAAGAGCAGGTCGCCGGCCTTGACGAACTGCCCGTCGACGACGTTCTGCGTCATGATCTGGCTGTCGATGCGGGAGCGCACCAGCACGCTCGCCGGCGTCTCGACGAAGCCGATGGCGTGCTTGCGCACCGGGAAATCAGCCTGGATCGCAGCGACCGAGATCACCGAGACCGCGCCGCCGTCGCCCCGGCCGCCACGCGCGATCTGAGCAGCCTCCGGCGCATGCGCGCGCCAATACCAGATCCCGCCCGCAGCAAGGCCAGCGATGACGACGCCGATGACCAATCCTGAACGCTTCATTGTCTGTCCACTTGCTCAGGCAGCGTGGCCGGCGGAAGCCGGGGCCCTGTCTTCGGTTCGGGTTCGGGTCTGCTCACGGATCGCGGAGAGCGTCTCGAGCGCGGACAGGATCGATGCTTCGTCGACATCGCCCAGCACTTCATGGGCAATCTCGGTCCGCACGGGATCGAGATCATCGACCAGCGCCCGGCCTTCCGGCGTGAGGTAGAGGCGATAGGCCCGGCGATCGGCAGGATCTTCGCGGCGCTCGATCAGGCTCTGGTTCTGCAAGCGGTCGAGCAGGCGCGCGAGCGAGATCGGCTGGAGGTCCATCTGCTCGGCGAGCGCGGCCTGATTGAGCCCCTCCTGCCGCCGCAAACGCGACATCACCCCCCACTGCGCCCGCGTCGTGCCGTGCTGACGCGCCCGCTGCTCGACATAGGTCCGCAGTAGCCGAGAGGTCTCGACGAGCTGGAACACGAGTTCCCGCCGCAGGGGTCGCTTCATCATTCACAGGCCTCCCAACCGTAAGCCTGCTTATCATATGCGGGATTACGGCAATTTGAGGAGAGCTTTGTGCACTGCACACGCAAAGGTGAGAACGCCGCGCAGCCCCCG
>JBDHTM010000036.1:0-41680 GCA_039808685.1 Allobosea sp. | reverse complement strand
CTGCGCCGGTTCCCGCCGCGCCGCGCGCCGCAGCGCCTGCCGCCCCGGCTTCCGCAGCCCGCGCGGCCGCGGCGCCACCTCCCGCGCGGGATCCGATCGCCGACCTGATCAATGGCGATCTGCGGCCGCCGGCGGATGTCAAATCCGCCAACCGTTCCGGCGCGGCACCGCGTACCTGAGCCGCGGCGCCTGACATGGCGCGCCTGACCAGCGATTTCTGGGTTTCGGCCTATCTGCGGCAGGCGGCCTTCGACGGCCTCGTCGCCGTGCTGCGCCGCCGAGGCGCGCGCGAGGCCGGCGCCATCTTCGTCAAGCTCGACCGCCTGGACGGTACGGCTGCCCTCTACGGCCCGGCGCCGCAGGCCCTGGCCGAGGATGACGGCGAGCGCCGTTTCCAGCTCCTGCTGGATGCCGATCCCCTGGCGATCGAAGACCGCATGGACCGCGAGTTGCGCTTCGACCAAGATCTCTGGCTGGTCGAGATCGAGAACCGGGCCGGCGACCCGCGGCTGGCGCTGGTCGGCGGCTGAAAGGCGTCAGGCCTATCTCTTTGATTTTGCATCGGCTTTTCCGAAAACCGCGCTCCATTTTTCGGGCCGATGCTCTAGCCGCGCTCGCGCTTCGCACCCATCTTTCCGAGAACCTCCGACATTGCCGGTTGCGCCTCCGGCCGGGCGTTGCCGGCGCGTGACGGCGTTCCGCTCGGGTCCATCGCCGGTTGGTGCTGGCCACGCCGTTGCGGCGCCGCAGTCGTGACGCCGGCGATATGCATCGCGAGGCGAAAGGCGATGGCGGGCCTGGCCGAGCGCATCAAGGCGACCAGCGCGAAGATGCGCTCGACCGAATGCGCCGCATCGTCGCCGAGCCGGATCAGGAAGCGCGTGGCTTCCTCCACCGTCGCACCGCAGGCGGTGAGAACGAGCGCCGCAAGGTCCCGCGAAGTGTCGGCCGCGATCGCGGCGGCGAGCGTCGTGCCGCCGCCGAGATGGTCGGCGATGGCGGCGAAGGCGGCGCCGCGATCCTCTGCGGCGAGATCGAGCCAGCCGCTGAAGGCCGCGCCGGACAGGGCAGGACGCCTTTCGCTGGGATGCAGCGCTTCGCGGGCCATCAGCGATTCGAGGATCGCGAGGCGCCGTTCCGTTCCGGCATGGAGGAAGAGCGGCGCGAGCTCGAGATTGGACAGGTCGGGACGCGCGAGCAGGCCGGGCCGATAGGCCGGCTCGACCCGGGCCCTTGCGATCAGGCTGTCCACCGCGGCGCGCGGCATAGGCGCGCTGTGATTGGCGATCAGCGCGAGGTCGAGTTCCCGCTTGTGATCGGCAACCAGCATGGTGACCGCCTGGGCGGTGATATCGGGCCGGACGGCCAGGGCCGCGCGCATCGCCTCGCCACCGGTTTCGGCGAGACGCTCGAGCGCGGTCTCGGTCAGCGGCATGCCGTGCCGCACCAGCTCCACCAGCACGGGGCCTCCCTTCGCGGCGAGCCCGGCCATGATCGGTGCGGGCGTATGCGGCCAGCCGGCGAGCTTGCGTGCCAGGACGAGCGCCGTCGCCTCGTCGATGCCGGGCAGCAGCGCCTCCGCCATGGCCTCAAAGGCGACGAGGTCGTCGAGCGGCGGTTGTGAGGTCGAGAGCAGCAGATCCGCCTTCACCCGCAGCGAGATCGGGCTGAGATCGAGCCCGCCCTCGCGCGCGAGGCGCGCGAGATCGGCGAGTTCCTTGGAAACGGATGCAGGCATGGCAGGCTCGGGCTGGGAAACCGATGATGGAACAGCATTAGTCCCCGACCGTTAAGGCTGCGTTAACCATGTCAGGGCCTGATGGACTTGCGGGGCTTTGCGACTCGGTGCTGCCCGCACCTCGCCGATTCTCGCGTTGCAACTCTGGCGCTGGATAAGGAGGCGCATCATGGCCGTCGTCATCCCCTTTGCGCTGCAGCGGCGCCCGCAGCAGGGTTCGGCCTGCTCCCTTCCGCCGCGGACGGCGGAAATCCTGTTCTTCACCGGTGTGCGTTACGAGCGCCCGCCCGAGGCCCGGCCTCCGGCCGCGAAGCGCACCCGCAAGGTGGCAGCGCGCAAAAGCGCCCACAGGCAGCCTGCGTGAATCAAGCTTTCGTCAAGCTGGCGCCGGCCGTCCTGCTGGCGGCAGCCTTCCTTTCGGCCTGCACCGCCACCACGGGGGATCTCGGTCGGCCGCGGCCGACCGTCTGGTCGCAACTGATCGCCCCCGAGGTGGGCTTCTGGTCCGCGACCGTCCGCGGCGAGCAGACCTCCTATTTCCGCCTGACCGACGACGAGGAGCAGATGCGCGACCGGGCCTGGCGCTTCGTCATGCCATCCAGCCCGAACAGTGTCTTCCAGGGCGAGGTCTCCAATCTCGCCCATACCCGCATCCTGCCGGTCGCGGCCCAATCCACTGACGTCTCCGATTATTTCCGCGGGCTGACCGCGATCTCCTTCGCCTCGCAGGCCTCGCGCTACAACCGGCTGGCGGACGATGCCAATGCCGACCGCCTGCTGATCGGCCCGTTCCGCGCCAATGCGGGGCGCGTCGTGAATATGGACCGGGTTCGGATGCGGACCGCCCAGGGCTCCCCCGATGTGCCTGTCGACAAGCAGGCGCCGGCCTATGCGCGCGTCGTCGAGAACGAGGGGCTGATCTTCTGGGTCTGTGAGCGCATCGACTTCCGCATCCGCAGCTATCGTTATGCGCTGGCCAATCTCGTCGTCGAGATGCCTTCGCGCGAGGCTGTGAAGGCCGAGCGCGCGATCATGGCGCTGGAGATGGAAGCCAGGCCTCTCTGTCAGATGCAGCTCAACGACGCCTTCGGCGAAGGCAAGCGGCCTGTCGTCTACAAAGGCTAACCCTGGTTCGCCGCACCGCAGGCGACGCCTGTCGCGAGCGCCTCGGCGTCGGCCCGGTCGGAGGGCAGGCGCAGCAGCACGCGCGCCACGATCAGCCCCTGCTCGGTATCGGAGACGACGCGCAATTCCCGGCTGGTCTCCCCCTCTTCGTCCGCGGCGATGCGCTCGTCGCGCTGGGCCTCGGTCATGACCAGGAATTCGAGCGTGCCGCGGATTGCGGCGCGGTCGGTGATGGCATAGAGCACGCCGCCGCCCTGCCGGTGCAGCGTCAGCCCGAGCGGTGGCGTACCGGTGCGGGCGACCACCCGCATCGGGCCGGCCGAGAGATCGTAGCTGCAGATGGCAGTGACGACATTGGGGTCGGCTTCGCGCAAGGCGGGCAGGCCGCGGGCATTGCCCGGCAGGGGGATCGGCTCGGCATGGCCGTCGGCGCCGAGGACGCGATAGGCATGGGCGGCATCATGCCGGGAGAGGGTGGGGATCGCCAGGATCGTGACGATATGCACGATCCCCGCAAGGATCAGCCCGGCCAGCGTGGTCATGACGAAGCGCGTGAAGCCGGCGCGCAGACGCGGCCGCCAGGCGGCGAGGGGCGAATGACGCCTCTGCGGCGGATCGTGGCTGACCGCGCTCATCGGCAATCGATGCGCGCGATGCGCGGCAGGTTGGCGACGCGTGTCTCGCCGGTCTGGCTCGATATCGGCGTATCGTAGAGCCGCAGGCGAATCTGGAAGCCCCCGCTGGCCGGCAGGGGCAGCCAGTTGCCTGCCTCCGGCGTAGCGGCAGCAATGATCGAGAGGCTCCCATCCTCGGGACGGACGATTTCCGAATCGGTGAAGCTGGTGCGCGCCAGCGGCAGGCGGAACGGTAGGCCGTCGCCATCAGTGATGCCGATCGTCCAGCCGCGCGCTGTCGGTGTCGCTCCGGAAAGCTTGTAGCGGCAGCGCCCGTCCAGCGGTTGCCCAGCATCGTCCCGCTCGGCGATCAGCTCCAGCCCTTCGCCGGAGCCGAGCGGCAGATGAACACCCCGGGCCAGATAGGCGCGCATGTAGGGATCGACCTCGCGGCTGCCGCTGCCCGGCCAGGCCGTCCAGGCGCCGACCTCGACCCGGCCGATCGCCGGGCGCCCGGCGACCGCCCAATGCGCGGTGCCCAGTCCGATACCGGCGCCGAGGGCGAGGATATAGGCGAGGTCGAGAATACGCACGCTGTCCTTCCGCCTGGAGGCTGCTGATTATCTGCAGAAACACGCCGTCATCTCGGGCTTGGCCCGGGATCCGTTCCGGAGCGCTTCCAGTCAAGGTTCAGGCATGGATTCGGAATCTCCGCGGAGTTTGTCCTTGGGCCGATCGAAGATCGGAGCCGAGGGTTGCGTCCCGGATGACTCGCCTTTCCATGACGGGACGGAGTTGATCCGTCGCAGCGATGATCGTCAACAGCCTCAGCGTACCCGCGGCTCGTTGCCCGATACCTCACGGATTCCGACCTGTATCGGGCGGCTGGCGACGCGCCGCGGCTCGACGGCCTTGAACATAGCGCTGACGGCCGTGAGCACCTCGAAAGACTGGCGCGGCATATGGCCGGCAGAGGCACTGGGCGGCGGCGCGGCGTTGCCGGCCTTGGCGACGGCGGCGCCCTTCGGATCGGCCGCGGGCACGCCCGGAATGGGCTTCAGCTCGAGCCCCTGATGGGCGAACTGCATGATCTCCTTCCACGTCATCGCCGGCAGCGAACCGCCGGTCATGTTCGCGGTCTCGGCGGAATTGTCGTTGCCGAACCACACGGCGCCGACGAGATTGCCGGAATAGCCGACATACCAGGCGTCCTTGTAGCCGTTGGTCGTTCCGGTCTTGCCGGCGGTTATGACGCCGTCGAGCGCAGCGCGCCGGGCTGTGCCTTCGGTCGGCACTTTCGAGAGCATGAAGTTCATGTCCTGCGCCACCTGCGGCGTCAGTACCTGCTTCGGCTCCGGTTCGTCGCGATCATGGCGATAGATCGCCTCGCCTTGCGAATTGGCGATCTCGATCGCCGCATAGGGCTTGGCCCGCCGCCCGCCATTGGCGAGCACCGAATAGCCTGCCGCCATGTCGATGACGGTGACCTCGCCCGCGCCGATCGGCAGCGAGACCGTATCGGTCAGGGGGGTGGTCAGGCCCATGGCGCGCGCCGTCTCGATGATCTTCCGGCGCCCGATCGCGGCCGCCCGCGCCTCATGCGTCTCGCCGGTCGCGCGGCCGATGGCGATCGACATCTGCACGGGGATCGAATTGATCGACTTCGCCAGCGCGACGGTCAGCGGCATCGAACCGGCGAAGGAGCCGCCATAGTTCTTCGGGCACCAGTTGCCGATGCAGACCGGCCGGTCGGTGACGATCGTGCTTGGCTTGTAGAGCCCGGCCGAGAGCGCGGTGGCGTAGACAAAGGGCTTGAACGAGGAACCCGGCTGGCGCTGGCCCGCGGTCGCGCGGTTGAACTGGCTCGCGCCATAATCCCGCCCGCCGACGATGGCGCGCACCGCCCCGTCCGGGTCCATGATCACGGTCGCCGCCTGCTTCACCCGATAGGCCGGCCCGTGCTGGCGCAGGATCGACTCGATCGCCTCGTCGGCGCGCTCCTGGATCGCGATGTTGTGCGGCGTCTTCACCGTCAGCACGCGGTCGGCCCCGAGCTTGCCCTCTGCCGCGAGCTCCTTCACCGTGTCGAAGGCCCAGTCGAGATAGTAGTCGGGACTGGAATCGCGCTTGCGGTCGACCGGCGTCGCCGGATTGCGCTTGGCGCTGTCGACCTGGCCGGCCGTCATGAAGCCGGCATCGACCATGGCGGTGAGCACGTCGTTGGCCCGCGCGCGGGCCGCCGGCAGGTTGACATGGGGAGCATATTTCGTCGGCGCCTTGAACAGGCCGGCGAGCATGGCGGCCTCGGCCAGCGAGACGTCCTTCACCGATTTGCCGAAATAGTATTCTGCCGCAGCCGCCGCGCCGAAGGTGCCGCCGCCCATATAGGCGCGGTCGAGATAGAGCTTGAGGATCTCGTTCTTGGTCAGCCGCGCCTCCAGCCACAGCGCGAGGAAGGCTTCCTTGATCTTGCGGTCGAGCGAGCGCTCGTTGTTGAGGAAGAGGTTCTTGGCGAGTTGCTGGGTCAGCGAGGATCCGCCCTGCACGACGCCGGAAGCGCGGGCATTGACGGTCACGGCCCGGAACGTGCCGATCAGGTCGATGCCGAAATGGTCGTAGAAGCGCCGGTCCTCGGTGGCCAGCACGGCCTTGAGCAGATGGTCCGGCATCTCCTCCAGCTTCAGCGAATCGTCGTGGCGCGCCCCGCGATGGCCGATCGGCGCGCCGTAGCGATCGAGGAAGGTGACGGCCAAAACCTGGCTCCTGAGGGCCTCCTCATTGCCGATCCGGAAGGCCGGCAGCGCCAGCGCCAGCACAAAGATCGCGCCGACGATGCCAATATTCAGGCCCTCGCTGGCGAATTCGGCGGCGATGCGCCTGCCGCCGCTGACGGTCAGGCGGTCGGCGATGCTGCGGATGCGCTCATGGATCTCGCCGGCCCGGCGTCCGGCGCCCCAGAGGCCGGCATCGAGCCACGAGTCGGCGGCGAGCGCGAAGCGCTTCAGCCGCGTCCTCCAGCCAGCCTTCCTGAACTCCATGGCGGTTCCAGGTTTGCGAATGGCCCCCCTGCATAAGTCCTGCCGCGTGGCTGCCCACTTGGCAACAGCAGAGCGCCCCGGGAAGGACAGATGGGGATGTCCTGCGTCCGAATAAGAGGCGGGACGGTAAATTTCTTGGGTAGCGGCGAGATATCTGGCGGCGGGATTGGCCTTCCATCTTGCCGCCGGTGGGCGCATAAGCCTGCCATGACGCAATCCCCGCCCAAAGAGCAGCCCTTCTGGCTGACGACGTCGCTCGAGGCGATGTCGGCGGAGCAATGGGAATCGCTCTGCGACGGCTGCGGTCGCTGCTGTCTCGTCAAGCTCGAGGACGAGGATACCGGGCGCATCTTCGCGACCGATGTCGGCTGCCGCCTGTTCGAGGCCGGCACCTGCCGCTGCCGGGACTACCCGAACCGCTCGCAGAAGGTACCGGATTGCGTGACGCTGACGCCCGAGGAGGTGCGCGCGCTGCCCTGGCTGCCCCCCACTTGCGGCTACCGCCTCGTCGCCGAGGGCAAGGACCTGCCCTGGTGGCATCCGCTGGTCTCCGGCGATCCCGAGACGGTGGTCGCCGCCGGGGTCTCCGTGCGCGGCCGTGTCTTCGCCAATGAGGATGAAGTCCCGGAGGAGGAGGTCGCCGAGCGCATCGTCAACTGGCCGCTGCGCTGGCCCCGGGCGGCGCGGGGGAAGGGGGCCTGACGCAACCCGGCCGTGCTATTGCGCTGCATCAGGCGATGCTGCACATGCTCATTGATTGTTCATGTCGTTTTGGGCATGACCGCCAACATCCCCGCTGCCGGTGACCATAAGTCATCGACGGCACGCACACGAAACTTTCACGCCGGCGCGGCGTTTGCCTCGTCCGGTTGAACAGAAGAGGCTATGTGATGGCAGGTGGGAAGTGGGTCTACACCTTCGGCGACGGCAAGGCCGAGGGTGAGGCGGGAATGAAGAACCTGCTCGGCGGCAAGGGCGCGAACCTTGCCGAGATGAGCAATCTGGGCCTGCCCGTTCCGCCCGGTTTCACCATCACCACCGAGGTCTGCACCTACTACTACGACCACGGCAAGCAGTTCCCTGCCGAGCTCGACGGGCAGGTCAGGGCCGCGTTGGCCGGCATGGCCAAGCTCACCGGCAAGACCTTCGGCGATGCCGCCAACCCGCTGCTCGTCTCGGTCCGCTCGGGCGCCCGCGCCTCGATGCCGGGCATGATGGACACCGTCCTCAATCTCGGCCTCAACGACGAGACGGTCGAGGCGGTGGCCAAGGCTTCGGGCGACGAGCGCTTCGCCTGGGACAGCTATCGCCGCTTCATCACCATGTATTCCAACGTTGTGCTCGATATCGACCATGGCCTCTTCGAGGAGGCATTGGAGGACTACAAGGAGCGCAAGGGCCTTCATCTCGACACCGAGCTCAAGGCTGCCGACTGGAAGCTGCTGGTCGGCAAGTACAAGGACATCGTGAAGAAGGAGCTCGGCTCCGACTTCCCGCAGGACCCCGAGAAGCAGCTCTGGGGCGCTGTCGGCGCCGTCTTCTCCTCCTGGATGAACGCCCGCGCCATCAAGTATCGCGAGCTCAACAACATCCCGGCGAGCTGGGGCACGGCGGTCAACGTCCAGTCGATGGTGTTCGGCAACATGGGCGACACCTCCGCGACCGGCGTCGCCTTCACCCGCAACCCCTCGACCGGCGAGAACGCGCTCTATGGCGAGTTCCTGATCAACGCCCAGGGCGAGGATGTCGTCGCCGGCATCCGCACGCCGCAGGACATCACCGAGGCCGCGCGCATCGAGGCGGGCTCCGACAAGCCCTCGATGGAAAAGGAGATGCCGGAGGCCTATGCCGAGCTATGCCGCATCTACGGCATCCTCGAGAAGCATTACCGCGACATGCAGGACATGGAGTTCACCATCCAGGAGGGCAAGCTCTGGATGCTGCAGACCCGCTCCGGCAAGCGCACCGCCAAGGCGGCGCTGAGGATCGCGGTCGATCTCGCGAGCGAGGGCCTGATCTCGCAGGAGGAGGCGGTCGGCCGCGTCGAGCCAGGCGCGCTCGACCAGCTCCTGCACCCGACCATCGACCCCAAGGCGGAGCGCCGCGTGCTGACTACCGGCCTGCCGGCCTCGCCCGGCGCCGCCGCCGGCGAGATCGTCTTCAATTCCGACGATGCCGAAGCCGCGAAGAAGGCCGGCAGGAAGGTCATCCTCGTCCGCGTCGAGACCTCGCCCGAGGATATCCACGGCATGCACGCGGCCGAGGGCATCCTGACCTCGCGCGGCGGCATGACCTCGCATGCGGCGGTCGTCGCGCGCGGCATGGGCAAGCCCTGTGTCTCCGGCGCCGGCCAGCTCCGCATCGACTATGCCAAGGGCACGCTCTCGATCGGTCCGACCACGCTGAAAGCCGGCGATTTCGTCACCATCGACGGCGGCAACGGCCAGGTCCTGCTCGGCGAGATCAAGATGCAGAAGCCGGAATTGTCCGGCGAGTTCGCGACGCTGATGGGCTGGGCCGACAAGGTCCGCCGCCTCAAGGTCCGCGCCAATGCCGAGACGCCGGAGGATGCGAAGACCGCCCGCGAATTCGGCGCCGAGGGCATCGGGCTCTGCCGTACCGAGCACATGTTCTTCGACGAGGGCCGCATCCAGGCCGTCCGCGAGATGATCCTCGCCCAGGACGACAAGGGCCGGCGGGCCGCGCTCGCCAAGCTCCTGCCGGTGCAGCGCCAGGACTTCGTCCAGCTCTTCACCATCATGAGCGGCCTGCCGGTGACGATCCGCCTGCTCGATCCGCCGCTGCACGAGTTCCTGCCGCAAGGCGACAAGGAAATCGGCGAGGTCGCGGCCGCGCTCGGCGTCACGCCCGAGGCGCTGCGCCAGCGCGCCGCCGAATTGCACGAGTTCAATCCGATGCTCGGCTTCCGCGGCTGCCGCCTGGCGGTCGCCTTCCCCGAGATCGCCGAGATGCAGGCCCGCGCCATCTTTGAGGCGGCGGTCATCGCCGCCAAGGAGACCGGTAAGCCGGTGATCCCGGAAGTGATGGTGCCGCTCGTCATGGGCAAGCCCGAGCTCGACCTCGTCAAGGCCCGCATCGACGCCATGGCCAAGGCCGTGATCGAGGAAAGCGGCACCAAGATCGACTATCAGGTCGGCACGATGATCGAGTTGCCGCGCGCCGCCCTGCGCGCTGCCGAGATTGCCGAGAGCGCCGAGTTCTTCTCTTTCGGCACCAACGACCTGACCCAGACGACGCTCGGCATCAGCCGCGACGACGCCTCCTCCTTCCTCGGCTCCTACACCGCCAAGGGCCTGCTGGAGGCCGATCCCTTCGTCACCATCGACCAGGACGGCGTCGGCGAACTGGTGAAGCTCGCCGCCGAGCGCGGCCGCAAGACCCGTTCCGGCATCAAGCTCGGCATCTGCGGCGAGCATGGCGGCGACCCGGCCTCGATCGGCTTCTGCGAGAGCGTCGGTCTCGACTACGTCTCCTGCTCGCCCTTCCGCGTGCCGATCGCGCGCCTGGCCGCGGCGCAGGCGGCGCTGGGCGCGATCAAGCCGAAGGATGGCTGAGGCATCTCGGCTTCCGGGCAGATAGGGTTGCGGAGGAACTGGGTTTCGATTTCCTCCGCGCCCATACGGTCGAAATCTTCGGGCAGTTCAGGGCCGGTCATGAATCCTATCCGGCAATTTCGGATGGGGAGTTTGAACGGGCCATTTTGCGATTGCCGGATCGTTGTCGTTGATCGGTAGCTTATCATAGTTGTGGAAGCGCCATGACTCGACTGACCACCATCGGCTTCGACGCAGACGACACGCTCTGGCAGACCGAGCAGTTCTTCCGGATGACCGAGGATCGCTTCGTCGCGCTGCTCGGCGAGCATGGCGAGGCGGCTGAGATTTCGGGGCGCCTGCTCGAAGCCGAGAAGCGCAATCTCGGCTTCTACGGCTTCGGCATCAAGGGCTTCGTCCTCTCGATGATCGAGACGGCAATCGAGATCACGCGGGGGCAGGTGCCGGCCTCCGTGATCGGCGAAATCCTCGCTGCCGGCCGCGAGATGGCGGCCCATCCCGTCGAGACCTTGCCGCATGTCCATGAGACGCTTGAAGCGCTCGCGGGCAGTTATCGGCTGGTGCTGATCACCAAGGGCGATCTCTTCGACCAGGAGCGCAAGCTCGCGCAATCCGGCCTCGGCGATTTTTTCCATGCGGTCGAGATCGTCAGCGACAAGAAGCCGGAGACCTATGATCGCATCTTCGCCCGTCACGGCGATGGAGCAGGGCGGGCGATGATGGTCGGCAACTCCTTGAAATCCGACATCCTGCCCGCGCTGGAGGCCGGTTCATGGGCCGTCCATGTGCCGCATCACCTGACCTGGGCGCTGGAGCATGCCGAGGAGCCGGTCGGGCATGGGCGCTATCACGCGATCCCGGATCTCGGGTCCTTGCGAACCCTCATCGAGCGGCTTGTTCGCTGATCCGCTCGTCGCGGGGCGTCACGGCTCGCGATGGGGATCAATCGACCCAAAGACCGTGCCTGCGATGCCAGTCCTCGATCGATTCTTCGGGATACGCGTCGAAGCTCTGGTCGTTCGGCCCGATCGCCGGCTCCACCCAGCTGGCCTTGAACCGCAGCATGATGTGGGTCTTTTCGGGCGCGTGTGGCAGATGGCTGTCGATCGCCGAAGCGAAGGGATGCAGCAGCTCCGGCCAGCGCGGGTCGAACAGCCAAAGGGCCGTTCCGCAATGCGTGCAGAAGCGGCGCTGGGCTTGCGAGCGTTCGCAACGACCGTCGTCGCCACGGATTTCGGCGCTGTACGTGCCGATGGCTTCTTCGCCCTCGACCTTCAGCGTTGCGGCTTCGGCTGAGAGGTTGATCGCGAAGCCACCGCCGCCGGCCGTCTTGCGGCAGATCGAGCAGTAGCAGAGCTGATAGGGGACGGGGGCGTGGCTCTCGACCGAGAAATGCACGGCTCCGCAGCGGCAGGAACCCTTGAGCGTGATCGGCATGACGCGGCCTCCTTTCCCAGCCAAACACCCACTCGTCTGCTCTGTTCCGGGTGCGGTGGGGGCCCTTGCTGGACCAGTCTTGCATTTCGTGCTATCCGCACCGATGTATGACGAGATGCGGCCGGGTTCTGGCCAATCCTCCGCGCGGGTAATCCGGTCGGCGGGCACGATTCAGATCCACCACACATCGCTACAATACCACTGCGAGGCGTCCGCGCGTCGAGCTCTGGGTCGCAACGATACGCGGATCTGAAACGTAAGGATTATCCCATGAACAAGGGCACCGTGAAGTGGTTCAACGCCACCAAGGGCTACGGCTTCATCACCCCTGAGAACGGCGGCCAGGACGTGTTCGTCCACATCTCCGCCGTCGAGCGCGCCGGCCTGCGCGAGCTGCGCGACGGCCAGGTCGTCTCCTACGAACTCGTTGCCGATCGCAAGACCGGCAAGACCTCGGCCGGCAACCTCGTCGTCGCCTGAGCCGATACCAATCGACCGGGAGAGTCTGGATCATCACGCGTCCGACAGGACGCGGCAATGATGATCCATATCTTTGTTATCGCATCGGAGTTTTCCGCAAAGTGGCTTCCCCTTTGCGGTCCGATGCTATAGCGGCCCCGGTCCACGACAAGCCTGCCGGCGCTGTGGCTAGCGGTTCGCCGGCAGGTCCGACTGTTTTGAATTCAGGCCGGATGCGAGCCTGCGGCGCAGCCGAAACCCACATGCGCCCCTCGCATCGCGGCGTCCGGAAAGATCCTTCTTGACCAAGTTTACCGATCTCGGCCTCGCCGAGCCCCTTCTCAAGGCGCTCGCGGCCGAGGGCTATGAAACGCCGACGCCGATCCAGGCGCAGGCGATCCCCCATATCCTGCAGGGCCGCGACCTGCTCGGCGCCGCCCAGACCGGCACCGGCAAGACCGCCGCCTTCTCGCTGCCGATGCTGCATCGCCTGCTCGCCAGGCCGCGCCAGATGGCGGCGCGCAGCGTGCGTGCGCTCATCCTGTCGCCGACGCGCGAGCTCTCGGCCCAGATCGAGGCCAGCATCCGCAATTACGGCCGCTTCACCTCGCTGAAGTCGACGGTGATCTTCGGCGGCGTGCCCGTCGGCAAGCAGATCCGCGCGCTCGGCGAAAAGGTCGACATCCTCGTCGCCACGCCCGGCCGCCTGCTCGATCTCGTCGACCAGCGCGCCGTCTCGCTGCGCGAGATCGAGTTCCTCGTCCTCGACGAGGCCGACCAGATGCTCGATCTCGGCTTCATCCATGCGCTGCGCCGCATCGCGACGCTGATCCCGAAGGAGCGCCACACGCTGCTCTTCTCGGCGACGATGCCGAAGCCGATCCGCGAGATCGCCTCCGCTTACCTCACCGACCCTGTCGAGGTCGCGGTGACCCCGGTCGCGACCACCGCCGAGAAGATCGACCAGCGCGTCATCTTCACGGAATCCGGCGACAAGCCTGCGCTGTTGGCCAAGACGCTGAACGTGCCCGAGCTCGAGCGCGCCATCGTCTTCACCCGCACCAAGCACGGCGCCGACAAGGTCGTGCGCCAGCTCGGCCAGTCCGGCATCGAGGCGGCCGCGATCCACGGCAACAAGAGCCAGGGCCAGCGCGAGCGGGCGCTGGGCGCCTTCCGCGACGGCAGCTTGCGCATCCTCGTCGCCACCGACATCGCCGCCCGCGGCATCGATGTGGACGGCGTCAGCCATGTCGTGAATTTCGACCTGCCGAATGTGCCCGAGACCTATGTCCACCGCATCGGCCGCACGGCGCGCGCCGGCGCGGCGGGCCTCGCGATCGCGTTCTGCACGCCGGAAGAGCGCGGCGACCTCGCCGCCATCGAGAAGCTGACCAAGGTCGCGATCACCCCGATCGGCGCGGTTCCCTATTGGGACGGCCGCACGCCGAAGAAGCCGCCGCAGAATCAGCGCGGTGGTGGGCGCGGCCAGCAGCAGAACGGCGGCGGACGCAGCCAGGGACGTCCGCAGGGCCAGCAGCAGGCCCGTCCGCCGGGACAGCAGCCGCGCGGCGGCAAGCCCGTTGAGGGCGGCCATCGCAACCAGCCTGCCAATGGCGGTCCGCGTCAGGAGCGCCACGAGCGCCCGCGTCATCCCGAGCGTGCCCCTCGCCCCGAGCAGGCATCGCAGCGAAAAGACGGCGCTTCCGCAAAAGAAGGGCTTGGCGGCGTCGCGTTCTTGCAGCAAAGAACACAGCAACCACGCACCAACGGCGCCCGGCGGCGCGCGCGCTGACGCGCGATCGACCAGGATGGGGCGGGCCTCTCTGCAGATGGCCCGTCCGCGCGCCCTAGGGCTCACGAAGGACGACAGATGGCGAAAGAAGAACTGCTTGAATTCGACGGCACCGTGGTCGAGGTGCTCCCGGACGGCAACTACCGGGTGAAGCTCGACAACGAGCACATCATCCTGGCCTATGCCGCCGGCAAGATGAAGAAGAACCGCATCCGCACCATCGCGGGCGACCGCGTCATCGTCGAGATGTCGCCTTACGATCTCGATCGCGGCCGCATCAATTTCCGTCAGAAGACGGCCGGTCCCGCCCCGGGCGGCCCGCCGCGCCAGAACTTCCGCCGGCGCTGACCAACGCGATGCGCCTGTCGCGAAACGAGCTTTTGTTCGTCGCGCTGGGCGCCGCCCTCGGCGCTGTCGTCGCCTATGCGGTCAAGGCCGGCCTCGTCGCTCCGAACGGAGCCCTGCCGCCCTTCGCCATCGTGCTGATCGGCCTGGGTCTCGTCGAACTGGTTGCCGGTTATGCGACGGGCCGTTCGCCCGGCACGCTGGTCGGCATGCCCGCCCGTTTCCTCGCCTTCGTCGCCGGCGTCTGCATCGTCCTGCTGGGCGGCAGGTTCGCCTGAGCGGGCGCAATTCCATTCACGCCGTCATTCCGGGCAAGCGAAGCGCAGACCCGGAATCCATCGTAGGGCGTTGGGCTCTCCGAGCATTCCGGATCGGCGCCGCTGTCGCGGCTTGTCCTGGATGACGGCGATGCTGCGAGCGCCCAAGAAAAAACCCCGGCGCGAGGGCCGGGGGTGAAAGTGGTCGTTCCGTGGGTGTAAAAGGGTCTACATGAAACTCTGCCGGGTCCGCTCAATAGCGGGCGCGGGACCAATATTGCGAGCCGGGGCTGACCATCACCTGGCGCTGCCGGGTCTCGTACACGGCGGGGATCTCCTCCCGCACGACCTGGGTCGGACGCACCATCACCTGACGTTGACGCCGCGTATAGACGGCCGGGACCGTCTCGTAATCGACGGTGGCCGGGGAAACCTCGACGCGGCGGCTCTGGTAGCCGTAGCGGGCGGGTACGTCGACCCAGCAACCGACCGTGTTGCCCCAGGCGTCGCGGGTCACTTCCCAGCGGCGCGTGGCCGGCGAGATCAGCACCTTCTCGGTCACGGTCTCGTAGACGGCGGCGCGGTGATGCGGGATGCGGCGCTCGGGAGCGATCATCACGTTGTCGGTGACGGTCTCGTATTCGGCCGGGACGATGCGGCGTTGCACCTGGGCCGGACGGACCTGATAGGTCTCGTCGATGGTGCCGTAGACCGGCGGGGTGTTGACGAGATTGTAGCAGGCGGAACCGCGGCAGCCGCCACCGGCCTGGGCGGCCGAGGCGCCGAGCACAAGCGCAGCCGCGAGGCTGGAAGCGGTGATGATTCCTGAGGAAAGCGAGCGCAGCATGGTGGCCTGACCTGTCGGTTCCGGCGTCGAGCGCCGTTCGTTGGAGGCAGAAGGCCCGCTCGAAGTGATGAACGCAAGGTAAACGCTAAAACAAGGTAAAATTAACCAATTGGCCGCTGACGGGCGCATTCACGGAGATTGCGCTCAAGTAAAGGAAAATGTTCGATTTTTAGATTCCGGAGGCCCGGCAGGACAAGGGGTCGGGGAGTGGGTGATCCATTAACGGCAGGGGCTGCCTTCCGCAAGAATTTGTCCCTGATCGGCGCTGGCTGCCGTGGGCGATGCATCGATGCGGCACACCCTTCGAACGGAGGACGCCGGCACTGGAATTGCTTGGCTAGGATGCCTGTGAGGCTCGGCCCAACCTCACGCTGCGTAGCTCCGGGCTGATCCGGACATTCGCGAGGGTGGTCGGCATGGTCTCCGGGAAATCTCATGAGCGACCCCAAGAACAATGCGTTCGTCGTGCTCTACCTCGCTCTCACGGCGGTCGTGACGCTCGGCTGGATCGGCGTGATCGGCTACGGCGCCTGGCATTTCCTGTTTGGGTAACCCGGGCCCCCGCCCGTCATCCCGCGTCGGTTGGCGGTATGAGGCTGGACGAAGCCACGCGACATTGACGACGATCAGGTCTGCCCCGGCCGCAGCTGATAGAAGACGTGCTGGCCGATCGTGTCCATCTTCTTCAGCCGCTTCGCCCAGTAGGGACGCACGTAATTCGCGTGGTAATGGGTCGAGGCACCGACTTCCGGCAGATAGGTCGTGCCGTCATAGACCTCGCGCGCGATCCTGACCGCGTCGCGCCAGGAGGCGGGCTCGGTGATCCGCAGCGACTTGCCCTCGCAGGTGAAGGTGAACTGGCAGGCGAGGTAGCGGTTGCTGTTCTGGTAGACCACGCCGCAGACGCTGCTCGGGTAGAGCCCGCTCTTCACGCGGTTGAGCACGACCTGCGCCACGGCCGCCTGGCCCTGCAGGGACTCGGAACGGGCCTCGAAATAGACGGCCTCCGCGAGGCAGCGCTGCTCCTTCGCCATGTTCTCCGGCGCGATCAGGCTGGTGTAGTCCTGCTTCACGCCGGGCTCCGCGAGGCGCAGGTCGCGATTGGCCGGCGCCGAGGCCAGCGCGATGCGCCCGCGCTGCTGCGGGGCCGCATGAGCGGGCAGGGCGGAGGGCGTCAGCGTGCCCATGACCGAGCCGACCAGCGGCGTCGAGGACGAGGCCTGGCTGGTCTGCGGGACCGACGGCGAGGAGCCGTCGATGCTTTCGAGATGAAGCTCCGCCTGGCGCGCCGAGAGGATCTTCGGCTTGAACGGCGAGACCGGCGAGGAATCCGACAGTGCCGGATCGGTCAGTCCCTCATCATTGGCATAGGGCTCGAAGCCGGTCTGCGGCCCGTCGACGGCCTCGGCCGCGCGCATGGCGTCGATCGAGAAGCCGCCGGAAATCAGCTTCGGCTGGGTATCGCCGAAGACCACGCGTTCCAGTTCGACGGAAGGGTGTCGGGAAAGGCCGGGCCGCAGGCTCGGCAGCATGTCGCCCTTGGCCGTGCGGTCGACCTCCGGGAAGGTTGCGGCGGCTGAGCGCTTCATGTCCTCGCGCGGCGCGCGCGGGTCGACGACGATACGGCGCTCCGGGTCCTCGAAGGAGAGTTTCGCCTGGGTGACGGCGGAGGTCAGCGCGAGGCCCGGCAACCGGAAGGCGCTGGCTGCGATCAGCATCGAGGGACCCTCGGCCAGCTCCGAGACGGGGCCGGGAGCGACCCGGGGAATGGCGCTGGAAGGCAGGCCGGTCGGCCCGAAATTCTGGCCCGCGGAGGCGGTGAAGGACACGAGCATGCCGACGGACAAGGCCCAGGGCGCGACCGTGCTCGCGGCCCATTTGATGCCGAGGGGGCGCGCCTTCCGCCCATGCCTGTGCACACGCCAGTGACTCAAAACGACACACCCGCCCCGACCGCACGGACCGAAAAGCGCTGCCGACTCGCGCGCCTTCGTTGGAATCCGTTATCACCTCGGTAAGGTTGAGCCCCGGTTAACGTCGGCGACTTCCATGTGTCACGGTGATGCGAGGTTTCACGAAATCGCGTTGGTTGCCGTCCGGGTGAGGCACTAACGTGTAGGCACACATTCGATGCTTCGGAGACATCCATGACGTCCACTCCAGCGCGCAGCTATGCTCCGGAGATCATCGTCGCGGCCGGTTGCCTGATCGCCCTGATCACCTTCGGGCCCCGGGCCAGCGCCGGCCTGTTCCAGATTCCGATGACGGTCCAGTTCCACTGGGGCCGGGACATCTTCGGCCTGGCGCTGGCGATCCAGAACCTGCTCTGGGGCCTCGGCGCGCCCTTCGCGGGAGCGATCGCCGACCGCTACGGCACGGTGCGCGTGCTCTGCGTCGGCGCGCTCCTCTACGCCGCCGGCCTCGTGACGATGGCCTATGCGACGACGCCGCTGCAGCTTCATTTCGGTGCCGGTGTGCTGATCGGCTTCGGCCTCTCCGCCTGCTCGTTCAACCTCGTGCTCGCGGCTTTCGGCAAGCTCCTGCCGGAGCAGTGGCGGCCGATGGCCTTCGGCGCCGGCACGGCGGCCGGCTCCTTCGGCCAGTTCCTCTTCCCGCCGATCGGCAACATCCTGATCGACACGCTGGGCTGGCAGCAGGCGCTGGTCGTCTTCGCCTTCACGCTGCTGCCGATCCTGCCGATCTCGATCGTGCTGGCGACCCGCAAGGCCGGCGCGGCGGCAGGGGCCGCCGCAGCCAACCTGCCGAACCAGACGGTGAAGCAGGCGCTGACCGAGGCCTTCAAGCACCGCAGCTACGTCCTGCTCGTGCTCGGCTTCTTCACCTGCGGCTTCCAGCTCGCCTTCATCACCGTGCATATGCCAGCCTATCTCAAGGACGCCGGCCTGCCGGCCTGGGTCGGCGGCTGGACACTCGCCGTCATCGGCCTCGCCAATGCCGTCGGCTCGCTCTCCTCGGGCTGGCTCTCGACCCGGATGCCGAAGCGCCATCTCCTCGCCTGGATCTATTTCGGCCGTGCGGTCGCCATCGCAGCCTTCATCCTGCTGCCGCCGAGCCCGACGACCGCGATCACTTTCGGCGTCGTCATCGGCCTGTTCTGGCTCTCGACCGTGCCCCCGACCTCCTCGCTGGTCATGCTGATGTTCGGCACCAAGTACATGGCGATGCTCTATGGCTTCGCCTTCTTCTCGCACCAGGTCGGCGGCTTCCTCGGCGTCTGGCTCGGCGGCGTGCTCTACGAATCGATGGGCAGCTATCAGTTCGTCTGGTGGCTCTCGGTCGCGCTCGGCGTCGCATCGGCCCTGATCAACCTGCCGATCATCGAGCGCCCGGTGCAAAGGCCGGAAGCGCAGCCCGCCTGATCGGGAAGGTGCGTCTACACACGGCCGATGGGGTTGCGGTGGCGCCACGCCGCTGCAACCTTGTCGACTTTCGCGTTTGCGTGCTTGGGAGATGGTGATGACGACGTTCAAGGCCCTCGTGGCGACCAAGGGCGAGACCGGGACAAATCTCGCTTTCACCGATTTCGCCGAGAACGACCTGATGGAGGGCGATGTCACCGTCCGCGTCACGCATTCGACGGTGAACTACAAGGACGGCCTCGCGATCACCGGCAAGGCGCCGGTTGTCCGCCGCTGGCCGATGATTCCCGGTATCGACTTCGCCGGCCGGGTCGAGACCTCCGACCATCCCGATTTCAAGCCGGGCGATCTGGTCGTGCTCAATGGCTGGGGCACTGGCGAGACACATCTCGGCGCCTACGCCCAGAAGAGCCGCGTCAAGGGCGACTGGCTCGTGCCGCTGCCGGCGGGGCTGACCCCCGCGGAGGCGATGGCGATCGGTACGGCCGGTTATACTGCGATGCTCTGCGTGCTCGCGCTCGAGAAGCACGGTCTGAAACCTGCCGACGGCCCGGTCGTCGTCACGGGTGCCGCGGGCGGCGTCGGCTCGGTCGCGATCGCCTTGCTGGCAAAGGCGGGCTGGCATGTCATCGCCTCGACCGGCCGCGCCGAAGAGGCCGATTATCTCAAGAACCTTGGCGCCGCCGAGATCATCGACCGCAACGAGCTCGCGGCGCCCGGCCGGCCGCTCGGGAAGGAGCGCTGGATTGCGGGCGTCGACGCGGTCGGCTCTCACACCCTCGCGAACCTGCTCTCGATGACAAAATATGGCGGGGCCATCGCCGCTTGCGGTCTCGCGCAAGGCATGGACCTGCCGGCCTCGGTCGCGCCCTTCATCCTGCGTGGCGTCGCCTTGCTCGGCGTCGATTCGGTGATGTGCCCGAAGCCGCGCCGGATCGAGGCCTGGCAGCGCCTCGCCAGCGATCTCGACCGCGACAAGCTCGCCCTGATCACCACGACGATCCCGCTGGAGGCGGTGATCGAGACCGGCAAGGCGATCGTCGAGGGCAAGGTGAAGGGCCGCGTCGTGGTTGAGATCGGCTAAGGCTACCCCTCGAACAGCGCCCGCTGCCGTGCGAGTTCGTTGCTGCAGAAATCCATGAAGGCGCGCACGCGCGGCACGTGCCGGATATCGGGATGAGTCAGGACCCATAGACCCGTCGCGAAATCCGGATTGGGCGGCAGCAGCCGCATCAGGTCGGACCGCTGATCGGCGATGAAGCAGGGCAGCGGACCGATGCCCAGGCCCTGCGCGACCGCTTCACCGATCCCCAGCACGGCCGAGCTCTTCAGCGCGATCCGCTCCGGCGCGACATGCTCGCGTACGAAGCGGGCGGCCTTCACATGCGAGAGCTGGTCGCCGAGCGCGACCCAGTCGCGCTGGTAGAGCAGGGCAGGGCTCGCTTCCTCCTCGGGCGTGATGCCGTCCGCGGTGCGGCCATAGATCGCCCAGGCGATGGTGGCGATGCGCCGGCCGACCAGCGTCTCGCCCGGCGTATCGCTGGCGCGGATCGCGATATCGGCGTCGCGCTTCGACAGGTTGAGCGCCTGGTTGCCGATCACGACATCGAGCCGGATCAGCGGATGCGCCTTGCGGAAGGCCGCGAAGATCGGCAGCAGCACATTCTGGTAGAGCGTGTCGGTCGTGGTGATCCGCAATTCGCCTGACGGAGCGACGTCGCGTCCGGCGAGGCGCCGTGCGAAGGCGGTGACGTCCTCGTCCATCCGGCTCGCCAGCGCCGCCATCTCGGCCCCGGCGACCGTCGCGACATAGCCGGTCTTGCGCCGCTCGAAGAGTGGCATGCCGACGAGCTCCTCGATCTGGCCGAGACGCCGGAACACGGTCGAGTGATTGACCGAGAGCGCCGCTGCGGCGCCAGTCAGCCCGTCATGATCGGCAATGGCCTTGATCAGCCGGAAATCGTCCCAGGCAAGCTTGGCATTCATCGGCGACGCGTCCTCCAGCCGGCACGCAAGCCGATATCTTGCAACGATGCAAGCTGGAGGAATTCAAATTCGGGAGAGTGGGACTCAGCGCGGCGCCGCCGCGCGCCGCAGGCGGTCGTTGATCGCTTCGCCAAGCCCATGTCCGGGAATGCGGGCGACCGCGATGGTCTTTCGTCCCATTTCGTCGAGACGGCGCATATAGCCGAACAGATGGGCGGCGGCCTCGCGCAGATCGCCGCTTGGGCTGAGATTGAGTGAGGCCGGGTGCTCGCGCTCCTCGGGGCCGAAGCCGAGCCAAGCCTCGCCATCTTCCGGGGCTTCCGCATCGAGCCGCACGCGCGCCGCCGGCGCATAATGCGAGGCGAGCATGCCGGGCGAGATCGGTGCATGGCCAGCATCACCAGCGATGACCAGCGGACGGCCGATCACATGTTCGATCGCCTCGCGCGGCACGCCGCCGGGCCTAAGCAGGCGCGGCGCGGCGTCGAGACAGGCGACGATGGTCGACTCGACGCCGACCTCGGTCGGGCCGGCATCGAGGACGGCGTCGATGCGCCCTTCCAGATCGGCCAGCACATGGGGAGCGCTGGTCGCGCTGATCCGGCCTGAGCGGTTGGCGGAAGGCGCCGCGATCGGTCGCCCGGCCGCCTCCAGCACGGCATGTGCGACCGGGTGTGCCGGAACGCGCAGCGCGACGGAGGGGAGCCCCGCCCGCGCGAGATCGCTGACGGTGCATCCGGGAGAGGCCGGCACGACCAGCGTCAGCGGCCCCGGCCAGAAGGCTTGCGCCAGCGCCAGCGCATTGGCGTCGAACAGGCCCTGCTGGCGCGCGCTCGCGAGGTCGGGCAGGTGCGAGATCAGCGGGTTGAAGCTCGGCCGCTCCTTGGCCGCGTAGATGCCGGCGACGGCAGCGCCCGAGGTCGCATCCGCCGCAAGCCCGTAGACCGTCTCAGTCGGCATCGCCACGAGCCCGCCCGCCTGCAGCAGCGCAGCCGCCTCGGCGATACCGCCGGCATTCGCAGCGAGAAGCTTCGTAGGGCGGGGAGCGGGCAGGGGCTTGTTCACGACGCGATTGACCGAAGATGGTTTATATATAAACTAACTGAGGGGCGCGGCACGGGACGAAGGTCGCGCTCGCTTGCGCGTGGCTTAGGCGATAGTTCCTCGCTACCATCGCGGCAACGGCAAAAAGCGGGCTGCGGCTGCCTTCGCAGGCGGCGCGGGCCTCAGGGAGAGACGATTATGAGCTATCGCGCCCCGGTTTCGGACATGCTCTCCACCATGCGCCAGGTGGCGGGCCTCGACAGGCTGATCGCCGACGGGCTGGCGCCGGAGCTCGAAGGCGGCGTCGTAGAAGCCGTGCTCGACGAGGCCGCGAAATTCGCCGCCGACGTGATCGCACCGCTGAACCGCGTCGGTGATCTCAACGGCTCGAAGCTCAAGGACGGCGCCGTCACCACGCCGCCGGGCTGGAAGGAAGCCTACAAGGCCTGGGCCGAGGCCGGCTGGAACGCCCTGCCGGCGCCGGAAGCCTATGGCGGGCAGGGCCTGCCGACATTGCTGCAATCCGCCTGCATCGAGATGTGGAACTCGGCCGCCTTCGCCTTCGCGCTCGGCCCGCTGCTGACGGTCGGTGCGATCGAGGCGCTCTACGCCCATGGCTCCGACCATCTCAAGGAGACCTATCTCGCCAAGCTCGTCTCCGGCGAGTGGATGGGCACGATGAACCTGACCGAGCCGCAGGCGGGCTCGGACCTCAATGCACTCCGCAGCAAGGCCGAGCGCGTCGGGGATGGCACCTATCGCATCACTGGCCAGAAGATCTTCATCACCTATGGCGAGCACGATCTCACCGAGAATATCATCCATCTCGTGCTGGCGCGCCTGCCCGACGCCCCTCCCGGCACGCGCGGCATCTCGCTCTTCCTCGTGCCGAAATTTCTGGTCAACGCCGACGGCTCGCTTGGGCAGCACAACGACCTGCGCTGCTCCGGCATCGAGCACAAGCTCGGCATCCATGCCTCGCCGACCTGCTCGATGGCCTTCGGTGACAATGGCGGGGCGATCGGCTGGCTGATCGGCGAGGAGAACCGCGGCCTCGCCTGCATGTTCACGATGATGAACAACGCCCGCCTCAATGTCGCGCTGCAAGGCGTCGCCATCGCCGAGCGTGCCTATCAGCAGGCGCTGGCTTTCGCGCACGAGCGCAAGCAGGGCACGGCGCTGGATGCCCCCAAGGGCGCGCCGATGAGCCCGATCATCGTCCATCCCGACGTGCGTCGCATGCTGATGGACATGCGCGCCAAAACCCAAGGCGCCCGCGCTATCGCCTATCAGGTCGCGGAAGCGCTCGACCGCTCGCATCGCGAGACCGACGAGGCCAGGCGCAAGGCCGCTTCCGAGCGCGCCGCGATCCTCACTCCGATTGCCAAGGCCTATGCCACCGATATCGGCATCGATGTCGCCTCGACCGGCGTACAGATCCATGGCGGCATGGGCTTCGTCGAGGAAACCGGCGCCGCCCAACATCTGCGCGATGCCCGCATCGCCGCGATCTACGAGGGCACCAACGGCATCCAGGCGATCGACCTCATCACCCGCAAGCTGCCGCTGTCCGGCGGCGATGCGGTGCACGCCCTGATCAACGAGATGCGCGGCATCGTCGCCGAGGTCGAGCGCGCCAACAATTCGGGCTTCGGCCATGCCGCCGCTCGCCTGGGCGCCGCCGTCGATGCGCTTGAGCGCGCCACGGAATGGATGCTGGGAGCGATCGGCAACAAGCCGGCAGACGCGCTGGCCGGTGCCACGCCCTATCTCAAGCTCTTCGCGCTGGCGCAGGGCGGAACGGGGTTGGCGAAGAAGGCGCTCGCCACGCGCTCGGAAGCCGAGGGCACCGCCGATCTCGCCACGGCCCGCTTCTATGCCGAATGCATCGCGACCGAGGCGCCGGCCCTCGAACTCGCGGTGACCGAAGGTGCGGGCGCCATTGCCGACGCCGCTGCGGTCTTCGCCGCGTGAGCGCAGCCGCGCCCCGTTCAGGCCGTCGCAGCCTTCCGGGCACGGATATGCAGGAACAGCGGGGCGATATGCGTGTCGGCGAGATAGGGGATGGCCTTCGCCGTCTCGGCGTCGACATGCGGCTCGGCCATGTGCTCGATCGTGAGCCCGGCAGCGACGATCATCGCTACCCATTGGCTCAGCGTGCGATGGAAGCGCGGTACGCGGAAGGGTTCGACGCTGGCTTTGACCGCGGCCGGCGCGGCGCCGAAGCGCCAGGTCTCGATCTCGCCGTCGACCCCGTCGAAATAGCGGCCGACCTCGATCGCGCGGATGTTGCCGGTCTCATCCCGCAGCACCTTGCGATAGGGCGGCGCGAAGCAGGGATGCAGGATGGAGAACTGCAGAAAACCGCCGGGCTCGAGCACGCGCGCCGCTTCCGCCAGCGCCTTGTCCTGAGCGGGCATGTCCATCAGCGACATGAAGGCCGTCGCGAAGTCGAACTGCGCGTCCGGGAAGGGCAGCGCGGTACCGTCGCCGAACCGGTAGTCGATGCCGAGCGGCTTGGCGGTTTCCGCCTCCTGCGCATGCCGGATGAAGGTCGGCGCGATGTCGACAGCGGTCATGCGCGCGCCCATCTCGGCGAGCTTGCGCGTGTTCGATCCTTCGCCGCAGCCGATATCGAGGCCATCCAGCCCCGCGATATCCGGCAGATTGGCCAGGAAGACCGGGCTATTCAGCGCGTCGCGGTAGAGGTCATAGCCGGCCCGCGCATGTTGGGTCCAGATCTCGGCATTCGCTTCCCAGCAGGCGGCGACATCGGTGCTGTCCATGGTGCGGCTCCGTTGCGAGGGGAGCGGGGCTATAGAGCAGCGGATCGGGGATGGCCAGCAGCGATTCGCCGGGATTGCCCATGACCACCGGCCAACCGGCCCTTGCCGGCCGCATCTGCCTCGTTGCAGGCGCCTCGCGCGGGCTGGGACGGGGCGTCGCGCGGGCATTGGGGGAGGCCGGCGCGACCGTCATCGTCACCGGCCGTTCCAGCGAGGCCGGGCCGCGCACCGATCAGCGCCCCGAGACCTTCGAGGATACGGCCCGCGAGGTCGAGGCGGCCGGCGGCAAGGGCTATCCCTATCGCTGCGACCACACCAATGAGCGCGATGTCGACGGGCTCGTCGCCTGGGCCTTGCGTCGCTTCGGCCGGCTGGACTGCGTCGTCGATGCGGTCTGGGGCGGCAATGAAGGCTATGACGGCGAGCGCTATCCCGACGGCTCCGGCTTCGGCACGCCGTTTTGGCGTCGTCCGGTGGCGCGATTGGGCGAGAGCTTCGAAAGTGGCATCTATGCCCAGTTGTTGCTGGCGCGGGCGGTGGCGCCGGCCATGGTGCAGGCGCGCGCGGGCCTGATCGTCACGCTGAGCTTCGACATGGGCGGCGGCTATCTCGGCGATGTCTTCTACGATCTCGCCAAGGCGGCGATGAACCGCCTGAGCTTCGCGATGGCGCAAGAACTGCAGCCCTTCGGCGTCACCGCGCTCGGTCTCTCGCCCGGCTATGTCCTGACCGAGCGCGTCCGCGATGCCGGACTCGCTGACCAGACCACCGAAACCCCACTGTATGCCGGCCGCGCGGTCGCTGCCCTCGCCGCTGATCCGGATGTCGCGCGTCATGCCGGCAAGGTGCTCCATGTCGCCGATCTGGCGCGCGCCTATGGCTTTACCGACCGGGACGGTTCGCAGCCGGCCCGCTACGTCATCACCAACGAACAGGGAGGCGGCGATGTCGCTCAAGGGTAAGACGCTTTTCATCACTGGCGGCTCGCGCGGCATCGGGCTGGCCATCGCGCTCAGGGCAGCGCGGGACGGCGCCAATGTCACCATCGCCGCCAAGACGGCCGAGCCGCATCCCAAGCTGCCGGGCACGATCTACACCTCCGCCGCCGAGATCGAGGCGGCCGGCGGCAAATGCTTGCCGCTGATGGTCGATGTCCGTGACGAGCAGAGCGTCGCCGAGGCGATCGCCAAGACGGCCGAGACCTTCGGCGGCATCGACATCGTCGTGAACAATGCCAGCGCGATCCAGCTGACCAACACTCAGACGACCGACATGAAGCGCTTCGATCTGATGCACCAGATCAACACGCGCGGCACCTTCATGGTCTCGAAATACGCCATTCCCCATCTGGCGAAGGCCGAGAACCCGCATATCCTGATGCTCTCGCCGCCGCTCGACATGAAGGCGCAGTGGTTCGCGCCACACCTGGCCTATTCCATCGCGAAATACGGCATGAGCCTGTGCGTACTCGGGCTTGCCGGCGAGCTGGCGCGCCAGGGCATCGCGGTCAACGCGCTCTGGCCGCGCACCACGATCGCGACCGCGGCCGTCCAGAACCTGCTCGGTGGCGACAAGATGGTGCAGGCGAGCCGTACGCCCGAGATCCTGGCCGACGCCGCCCATATGATCTTTTCGAAGCCGTCCCGCGAGTTCTCCGGCAATTTCCTGATCGACGACAGCTTCATGGCCGGCGAGGGCGTCACCGATTTCAGCCAGTACCGCGTCGACCCGTCGGTGCCGCTGATGCCGGATTTCTTCGTGCCGGCCGACAGCCTGCCGCCGCAGGGCGTGAAGAGCGGGGTGTGAGGCAGAACACGCCATCTCCGTCATTCCGGACAAGCCGCGTAGCGGCGCCGATCCGGAATCCATCGTAGAGCACAGTGCCCTATGATGGATTCCGGGTCTCCGCTTCGCTGCGCCCGGAATGACGCGCGAAGGCGGAACCGTGCCGAGGCTCCGCCTCGTCATCGGTTTGACACGCGCCTCATATCGGAGTTCCTGCCGGTTTCCATCCTGACCGTGCAGCGAGATTCGCGCCCATGCTGACGATCCACGGCACATGCCCCGATTCGCGCGACAAGCTCCGTCCCGGCACGCTCGACGCGTACGGGGACTTTCCCGACGATGTCGTCTGGATCGACCTGCTCAACCCGACGCCGGAGGAAGACAGGCGGGTCGAGAAGCATTTGGGCATCTCGATCCCGACGCGCGAGGAAATGCACGATCTCGAGCCCTCCGAGATCATCTATACCGAGAACGGCGCGCGCTACATGACGGCGCGGATCATCTGCCAGTCGGACACCGTCGTCCCCAAGCTGGCGGATGTGACCTTCATCCTGACGGACAAGGCGCTGGTCACGGTGCGCTATGACGAGCCGGGCGCCTTCAACATCTTCCTCAACCGTGCCAGCAAGCCCGGCGGCTGCGGCCAGCAGCCGGAAGCGGTGCTGGACGGCCTGATCGAGGCGATCGTCGACAGGGCGGCCGAGGTGCTGCGCGGCGTCGGCGACAAGATCGATATCGCCTCGCGCCGCGTCTTCGCCGGGCGGGGGCAGGATGTCGAGCGCGGCGGCGTCTACCAACTCGTGATCCAGAAGATCGGCCAGTACGAACACATCATCTCCAATGTCCGCGAGAGCATGGTCTCGGTCGAGCGCGTGCTGCTCTTCTTGTCCGCCAACTACACGCGGCCCAAGAAAGCGCAGACCGGGTTCTCAGCCGAATGGCGCTCGGCGGTCCGCGACGTGCAGGCGATCGAGGAGCACGCGGCGTTCCTGTCGAACAAGCTGCAATTCATGATGGACGCCACGCTCGGCCTCGTCTCGATCGAGCAGAACAAGATCATCAAGCTCTTTTCGGTCGTCTCGGTGGCGCTCATGCCGCCGACGCTGATCGCATCGATCTACGGTATGAACTTCAAGACGATGCCGGAGTTGGAATGGCAGTGGGGCTATCCCTTCGCGGTCGGCCTGATGATCCTGTTCGCGGTGCTGCCCTATCTGTTCTTCCGCTGGAGGAAGTGGCTGTAAGGCGAAAGTCGCGCGCGATACGTTGAAGGCCGGATGACTCAGCCGCAGATTTTCTCCGTCCTTCTCGTCGCCGGCATGATGGCCGCGTTTCTATGGGGGCGGTTGCGCTACGACATCGTCGCGATGCTGGCGCTGCTGCTTGCCGTCCTGCTGGGGCTCGTACCGGCGGCCGAGGCCTTCAAGGGTTTCTCCGACGACATCGTCATCATCGTCGGCAGCGCCTTGGTCCTCAGCGCTGCGGTCGCGCGCTCGCGCATCATCGAGCGCCTGTTCTCGAAGCTGGGCTCGGGCTTCGCCTCGACGCCGTTGCAGGTGCCGCTGCTTGTCTTCGTCGTCGCGGTGATGTCGGCGATCATCAAGAATATCGGCGCGCTCGCGATGATGCTGCCGATCGCCTATCAGTTTGCCCGCAGGAGCGGGGCATCGCCCTCTGTCTTCCTGATGCCGATGGCCTTCGCCTCGCTGCTGGGCGGCATCGTCACGCTGGTCGGCACCTCGCCGAACGTCATCGTCGCCCGTGTCCGGCAGGAACTCGGCGGCGAGCCCTTCCGCATGTTCGATTTCGCTCCGGTCGGAATCGTCGTGGCCGTCGCCGGCTGCCTCTTCCTCAGCGTTGGCTACCGCCTGCTGCCGCGCGACCGTCGCGGAGCCGTCTCGCTCGATCAGGCGATCGACATCAAGGACTACCTGACAGAGGCTTCGCTCAACGGGAAATCGCCGCTTGCCGGCAAGACGGTCGCCGATCTCAAGGCGATCGGTGGCGATGCCATCGAGATCGTCTCGATCCTGCGCAACGAGCGCCGCGTCCAGGCGCCGCTCCCGGATGCCTCCCTGAAGGCCGGCGATATCCTCCTGCTGCGCGGCGATGCCGCCCTGCTGGAGCGGGTCGTGGCGGAAGGCAGGCTCGATCTCACCGGCAAGAACCGCCCGACCCATAAGGATGATGCGCTCGATCCCGATCATATCGCCGAAGCGATCATCGGCCCGGATTCGACGCTGATCGGCCAGTCGGCCGGCGACATGGCCCTGCATAGCCGCTTCGGCGTCAACATGATCGCGATCAGCCGCTCCGGCGAGCGCTTCAGCCAGAGGTTGCGCGATATTCGGCTCAGAGCCGGTGACATCGTCGTCATCCAGGGCGACGAGAAGTTGCTGCCGGAGAAACTTTCGGAGCTCGGCCTCCTGCCGCTGGCCGACCGGCTGGTGCCGCTTGGCTCGACGCGCCGCGCCGTGCTGACCGTGACGATCGTGCTCGCCGCCATCGTCGCGTTGGCGGCCGGGCTGGCCCCCGTCCCCTTCATCTTCTTCGCGGCGGCGGTGCTGCTGATCGCCTTCCGTTGCGTGCCCCTGCGCGAGGCCTATCGCAATATCGACGCGCCGATCCTGCTGATGCTGGCGGCGTTGATCCCGGTTTCGGATTCCTTGCGGACGACCGGCACGACCGATCTCTTCGCCTCGTGGCTGGCGATGATCGGCGGCGGATTGCCCGGCTGGGCCGCGGTCGCGCTCATCCTGGTGGCGGCTATGGCGGTGACACCTTTTCTCAACAACGCGGCGACGGTGCTGGTCATGGCCCCGATCGGCGCGGGCTTCGCGAAAAACCTCGGCTACAACCCCGACGCCTTCCTGATGGCGGTCGCCATCGGCGCGGCCTGCGACTTCCTCACGCCGATCGGCCACCAGTGCAACACGCTGGTCATGGGGCCGGGCGGCTATCGTTTCAGCGACTATTCCCGGCTCGGCGCGCCGCTCTCCCTGCTGGTCATCCTGCTCGCGGTGCCGATGATCCTGCTGGTCTGGCCCTTGAGATAGCTACAGCCAGCCGTTTCGCTTGAAGCGCCAGTACAGGATGGCGCAGGACGTCAGGATCACGCCGATCACGACGTAATAGCCGTACTGCATCTCCAGTTCCGGCATGTTCTTGAAGTTCATGCCATAGATGCCTGCCAGTGCGGTCGGCACGGCCAGGATGGCGGCCCAGGAGGCCAGCCGCTTGGTGATGGCGTTCTCCTGGCTCTGCCCGACCAGCAGGCTTGCCTCGAAAGCGAAGGCCAGCACCTCACGCAGGCTGTCGATCTTCTCCTGCACGGTGCGGACATGGTCGGTGACGTCGCGGAACATCGGGGCGAGCGTCGGCCGGACCTGCGGCACGGTGCCGTTCATCAGGCGCTGGCAGACATCGACCAGCGGCGCGACTGCATTGCGCAGGCGCAGCAGGTCGCGCCTAAGCATGTAGAGCCGCTCGATATCGGAGCGCGCCATCGGCTTGGCCAGCACCTTGTCCTCGATTTCCTCGACCTCGTCATGGATCGCTTCCAGTACCGGCATGTAGTTGTCGACGATGAAATCGAGGATCGCGTAGAGGATAAAGTCCTCGCCCTTCGCCAGCGAGGTCGGGCAGGTCTCCCAATGCTGCCTGACCGACTTGTACGAAGTCGAGGCGCCGTGCCGGACGCTGACGATATAGCCGCGTCCGACGAAGATATGGGTTTCGCCGAAGGCGATGCGGCCGTCGATCAACTGGGCGGTGCGGGCGACCACGAAGAGCGCATCGCCATATTGCTCGAGCTTCGGGCGCTGATGCGCGGTCGTCGCATCTTCGACCGCAAGCGGGTGCAGGTTGAACTGCTGCTGCACGCAGCGCAGCAGCGCAGGCTCGGGCTCGAGCAGGCCGATCCAGACGACGTGGTCGTCTTTGCGCGCCCATTCGCCGGCTTCCGTGACCGGGATATCGGCGATGCGCACGCCATGGACATAGACGCCCGAGGCGACCACGCCGTCCTGATGCTGCTGTTCCTGTTCGAGAGGAATGGCGCTGGGGCCCGTTTCCGACGCGGTGGAGGAGGTAGACCGGACTTCCGAGACTGACATGCGACCACCTCGCCGATCGCTGGATCACCGAAGCGCAGGCTAGAACTGTTCGATCTCCGTGGAAATCACTTTCCGGCAAGGGGAGCGACGCCAATCCATCGCACCCACGGCCACCCGTCGCTGGTGTCATCCCGAACGGAGCGCAGCGGAAATCCGAGATTCATGCCTGAACCTTTCGGAAACGTTCCGGATGGATCCGGGCCTCCCTGCTGTCGCCCGGCATACGTCGGGATTGAAGGTGGCGGGGAATATTTTTATTGCGGGTCGGACAAAAAACGAAAATATCCGCTTTTGCGGCGACCGGTTTCGGCGGTGTATAGGAACATTCATCTACGGCCATGGGCCGCGCCAGAAGAGATCCTGTCATGACCACTGCCATTCCCCGGACCGGCAAAGCCGGCGCCGGTTCTAAACCGTTCTATTCCAGCTTCGGCTTCCAAGTTCTTGCCGCGATGGCGATCGGCCTCGCGCTCGGCTGGGTCGCCCGCAACATGGGCCCGGTGGCCCCCGGCCAGCCGAACTGGCTGACCGTGACGCTTGCCACGACGGGCTCGATCTTCGTGCAGCTGCTGCAGGCGCTCGTGCCGCCGCTGATCTTCACCGCCATCGTTGCCTCGATCAGCAATCTCCGGCAGCTCTCGAATGCCGCCGCGCTGGTCTGGCAGACGCTGCTCTGGTTCGCGATCACCGCCTTCATCGCCGTGCTGATCGGCATCGCGCTCGGCCTGATCATCCAGCCCGGCATCAATGCCGGCGTCGCCGCCGCCAGCGCCAAGGCGCCGGGCACGGTCGGCTCCTGGCTCGATTTCCTGAAGGGGCTGGTGCCCGCCAACATGTTCGGCCTGCAGGCGACGACGCAGGTGAACAGTGGCGGCGCGACCACCCGCCTTGGCTTCAATGTGCTGCAACTGCTGGTGATCTCGATCGTCGTTGGCGTCGCGGCGCTGAAGGTCGGTGAGCGCGCCAACAGCTTCCTCGCGCTGAACGAGTCGTTCCTTGCGATCGTCCGCAAGATCCTGTGGTGGGTGATCCGCCTGACGCCGATCGGCACCATCGGCCTGCTCGGCAACGCCGTCGCGCAATATGGCTGGCAGACGCTGGAGCAGCTCTCCTGGTACGCCTTCGCCATCTATCTCGGCCTCGCGATCGTGCTGCTGCTCGTCTATCCCGCGCTGCTGATCCTGCACGGGCTGTCGCCGATGCGCTTCTTCGCGGGTGCCTGGCCGGCGATCCAGCTTGCCTTCGTCTCGCGCTCCTCCATCGGCACCTTGCCGGTCACCGAGGCCGTGACCGAGAAGAGCCTCGGCGTGCCGCGCGAATATGCCGCCTTCGCCGTGCCGCTCGGCGCGACCACCAAGATGGACGGCTGCGCCGCGATCTACCCGGCGATCTCCGCGATCTTCGTCGCGCAGTTCTACGGCGTGCCGCTCGGCATCCAGGAATACGTCCTGATCGCCTTCGTCTCGGTGATCGGCTCGGCCGCGACCGCCGGCCTCACCGGCGCGACGGTGATGCTGACGCTGACGCTCTCGACGCTCGGCCTGCCGCTCGCCGGCGTCGGCCTGCTGCTCGCCATCGACCCGATCCTCGACATGGGCCGCACGGCGGTGAACGTCGCCGGCCAGGCGCTGGTGCCGACCCTCGTCGCCAAGCGGCAGGGCATGCTCGACCAGGCGCAGTACGACCGTGCCGGCGATATCGAGGCGATCGACGCGACGCCGCGCGCGGCTTGAGAACGCAGCTGATTCTCAGCATGTCCACGGCGTCATCCCGGACAAGCTGCGAAGCAGCGCCGATCCGGGATCCATCGTAGAGCCCCGGCGAACTTCGATGGATCCCGGGTCAAGCCCGGGATGACGCCGTGTTTCCGTGGAACGGGAGCGGGGGCTCAGGCCATCACCTTCGCCACGACCTGCTTCAGCGCCGAACCGTCGCGCTCCAGCCAGCCGGGAACCGGCAGGTTCTTCGAGCGCAGGAAATCCGGATTGAACAGCTTCGACTGGTAGCGCGTGCCGTAGTCGCAGAGCACCGTCACGATGGTGTGGCCAGGGCCCATCTGCTTCGCCAGCCGGATCGCGCCGGCGACGTTGATGCCCGACGAGCCGCCGAGGCAAAGTCCCTCCTGCTCCAGCAGGTCGAAGACGATCTGCACCGCCTCCGCGTCCGGGATCTGGAAGGCGACGTCGACCGGTGCATCGACCAGGTTGGCGGTGATGCGGCCCTGGCCGATGCCCTCGGTGATCGAGGAGCCCTCGGCCTTGAGCACGCCGGTCGTGTAGTAGGAGTAGAGCGCCGCACCCATGGGGTCGGCCAGCCCGATCGTCACCTTGGGATTGCGCGCCTTCAGCGCCATGCCGACGCCGGCGAGCGTCCCGCCCGAGCCGACCGCGCAGATGAAGCCATCGACCTGGCCCGCCGTCTGCTCCCAGATTTCCGGCCCGGTCGTGTCGATATGGCCCTGCCGGTTGGCGACATTGTCGAACTGGTTGGCCCAGATCGCGCCGTTGGGCTCGCTCTTCGCCAGTTCCTCGGCGAGGCGGCCCGAGACCTTCACATAGTTGTTCGGGTTGGCGTAGGGCGCGGCCGGCACTTCGACCAGCGTCGCGCCGGCCAGCCGCAGCATGTCCTTCTTTTCCTGGCTCTGCGTCTCCGGGATGACGATCACCGAGCGATAGCCCAGCGCATTGCCGACCAGCGCGATGCCGATGCCGGTATTGCCGGCCGTGCCCTCGACGATGACGCCTCCGGGCTTCAACTGCCCCTTCGCCTCGGCATCGCGGATGATCGCAAGCGCGGCGCGATCCTTCACCGACTGGCCGGGATTCATGAACTCGGCCTTGCCGAGGATGGTGCAGCCGGTTTCCGCCGAGGCGCGCTCGAGCTTGATGAGCGGGGTGTTGCCGATCGCTTCGATGACGCCGTTGCGGATAGTCATGGCAGGATTTCCCAATTCGTCCCTGACCTGATAGAGCATCGCGCGAAAAAGTGGGAACCGGTTTTTCGCTCGAGCGATGCTCTAAACTTTTAGAATCGATCACGTTTCGCGAATTCGGGCAAAGTGCCCGAATTCGCCGTGATCGAGCGAAAGCCTCTCAGCGGTCATCAGTGAGCGGGCCTTTCGCCCCGAGTTCGGAACAATGTCAGTCGCCAAGCCGCAAGCCGGAGAAATGTCTTCTCCGAAGCTCGCCATGAATGAAGTTCTCACCGTCGATCGCCTCGGCCAGAAGGGTGACGGCATCGTGCAGGCTGCCTCCGGCAGCATCTTCATTCCCTATGCGCTACCGGGCGAGACCGTGCGCGCCGTGGTCGACGGCGAGCGCGGCCAGCTCGTCGAGATCATCGCGCCGTCCGAATCCCGCATCGCCACGATCTGCCCGCTCTTCACCCGCTGCGGCGGCTGCGCGGCCCAGCACATGGCGCCCGGCCTCTACCGGGAATGGAAGCGCCAGCAGGTCGTCACCGCCTTGAGCCGCGCCGGCATCGAGGCGCCGGTCGGCGATCTCGTCGATGCCCATGGCGCCGGCCGTCGTCGCGTCACCTTCCATGCCCGCCGCCAGGGTGAGGCGATGGTGGTCGGTTTCATGGCGGCGCGCAGCCATGAGCTGATCGCCGTCGAGGCATGCCCGGTGCTGGCGCCGGGGCTGGAGCGGGCGCCCGCCGCCGCGCTGATGCTGGCGAACCGCATGGGTGGTGCGAGCAAGTCGCTCGATATCCAGGTCACCGCCTCGGAAGCCGGGCTCGATGTCGATATCCGCGGCCATGGCCCGCTCGGTGACAAGCTCCGGCTCGCCCTGACGCAGCTCGCCGAGCGGCTTGATCTCGCCCGGCTCTCCAACCATGGCGAGATTGTCGTCGAGCGCCGCCCGCCCTTGCAGCGCATGGGCAGGGCGCTGGTCGCGCCGGCCGCAGGCGGCTTCCTGCAGGCGACGGCGGCCGGCGAGGAGGTTCTGGCCGGGCTCGTTATGGCGGCCTTGCCCAAGGGCAAGCGCGCGGCCGATCTCTTCGCCGGATGCGGCCCGTTCAGCTTCCGCATTGCGGAGAAGATGCAGGTTCTCGCCATCGAGAGCGACAGGGCGGCGATGCTGGCACTGGCCAAGGGCGCCGGCGCGACGCAAGGCCTCAAACCCATCGCGACCGAGACGCGTGACCTGTTCCGCCGCCCGCTGCTGGAGCATGAGCTCAACGGCTTAGACGTCATCGTGCTCGACCCGCCGCGTGCCGGCGCGGAGGCGCAGGTCAAGCGTTTGGCAGCCTCGAAGCTCAAGGACGTGATCTACGTCTCTTGCGATGCCGCGAGCTTCGCGCGCGACGCCGCGACCCTTGTTGCGGGCGGCTATGCGCTGGAGGCCGTGACGCCGGTCGACCAGTTCCGCTATTCCGCTCATGTCGAGCTCGTCGGCGTGTTCCGGCGGGGCAGGAAGGGTTGAAGCATTTTCGAGCGAAGTGGGTATCGGTTCGCGTGAAGAAAATGCGGTAGGGCGAAATTGAGAGAAGTTCTGCGGTTCGCAGGACCGCGGAATTTCTCCAAGGCAGGGCTTCAGGATGAGTGCAATTCTCGATCGCATGGCCGGCATCGTAGGCAGCAAGAACATCATCACCGATGCCGACGCGATGGTGCCCTATCTCAAGGAATGGCGCGATCTCTTCCGCGGCAAGGCGCAAGGAATCGTCCGCCCCGGCTCGACCGCCGAGGTGGCAGAGCTGGTGAAGCTTGCGGCCGAGACCGGCACGGTGTTGGTGCCGCAGGGCGGCAATACCGGCCTCGTCGGCGGCCAGATCCCGATCTCCGAGGGCCGGGAGGTCATCCTTTCGCTGCAGCGCCTGGACAAGGTCCGCGCCGTCGACACCGATGGCGATACAATGATCGTCGAGGCAGGCGTCACCCTGAAGCGAGCACAGGATGCGGCGGAAGGCGCCGGCCGGCTCTTCCCGCTCTCGCTGGCGTCGGAAGGCTCCTGCACCATCGGCGGCAATCTCTCGACCAATGCCGGCGGCACCGCCGTGCTGGCCTATGGAAATGCCCGCGAACTCTGCATGGGGCTGGAGGTCGTGCTGCCGGACGGGCGCATCTGGAACGGCCTGCGCCAGCTCCGCAAGGACAATACCGGCTACGACCTGAAAAACCTCTTCATCGGCGCCGAGGGTACGCTCGGCATCATCACGGCGGCCGTGCTCAAGCTCTTCCCGCTGCCGGCGGCGCGCGCCACCGCCTTTCTCGCCGTGCCAGATCCGGCGGCGGCGCTCGAACTGCTGAACGCCGCCAAAGCCGGCGCCGGCGGCACGCTGACCACCTTCGAGCTGATGCCGCGCATCGGCATGGATTTCGTTCTGCGCCACGCTTCCGGCACGCGCGATCCGCTCTCCGAGAGCTCGCCCTGGTATGTGCTGATGGAGGTCTCGGCCCAGCAGGCCTCGGGGCTCGACGAGCATGTCGAGACCTTCCTCGGCGAAGCCTTGGAGAAGGGCATCGTCACCGACGCAGCGCTGGCGGGCTCACTGACCCAGCGAGCCGATTTCTGGAAGCTGCGCGAGATGCTCTCGGAGGTGCAGACCTATGAGGGCGGCTCGATCAAGCACGACGTCTCCGTGCCGATCCATGCGACGCCCGAGTTCCTGGCGCGGGCCATCGCGGCGGTGGAGGCGATGGTGCCGGGCTGCCGGCCCGTGCCCTTCGGTCATCTCGGCGACGGCAACATCCATTTCAACGTCAGCCAGCCGGTCGGGGCCGATAAAGCAGGTTTCCTCGCGCGTTGGAGCGAGATGAACGAGGCCGTCCACGCCATCGTCGCCGAATTGCACGGCTCGATCTCGGCCGAGCATGGCATCGGCCGCCTCAAGCGCGACCTGCTGCCGGGGGTGAAGGACCCGGTTGAGCTCGACCTGATGCGGACCATCAAGCAGACGCTCGATCCGAAGGGGATTCTGAACCCGGGCGCTGTGTTGGCGGCGAAATAGGCTCGGACAGCATCGGACCTCTCTCCCGAAGAGAGAGAGGGGTCCATTGTTTGGAGCATGCTGATTTTCTCAGAAACGCGACGTCCCGGCCTTGAGCCGGGATCCATCGGAGGGCTCCGGAGCATTACGATGGATCCCGGATCCACGCTGCTTCGCAGCTTGTCCGGGATGACGCTCTGTTTCCGCCGGACATCAGTAAGCTCCAGCCCGGCCCGCTTTCGCCTCAAGGCGTCGCAACATACCCATCCCGGCGCGGATCGGCCGCACCCGTGAACACGCCGGTCGCCGGATCGACCGCCACCGCCTGCATGCCGCCGCAGCGCATGGTCCAGCCGACATCGAAGGCGCGCGCCTCATGTCCGCGCCTGACCAGCTCGGCGATCGTCTCCGGCGTGATCCGGTTCTCGATCTCGACGAGGCGGCCGTCCCAGAGGCGCGCTCGCGGCGCCTCGATCGCCTCCTGAAGCGGCAGCCCATAGACGAGATGCTGGACCATGGCCTGCGCCTGCGTCTGCATGATGCCGTAGCTGCCGGGCGTGCCGAGCGCGAGCACCGGCTTGCCGTCGCGGGTCGAGAGCGAGGGCGACATGCACATCGGCAATTCGTCGCCGGGCTTGGAGCGGTTCGGGCTGCCGGGCTGGACATCGGCCCAGTACAGGAAATTGTTGAAGCAGAGCCCTGTGCCCGGCACGACCACGCCGCTGCCGAAGGGGCTGCCGAGGCTCTGCGTGATGCAGATCAGGTTGCCCTCGCTATCGGCGACCGAAAGCGAGGTCGTGTGCGCCGGGTCTTCCCGGTCCTGCGGCACCCATTGCTCGGTCGGGCCGGTGACAGGCTTGCCATCGGTCAGGCGCTGGCGCAGACGCGCGACCGAGGCCTCCGACATGATCTCGGCGAGCTTCTCCGGCGAAGGGTTGTTATGGGCGATGCGCTCGCCGGCCGCGAGGCGGATCGCGCGGTAGACGAGGTCGAGATGATCAGGCCCGTCCTTCGGCTTCGACGCGAGACCGATCCCGTCGAGCAGGCGCAGGGTCAGCAGGAACTGAAAGCCTTCGCAGGGCGGCGGCGGCACATGCACCGACAGCCCCTTGAAGCTCGCCACCATCGGCTCGCGCCAGACTGTCTTGACCGCCGCGAGATCGGCCATGGTCAGCGAGCCGCCGAGCGCCTGGAGATGGGCGATGACCTTTTCGCCGAGGGCGCCGCGATAGAAATGGTCCGGCCCCTTCTCGGCGATCTCGCTCAGCGTCTTTGCGAGATCGGATTGCACGAGCACGGAGCCCAGGTGCATCGGCCCGTTCGGCTGGTAATTTTTCGACCAGGCCGGATAGAGCGCCGGGATCTTCTCCAATAACGGGTCGTTCTCCTCGAATTCCGCCGCGCCGAACTCGGCCAGCGCGAAACCGTCCCGCGCCAGCGCGATCGCCGGGGCGAAGACCTCGGCCAGCGACTTGCGGCCATAGGTCTTCACCAGCTCGCACCAGCCGGCGAGATTGCCGGGCGAGGCGACGGCGAGCGCGCCGCGCTCGAGATCGGTGCGCTTGCTGAAGCGGTCTGCCGGGAAGCTCGCCGGGATCGGCGGCACGAAATCGAGCACGCGCACGCGCTTCTCGGCCGCGACCCACATCGTCGAGAGACCCATGCCGGCGAGCCCTGACATGAAGGGCTCGACCACGTTGAGCGCGGCCGCAGTCGCGGCAGCGGCATCGAAGGCGTTGCCGCCCTGCGCCAGCAATTTCGCGCCGGCCTGCGCCGCCAGCGGATGGGCCGCGGCGACCATGCCGTGGCGGGAGGTCATGGTGGGGCGGCGGCCGTGCATCTCAGCGTCTCCTCGGCGTCTTCTGGTCACGATCAGAGCACGAATCCGGCGCTAGAACAGGCTGCCTTGCCCGTCATCCGCGGGAGGCCGGGTCGCTTTCCGTGCATGGCGCTTCGGTTCCTCGGGAGCCTCCTCCGGCGGAAGCTCGGCGAGCGGCGACTGGATCTCGGCCGCATCATTGGCGACCTTGTTGACGGCGTTGCCGATGGCGACGGCCTCCAGCAGATCGTCCGGCGGGGGCCTAAGCAGGCGCCCGGTCTGCTCAGGCGTGGCCTGCGGATCGAGCCAGGCGTCATGGTCGCGCGGGTCGAGAATGATCGGGCTGCGGTGGTGGATCGGGGCCATCGTGCCGTTCGCCGGTCCCGTCATCATCGCGACCGTGTCGATCTCGGACCCGTCGGGCGAATGCCAGGTCTCCCAGAGCCCGGCGAAGGCGAAAAGGCCGCGATCCGGCTTGCGGAACAGGAAGGCCTCATTCCGGGCTTGCTTGCCGGTGCCGCTGCGCCGCCATTCGTAGAAGCCGTCGGCCGGCAGCAGGCAGCGCCGGCGCGTCAGAGCGTTGCGGAAGGAGGGCTTCTCGGCCGCGCTCTCGATGCGGATATTGATGACGAGCGGGAACTCTTTGGGGTCCTTGACCCAGCCGGGGATGAAGCCCCAGCCCATCAGCAAGAACTGCCGCGCCCCGTCATGGAGCCGGACGATCGGCACGGGCTGCGTCGGCGCGATATTGTAGCGCGGCGGGAAATTAGGCTGCTCGCGATAGCCGAAGGTCTCGCGCATCGCCTCGGGGGGCAGGGTGATCGCATAGCGTCCGCACATGCCCGCTGTTTACGTCGAGACGAGCGTTCGGAATCAACACTTTATTTGCGGTTGGACGAACATAGTCGCGCCGGTTTGGGGTAGCGGATGAGCGTCATCGCGACGGAGATGCTAGCTGGAACGGCGGCCGACCAGCTCGATGCCGGCGCCTGTCCGCGCCTGTCGACCGATTTCCTCAATCGCTATAGCGAAGCCCTGATGCTGATCGAGATGGTCGCGATGGATGAGACCATCCTCGCCGATCTCCAGGCCTGGCAATCCGTCGGCTACCGCGATCATTTCGCGACATCCTCCCTGCGCTGCGCCGCTTCCGCGCTCGCCGCTTATGACGAGCTGAACCCGAACCGGGCCCGTGCCTTCGACGAGGCTTGCCGCGCGATGACACGGCTGGTGTGCACGGTCACGGCGCTGCTCGCGGACACGCCGCCTCCGCCGGAACTGCCGGAGATCATCGAGGTTGCCGGCGAAGCGCTGCGCCGGCAGATCGCCCGCACGACCCAGTTCATCAATGCGAACGGCACGGTCGATATCGGCGCATTCGAGGACACTGCCCTGCAGGCCCAGATCGACGCCCTGCTCGCCCGCTGATCAGACCCTCTACCTTAGCGCCGCGCGCCCACGAGAAACTCGCGATTGCCGTCGCCGCCCTCGATCGGGGAGGGGATCGGACCATCGACGTCAAAGCCGAGCGTCTTCAGCGTCGCGACGATCTCGTCGCAGACCTGAAGCTGGATCGCCTCGTCCCGGACGATGCCCTTCTTGAGCGCGGCGCGGCCGGCCTCGAATTGCGGCTTGATCAGCGCGGCGATGCCGGCTTTCGGCGCGAGCAGCGCGGAGACGGCCGGCAGCACCAGCTTCAGCGAGATGAAGCTGACATCGATCGCGGCGAGGCTCGGCCGCTCGGGTAGGGCTTCGACATCCAGCGTGCGGATATCTTGCCCTTCGAAACTGGTGACGCGCGGATCGGACCGCAGCGAGGCATGCAATTGATCGCGCCCGACATCGACGGCGATGACACGGCGCGCACCGCGTTTCAGCAGCAGGTCGGTGAAGCCGCCGGTCGAGGAGCCGACATCGAGACAGGTGAGCCCCTGCGGATCGAAACCGAAGGCATCGAGCGCGCCGGCGAGCTTCAGACCGCCGCGCGAGACGTAAGGATGCGGCGCCTGCGCGGTCAGTTCCGCATCATCCGCCACCATCTCGGAGGCCTTGCGCACGGCTGTACCATTGGCGGTGACGAGCCCGGCCGCGATCGCGGCCTGCGCCCGCGCGCGGCTCTCGAAGAAGCCGCGTTCGACGAGCAACTGGTCGGCCCGGCTCTTCATGGCCGAGGCCGTCAGGCCAGCTTCACTGCGCTCGGTGTACCCAGCGCGGCCTCGACGGCCTTGACGATGCCGGCGGCATCAAGCCCCGCGGCGGCATACATCGCATCCGGTTTGTCATGGTCCTGGAAGACGTCCGGCAGCGTCAGGCTCCGGATTTTCAGGCCGGCATCGAGCATGCCGTTCTGCGTCAGCAGGTGCAGGACATGGCTGCCGAAGCCGCCGACCGAGCCTTCCTCGACCGTGACGAGAACCTCATGCTCGCGGGCGAGCTTGAGGATCAGCGCTTCGTCCAGCGGCTTGGCGAAGCGGGCATCGGCAACCGTGGTCGACAGGCCGCGCTGCGCCAGAAGATCGGCTGCCTTGAGGCATTCCGCGAGCCGCGTCCCGAGCGAGAGCAGCGCGATCCGCGTGCCCTCCCGGACGATGCGGCCCTTGCCGATCTCGAGGGGTACGCCGGCATCGGGGATCTCGACGCCGACGCCTTCGCCGCGCGGATAGCGGAAGGCGATCGGCCCCTCGTCATAGGCCGCGGCGGTCGCGACCATATGGGTCAGTTCAGCCTCGTCGGCCGCCGCCATCACCACCATGTCGGGCAGGCAGGCGAGATAGGCGATGTCGAAGGAGCCGGCATGCGTCGCGCCGTCCGCACCCACCAGTCCCGCACGGTCGAGCGCGAAACGCACCGGCAGCTTCTGGATCGCCACGTCATGCACGATCTGGTCATAGGCGCGCTGCATGAAGGTTGAGTAGATCGCGACGAAGGGCTTGTAGCCCTCGGTGGCAAGGCCGGCCGCGAAGGTCACCGCATGCTGTTCGGCGATGCCGACATCGAAGGTGCGGTCCGGGAATTCCTTGCCGAAGGCGTCGAGCCCGGTGCCGGACGGCATGGCGGCTGTCACCGCGACGACCTTGTCGTCCTCCCGCGCCTGCTTGATCAGCGCATTGGCGAAGACCGAGGTATAGCTCGGCGCATTGGCGGGTGCCTTAGCCTGCAGGCCGGTGACGGGATCGAACTTGACGACGGCGTGGTACTTGTCGGCCGTCGCCTCGGCCGGAGCGTAGCCCTTGCCCTTCTGCGTCACGACATGGACGAGGATCGGCCCGTTGCCGGCGTCGCGGACATTGCGCAGCACCGGCAGCAGATGGTCGAGATTATGTCCGTCGATCGGCCCGACATAGTAGAAGCCGAGCTCCTCGAACATCGTGCCGCCGGTCCAGAAGCCGCGGGCATATTCCTCGGTGCGGCGCGCCTTGTCGTGGAAGAAGCGTGGCAGCTTCCCGGCGAGCTGCTTGGCGACCTCGCGCAGCGAGCGGTAGGTCCGGCCCGAGACGAGGCGCGCGAGATAGGCCGACATCGCGCCGACCGGCGGGGCGATCGACATGTCGTTGTCGTTGAGGATGACGATCAGCCGCGAATCGAGCGCGCCGGCATTGTTCAT
>JBDHTM010000035.1:0-42366 GCA_039808685.1 Allobosea sp. | reverse complement strand
GCTGGACGAGTTCGTCGTCCTGATAGGGCGCGATATCGTCGAGCAGGCCCGGGCTCGTCAGCTCGCAGCGCATGTGGATGCGGTGGTCGATGCGGAAGACGTTCTCGCGCTTGCCATAGGCGAGCGACTTCATGACGTCGGCGAAGATGTCCTTGCGATAGTCCTTGGCCGAGAAAGGGGTGCCGGCGCAGACCGCGTCATAGACCGTGGTGACGCCGGCCGCGGCCATCTGCGCGTCATGGACCAGCGCCGCCGCCAGCCCGTTCGGCCAGAAGACCTTCGGGCGCGGCATGAAATGCTTTTCCATGTTGTCGGTATGCATCTCGACGAGACCCGGTGCGACATAGTCGCCACCGATATCGATGGCGCCGGGCAGGGACGATTTGCTCTGATCGACAGCGGTGATGCCACCCGCATCGAAGGCGATCGTGCCGGTGACGACCTCGTTCTCGAGAATGAGTCTGGCGTTGGTGAGAACGGTCTGCATCGTCAGGCCTTCCGGAAAGCGGTGATATCGAGATAGCGCGTCGCGACTCTTTCGCGAACCGCCTCGTCATGGAAGATGCCGACGATCGCGGAACCTGCGGCGCGCGCCTCGGCGATGAGTTCCACGACGACGTCGCGATTGGCGGCGTCGAGCGAGGCAGTCGGCTCGTCGATCAGCATGATCGCCGAGGGATCGACGAAGGAGCGGGCGATGTTGACGCGCTGCTGCTCGCCGCCGGAGAAGGTGGCGGGGGCGAGGTTCCAGAGGCGCTCCGGCAGATTGAGCCGGGCGAGCATCGCCTTGGCGCGCTCGGTCGCGGTTTCCGGCGTTGCGCCGCGCGCCAGCAGCGGGTCGCGCACGATATCGAGCGTCGAGACGCGCGGGATCACGCGCAGGAACTGCGAGACGAAGCCGAGCGTGCGGCGGCGGATGTCGAGCACGGTGCGCGGCACGGCCGAGACGATATCGACGGGGCGGCCGGCATGGGTGATGCGGATCGCGCCTGACGTCGGCCTGTAGTTGCCGTAGAGGATGCGCAGCAGGCTCGACTTGCCGGCGCCGGAGGCACCCGCAAGCACCAGCGCCTCGCCGGCATCGACATGGAAATTGACGTTGTCAAAGACGGGCAGACGCGCTCCGCCCTGGTTGTGCAGGGTGAAGGTCTTGGCGACGTTCTCGACCTGAATCATCGTGGTCATGGGGTCAGTGCCTTGTGCCGGCGAGGTGACGAGGATGTGACGGGAGCTCCTCCGTCATTCCGGGGCGCGCCGCAGGCGCGAACCCGGAAACTAGAACCGATGCGATAGCGGCAGAGTCCGTCCGGACACGTCGCGCGAAAACACGAACGGCATCGGTTCTGGGTTCCGGGCTCATCGCTGCGCGATGCCCCGGAATGACGGTGGCGGTTGCATCACACACTCAGCACCGCCGAGGTGAGAAGCTGCGTATAGGCGTGGTGCGGATCGTCCAGCACCTGGTCGGTCAGGCCCTGCTCGACGACGCGGCCGTCCTTCATCACCATCAGGCGGTCGGTCAGGAGCCGGGCGACGGCGAGATCGTGGGTGACGATGATCGCGGCGAGGCCGAGATCGCGCACGAGCACGCGCAGCAGGTCGAGCAGGCGAGCCTGCACGGAGACGTCGAGGCCGCCGGTCGGCTCGTCCATGAAGACGAGGCGCGGCTCCGAGACCAGGAGGCGGGCGATCTGCAGGCGCTGCTGCATGCCGCCGGAGAACTGGCGCGGCCGGTCATCGATACGGGTGCCGGCGATTTCGACGCGGCTCAGCCAGTCGAGCGCACGCTCGCGGATCTGGCCGTAATGCCGGTCGCCGCGATCCATCAGCCGCTCGCCGACATTGCCGCCGGCGGTGACGTCCATGCGCAGGCCATCGCGTGGGTTCTGGTGGACGATGCCCCAGGCCGTGCGCATCAGGCGGCGGCGCTCCTGCTCGGAGACCGAGTAGATGTCCAAGGGTTCGATTCCGCCCCTGAACAGCACCTCGCCCTCGTCGGGCTTGTTGATGCCGGCAAGGCAGCGCAGCAGGGTCGACTTGCCCGAGCCGGATTCGCCGACGATGCCGAGCACCTCGCCCGGCCAGAGATCGAAGGAGACCTCGGCGCAGCCGATGCGTTCGCCATAGAAGCGGCTGACGCCGGAGACGGAGAGCAGAGGGGCGGGCTCGAGGTCGGCGTCGGGGAAGGTGGTGTGGAGGGTCATTGCGTGCTTCCTTTCCCGTCATTGCGAGCGCAGCGAAGCAATCCAGTTTCGTCGTGCTCGACGTCCCCCTGGATTGCTTCGTCGGCTTCGCCTCCTCGCAATGACGGTTGAGACACAAGCCCGCTCGCGGCAGCATCGCCCAGCATCGTGCCGCGATGGCCTTCCGCCCGGCGGGTCTCGCAATAATGGCTGTCGGAGCAGACGAACATGCGCCCGCCCTGGTCGTCGATCACGACCTCGTCGAGATAGGAGTCGCCCGCGCCGCAGAGCCCGCAGGGCTGGGTCCAGCTCTGGATGCGGAAGGGGTGATCCTCGAAATCGAGGCTCCTCACGCTGGTATGGGGCGGCAGCGCGTAGATGCGCTTCTCTCGGCCAGCGCCGAAGAGCTGGAGCGCGGGCGACATGTGCATCTTCGGGTTGTCGAATTTCGGGATGGGCGAGGGCGCCATCACGTAGCGATCATTGACCATGACCGGGTAGTCATAGGTCTTGGTGATCTCGCCATAGCGGGCGATGTCCTCGTAGAGCTTGACCTGCATCAGCCCGTACTCGGCCCAGGCGTGCATCTTGCGCGTCTCGGCCTCGCGCGGCTCCAGACGGCGTAAGGGTTCCGGCATCGGGACCTGATAGACCATGACCTGCCCGCTCTTCAGCGGCGTCTCCGGGATGCGGTGGCGGGTCTGGATGATCGTCGCCTCCTCCGTCGCCTCGCAGGTGCGCGCATCGGCGGTGCGCTCGAAGAACTTGCGGATCGAGACGGCGTTGGTGGTGTCGTCGGCGCCCTGGTCGATCACCTTGAGCGTATCGGCCGGGCCGATGATCGCGGCGGTGATCTGGATGCCGCCCGTGCCCCAGCCGCGAGCCAGGGGCATCTCGCGCGAGCCGAACGGCACCTGATAGCCGGGCACCGCGACGGCCTTGAGCAAGGCACGGCGGATCATCCGCTTGGTCTGCTCGTCGAGATAGGCGTAGTTGTAAGCCGGCTTTGCATCGTCTCCCGGCATCTGGTGAATGGTCATTCCGCAGCCTCCGGCATGCTGTCCTGCTCGCGGGCGAGCCGCTCTTCCCGCTCCTTGCGGATGCGGCGGATCAGTTCGAGCTCGCCCTGGAAATCGACATAATGCGGCAGCTTGAGATGCTCGACGAAGCCGGCCGCCTCGACATTGTCGGCGTGGTAGAGGACGAATTCGTCCTGCTGCGCCGGGTAGTTGGTCGCCTCGCCGAAATCACGTGCCTTGAGCGCGCGGTCGACCAGGGACATCGACATCGCCTTGCGCTCGCTATGGCCGAAGACGAGGCCGTAGCCGCGGGTGAATTGTGGCGGAACGTCCTTCGAGCCCTGGAACTGGTTGACCATCTGGCATTCGGTCAGGGTGACGTCGCCGAGGTCGACCGCGAAGCCGAGTTCCTCCGGCACGAATTCGACCGCGACCTCGCCGACGCGGACCTCGCCGACGAAGGGATGCGTGCCGCCGAAGCCGCGCTGCACGGAATAGCCGAGGCCGAGCAGGAAGCCCTCGTCGCCGCGCGCCATCGACTGCAGGCGGACATCGCGATCGGCCGGGAAGGAGACGGGGTCGCGCGTCAGGTCGAAGGGACGGGGATCGCCCTCGGGCGGCTCCTCCGCTTCCATCAGGCCTTCGGCGCCGAGAATGTCGGGCACGCGCGGCATGCGGGGGGCGAGGCAGTCGGCAGTCGGCAGTCGGCAGTCGTGCTCGGCTCCCGACTGCCGACTGCCTATTGCCGACTGCCCTTCTTGCTCCATCAGCGCGAAGTCGAAGAGCCGATGCGTGTAGTCATAGGTCGGGCCGAGCACCTGCCCGCCCGGCAGGTCCTTGTAGGTCGCCGAGACGCGCCTGCGGATCGCCATCGCGGCGGTGTCGAGCGGCTCGGACGAGCCGAATCGCGGCAGCGTCGTGCGGTAGGCGCGCATCAGGAAGGCGGCCTCGATGACGTCGCCCTGCGACTGCTTCAGCGCCAGCGCGGCGAGGTCCTGATCGTAGAGCGAGCCCTCGTTCATCACGCGGGCGCAGGCTAGGGCCTGCTGCTCGCGGATTTGCGCAACGCTGATCTCCGGCACGGCCGGGTCACCGCGGCGCGCCTCGGCGACGAGGTCATGCGTGGCGAGGATAGCGGCCTCGCCACCTTTGACTGCAACGTACATCAGCGAGCCTCCTCGATCTGCGTCGAGCGCGGCAGGCCGATCAGGCCCGCGCCATGCGCGAACAGGACATCGACGCCGAGCGGGTAGAGTGCGTCGTTCTCGCGCAACTCATCGATGAAGCCGGCGCGCAGGCCTTGCGGCGCGATATTGCGCGAGCCGAGGATGCCGGGGCCGGCGAGGGTGAGAGCGGGGCCGCCTTCCAGGCTGGCGGCCTGCACGATCACGGTGGTCGAGCGATCCGGGAACTGGTCGGTGCCGAGATTGAAGGCCGAGAGCTTGGGCTCATCGGCCGCGCCGTCGATGACCGCGAAGGCGGCCTCAGCGGGGGTGTCGACGAGGGCGGCGGCACAATGGAAGCGCAGCCAGGCGCCGGCCGGGCCGTCGCGCAGGGCTTCCGGCAGCCAGACCGGGGTCTCGTAATCGACGAGCGTCAGCAGGGCGGTGGCCGTCGCGGTCGCGAGACCTTCCGGCGGCGTGATCTCGCCTGGGACTTGCTGCAATGTGCCGGGCTCGGAGAGAGCGGCGAGCAGGGTGCGGAAGGCGGCCTGCGACTGGAAAACCGGGTCGGAGAAACCGGGGGCGAGCATGGTTTCAGCCGGCATCACGAGCCCCTGACCAGCGTGAAGAAATCGACCTTGGTCGCCGCCGCCTTGCGCGAGGCGAGGTCGCGGGCGGCCGCCTGCTGCGCGGCCAGGGTCGCGATGCCTTGATGCAACCCGCTGCCTTCGACCTCGTCCTGGAGGCGGGCGTCAAGCAGGGCGGCGAGCCGTGCCTTCCGGCCGTCGCGGCCGAGCGCATAGGAGAAGCCCATCCGCCCGGTGGAGAGGCGCACGACGCAGCGCGTTACGGTGGCTTCGCCGAGATTGAAGCGGCGGCCGGCGCCCCCCGCGCGGCCCTCGACCATGACGGTGCCGGTCTCCGGCGCCTTGAGCAGATCGTGGTCCGGCGGATCGCCGAGGAGGGTTTCGATCTCGCTGCGGGAGGCGCGCGCCAGCGTCGCCATCCAGCTTTGCCTCGGGGTTCTTGGGGTCATCGGCGCGGGCTCGCTGGTCAGTTCCGAATGTCTAGACTATGCTAGGAGAGTTGATGGCAAAAGTCTATACTTTTCGGATGAAACTTTGATGACGGATGCGGCACTGGCGGAGCGCGACGGGGGCACGGCCTGGCGGCGCATCGCCGACGAACTGGCGGATGCGATCGGGCGCGGCGAGTACAAGCTCGGCGACACGCTGCCGGCCTCGGTCGCGCTGGCGGAGCGATACGGCGTGCATCGCCATACGGTGCGGCAGGCCTTTCGCCACCTGGCTGAGCAGGGCCTGGTGACAGTCTCGCGCGGACGCGGCACGCAGGTGACGGCACCGCGCTTGCCTTATCCGATCGGCCGGCGCGTCAGCATGCGCACCAATATGGGCAAGCTCGGCATCACGGGCACGAGCCGCATGCTCTCGGCCGAGGTGGTCGTGGGTGAGGCGGCGGCCTGCTCGGCGCTCAAGCTGAAGACCGGGGCGCCGCTCTGGTGCGTGCGGGGCGTGAGCCTCGCCGACGGCGTGCCGATGGGCACGGGGACGCATTGGCTCTCGGTCGCGCGCTTCCCGGATTTCGACAAGGCCTATCGCGAGGCCGCCGGTTCGATCACGGCCGCCTTCAAGGTCTATGGCATCACCGATTATGTGCGCCTGTCGACGCGTTTGACGGCAAGGCTCGCCGACGAGCGCGAGGCGGAACTGCTGGAGATCGCGCCCGAGGCGGCCGTGATGATCTCGACGGCGGTCGATGCCTTGCCGGACCTCACGCCGGTGCATCTCGTCACCAGCGTCTTCGCCGCTGAACGCATGGAGATGGTGATCGAGCCGTTCGGGGATTGAACGGGGAAACACTCATTCCCGCACATTGCGCAGCAATGGGCCCGGAATCCAGAACCGACGCCAATGCTCGATAGAGCTGCGAAAGCCGGCTCGCTTCGTAACAAGACGCATCGGTTCCGGGTTCCGGGCTCGCCCTGCGGGCGCCCCGGAATGACGGTTTGGTCCCTTGCCCTCACCCCGCCCGCTTGCCGATGATGGCGAAGCGCAGTTTCCCTGACAGGAAGTCGATGGTCGAGACCGCCGCGAGGATCAGCAGGATCAGGAAGGAGACCTGCTGCCATTCCAGCGTGCGGATCGTCTCGGCGAGATAGAGGCCGATGCCGCCGGCGCCGACGATGCCGATGATGGTCGAGGAGCGGGTGTTCGACTCGATGTAGTAGAGCACCTGGCTGGCGATCACCGGCAGCACCTGCGGCAGCAGGCCGAAGCGGATCTCATGGGCCTTGCCGCCGCCGACCGAGGCGACGCCCTCGACCGGTTTGCGGTCCGCCGCCTCGATCGCTTCCGAATAGAGCTTGCCGAAGGCGCCGAGATCGCTGGTCATGATCGCGAGCATGCCGGCGAAGGGGCCCAGGCCCACGACGTTGACCCAGATCAGCGCCCAGATCAGCGCGTCGACGCCGCGCACCGTGTCGAGCGAGCGGCGGGCGAGGAAATGCACGACGCGGTTGGCGACGACATTGCGCGCCGCGACGAAGCCGAGCGGCAGGGCGAGGATGGCGGCGAGCACCGTCCCGAGGAAGGCGATCGCGATCGTCTCGAACAGCGCCTTCACGAAGATGACGGCGCGGGCGAAGGAGCCGGGATCGGGTGGCAGCATCAGCACGACGAAGCTGCCGAGATTGCCGAAGCCAGAGACGATCTTCCAGAGGGAGGTCTCGAGCGTGGTTAGCCCGTAGACGAAGAAGCCGGCGAGCACGGCGGTGGTGCCGATCGTCGCGAGCTTCGTCCTGAGCGAGCCGCGGATCGCGGCCTCGTGGCGGCGCAGGATGTCGGCGCGCTCGGCGCTCGAGAGGGCGAGGCTCATCGGCCATGCTCCAGGCTGAGGAGGGCGTGGCGCAGCCGCTCGGTGCCGTAGTCGATCAGCATGACCGCGACGATGATCAGCAGCAGGATGGCGCTGACATCGGTGAAGTAGAACTTGCGGATCGCCTCGATCAGATCCTGGCCGATGCCGCCGGCGCCGACGAAGCCCATGATCGAGGCGCCGCGGACATTGATCTCGAAGCGCAGCAGCGCGTAGCTCGCGAAATTGGAAAGCACTTGCGGCACGACCGCGAAGCGCACGATCTGCCACCAGCTACCGCCTGCGGCGGCGACGCCGTCGACCGGCTTCAGGTCGATATTCTCGACCACTTCGGAGAAGAGCTTGCCGAGCGCGCCCATGGTGTGGATCGCGATGGCGAGCACGCCGGGCAGCGGCCCGAGCCCGAAGGCGATGACGAAGATCAGCGCAAAGACGATCTCGGGAACGGTGCGGCAGAATTCGAGATAGCGGCGCACCGCGAAGCGCAGCCAGGTGGCGCGGCCGAGATTGGCGGCGGCGGCGAAGCAGCACAGGAAGGCGCCGGCGGTACCGAGCACCGTACCGACATAGGCGATCAGCACGGTCTGCCAGAGCAGCTTGAGCCAGCCCCTCAGGCCCCAGAACCATTCGGCGAGGTCGGCGCCGAGGCTGGAGAGGCGCAGCGTCGGCAGCGTCTCGTAGATGTATTTCGGGAAGCGGTGGATGTTCTCGAAGAACCTGGCGAGATCGACCTCGGCGCCGCGCGCGGACAACAGCACGCAGGCGATGAAGACGGCGATGCCGATCAGGGCCTGCCGGCGCTTGGCGGATGAAGCCTGCCGATAGGCCTCGGCATGGACCCGGATGGCCGGGTCGTTGCGGTCGATCGCGAGGGTCATGGGTGCCGGTTTTGTCGTGGAGTCGAAGACAACCGCAGCCGTCATCCCGGACAAGCCGCGAAGCGGCGCTGATCCGGGATCCATCGGAGGCCGGATCCTTGTCATGGACTTGGCTCTACGATGGATTCCGGGTCTTCGCTTCGCTCGCCCGGAATGACGGCGGAGTTTGCGATCGTCGTGCTGCTTACGACGACTTCTTCTTGCGGAGGTCGTCGACGAACTTGTTGAGCTCAATGATCGGGTCGTAGGCCTTGTTGTCGACAGCGACGAGCGGGCCCTGCTTGCCTTCATAGATCTTGTCGAAGGCGGCCTTGTCCTTGGTGGCGAGGTTCAGCACCGCGTCGCGGATCTTGGCCTTGAGCTCTTCCGGCAGATCGGTGAGATAGGCCATCGGCGAGTTCACGATCTGCTCGGACTTGTAGATGATCCGGAAGTCGTCGGCCTTGGCCATGTTCTTGCGGGCCATGCGCTGCAGGTTGGATTCCTGCTCGTCGTTCCACCAGTTGGCGGCGACGTCGACCGTGCCCTGTTGGAGCGCGATGATCGCGTTCTCGTGGCTGCCGGTATAGACGACCTTCGAGAAGAAGGTTTCCGGCTCGATCTTCATGCCGTTCAGCGCGAAGCGCGGAACGTTGTTGCCGGAGGTCGAGTTCGGGTCGACGAGGCCGAGATTCTTGCCCTTGAGGTCCTCGACCTTCTGATAGGGCGAGTCCTTCTTCACGTAGAAGACCGAGTGATAGCCCTTGGTGCCGTCCAGGTTGGTCTCGATGGCGAAGGCATCGACCTTGGCGCCGGTCATGCGGGCGCGGGCGAAGGAGGCCGGGCCGTACATGCCGATGTGGATGTTGCCGGCGCGCTGGCCCTCGATGATCGCGGCATAGTCATTGGCGATGCGCAGCGTGACCTTGGTGCCGAGCTCCTTCGCGAGATAGTTCACGAAGGGGGTGTAGCGCTCGACCACGCCCGAGGCGTTCTCGGAGGGGATGATCGCGAAGACGAGCTCGGGATATTTCGCCTTCCAGTCCTGGGCGAAGGCAAGATCGCCAAAGGACTGGGCAGCGGCCAGGGCGAGGCCGGCGACGGCAAGTTTGAGGGTGTGACGACGGGTCAGCATCGATGTGCTCCTGGTTGTAGTCGTAGGCGGGAGTCTTCTCGCGGCGACGGCCTCCGGGGCCGGCCGGCGATCTCTGGAAATCAGGCGGTCTTCTGGCGGGCGCGCTTCGCCTCGGAGGCGGCGATGGCGTCGAGCGCGTCCAGCGCCTCGGCGCCGGCATCCTTGGCCTCGATGCCGTAGAGCTCGGCCGCGATCTCGCGGGTCAGCGCTTGCGGCACATCGTCGAACACGATCTTGCCGGCGGACATGCCGATCAGGCGGTCGCAGTACTTCGCGGCGATGTCGAGGTCGTGCAGGTTGCACATCACGGTGATGCCGTCCTCGCGATTGATGCGGAACAGCGCGTCCATGACGACCTGGGTGTTGCGCGGGTCGAGCGAGGCGATCGGCTCGTCGGCGAGGATGATGCGCGGCTCCTGGACGAGGGCGCGGGCGATGGCGACGCGCTGCTGCTGACCGCCGGAGAGGGTCTCGGCGCGCTGGGCCAGCAGATGCCCCATATCGAGACGCTCGAGCGCCGCGATGGCGCGGATCTTGTCGTCCTCGGAGAAGCTTTTGACCAGGGTCAGCGCCGCCGAGCGGTGGTTCAGGCGGCCGAGCAGGACATTAGTCAGCACGTCGAGGCGGCCGACGAGGTTGAACTGCTGGAAGATCATCGCCGTGTCGCGGCGCCAGCGGCGCAGCGAGGCGCCCTTGAGCCCCGTCACGTCCTGCTCCTCGCAGACGATCCGGCCGGAGGTCGGCTCGGTCAGGCGGTTCAGCATGCGCAGCAGCGTCGACTTGCCAGCGCCGGAGGGGCCGATGACGCCGACCATCTCTCCCTTCGGCACGGTCAGGGTCACTGCGTCGACCGCGTTCCTGTCGCCAAAGCGCTTGGTCAGGCCTTCGATGCGGAGCATGAAATGGATCTCGGGAGCGATAAGGGCATGAGCGCGTTCCCGTCCGGCCAGGGGTCAGAGGGGCAGGCGTCTCGATCGCCGCGAGCCCTAACGGCCCCGGATGACAGCGACGTGACAGCAGGTGGAAAGCCCGAAGGGGCAATTGTGCCTGCGCGAGCCGGTCAACGTTTCGTGAGGTCCCCAGAATGCGCTTGGACGATCCTCCGCTTGCCGGCAGGATGAAAGTGGATGTTTGTGGGCGGCGGAGATGCCCGTGACGGCGGGCTTCTTATCGGCAAGCATCTTGCATCGATGCCTGGGAGGCCGGATCGATGCGGCATCGGCGCAAAAACCGCTGTTTTTGTGCCGCTGTGGCACGCCGGCATCTTAGCAACGCCTTTCGTTCCATTTAAGACCAATGGGCGGCAACGGAGCCTCCAGCCTGATGAAGCGGTTCGTCCTTCTTGTTCTCGTCGCCGCCGTCGCAGGTGGCGGCTATTATGCGTACCGCAACCAGCGCACCGGCACCCAGCAGGCGCAGGCCAGCGCGGTATCGGGCCCGCGCGGGGTGCCGGTCGAGGTCGCGTCGATCGAGTTGGCGACTGTCAGCGAGGAGGTCGAGGCGCTCGGCACGCTGGCTGCCGACGAATCCGTGGTGATCGCGCCCGAAATCGCCGGCCGCGTCATCGCGCTCGGCTTCAAGGAAGGCGAGCGAGTCGAGGCCGGACAGGAACTGGTCAAGCTCGACACCGCGATTCTCGATGCCGAGCTCAAGCAGGCCCAGGCCGATCTCGGCCTTGCCCGCGATACGAACGAGCGGTTGCGGTCGCTGGTTTCGCGCGGCTCCGGCACCCAGGTCGCGCTCGATGAATCCGCCGCGAAGCTGGCTTCCAGCGAGGCGCGGGTCCAGCTCGCCAAGGCCAAGCTCGCACAATCGACCATCGTGGCGCCGTTCAACGGCGTCGTCGGCCTGCGCTCGGTCGGCGTCGGCGATTATGTCTCCGTCGGCAAGCCGCTGATCGTGCTGACCAGCATCGACCCGATCAAGATCGATTTCCGCGTGCCCGAGATCTATCTGAGCCGCCTGAAGGTCGGCCAGCCCGTGCAGATGCGCGTCGATGCGGTGCCGGACCGCAAGTTCCAGGGCCAGATCTATGCGATCGACCCGGTGGTCGACGTCAACGGCCGGGCGATCCGCCTGCGCGCCAATATCCCGAATGCCGATCTCGCTTTGAAGCCCGGCCTGTTCGCCCGCCTCGCCATCACCGTCGACCAGCGCGAGAACGCGATCCTGGTTCCGGAAATGGCCGTGGTCCCGGATGCCGTCGGCAAGATGGTCTATGTCGTCGACAAGGGTAAGGCGAAGCGCGTCACCGTCGAACTGGGCAAGCGCCTGCCGGGCAAGGTCGAGATCGTCAGCGGGCTGAAACCCGACATGCAGGTGATCACCGCCGGCCAGATGCGGTTGCGCGATGGCGCGATCATCGCGATCAAGGACAAGGTCGTCCAGACGAGCCAGCTCTGAGGGCTGACGCATGAGCCTCTTCGAACTCTTCGTCCGCCGGCCCGTTCTCTCGACGGTGCTGAGCCTTCTGGTAATGCTGATCGGCATCGTCTCCTATGGTCGCCTGACCGTTCGCGAATACCCGAATATCGACGAGCCGATCGTCTCGGTCCGCACGGATTACCGCGGCGCCTCGGCCGAGATCATCGAGACGCAGGTCACGCAGATCCTGGAGAACTCGATCGCCGGCATCGAGGGCATCGAGATCCTGTCCTCGACCAGCCGCCAGGAGCGCAGCTTCATCCAGGTGCGCTTCCGCCCGGATGTCGACCCCGACGTCGCGGCTTCGGACGTGCGCGACCGCGTCAGCCGCGTGCGCAGCCGCATGCCGGACGAGATCGACGAGCCGGTCATCGCCAAGGTCGAGGCCGACTCGCAGCCGATCCTCTACCTCTCGCTGACCAGCTCGCGGCATGGGCCGCTGGAGCTGACCGACTTCGCCGACCGCTTCATCTCCGACCGCGTGCAGAACGTCACCGGCGTGGCGGAGGTCCGCATTCTCGGCCAGCGCCAGTATGCGATGCGCATCTGGCTCGATCGTGCCCGCATGTCGGCCTATAATGTCAGCGTCCAGGAGGTCGAGGCTGCGGTTCGGTCGCAGAATATCGAGATCCCGTCGGGCCGCATCGAGAGCAACGACCGCGAATTCACGGTGCTCTCGCAGACCAGCATGACCACGCCGGCCGAGTTCCGCGAGATCGTCGTCAAGGATGCCAACGGCTTCCCGGTCAAGGTCAAGGACATCGCCAAGGTCGAGCTCGGCGCGCGCGAGGAGCGCAACGCCGCCTGGTTCAAGGGCACGCCGTCGGTCACGATCGGCATCGTCAAGCAGGCGACGGCCAATCCGCTCGACGTTTCCGCGGGCATCGAGGAGGCGTTGCCGGGCATCATCGAGGACCTGCCGCAGGGCATGTCGATCGCCAAGTCCTACGACAGCTCGGTCTTCATCGACCGCTCGATCAAGGCGGTGTTCCAGACGATCTTCGAGGCGATCGTGCTGGTCGTGCTGATCATCTTCATCTTCCTCCGCTCGGCCCGCGCCACCCTGATCCCGCTGGTGACGATTCCGGTTTCGCTGATCGGCTCGTTCGCGCTGATGTATGCGTTCGGCTTCACCGTGAACACGCTGACGCTGCTCTCGATGGTGCTCGCCATCGGCCTCGTCGTCGACGACGCCATCGTGGTGCTGGAGAACGTCCATCGCCATATCGAGGACGGCATGAAGCCGACTCCGGCGGCGATCCGCGGCATCAACGAGATCGCCTTCGCGGTGGTGGCGATGACGCTGACGCTGGTCGCGGTCTACGCGCCGATGGCCTTCTCGACCGGCCGCACCGGCAAGCTCTTCATCGAGTTCGCGCTGACGCTGGCCGGCGCGGTGCTGGTCTCGGGCTTCGTCGCCCTGACGCTGACGCCAATGATGTGCGCCAAGCTCCTGCGCCATCACGAGAAGCACAACTGGCTCTACAATGTGCTGGAAGGTGGCTTCAACGCGCTGTCCCGCGGCTACAGGGCCTCGCTGCGTGGGGCCCTGTCGGTGCGCCCGCTCATCGTCCTGCTGGCGCTCGGCGTCGCGGGCGGGGGCTATTTCTTCTTCACGAACCTGCGCGCGGAACTGTCGCCTGTCGAGGATCGCGGCACGATCAACGTGATCGGCGTTGCGCCTGAAGGCGCCACGATCACGTTCACGGCCGATTACGCGCGCCAGGTCGAGGAGTATTTCCGGAAGATTCCCGAGGTCGAGACCTATCTCGTCATCACCGGCTTCCCCGACGTGACGCGCGCCATCGCCATGGCCCGCCTGAAGCCGTGGGAAGAGCGGCACCGCAGGCAGCAGGACCTCGTCGCCGAGATCAACCGCGGGCTGTCGCAGATCCCGGGCATCCGTCTGTTCGCCACCAACCCGGCCTCGCTCGGCCAGGGGCAGGCGACGAGCAAGCCGGTCGAGTTCGTGCTGCGCTCGTCCGAGCCCTATGCCCAGATCAAGTCCTATGTCGACCAGCTGATGGCAGAGGTCGCGAATTCGCCGATCCTGACCAATGTCGAGAGCAACCTCATCCTCGACAAGCCGCAGATCAAGGTCTCGATCGACCGGCAGCGCGCCGCCGATCTCGGCGTCAATGTCGACATCATCGGCCGCACCATGGAGACGCTGCTCGGCGGCCGGCAGGTCACGCGCTTCAACATGAACAGCAAGCAATACGACGTCGTGCTGCAGGTGGAGGGCGCCGAGCGCAACACGCCGCAGGCGCTGCAGTCGATCTACCTGATGGGCCGCGGCGGTGCCGTGGTGCAGCTCTCCAGCCTGGTCAAGGTCGAGGAGACGGTGGCGCCGAAGGAGCTCGTGCGTTTCAACCAGCTGCGCTCGGCGACGATCACTGCGATCCCGGCGCCAGGCTATTCGCTCGGCGACGCGCTCAAGGTGCTGGAGGAGGGCGCGGCGCGCGTGCTGCCGAGTTCGGTGCAGATCGACTATTCTGGCCAGAGCCGCGAGTTCAAGCAGTCGGGCGCAAGCATCTTCATCGTCTTCCTGCTGGCGTTGGGCTTCATCTACCTGGTGCTGGCGGCGCAGTTCGAGAGCTTCGTCGACCCGATCGTGATCATGGTTTCGGTGCCGCTCTCGCTGACAGGCGCGCTGGCCGCGCTCTACTACACGGGCGGGACGATGAACGTGTACAGCCAGATCGGCCTGATCACGCTCGTGGGCCTGATCACCAAGCACGGCATCCTGATCCTGGAGTTCACTAACCAGCTCCGTGAGGAGGGCCGCGAGATGATCGACGCCCTCGTCGAGGCGGCGGAACTGCGCCTGCGGCCGATCCTGATGACCACGGGCGCGATGGTGCTCGGCGCCGTGCCCCTCGCCATCGCCAAGGGCGCCGGTGCGGAAAGCCGCTCGCAGATCGGCTGGGTCATCGTCGGCGGCATGACCTTCGGCACGCTGCTGACGCTCTATGTGGTGCCGGTCGCCTATAGCTATCTCGCCCGCAAGGTCCACGGCTCGCGCCACGCTCCGCATGACGAGGCGCAGGGTGCCCATGGAGCGCATCCGGCGCCGGCGGAGTAGGGCCCCGCTGTCATCCCGTGCGCGCTGCGGCGTGGAATGCCGCTGCGCAGACACGGGACCGCGCGACGAGAAGGCGCCTGACTTTACCTGGCGACGGAGAAGGGCGCCTTTTCCTGAGAACGGTCCCGCATCTGCGTAGCAGCACTGGCGTGCCGCAGCGCGTGCGGGATGACGCCCGTGGAGCGCTACTGCAACCTCACCGACACGCTTTCGCTCGCCCCGGTCGCATCGATCACCGAGATCCGCATGAAGCCCTTGCCCGGCGGCTGCCATTGCGTTTCGCGGCGGCGTTGCGGTTCCGTCACCGGCGTGCCGTCGACCAGCCAGGTATAGGGCGGCGAGCCGCCGGCGGCCTTGAGGTTGAGTCGGCCGTTGCCGTCGAGCGCAGCGGCAGAGAGGTCGATGCGGGCACCGTCCGGCGGGAAGGCGAGCTTCAACGTCGGCGTCGTCATCGCGGCGACCGTCTTGGGCACGTCCTGCCGGAGATGCCGGAGCGGCGGCGGCAGGTGGCCGGTGCTGGCGACGATCGCATCGGTGGGCTGCGGGAAGGGGCGCGGATCGATGCCGAGCCGGGCGAAGGCGTCGAACAGGATCGGCGCGGCGACCGTGCGCCCGATCAGTCCGGGGACGGCCCCATTGTCGGCGCGGCCGACCCAGACGCCGATCGTGTGCTTGCGATCGAAGCCGACGGCCCAGGCATCTCGGTAACCATATGACGTGCCGGTCTTGTAGGCGATGCGGCCGGGCACGGCATTGAGCGGCGGCGGCGCACCCAGCAGCGTATCCGCGACGTACCAGGCAGCAACCGGATCGACGAGGCGGGCGACCGGGCCTGAGGCGGTTGCTTGCTGACGGAAGCGCAATGGCAGCATCTCGCCGCCGCGGGCGAGCCCGACATAGGCGCGCGTCAGGTCCTGCAGGGTGATGCCGAGGCCGCCGAGACCCACCGCAAGGCCCGGTGCGCCACTGTCCTTGGGCATGGCGATCGCGACGCCGGCATCGCGCAAGCGCGACAGGAAGCGCTGCGGGCCGAGCGCCGAAAGCAGCTCGACGGCGGGCACGTTGAGGGAGAGCTGGAGCGCCTTGCGCGCGCTGACCATGCCCTGGAAGTCCCTATCGAAATTCTCCGGCGTGTAGATGCCGTAGCGCGCGGGCCGATCCTCCAGCATCGTCTCGGGATGAGCGATGCCGTTGTCGAAGGCGAGCGCATAGATGAAGGGCTTCAGCGCCGAGCCGGGCGAGCGCAGCGCCCGCGTCAGGTCGAGCGCGCCCGCCCGTTCCGCCGCGAAATAATCGACACCGCCGACCGAGGCGCGGATCTCACCGGTCTCGTTATCGACGGCGAGGATCGCGATCGAGACCTGTGGCGCGAGGCCGAGGCTGCGTTCGCGGGCGAGGCCTTCGAGCGCGGTTTGCAGGCGCGCATCGAGCGAGAGTTTTTGGACACGCGCAGCCGGTGCCTCGGCGACGGCCTGCTCGGCGATATGGGGGCTCAGATTCGGGAAGGGGCGGCGCGCGGTCGGGATCGGCTCGCTGCGGGCGGCGGCGACCTCGTCACGCGTGGCGAGGCCCGCCTGCTCGACGCGTTCCAGCACGCGCTCGCGCGCCTTGCGGGCGGCTTCGACGAAACGGTCCGGCCGGCGCGTCTCGGGCGATTGCGGGAGTGCGACGAGCAGGGCGGCCTCGGCGGTCGAGAGCCGCTTCGGCTCCTTGCCGAAATAGGCGAAGCTCGCGGCGCGCACGCCTTCGAGATTGCCGCCGAAGGGGGCGAGCGTGAGATAAAGGTCGAGGATGCCGGCCTTGTCGAAGCGCCGCTCCAGCTCGACCGCGCGCACGGCCTGCCGGAGCTTGGCCGAAAGCGTGCGCTCCTCGCGCGGTTCGAGCAGCCGCGCGACCTGCATGGTCAGAGTCGAGCCGCCGGAGACGACGCGGCCGTTCAGCAGCATCTGGCCGGCGGCGCGCAGCATTCCCAAGGGGTCAATGCCGTGGTGTTGGTCGAAGCGCTTGTCCTCGAAAGCCTTGAGCATGGCGAGATAGCGCGGATCGACATCCTCGTTGGTGACGGGGAGCTTCCAGCGCCCATCGTTGGTCAGGAAGGGGCGCAGCAGCTTGCTTTCGCGGTCGAGGACCACGGTTGAACGATCGGCTGCGGCCGCGAGGTCGAGCGGGGGCAGCGAGCGGGCGTAGTAGGTGGGCGCGGCGCCGGCTGTGATTGCTGAAACCGCAAGGACGCCGGCCGCGATCTTAAATTTGCGGAAGCGTGGTCGAGCCTTTCCTTCTCCCCTCGGGGGAGAAGGTGGCAGCGCGAAGCGCTGACGGATGAGGGCGGCTAGACGGACGGGCAAACGATCAAGCGCCGCGCCGGCCCTCACCCCATCCCTCTCCCCAGTCGAAGTCGGCTGTTGCCGACTTCGACACTCTGGAGTGCCAATCTCGGGCATGCCCGAGATTGGTGGGAGAGGGGGCTCCGTCGCGCTCGTCTTTTCCGGTTGCGCGTTCACGATCTTACCGCGCCGAGGTGATCTCCACCGCGCCGAAGCCGGTACGGCCGAAGCGATCCGGCCGGTACATGTCCTCGATCACGGCGGCGGGCGAGACGTAGCGGCCGGGCGAGACGGCCCGCGCGATATAGGCGACGGTGTAGGAGGGCTTGTCGCTCTTTGAGCCCGAGCGCTCGAAGGCCGCGACATAGCGGTCGTCGCGCGACTCGGTATGGACCGGGTAGACCTCCTGCTTGAGCCAGTCGAGCCCCGCGACCGAGGCGCCTTCCGTCAGGTTGGCGTTCTCGATCTCAAGCCCGGCCGGAACCGGATCTACCAGCAGCAGGCGGCCATAGCGCGGCGTCGCCTCCGTCACCGTCAATGCCACGACATAGCGCTCGTTCTGGCGCAGCCGCGCCGGATCGGCCTTTTCGCCCTTCATCGTATAGATGACGCGCTCCAGCCCGAAGCCCTGATTCAGGGCCGGCTCCGGTGCGGTCGGGATCCCCGCGACGGTGATGACGGCTTGCGCATTGCCGGCGCCGGGATTGGCGATGGTCAGGGATTTGGCTTCCAGCGCCTCCGCCGAGAGCGTGCGGTAGAGCGCGCCCTTGCGAGCGGTGCCGTCGACCGTCAGCGTCATGCTCTCGGCGTCCTTGGCTATGGCCTGCGCCGCCAGCACCATCCACATCTGCTCCTGCGTCGAGGTGTAGCTGTAGCGGGCGCTGTTGCGGGCGGCGTCGACGATCGAGACGGCGCGCGAAATATCGGTGCGCTCGCCATTGGCCTCGGCGATCAGGGCGAGCACGCCGGCGCCGTCACGCAGGCGGGAGCCGTAATCGGGGCGGGACAGGCCGTCATCGCTCGCCTGCTGGAGGAGGCCCAGCGCGCTGCCGAAGGCGGCGCGGCCGCGGCCGCGATCGCCCAGCGCCGAGAGCGCGGCGCCGATCTGGGCGCGGGCGAGCGGCGTCGCGAAATCGCCGAGCTTGTTGTCGGCGAGATAGCGCAGGTCGCCCATCACCGGCCGGCCGTTGCGGGCAAGCACATAGAGCGCATAGGCGATGCCGGCGGCCTCTTCCTTGTTGATCTCGCTGGTGTTGACGACCTGATTGCGCAGGCGGTCGAGCGCGAGGTTGAAGGCGATCTGCGGCACGGCGAACTGCTTCTCGCGGGCCCGCGTCAGGAAGTCGGTGACGAAGGCGTCGAGCCAGAGATCGTCGCCGCCGACGCCCCAGAGGCCGAAGGAGCCGTTGCCGCCCTGGCGGGCCAGCACGCGCTCGATCGCGTTGACGACGCGCTCATCGGCCTTGTCGTCGAGCGCGAGCTGTTCCAGCGAGGCGAGCTGGTTGACTGCCAGCAGCGGCAGGGCACGCGAGACGGTCTGCTCGGTGCAGCCATAGGGGTAGCGGTCGAGCGCCTTGAGCAGGGCCGGCACGTCGAGCGAGCCGAAGGGCGAGACCGTCACCGAGACCTGGCCGGAATTCGGCACGAGATCGGCCAGCAGGTCGGAGGATACGGTGATCGCCCCGCCATTGCCGGGGATGGCGCGGACGATGCGGCGCGCGATCGTCGCGGCCGAGGGCTGCACGCGCACGGCGAGGTTCTGCACCGTGCCGATGCCGTTGGGACCGGAGACGCGCACGTCGAACTCGGCGCGGCCGAGCCCTGCGGCGGTGACCGGGATCGTCATCTGCGTCTTGGCGCCGGCACCGAGCTGCATGGTGCGGCGAGTGGCGTCGGCGGCGACCAGAACCGGGCCCTTCACGTCGAGATCGACGGTATAGGCGCCGGCGGGACCTTCGACATTGTCGACCTGGAGATGGAAGCGCGACTGGTCGCCGATGGCGAGGAAGCGCGGCAGCGTCGCCTGGGCGACGATCTGGTCGCGCACGATCACGTCGGCGCTGGCCTGGCCGGTGCGCCCGGAAGACCAGGCGACGCCCATGACGCGGACCGAGCCGTTGAAGGCCGGCAGGTCGAAATCGATCTTCGCGGTGCCGTCGGCCCCGACCTTGACCACGCCGGAATAGCGGGCGAGCGGCTCCTGCGTCGGCTTCTCGCCGTCCATCTTGGGCGCGGCGTCGCCACCGGTGCGGATCGCGCCGCGCGTGCCCTGCATGCCGTCGATCAGGTAGCCGTAGAGATCGCGCAGGTCATGGCCGAGCTGGCGCTGGCCGAAGAAGAACTGGCTCGGGTCCGGGCTCTCGTAGCGGGTGAGGTTGAGGATGCCGATATCGACGGCGGCGAGCGTGACATAGGCCTCCTCGCCGGCCTTCATGCCGGTGACCTTGACCGGCAGCGACAGCGTCGTGAGCGGGCGCACCAGCTTGGGCGCGCCGAGATCGAGCGCGAGCGTGCGCGTCTCCTTGCCGATCTGAAACCAGGAGAGGCCGATGGCGCGGCCGGGCAGGCGCTTGGCGGTGGCGTCCATCGGGCGATGGGCGAGCACGACGAGATAGGCGCTGGCGCCCCATTCAGCCTTGACGGGAATGCTGGCGGAGGTGCCGCCCTCCGTGATGTCGATGGTGCGGATATCCGCGACCTTGTCGGTGACGACGGCGAGCGTCGCCTTGCCGGCGAAGCGCGGCGAGAGGCGGACCTGGAGGCTCTCGCCATCGGCATAACTGGCCTTGTCGAGCGCGACGTCGAGCACATCTGGCGTATCGGCCGTCTTGTCGCTCTCATAGCCGACGCTGAAGGAGACCGAGGTCTCGGCCGCCTCGTTGCCGTCCGAGGTCACGTCGAGGCGGTAATTGCCCCATTCGACCGGCGCGGCGATCTTCGCGCCGGCTGCTTCCGCCACCGCGATCTCGCCATCGGCGACGCGGCGGGTGGTCTTGACGCCCTCATAATTCCAGCGGCCGTCCTGGAAGAACCACTGGTAATTGCGGCGGACCTTGGACAGCACCCATTTCACGCCGGGCCGGGCGAGGCGCTTGCCGTCGCCGGTCGCCATGATGACCTCGAATGTCGCGGTCTGGCCGTTGCCGAGATCGCCGTCGCGGAACAGCTTCTTCACGCCGATGGCGGCGCCCTTCGGCACGATCGGCAAGGTGACGGAGCGGGCGATGGCGCGCCCGCCGGGCTCGCCGACGCGCACGGTCAGCTCGACCTCGAGCGGGCGGTTGGTGTCGGGCTGCTGGACAGGGTTGGAGATGGTGACCTTGCCGGTCTCGTCTGTGGTATTGCTCTCTTCGAACTCGCTCTGGACGGGCTGGAATTCCTCGTCGGTGAGGCCGACCTGATAGTCCTTGAAGCCGGGGATGGCGCTGGCTCCGGCGGCGCGGATCGTCATTGAGCCGGTGACGTCGAGCTCGGAGCCCGGCGCGCCGTAGAGATAGCGGGCGGCGACATTGAGCTCCGCCGGCTCGCCGGCCTGCAACAGCGGCGCCTTGGGCGTGAGCGTCAGCTCCAGCCGCTCGGGAACGTAATCCTCGACGAGGAAGGAGGTCTCGCCGATCGCCTGCCCCTTCGGGTCGGAATAGGCGAGGACGCGCCAGGTGCCGGTCGCGGCGCCGGAGATCAGCGGGATCGAGTGGGCGCGGCCACCCGCGCCCTGGTCCTCGACCTGGCGGCGGCGATACTCGACACCGTCCGGGCGCTTGATGACGATGGTCAGCGGCAGGCCGGTGACGGCGGCGCCCTTGGCGTCGCGCAGCAGCGAGGTCAGATAGACCGTCTCGCCGGAGCGGTAGACGCCGCGCTCGGTGTAGAGATAGGCGTCGAGCCCGGCGGGGGCGACACGGCCCTTCACGCCGCGATCGGAGAGGTCGAATGCGGTCTGCTTCAGGTCGAGGAAGCCGTAATCCTCGGCGAGCGCGGCAGTGACGAGGCCGGGCGCATTGCCGCCCTGGCCCTTGGCGAGGCCGGCATCGAAGCGGGCATAGCCATTGGCGTCGGTCTTGGCCGTGCCGAGCACCTCGTTGTTGCGTGCGATCAGGCGCAGTTCGGCATTGGCGATTGGCCTGGCATCGGCCAGCGAACGGGCGAGCACATGCACGCCGTCCGGGCCGGTGAAGGAGGTCAGGCCGAGATCGGAGACGACGAACCACTGCGTCGCGCGCGTCGAGCCGTCATCATAGGAATCGCCGTCATCGCTGGGCGCTGCTGCGGCGGGCCCACCCGAGGGCTTGGCGAACATCACGTAGACGCCGGGCTTGAGGGCGCCGAGGGCGTCCGTCACCGGGAAGGCGGTGACGACGTCCTGGTTGAGTTCGCTCTTCACATCCATCGTGCCGGTCCAGACGCTCTGGCCCTTGTCGCTGGCGATCTGCTTGGCGGACCAGGAGCCGATCTGGCTGAGGAAATCCTCGGAGTGGACCGAGTTGATCAGGTTGCGGTCACCGATCCGCATCACCTCGAGATCGAGCTTGCCGGTGTTGACGGAGACGACCGGAATGCCCTGCTGGCCGGTGCGCGGCAGGACGTAATTCTTGCCGGTGAAGCGCACGGACGGCGTGCGGTCGCGGACGTAGATCTCGTAATCGGCCGCTTTCAGCAGGGTCTCGTCGGGGATCGCCGAGGGCACGCCCTGGCGGATGACGATGGCGTAGCGCTCGCCATGCTTGAGGCCGTCGACGCAGATCTGGCGGTCCTCGGCGCTGACGGCGAAATCGCCCTTGCCGCCGGAGATCGCCACGTAAGGCGCGAAATCGACGCGGCCGCGGGCGAGGGCTTCCGAGAACTCGAAGCAGGCACGGGGGGACGCGGCGTCGGAATCGGTCTTGTTCGACAGCAGGCGGAAGCCGCGTTTCTCGCGGAGGCTTTCGTAAGAACTCTGCAAGGCGGCATTGGCGACGAGGTCGAGGCTGAGGCGATAGGTGGTCAGCGCCGGACGCCAGAGCTCGTTCTTCTCGAAGGTGCGGGCGAGCACGCCGAGCGCGGCCGCCTCGTCATTGCGGTTGGTCGAGCGCTGATAGGCGAGATAGGCGGCGGCGACGGCGCGCTCGCGCAGCTCCCAGCGCTCGCGATAGTCGCGCGGCTCGATCGCGTTGGCGGCGCGCGCCATCAGGCGCCAGCCGACGGCATTGCCGGAATCGGCGACGATCGCGGCATTGGCCTGGGGCAGGGCGGCGCGGGCATCGCCGCGGCCGAGCGCGATCTCGCCGGCGCGGATGGCGTCCGCCGCCGTGCGGTTGCCGGCCGCGACCTCACGCTTCAGACGCTCCTCCAGGCGCTGCCCGTCGGCCAGGAGGTCGTTGCGGACATAGGCCTTCTGGGCCAGGGCGGGGGCAGCTGCCAGCGTGAGCGAGAGGGCGAGCGCGAGACGGGAAAGCAGGGTCATCGTCGGTCCTCTTCGTCGATCGGCACAGCCAGGATCGCCGGACATGGCTTCAGGCCGATGACGGCGTGAGACGGGGCCGGCAGGCTATCACCGTGCCGCGCGCGTTCAAGTCATGCGAATGGAGGGCGCGGGCCCCGGAAGCCGGACTCGTAGGGCGCGCGGCGCTTCCCGGATGATGGAGAAAGCTATTTCTTCAGGAAGGCCATGAAGGCCGCCATGGCTTCGGGCGACTTCAGGCGCTCGCCGAAATGGCGTGCCTCCGTCGCGATGGTCTCGGCGACGGCCTCAGCCGAGCCGCGCTTCAGCAACATCTTGGTCAGCGCCAGCGATTCCGGCGGCAGCGCCGCCAGGGCCTTGGCCCTGGCGAGGCCGGCTTCCAGCGCCGTGCCGTCCTCGGTGACGGCGTTGACGAGGCCGGCCTCAGCCGCCGTTTCCGCATTGAAGGCTTCGCCCAGCATCAGCAGCTCGGCGGCCTTCTTGGAGCCCGCGACGAGCGGCAGCAGATAGCTCGATCCGCCTTCGGGGCTTAAGCCCAGCGCCACGAAAGGCAGGCGGAAGGTGGCCGAGCGGGCGGCGAAGGCGAGGTCGCAGTGCAGCAGCATCGTCGTGCCGATCCCGACTGCGAAGCCTTCCACCGCCGCGACGATGGGCTTTTTCGCCGTCGAGATCGCCTCGAGGAAATCGATAGCGATACGCGGGCCCTCCCCGGCCGCGGCGGCCATGGCGAAGTCCTTGATGTCGTTGCCGCTGGTGAAGGAGCCGCCGGCGCCCGTCAGCAGGATCGCGCGGGTCGAGGCATCGGCCTCGGCGGCGGCGATGGCCGCGATCAGCCCGGCATAGCTCGCACGGTCGAGCGCGTTCTTGCGGTCCGGCCGGTTCATGGTGACCTGCACCACGCCGGCCGCGACGATTTCGCTCAACACTTCGCTCATCGGGGTCCGCTCCTGATTATGCAGCCGGGATCGCATGGGCTTTCGCCGGGGGTCAAGCGAGGACCGGATGCGTCTTTCGTCGCCGCCAGGCGCTTGACATCGCGCGGTCCGGATTCTCCCTTGCCCGTCCAGACGCCTTCGCTGCCTGAGCGTGCGAGTCGGGCGCGAAAGGGAATTGCGGAGACGTCGATGACGAAGGTTCAGCTCGAGGTTCACGGCAAGGTCGCGATCGCCACCATCGACAATCCGCCGGTCAATGCGCTGGGTGCAGCCGTGCGCCAAGGGCTGGCAGACGCGATCAGGCAGGCCAATGCCGATACCGCCGTCGCCGCGATCGTCATCGCTTCCGCCGGCAAGGCCTTCATCGCCGGAGCCGATATCAGCGAATTCGGCAAGCCGCCGGCCCCGCCCAGCCTGCCGGATGTGCTCGATGCGATCGAGGCCTCGGCGAAGCCGGTCGTCGCGGCGATCCAAGGCGTGGCGCTCGGCGGTGGTCTCGAAGTCGCGCTGGCCTGCCACGCCAGAGTCGCTCTGCCGGCCGCAAAGCTCGGCCTGCCCGAGATCAAGCTCGGGATCATTCCCGGTGCCGGCGGTACGCAACGGCTGCCGCGCCTGATCGGGGCGGCCAAGGCCTTCCCGATGATGCTCTCGGGCGAGCCGATCTCTGCCGGCAAGGCGGTTGAATACGGGCTCGTCGACGAGGTCGCATCCAGCGATGTCCTCGCGGCCGCGATCCGGCTGGCCGAGGCGCTGGCGGCGGAGGGGCGCCATCCGGTGACAAGCGAAGCCATCGGCCAATTGACCGAGGCCGATCGCGAGGCCTTCGAAGCGTTGGCCAGGGATGCCATCAAGAAGGCGGACGGCATGCCGAATGTGCCGGCGCTGGTCGAAGCCGTGCGCGCGAGCTTCACGCTGCCCTTTGACGAGGGCGCCGCGGTGGAGCGCAAGCTCTTCCTGTCGCTCGTCATCGATGAGCGTTCGAAGGCCTTGCGCCATGTCTTCTTCGCCGAGCGCGAGGTCGCGAAGGTGCCGGGCATCGGGCCGGAGGTGAAGCCGCGTGAGATCGCCGGCGCGGCCGTGATCGGCGCCGGCACGATGGGCGGCGGCATCGCCATGTGCTTCGCCAATGCCGGCATCCCGGTGACACTGATCGAGACGGCGCAGGCCGCGCTCGACAATGGCGTGAACCGCATCGGCGCGATCTACGATATCTCGGTGTCGCGGGGCTCGCTGACCCCGGAGGCGAAGGCGCAGCGCATGGCGCTGATCAAGCCGGCGGTCGGTCTCGCGGCCGCGGCCGGCGCCGATATCGTCGTCGAGGCCGCCTTCGAGGAGATGGGCGTCAAGCAGCAGATCTTTGGCGAGCTCGACAAGGTCGCCAAGCCTGGCGCCATCCTCGCCAGCAACACCTCTTATCTCGACATTCCCACGATCGCGGCGGCGACCACGCGCCCGCAGGACGTGATCGGGATGCATTTCTTCAGCCCCGCCAATGTCATGAAGCTCCTGGAGATCGTCCGGCCGAAGGGCTCGGCCGACGATGCGATCGCGACCGCGGTTACGCTCGGCCGCAAGCTCGGCAAGGTGCCGGTCGTGGTCGGCAACGGCTTCGGCTTCGTCGGCAACCGCATGCTGGAGCAGCGCACCCGCGCCGCCGAGCGCCTGCTGGTCGCGGGCGCCCTGCCGCATGAGGTCGATGCCGCGCTGGTCGGCTTCGGCTTCAAGATGGGCCCCTTCGCCATGGCCGATCTCGCCGGCAACGATATTGGCTGGCGCTCGCGCAAGGCGCGTGGTCTGAAGGCCGCCGTGGCGGATGCGATCTGCGAGGCCGGCTGGTTCGGCCAGAAGACCGGGCGCGGCTATTACATCTATCCGCAGGGCGCGCGCGCCGGGCAGCGCTGCCCCGAGGTCGAGGCGCTGATCACGCGCATCTCGGCCGAGCAGGGCGTGACGCGGCGCTCTTTCACGCAGGAAGAGATCCTGGCGCGCCTGCTCGACCCGATGGTGAACGAGGGGGCGCGCATCCTCGAAGCGGGCATCGCGGCACGGCCGGGCGACATCGATATCGTCTGGATCCACGGCTATAACTGGCCGGCTTGGCGGGGCGGGCCGATGTTCTGGGCCGACAGCGTCGGGCTCGACGTTATCGTGAAGCGGCTGGAAGCGCTGGCGGCGGAGATCGGCGACAAGGCTCTGGAGCCGGCGCCGCTGCTCAGGCGCCTCGCTGCAGAGGGCAAGGGTTTCGCCAGCCTGAAGGATTGAGGCGGCGCGCTGTCATTGCGGTGAGCCAAAAGCGCTCTATCCTCGCCTGATCGATAACCTTTCAAGGAGAGCCGCTTGGCTTCGGGGCTGCTTGCGCTGCTGGACGATGTCGCCGGTATCGCCAAAATCGCGGCGTCCTCCCTCGACGATGTCGCGGCGCAGGCCGGCAAGGCCGGGGCAAAGGCTGCCGGCGTCGTCATCGACGATGCCGCGGTGACGCCGCGCTATGCCGTCGGCTTCGCGGCGGCGCGGGAACTGCCGATCATCTGGCGGATCGCGCTGGGCTCGCTGCGCAACAAGCTGCTCATCCTGCTGCCGGGCGCGCTTGTGCTGGCGTTGGTCGCGCCCTGGGCGATCACGCCGTTGCTGATGGCGGGCGGCGTCTTCCTCTGCTTCGAAGGCGCCGAGAAACTCCTGGAACTGGTCCTGCCGCATGGCGGCCACGGCGATGGCAAGGCCGGCGACGTGGCCGGCGGCCCGGCGGCGCTCGAACAGCAGAAGATCGCCGGTGCAGTGAAGACGGATTTCATCCTCTCGGCCGAGATCATGGCGATCACGCTCGCCGGCGTCGCCGGCCAGTCGTTCTGGATGAAGGCGGCGGTGCTCGCCATCGTCGGCATCGGCATCACCGTCGTGGTCTATGGCGTCGTCGCGCTGATCGTGAAGGCCGACGATGCCGGCATGGCGCTTGCCGCCAATCAGCGGCCGGCGGCGAGCCTACTCGGAATGAGGCGGCTGCTGCCGGGTGAGGCGGGAGCGCTCGACCGAGCCCTGTCATGGCTGACGCAACCGCTCGGGCGCGGCCTCGTCGTCGCCATGCCGCATTTCCTCAACCTGCTGGGCGTGGTCGGCACCGCCGCGATGCTCTGGGTCGGCGGCGGCATCATCATCCATGGGCTGGAAGAATACGGCCTTGCCGGTCTCGGGCACGGCGTACACGATCTCGCGGTCGCGGCAGGGCGCGCTCTGCCGGCGGCTCTGACGGGCGCTGGCGAATGGCTGGCCGGAGCGGGGCTGGCGGCCGTGTTCGGCGTGATCATCGGCGGCCTCACCATCGTCGCGATGCACTGGCTGGTCGGGCCGGTGGTGAAGCTGTTCCGGAAGGATGCGGCTGCGCAGACGGGCGCCTGACGCCTTTCAATCCAGCCAGGTGGTGAAGCCCTCGACCGGCTCGCGCTCGGGCACGAGTCGGTTGGCCGGTGCGTCGGGATCGGCCTTGCCGATGGCGATGCCGCAGACCACGACCTCGTCCTCGGGGATCGCAAGCTCGCGCCGGACGATCGTGTGGAACTGCGCGAAAATCGCCTGCGGGCAGGAATCGAGGCCGTGGCCCTGCGCCGCGATCAGCAGGGTCTGGACGAACATGCCGAGATCGAGCCAGGAGCCGATCTCGAGATCGCGGTCGATGGTCAGCATCAGGGCGACCGGCGCGTCGAAGAATCGTAGGTTGGCGGCTGTCTGGCGCTTCATGCCTTCGGTGTCACCTTTCGTGACGCCGAGCAGGCCGTAAAGGTCCCAGCCGAGCTTGCGGCGGCGCGCGAGATAGGGTTCGCGGAATTGCGCGGGATAGTAGCGATATTCCTCGACACCCGGCCGCTCGCCGGATTCGACGGCAGCGAGCAGCGCGGCTTCGAGACGTGCACGCGTCTGCGGGCCGACCACCCTGAGCTTCCAGGGCTGCATATTGGTGCCGGAGGGCGCCTGCGCCGCCAGATCGATCAGGCGGCGCAGCAGCTCGGGGTCGACCGGGTCCGGCAGGAAGGCGCGGACGGCGCGGCGTGAACGGATCGCCCGTTCGACGGCTTCGGCCCCGGTCATCGCGCGTCAGCCTGCCTTGCGCGCGTCGAGGAAGGCCGCGTGTTCCCGCACGAGATCGCCGGCCAGCGCCTTGGCGATCAGAGCGCGCGTGTTGGGCAGGCCATAGATCGCCGCGAAGGAGCCGAAGCGCGGGCCTTGATCCTCGCCGAACATCACCTGATAGATCGCCTTCCACCAGTCGCCGGAGACGCCCGGCCGCTCCGGGGTCGCGTTCTTGGCGGTGAGATTCTGGTAGCGCGGGATGGCGCGGGCGACGTCGAGCGCCGTATCCTGCACCATCTCCGGCGTCGGATCGGCGGGTAGCGCGGCCAAGGCGGCGTCGAGCTTGGTGAAGGCGTCCCGCTCGACCTCGTCGGCCGCACGGTAGCTCTTCGCCGGCTTCACGAAATCGCGGAAATAAGCGATCGCGTAGCCGACCAGCGCGTCGAGGCGCGGATGGGTTTCGGGCGACATGCCCGGTGCATAGCGCTGGAGGAAGCCCCAGAGCACGGCCTTGTCCTCGGAATTCGCGACGGCGACGAGGTTCATCAGCAGGCCGAAGGTGACCTGCGTCCTGACCGCGTTGTCGCCCTCGCCCGCAGCGATGACCTCCGGCGCCGGCGGGTTGCCGGCATGGATGTGCCAGACCGGGTTGCCGAGGCGGTTCTTCCAGTCCTGCTTCTCGTAGCCGCCGAGGAACTGGAGATATTCGTCAACCGCGCGCGGGATCACGTCGAAATGGAGCTTCTTGGCCTCGCGCGGGCGCTGGAACATGTAGAGCGCCAGGCTCTCCGGCGGGCCGTAGGTCAGCCATTCCTCGATCGTCAGGCCGTTGCCCTTCGACTTCGAGATCTTCTGACCCTGCTCGTCGAGGAAGAGCTCATAATTGAAGCCCTCCGGCGGGGTGCCGTCGAGCGCACGCGCGATCTGCGAGGAGACCTTGACCGAGTCGATCAGGTCCTTGCCGGCCATCTCGTAATCGACGCCGAGGGCGACCCAGCGCATCGCCCAGTCCGGCTTCCACTGCAGCTTGACCTGGCCGCCGGTGACCGGGGTGACGAAGCGCTCGCCCGTCGCCGGATCGGCCCAGGCGATGGTGCCGGCCTCGACATCGACCTCGTCGATCGGCACCTGCATGACGACGCGCGTCCTCGGATGGATCGGCAGGAAGGGCGAATAGGTCGCGGCCCGCTCCTCGCGCAGCGTCGGCAGCATGATCTTCATCATGGCATCGTAGCGGGCGAGCATCTTGAGCAGCGTCGCGTCGAACTCACCGGCGCGATACGAGTCGGTCGAGGACTTGAATTCGTAGTCGAAGCCGAAGCTGTCGAGGAAGGCACAGAGCCGGGCGTTGTTATGGCGGCCGAAGCTATCATGCGTGCCGAACGGGTCCGGCACCTCGGTCAGCGGCTTGCCGAGATTGGCCGCGAGCAGTTCCTTGTTCGGCACGTTGTCCGGCACCTTGCGCAGGCCGTCCATGTCGTCGGAGAAGGCGACGAGCCGGGTCGGGATGGTGTTGCCGGTCAGCACCTGGAAGGCGTGGCGGACCATCGAGGTCCGCGCGACCTCGCCGAAGGTGCCGATATGTGGCAGGCCCGAGGGGCCGTAGCCGGTTTCAAAGATCACCGATTTCTTGCCGGATTTCTCGATGCGGGCCACGAGCTTGCGCGCCTCCTCGAACGGCCAGGCGGCCGAACGCTGGGCGGCGTCAACGAGGGCTGCGTCGAAGGCGGGCATGAGGGGCGGTGTCCTCTCCTGATTGAAAAGCCATATCGCAAAAGCGAAGAAGGGGCTTTCGCAGATTGCGAAGGGCGCCGTCAATGCGAGAAGGTGGTGAAATGCGGCAAACGAGGGTGCGGCCCTCACGCAAAGCGCCTTGCCGGCTCGGCATGAGCGTATAGGCTCCGTTTCGCCTTTTTCCAGTTCGACTACGCCTTGAAAGGATGCCCGCCTTGGACCGCGACCTGCTCGACAAGCTGACCGCCTGGCGGCGACATCTCCACGCCCACCCCGAACTCGGGCGCGAAGAGAAGATGACCAGCGCCTTCGTGCAGGAGAAGCTGACCGAGCTCGGCGTGCCCTTCGTCGCCAATGTCGGCGGCCATGGCGTGGTGGCGACGCTGAAGAAGGGCCCGTCCGAGCGCACGGTGGGGCTGCGCGCCGACATGGACGCGCTGCCGATCCAGGAGGCCAACGATCTCCCCTACAAGTCGAAGACGCCGAACGTGATGCATGCCTGTGGCCATGACGGCCACACCACCTCGCTGCTCGGCGCGGCCGCGCTGCTCAAGGCCGATGACGGCTGGAGCGGCACGGTGCAGTTCGTCTTCCAGCCGGCCGAGGAGGGGGCGGGCGGCGCCCAGGCGATGATCGCCGACGGCGTCCTGGAACGCTTCCCGATGGAGAGGGTCTTCGCCCTGCATAACTGGCCGGGACTTGCAGCCGGCACCATCGCCGTGCATCGCGGGCCGGTGATGTCCGAGCCCGGACGCTTCAAGATCACGCTGACCGGCAAGGCCGGCCATGCGGCGCTGCCCGAGCAGACCCATGACCCGATCGTGGCGATGGGGCACCTGATTGTCGCGCTGCAGACGATCGTCTCGCGCAATGTCGATCCGATGGAATCGGCGGTGGTCTCGATCGGCCAAGTGCATGGCGGGCTCGCCTCCAACCAGATCCCGACCAGTGTCTTCATCGAGGGTACCTTCCGCACCTTCGTGCCGGCGGTGCGTGATCGTTTGCTTTCACGGCTCAGGGGCATCGCGGAGAACATCGCCGCGACCTTCGAGATGACGGCTGCGGTCGATGTGATGTACGGCGTCGCCACGATCAACACGCCTGCGGAAGAGGACATGGCCGCTGCGGCCGGTGAGGCGGCAGGGCTCCCCGTCCGGCGCGACATGAAGGCCAGCACGACGGGCGAGGATTTCGCCTATTTTCTGGAGAAGCGCCCGGGCTGCTATATCTGGATCGGCAACGGCCCGTCGGTGAATGGCGGCGACCTGCACAATGATCGCTACAATTTCAACGACGAGATCCTGCCCGCAGCTTCCGGCTGGCTCGCGGCGGTGGCGAAGCAGGCGCTGGCCAGCAACGCGCCCTGAGATCGGGCGGTTTTGTCATTTCCGGGGCTTCGCCCTCGGGTCCGATCTTCGGTCGGCCCAAGGATAAACTCCGCGAAGAATCCGGAATGACACAGGTGCGGCTCGGTCAATACGGGCTGACCGGGAAGAAGCGCAGATAGAGGCGGGCATAGGTCCCGTCGTCCCAGAGACCCTGCAGCGCGTAGTCGATCGCGCGCTTCAGGCCGGGATCGTCCTTGCGCAGCAGGAAGGCGACGCCTTCGCCGAAATAGCGGCTTTCCAGATAGGGCCCGCCCGAGAAGGCGAACTCGCCGCCGCTGCCGGCGAGCGCCAGCGACAAGGCCACGCCGTCGCCGAAGGCATATTCCGCCTCGCCGCTGCGGAGCGCGGCAACGGCGGCGTTGAGATTGGCGCTCTCGCGGCGCTGCACGAAAGGCATGAGCTGTTCCAGGAAGGCCTGATGGGCCGTGCCGGAGACAACCGCGACCCGGCGTCCCTGCAAGGCAGTGACATCGAGCGCTGCCTGGGCGTTGCCGCGCGTGGTCATGAAGCGTGCGGGCGCGCGGAAATAGAGATGGCTCGCAGCGAAGCGCGCACGGAGCGCAGGCGTCAGGTTCATGGCGGCGGCGAGCACGTCGCCGCGGCCTTCGGCCAGCGAGTCGGCGAGCGTATCGAAGCGCCGCGGCTGGACCGTACAGGTCCAGGCCAGCTTCTCGCAGACGGCACGGGCCAACTCGACCGAGAAGCCGGTCAACGCCCCGTCCGGCCCGGCGAAATGGAAGGGCGGGTAATCGTCATCGGCGAGGAAGCGCACGACGCGCGGCGGGCCGGGCTCCGGCCGGTCGAGCCGCACGCGCGGGTCCCAGAGATTGGGGATCGCGATGCGCGGCGGCTCCTGCGCCAGGGCCGTGGCGGCGGTGAGGAGCGAGAAGGCAAGGAAGAGCGCGCGAAGCATCGCACCTATGTGGCTTCGGATGCCGATGCGGATCAAGACCTCATCGCCATACTCGGACTTGACCCGACCATGGCGAAGGAGGCTCAGCCGAGTCTTGCTGCCGTCGCCTTCGCGCCCTTGTCGAAGAGTGAGGCCAGATGCGCGGTCACCGGTTTTGTAAACCGAAGGTCGCCCGGCAGGTCGGTTCCGAAGATCGCCTCGATCCCGGTGAGCGCCACGACCAGAGCGTTCGCATCGCGCCCAGCCGCATCGGCGCCGCGCTTCAACTCCGCCACGAGCGGGTCGCGAACGTCGATGGCGCCGCCCGTCTCGTCGGTGCCGGTGACATAGCGCATCCAGGCGGCGACGCCGAGCGCGAGATGGTCGATCGGGGCGCCGGCCTTCAGCTGCTCGCGGATGGTGCCGAGCAGGCGCTGCGGCAGCTTCTGAGAGCCGTCCATGGCGATCTGCCAGGTGCGGTGGCGGATCGCCGGGTTCTGGAAGCGGGCGAGCAGGGCTTTCGCATAATCCGCCAGCACGACGCCCTGCGGCGCCGGCACGGTCGGGATGATCTCGGCCCAGAGCCCGGCGAGGAAGCGGGCGAAGACCGGATCGCCGCTGGCCTCTGCCACCGTCTCGTGGCCGGCGAGATAGCCGAGATAGGCGAGCGAGGAATGCGCGCCGTTCAGCATGCGCAGCTTCATGAATTCGAAGGGCGCGACCTCGGAGACCATCTGGGCGCCGACTTCGTGCCAATCCGGGCGGCCGGCGGCGAAGACATCTTCGATCGCCCATTGCCGGAAGGGCTCGCCGATAACGGGGGCGGCATCGTCGAGCCCGGTCAGCCGGGCGACTTCGGCGATATCGGCGTCGGTCGTCGCCGGGACGATGCGATCGACCATGGTCGCGGGGAAGGCGCCATTGGCCTCGATCCAGGCGGCGAGCCTGTCGTCGGTCAGCGCTGCGAAGTCGCGGACGAGACCGCGCAGGACATGGCCGTTGGAGGGAAGGTTGTCGCAGCAGAGCGCGGTGAAGGGGCCGAGCCCGGCATCGCGGCGCGCCTTCAGGCCGGCGACGAGGATGCCGACAGCCGAGCGCGGGGTGCTCGGATTGGCGAGGTCGTGGACGATGTCGGGATGACCGGCCTTGAGCTTTCCGGTCGCCGGATCGTGGCAATAGCCCTTCTCGGTGACGGTGAGCGAGACGATGCAGGTTTCGGGTGCGGCCAGCTTCGCGATCAGGACCGAGGGGCTTTCGGGCGCGACGAGAACGTCGAGCACCGATCCGACGACACGCAGTTCCGGCCCGGTCGGCGCGAGCTTGAGCAGGGTGTAGAGCCCGTCCTGTGGCTTCAGCCTGTCGCGCTGGTCCGGACGCTGGAGGCTGGCGCCGACGATGCCCCAGGGGGCAAAGCGCTTCTCCAGCGCGTCCTCGGTATATTCGGCGAGGTGGCCGCGGGCGAAGGCGCCGAGGCCGAGATGGACGATGCCGGGCTTGAGTGCGGCACGGTCATAGGCCGGGCGGCGGACCGAGGCCGGCAGGTTGGCGAGGCTGGAAGCGGAGAGGCGGGTCACAGCTTGTAGGCCTCCTTGGCGAGGCGATAGGCGAGGTCGTAGGCGACGTCGGCCGCCTCGTCCTCCTCCAGCCGGTGCTCGGCGACGAGCTTGGCGAGATAGGCGCAGTCGACGCGGCGCGCGACATCGTGGCGGGCGGGGATCGAGAGATAGGCACGGGTATCGTCGTTGAAGCCGACGGTGTTGTAGAAGCCGGCCGTCTCGGTCGTCAGCTCGCGGAAGCGCAGCATGGCTTCCGGCGCATCGAGGAACCACCAGCCCGGCCCGAGCCTCAGCGCCGGATAGTGCCCGGCAAGCGGGGCGAGCTCGCGCGAATAGACGGTCTCGTCGAGGGTGAAGGCGATGATGGTGAGGTTGCGCTCGTTGCCGACGGCGTCGAGCAGCGGCTTCAGCGCTTCGACATAGTTGGTCGCGGTCGGGATGTCGCAGCCCATGTCGCGGCCGAACTGCTCGAACAGCGCCGCGTTGTGGTTGCGATGGGAGCCCGGATGGATCTGGAGGACGAGCCCGTCATCGAGGCTCATCTTGGCCATTTCGGTCAGCATCTGACCGCGGAACAGATCAGCGTCCTTGGCCGAGACCTTGCCCTTCAGGATCTTGGCATAGAGTTTTTCGGCATCCGCATCCGAGAGATTGGCGGTGCGGGCACTGGCATGGCCATGGTCGGAGGAGGTGGCGCCGCGTTCCTTGAAATAGGCGCGCCGCTTGCGATGGGCAGCGAGATAACCGGTCCAGGAGCCGATATCCTCGCCGGTGAGTTCGCCGAACTTTTCGAGATTGGCAGAGAAGCCTTCGAATTCCGGGTCGACGACGCTGTCGGGCCGGTAGGCTGTCACGACCTTGCCGCCCCAGCCGGAGGAGCGGATCATGTCGTGCCATTTCAGATCGTCGAGCGCGCCTTCCGTGGTGCTGATCGCCTCGATCTTGAAGCGCTCGAACAGGGCGCGGGGGCGCAGCTCGGGCTCATCCAGCTTCGCGGCGATCTTGTCGTAGATCCGGTCGGCGCTCTCGGGCGTCAGGCGCTCGTTGACGCCGAAGACGGTCGAGGTCGCGTGCTCAAACCAAAGGCGGGTCGGCGTGCCCCGGAAGAGATGCCAGTGATCGGCGAAGAGCTTCCAGATCTTGCGCGGGTCGGTCTCGACCTCGCCGCCATCCTTGCGGGCAATGCCGAGCTCTTCCAGCCGGACGCCCTGCGAGTAGAGCATGCGGAAGATATAATGGTCCGGCTTCACGAAGAGGGTGGCCGGATCGGGGAAAGCATTGTCCTCGGCATACCAGCGCGGATCGGTATGGCCGTGTGGCGAGATGATCGGCAGGTCGCGGACCGTGGCGAAGAGCCGGCGCGCGATGCCGCGCGTCACCGGATCGGCGGGGAAGAGGCGATCGTCGTGCAGCAGCATGGGGCATCTCCATCGGTCGCCCCGATCTCTAGAGCCGGCCGCGGCAGGGGTCAATTGCCTGGTATACTAGTGCGCCAGATGCGACTTCTGCCCATCGGGGATTGCGCTGGAAGCGGACTTGCGTTTCCCGGCTTTCCCGCGCCATCCTCGCGTCACAACGGCACCGGAGCGATGGGTATGACGACGCGGCGTAAACTCCTGGCAGGGGCGGGACTGGCAGCGCTGGCGGCGCAGCTTCCCCTCGTCGCGCTGGCCCAGGCGAAGGACAGCGTCACCATCGCCCAGACGCTGGAGCCGCCCACACTCGATCCGACCTCGGGCGCCGCCCAGGCGATCCGCGAGGTGACGCTGCAGAACATCTTCGAGGGCTTGGTCAAAGTCGATCGCACCGGCAAGATTCAGCCCTGCCTCGCGGAGAGCTGGCAGATCGCCGACGATAATGTGACCTATCGCTTCAAGCTGCGGCAGGGCGCGAAATTCCATGACGGCACGCCCTTCACTTCCGAACAGGTGAAGTTCTCTTTCGAGCGCGCGGTCGCACCTGATTCCACCAACGCCCAGCGCCAGCTCTTCACGCCGATCGCCGAGATTACGACGCCGGACCCGGCGACCGTGGTGATCAAGCTGAAGCAGCCGACCGCGAATTTCCTGTTCGGCCTCGCCTGGGGCGATGCGGTGATCGTGGCGCCAGCGACGGCTGCCAACAACAAGACGGAGCCGGTCGGTACCGGCCCGTTCAAGTTCGTGCGCTGGAACCGCGGCGACCGGCTCGAGCTCGCGCGCTTCGACGGCTATTGGGGCGAGAAGCCCGCGTTGGCCAAGGCCACCTTCCGCTTCATGTCCGATCCGCAGGCGCAGGTCGCGGCGCTCCGGGCCGGCGATGTCGACGCCCATACCAATCTCTCGGCGCCGGAAGCCGTGCCGCAGCTCAAGGCCGATCCCAAGCTCAAGGTCACGATCGGCGGCACCGAGGGCGAGACGGTGCTTGCCACCAACAATGCCAAGCCGCCCTTCGACAATCTGAAGGTAAGGCAGGCCATCGCCCATGCGCTCGACCGCAAGACCATCGCGCTCGGCGTCTACGGTTTCGACGTGCCGCTGATCGGCAGCCATTTCTCGCCACTGCACCCGGCCTATATCGACCTGACCGGCACCTATCCCTACGATCCCGCCAAGGCCAAGGCGCTGCTGGCGGAGGCCGGCTTCCCGAACGGCTTCAACTGCACGCTGAAGCTGCCGCCGCCGTCCTATGCCCGCCGCTCCGGCGAGATCGTCGCGGCGCTGCTGTCGCAGGTCGGCATCAACGCGGCGATCGAGCCGCTCGAATTCCCGCAATGGCTGGAGCGCGTCTTCCGCAACAAGGATTACGATCTCAGCATCATCGCCCATACCGAGCCGCTCGACATCGATATCTACGCGCGCGACGGCTACTACTTCCAGTACAAGAATCCCGAGTTCAAGGCGCTGATCGCCAAGATTTCGGAGACTCTGGACGAGAGCGCCCGCAACGAGCTCTACAAGCAGGCGCAGCGCAAGCTGGCTCAGGACGCGGTCAACGGCTTCCTGTTCATCCTGCCCAAGATCACCGTGGCGAATGCCGCGCTGGACGGCATGTGGACCGACTGGCCATTGCCGGTGACGCCGCTGGCCGAGCTGCGCTGGCGGTGAGCCTGTCGTCATGGTCCCGACCGGGTCATCCCGGGCGACCGGAGGGAGACCCGGGATCCATGCCTGAACCTTTGCCGGGAGCGTTCCGGCATGGATCCCGGATCGGCGCGGCTTCGCCGCTTGTCCGGGATGACCGGGCGGAGAGGGGCAAGGCGTGATCGGCTATATCCTGCGCCGGCTCGCCGCGCTGGTCCTGACCCTGCTCGCGGCGGCGCTGGTGATCTTCGTCGTGCTCGAAATCCTGCCGGGCGACCCGGCAGCGGTGACGCTCGGCCTCAATGCCGCACCTGAGGCGCTGGCCGCGCTCCGGGCCGAGATGGGGCTCGACAAGCCGGCGGTACTGCGCTTCTTCATCTGGCTCGGCGGGCTCGCTACCGGCGATCTCGGCCAGAGCTACACCTATCGCGTGCCGGTGCTGCAGCTCATCGCCGAACGCATGGCGGTGACGTTGCCGCTGGCGCTGATGGCGATCGCGCTGGCGATGGCGATCGGCATTCCGCTCGGCATGCTCGCGGCCTCGCGCCATGGCAGGCTGACTGACGCCGGCGTCATGGCCTTCGCGCAGGCCGGGCTCGCCATCCCGAATTTCTGGTTCGGCTTGCTGCTCGTGCTCGTCTTCGCGGTCGGGCTCGGCTGGCTGCCGGCCGGCGGCTTTCCGGGCTGGCAGGCGGGGCTCGGCGTCTCGCTGAAGGCGCTCTTGATGCCGGCGCTGGCACTGGCGCTGCCGCAGGCGGCGATCATCGCACGGGTGACCCGCTCCTCGATGCTCGACACCTTGCAAGAGGATTTCGTCCGCACCGCCCGCGCCAAGGGGCTGAGCGAGGGCACGACGATGCGCCGGCACGCGCTGCGCAACGCGCTGATCCCGGTCGTCACCATCCTCGGCCTTCAGTTCTCGGTGCTGATCGCCGGCGCCATCATCATCGAGAACGTCTTCGCCCTGCCGGGGCTGGGGCGCCTGGTCTTCCAGGCGATCGCCCAGCACGACCTCATCGTGGTCAAGGACCTCGTCATGCTGTTCGCGGGGCTCGCGATCCTGATCAATTTCGCGGTCGAACTGCTCTACGGGCTGATCGATCCGCGTCTGGGGCAGTCATGAGCGCGGTTTCAGACAAGGCGCCCGGGGGCAAGCGGCCCTGGTGGCTCGCGCCCTCTTTCGTGATTGGGGCGGGGTTAGCCCTACTCGTCGTTGCCGCCGCGCTGATTTCCTATGTCTGGACGCCCTACCAACCGACGCAGATGATGATCCTGAACCGGCTCAAGGGACCGTCCGCCGCGAACTGGTTCGGCACCGACCAGTTCGGCCGCGACGTGTTCTCGATGATCATGGTCGGCGCGCGCAATTCGCTGGCGGTCGGCCTGGGCGCGGTCGGCATCGGCATGGTCGCGGGCACGGCGCTGGGACTGGCCGCGTCCGTCCGGCGCGACGGCTATCTCGACCACATCATCATGCGTACGGCCGATTTCACCCATGCCTTCCCGGCCGTGCTGACCGCGATCATGATGACCGCGATCGCGGGGCCTGGCATGCTCAATGCGATCGTCGCCATCGCCGTGCTGAACCTGCCCTATTTCGCGCGGCTCTCGCGCGGGGCGGCGCTGCAGGTCTGGGCGCAGGATTTCATCCAGGCGGCGCGAGCGGCGGGCCTGAACAACCGACAGATCACCTTGCGCCATGTCCTGCCGAACATCGCGGGCATCCTGGTGGTACAGGCGACGATCCAGTTCGCGCTCGCGGTGCTGGCCGAGGCGGGGCTGTCCTATCTCGGATTGGGCACGCAGCCGCCGAACCCGTCCTGGGGGCGGATGCTCAACGAGGCGCAGACCTTCATGGCGGCGCAGCCCTGGCTCGCGATCTTCCCAGGTGCTGCGATCGCGCTCACCGTGCTGGGCTTCAACCTGCTCGGCGACGGCCTGCGCGACGCGGTCGATCCACGCCTGCGGCGGGCTCGGTAAGCGCCTCAGAACAGCAGATGCGGCGCGAAGAGTGCGAGGCCCATGAAGCCGAGCGCGATCGCACCCAGGCCGCCGCCGACGAAGGCGAGCAGCGTCACACCGGTGATGATCGAGGCCGACACCACGACGATGCCGATCTGGAGCAGGCCCGAAGCGATCTCGAAATTCTCGTTGCGGGCCTTGTGATCGTCGCGCTTCTGCTCGGCCGCCTTGGCCCGCGCGGCCAGCTCCTTGCGGCCCTCATTGGTCTCGGGCTCGCTGTCATAGCGCGCGGCCGTCGCTTTCCAGGATTCGATGCGCTTCTGCAGCCGGTCGCGCGCTGCGGCGTCGGTGGTATCGGCCAGATCGAGCTCCATCGCCTCGGTCGCGGTGCGCACGACCGTGCCGCGGATCGTCTTCGCCTGGAAGAAGGCCCAGAGGTTGGAGGCCTCGATATTCCTGGCGACCGCCTCGTTCTCGGCGTTCTTGCCGCCGATCTCGGCCAGCGCCAGCAGGAGCGCCAGCACGGCGATCAGCAGCGCGACCTTCTTGTTGCCGCTTTCCGGCGTCTCGACATGGCCCGACATCGAATCATCCCCAAGGTGGCTGCCGTCTTGTGAGGGTGTTCCGTTGCGGCATCAAGAGGGCGGTCAGCGCCCCGCCCGCGGATGGGCGGCGTCATAGGCCGCCATCAGGCGGGCCGAATCGATGCGGGTATAGATCTGCGTGGTCGAGAGCGAGGCATGGCCGAGCAGTTCCTGGATGGCGCGCAAGTCGCCGCCGCGCCCGAGCAGATGCGTCGCGAAGGAATGGCGCAGGGAATGCGGCGTGGCCGAGGAGGGCAGGCCGAGCGCGCCGCGCAGGCCCTCGACCGCGAGCTGGATGATTCGTGGCGAGAGCGGCCCGCCCTTGGCGCCGACGAAGAGCGGGCCTTCCGGCGGCAGGCGCCAGGGGCAGAGCTTGAGATATTCCGCGATCGCCGCAATCACGACAGGCAGCACGGGCACCATCCGCGTCTTGCTGCCCTTGCCGATCACGGTCAGCGTATCGCCGGCCTGAAGCGGCGCCTGGGCGCGGGCGAGCGAGAGCGCCTCGGAGATGCGCAGGCCGCTGCCATAGAGCAGGCCGAGCACGGCGGCGTCGCGGGTGAGGGTCCATTGCTCGCGCTCCTCGCCGGCCCGGGTATCGGCTTGGGTGACGGCCTTGGCGGCGGGAGGTTCGAGCGGGCGCGGCAGCGACTTGCCGAGGCGCGGTCCGCGGGTTGCGGCGAAGGCGGCGGCGGTGAGCCTGCCCTGGCGCTCGCCGAAGCGGGCGAAGGAGCGGAGCGCCGCGAGCTGGCGCATCAGGGTGCGGTTGCCGACGCCGTCGCGACGGCGCTGGCCGAGGAAGGCGCGCAGGTCGACAGGCTTCAGCGCGGCGATGTCGGCAAGCGAGGGCGCGCCGCCGAGATGCTCGGTCAGGAAGGCATGGAACTGGCCGAGATCGCGGGAATAGGCTTCCAGCGTCTTCGGCGAAAGGCGCCGCTCGGCCGCGAGGTGCGAAAGCCAGTCGCGCCGGAAGGAGTCGAAATCGGTCATGGGCGAAGGATGAGCCTCCTGCCTTAACAGCAGCCGAATCGATGCTAGATACGGTTACGAAACACGCCGTCATCCCGGACAAGCCGCGTCAGCGGCGCCGATCCGGGATCCATCGTAGAGCGCGGCGCCTATGATGGATCCCGGATCTCCGCTTCGCTGCGTCCGGGATGACGGCGGTGGTGTTTTTTGGCGATGGCGCAGTTCGATCTGATCGACGATACCGAAGAGACGGGGCAGGGCGGCACGGTCGACGTGCTGATCCCTCTCGGACTCGACCAGGCTTATAGCTATGCCGTGCCGGCCGGGCTTGTGCTCAAGCCGGGCGATGTCGTGCAGGTGCCGCTCGGGCCGCGCGAGACGGTCGGCGTCGTCTGGGATGTTGGTAGCGGTCGCGGCGGCAATCTCAAGAAGGTCACCGAGAAATACGATATGCCGCCGCTCGATCCGGCGTTGCGCAAGCTGGTCGACTGGGTGGCCTGGTATACGCTCGCGCCGAAAGGCTCGGTACTGGCGCTGGCTCTGCGTCGCCAGCCGGACGATACGCCGGAGCGGCCGAAGCTCGGCGTGAGGCTCGCCGGCCCACCGCCGGCGCGGATGACCCCGGCGCGAGCGCGGGCCATCGCGGCGGCCGAAGGCGGGTTGCTGCTTGCGAAATCGGCGCTGGCCGAGGCGGCCTCGGTCAGCGCGGCGGTGATCGATTCCCTCGTCGATGCCGGCACCTTCATCGTCGAGCCCCTGCCGCGCGAGGCGATCGCGGCCTTGCCTGATCCCGAGCATGCGGTGCCGGAGCTCTCGGAAGGGCAGGGCGAGGTCGCGGAAGCGCTGGTCAGGTCGGTGCAGGCGAAGGCGTTCGGCGTCTCGCTGCTCGAAGGCGTCACCGGCTCGGGCAAGACGGAGGTCTATTTCGAGGCCGTTGCCGAGGCGATCCGGCTCGGCCGGCAAAGCCTGATCCTGATGCCGGAGATCGCGCTGACCGCGCAGTTCATCGACCGGTTCGAGGCCCGTTTCGGAGTCAGGCCGGGCCTGTGGCACTCGGCCGTGACCGGGCGGAAGCGCGAGCGGTTGCAGGCGGCGATCGCGTCCGGCGAAGCCAAGGTCGTGGCCGGCGCCCGCTCGGCGCTCTTCCTGCCTTATAGCGATCTTGGCCTCATCGTCGTCGACGAGGAGCATGAGAGCGCCTACAAGCAGGAGGACGGCGTCTCCTATCATGCCCGCGACATGGCGGTGGTCCGGGGCCGGATCGAAAATGCGCCGGTCGTGCTCGCTTCCGCGACGCCCTCGCTGGAGACCCGCGTCAATGCCGAGCGCGGGCGCTATGCCCATCTCAAGCTGCCGGAGCGCTTCGGCGGGCGCGAATTGCCGCAGCTCGGCCTCGTCGACCTGCGCCGCGACAAGCCGGAGCGGGGGCGCTGGCTCTCGGGCGTGCTGATCGAGGCGGTCGAGGCCAATCTGGAAGCCAAGGAGCAGTCGCTGCTCTTCCTCAACCGGCGCGGCTATGCCCCGCTGACGCTGTGCCGGGATTGCGGCCATCGCTTCCAGTGCCCGAACTGCTCGGCCTGGCTGGTCGACCATCGCTTCCGGCGGGCGCTGGTCTGCCATCATTGCGGCCATGTCGAGCGCCGGCCGCATGAATGCCCGGCCTGCCACCAGCCGGAGAGCCTGATCGCCTGCGGGCCGGGCGTGGAGCGGCTGGCCGAGGAGGTCGCGACGCTTTTTCCACAGGCGCGTTCGATCGTGCTCTCTAGCGATTTTCCGGGCGGGACGGAGCGACTGAAGCAGGAATTGATGGCGGTGGCCGGGGGCGAATTCGATATCGTCATCGGCACGCAGCTTGTCGCCAAGGGCCATAATTTCCCGGGGATGACGCTGGTCGGGGTGATCGATGCCGATCTCGGCCTGACCTCCGGCGATCCGCGCGCGGCCGAGCGGACCTTTCAGGCGCTGCGGCAGGTCACGGGCCGCGCGGGACGGGGCGAGAAGCCGGGCCGCGCCCTGCTTCAGACGCATGACCCCGAGCATCCCGTGCTGAAAGCGCTGATCTCGGGCGATCCGGAGCGGTTTTATGCCGCAGAGGAGGCGTCGCGGGAGGCGGCGGGCCTGCCGCCATTCGGGCGTCTGGCGGCGCTGATCGTCTCCGCCAACAGCCAGGCGGAGGCCGAAAGCCACGCGCGGGCCTTGGCGCGCTCGGCCGAGGCAAGTGACGGAATCATGGTGCTGGGGCCGGCGGAAGCGCCTTTGGCGGTGCTGCGCGGGCGCCATCGCATGCGCCTGATCGTCAAGACGGCGCGCGAGATCAACCTGCAGGATTACCTGCGCGGCTGGCTGAAACGGACACCCCGGCCCAAGGGCTCGGTCCGGGTCGCGGTCGATGTCGATCCGCAAAGCTTCCTTTGAAGCGCTGAAAGGCGCGGCAAAATCGCCGCTTATGAAGGGCAATCAGCGATTGCGCGGCCCGGAACCACATGCTATCGCACCGCCACATTTCGGTCGCGAAGTCGTCTAGCCGGCTTCGCGCCTATGATACTCGCAGCGCCGGGACCATGCACTCCACCTTCGCTTCAGAAGGTCGCCGGTGCGGTTCCTTGAAACGAGAGACGGGAAGCGTGGCTGAAGGCGGATCGCAGGGGACATTGGTGTCGGGCGTAGCTCAGCGCTATGCCACCGCTCTGTTCGAGCTGG